>JAGWTH010000034.1 GCA_028868995.1 Burkholderiales bacterium | reverse complement strand
GTCGGCCCGGCGCCGCAGGCGCACCCGGCCCCAGGGCCGCAAGCCGGGCCGGGTCCGCACATGCAGCGCAACCCGCCCGCCGCGCACCCGCAAGGGCAGCGCAACGCGGCGCCGGCGCGCGGCGAAAGGCCCGAGCGGCCGGAGCGGCCCTAGCGGAAGCGGGGGCGCACCGTCGGCAGGCCCTGCGCACCCGGGCGCGGCAGGTCGCGCGAGTTCAGCGCGCCAGGCGCAGCGCCCGCTCGTCCCGCTCGATGACCCCTTCGCTCTTGAGCGCGGCCAGCGTCCGATAGAGCACCTCGTGGGTGAGGCCGAGCTCCCGCGCGAGGTCCTTGAGGGTGCCGGCGAGCACGAGTTCCGAGCGGGGCCCGCGCCCTTCCGACAGCAGCAGGTGCAGCACCCGCTCGCGGGCCCCCTTCAGGGACAGCCGTTCCAGCCGCGCGCGGGCGGCCCGCAGCTGCCGGCCCAGCAGCCCGACCCACTCGCGCACGAACTCCGGATCCGATGCGAGCAGCGCCTTCAGCGCATCCGCCGGCACCTGCAGCAGCACGGTCGGCTCGCTCGCGACGGCGTCGCAGTGGTACCTGGTGCTGTCCAGGGAAGCCTCGGCGAAGAAATCGCCGGGGCGGGCGTCGTGCAGCACGACCTCCTCGCCGGCCCGGCCGAAGCGCAGCAGCCTCACCCGGCCGCTTTCCACGTAGAAGACGGAGTGGGTGCGGCTGCCCATCCTGAACACGAGGGCGCCCTCGGCATGGGACTTCCGGATGGCGCTCGCGCGCAGGGACGCCGGGAAGCCCCCGGGGAAATCACCGGCCGCCGACACTCTGCCGGGACGATCGGGCGCGGCCGCGTGCATCCCGGCCCTGGCTTATTGCAGCCGGTAGCTGGCGTGGCACGCCACGCAGGCCTGGTTCAGGTTCGCCAGGGCGGCCAGCACGGGCTTGAGGTCGCCCGTGACCGAGGCGTCCTTGATCGTCATGGCCAGCCGGCTGGCGCTGTGGTGCATCGCGGTGCCGGCCTCCTGCATGCCTTCCGGCATGTACGGAGCCACTTCGTGTGTGCCGTGCAGCGGCAGCGAGGTCATGCCCAGGCGCGTCTCGGCCAGCTCGCTGGCCTCGTCGAACCGGCCCTGGCCCAGCGCATCCTGGATGCGGCCCAGCGTCAGGAGGTGGTCGCGCATGTTCTGCAGCTCGTGCGTGCGCAGGGGTTCCGGGAAGCGCACCAGCTGCCGGGTGTCGGCGGCCGGCGCCGCGGTCGGCGCCATGCCCATGTGCGCGGGGTGGTGCTGCGCCGGCTCGTCGGCGGCGGCGATCGATGACCCGCCGAGGGCGAGCGCCAGGGCGCCGGCGGCCACGGCTGCCAGGAAATTCGTCTTGATCATGGAGGCAGATTCAGGGAGGGGGGCCCGATCCTCGCATCGCGGACGGCGCCGGGCGGATGATCCGGATCATATGCCGGCGGCGGACGCCGGCGCCCTGCCTCAGCCCTCGAACTGCGGATGCAGCTGCCGGATGCGGTTCAGCGCCATGCCCGCCGCCGCGGTGCGCGTCTCCACCCCCAGCTTCGCGAACACCCGCTCCAGGTGCTTCTTCACCGTCGCGGGGCTGGCGCCGACGATGTCGCCGATGTCGCGGTTGATCTTGCCCTTGACCACCCAGTACAGCACCTCGGCCTCGCGCGCCGTGAGCTTGAAGGCGAGGCTCATGGATTCGATGATCGCGGCGTCCGACACCTCGCGCATGACGATCAGCCAATCGTCGTCGCCGGTCTGCTGGTGCAGGCGGATCGACAGGCGGCGCGCCCCCTGCTCCGCCTGCAGGCGCGGCGGCTCGATCTGGCGCTCGGCGTCGGCCAGGTGGCGGCGCAGCCACTGCAGGATGGCCGGCGGCGTCTCGGGGGCGCTGGTGCCGTAGTAGGCCTGCAGCAGGTCGCGCGCCAGCGGCGTCTGCCACATCAGGCGGCCGTCGCTCGGGCGCACCGTGATGCTGGCGTAGCCGAAGGCGTCCAGCGCGTTGCGCGTCTGGCGGGCCAGGCGCGCGCTCTGCAGGTGCACCCCCATGCGGGCCAGCACCTCCTTGGGCTTGATCGGCTTGGTCACGTAGTCGACGCCGCCCGCGTCCAGCGCCGCCACCAGGTGCTCGGTCTCGGTCAGGCCCGTCATGAAGATGATGGGGATGTGCGCCGTCCGCGCCTGCGCCTTGAGCCGGCGCGCCGTCTCGAAGCCGTCCAGGCCCGGCATCATGGCGTCCAGCAGCACGATGTCCGGCAGCGCCCGGGCCGCGCGCTGCAGCGCCGCCTCGCCGCTGGTGGCGACCAGCACCGTGTAGCCCGATTCGTCCAGCGCGTCGTGCAGCACCGAGAGGTTGTCGGGCACGTCGTCCACCACCAGGACCACGTCGCTGTCGCCGCGCTGCAGCATCGCATTCATCGAACCGCTCCTTCGGGCTGCGCCCGCGCCAGGGCCTGCACCATCGCCTCGAACCGGAACTGGCGGGCCAGCTCGCGCATCTCGCGCGTGAAGGCGCCGCACTCGGGCTGCGCCGCGTCGATCGCCTCCAGCTGGTTCAGGATGCCGCGGTAGTAACCCAGTTGCACCGCGTCGCGCAGCGGCGCCAGCAGCTCGGCGCGCGGCCAGGCCCAGGCTCCCGGCGGGGCGGGTGCCGGGGCGGGCGCGGGCGCCGCGGGTTCGTCCACCCAGCGCAGCGCCAGCTGCCGCTCCAGCCAGTCCAGCAGTTCGCTGTGGCGCACGGGCTTGAGGATGAAGTCCTCCGCGCGGATGCCGGCGTCGTTGTCCAGCCCCTTGTCGAATGCGTTGGCCGACACCACGGCGATCTTCGCCTGCCCCTGCGCCATGCGGCGGATGCGCCGGATGGTCTCCCAGCCGTCGATGCCGGGCATGGCCAGGTCCATCAGGATCGCGTCGGGCTGCAGGCCGGCGGCCAGCAGGTCCAGCGCATCGTGGCCGCTGGCGGCGCTGCGCAGCTCGAAGCCCAGCGGCTCCAGCAGGGCCACCAGCAGCTCGCGGTCGGCCTCCTCGTTGTCCACCACCAGGATGCGCCGGCGCGCTCCCTCGTAGCCGCGGCGCGGCCGGCGTGCGGCCTCGGTCGCCATGGCGGGCGCATGCACCTCGGGCAGGAACAGGCGCACCCGGAACACCGAGCCCTGGCCCGGCGTGCTGGTGGCCGAGAGCTCGCCGCCCATCAGGTCGGTCAGCATCTTGGCGATGGTCAGGCCCAGGCCCGCGCCCGGCGCCGAGCCGCCGGCGCTGGCGCCGCGCGCGAACGGCTCGAAGATGTGCGACAGCTCCCTCGGCGTGAGGCCCGGTCCGGTGTCCTCCACCTCCACCACCGCCATCTCGCGCGCATGCCGCACACGGAACACCACCCGGCCCTGGGCCGTGAACTTGATCGCGTTGCCCAGCAGGTTGATCAGGATCTGGCGCACCCGCTTCTCGTCGGCGCGCACCACCTCCGGCAGCGCGCCCTCGGCCTCGAAGTGGAAGGCGAGCCCCTTGGCCGCGGCCTGCACCTCGAACAGCGCGGCGAGCTCGTGCACGAAGTCGGCGAAGCGCGTGGGCTTGACGTTGAGCGTGAGCTTGCCCGACTCGATGCGGGCGATGTCCAGCGTGCCCTCGATCAACGACAGCAGGTGCTCGCCGCCGCGCTTGATGACGTGCACCGCGTGCTTGCGGTGCGCGGGGATCGCCGCGTCCTCGCCCATCAGCTGCGCATAGCCCAGGATGGAATTGAGCGGTGTGCGCAGCTAGTGGCTGATGGCGCTGATGTAGCGGCTCTTGGCGTGGTTGGCCTGTTCGGCGGCATGCCGCGCCTGGTCGGCCGCCTGGCGCGCCTGCTGCAGCGCCTGGTCGGTCTGGCGGTGGGAGTCGATCTCGCGCATCAGCAGGTGCGTCTGCCGGTTCGACTCCTCCTGCGCCACCTGCCGGCTCTTGTGCGCCAGCACCAGCCACCAGGCGACGATGCCGGCCACCAGCAGCAGCGCGAAATAGGCCTTGAGGAAGGTGGCGCGCAGCGCCGCCACCGCCACGTGCTGGTCGGACTGCAGCTCCTGGTGGTACAGCACCCCGAACAGCGCGCCCAGCAGCGGCGCGATCACCAGCATCAGCAGCAGGAAGTGGCCCAGGCCGGTGTCGAGGTAGGGCCATACGCGCCGCGGCAGCAGGGTGCGCAGCGTGGCCGACCACTGGGCCGCCAGGCTCGCCTGGGGCTTGCACAGGTCGCCGCAGCGCGCGTCCAGCGTGCAGCACAGCGAGCAGATGGGGCCCTGGTAGGCGGGGCAGTGCGCCATGTCCGGCCCCTCGTAGTCGCGCTCGCAGATCACGCAGCGGCGCGTGCCGTAGCGGCGATACCGCCCCTCCGGCGCGCGGGCCATGGCGTAGCGGCCGCCGGTCGCCCAGGCGATCGCGGGCGCCGCGACGAAGGCCACGCCCATGGCGATCAGCGCCGAGAAGGCCCGGGCCGTGGGTCCGAACACCCCCAGGTAGGCGGCGATCGCCAGCGACGAGGCCAGCGCCATCGAGCCCACGCCCACCGGGTTGATGTCGTAGAGATGCGCGCGCTTGAACTCGATGCCCGGGGGGGACAGGCCCAGCGGCTTGTTCACCACCAGGTCCGCCACCACCGCCATGATCCAGGCGATGGCGATGTTGGAATACAGGCCCAGCACGTCGCCCAGCGCCTGGAACACGTCCATCTCCATCAGCATGAAGGCGATCAGGGTGTTGAACACCACCCACACCACCCGCCCGGGATGGCTGTGCGTCAGGCGCGAGAAGAAGTTGGACCAGGCCAGCGACCCCGCATAGGCGTTGGTGACGTTGATCTTCAGCTGCGAGATCGCGACGAACAGCGCCGTCGCCACCACCGCCCACCCGTAGCGCGGGAACACGTACTCGTAGGCGGCCAGGTACATCTGGTTCGGGTCCACCGCGCGCTCGGCGGGCACCATGTGCCGGATCGCCAGGTAGGCGAGCAGCGCCCCGCCCAGCATCTTCACCACCCCCAGGAACACCCAGCCCGGCCCGCCCACCAGCACCCCCGCCCACCAGGCTCGCCGGTTGGCCGCGGTGCGCGCCGGCATGAAGCGCAGGTAATCGGCCTGCTCGCCCATCTGCGTGATGAGGGCGATGCCCACCGTCAGCGCCCCACCGAACAGGTGCAGATCGAAGCCAGAATCCCTGGCTTTCTCCCCCATGTAGTGCGTGATGCCGGCGAAGGCACCAGGATCGCGCGCCAGCACGTAGGCGAAAGGCACCACCAGCATCACCAGCCACAGCGGCTGGGTCCACACCTGCAGCCGGCTGATGGCGGAGACGCCATGGGTCACCAGCGGGATCACCACCAGCGCGCACACCAGGTAGCCCCAGGTGGGCGGGATGCCCAGCGCCAGTTCCAGCGCGTAGGCCATCACCGCCGCCTCCAGCGCGAAGAAGATGAAGGTGAAGGAGGCGTAGATCAGCGAGGTGAGCGTGGAGCCGATGTAGCCGAAGCCGGCGCCGCGCGTGAGCAGGTCCATGTCCACGCCGTAGCGGGCGGCGTAGATGCTGATCGGCAGGCCGGCCAGGAAGATGATCAGCCCGGTGGCCACGATGGCCCAGAAGGCGTTGACGAAGCCGTACTGCACCAGCAGCGTCGCGCCGACAGCCTCCAGGATCAGGAAGGAGGCGGCGCCGAAGGCGGTGTTGGCCACCCGCCAGGGGGACCACTTGCGGAAGCGCTGCGGCGTGAAGCGCAGGGCGTAGTCCTCCATGGTCTCCCGCGCGACCCAGCTGTTGTAGTCGCGGCGCACCTTCACCACGCGCTGCGGCGCGTCGTCCAGGGGGGCGGGTTGCAGGGGGAGGGGCCGGCTCACGCAGGGGAAGTGCATCTTCCGTGCCGGAGCGAAGACTCCCTCCGGGCACGACAGTTGCAATACCATCCCCCGATGGAACTCACCCCCCGCGAGAAAGACAAGCTGCTGCTGTTCACCGCCGCCCTGCTGGCGGAGCGCCGCAAGGCGCGCGGGCTGAAGCTCAATTACCCGGAAGCGATGGCGCTGATCTCGGCGGCCGTCATGGAGGGGGCGCGCGACGGCAAGTCGGTCGCGCAGCTCATGAGCGAAGGCCGCTCCGTGCTCACCCGCGCCGACGTCATGGACGGCGTCGCGGAGCTGATCCCGGAAATCCAGGTGGAAGCCACCTTCCCCGACGGCACCAAGCTGGTCACGGTCCATCAACCCATCGTCTGAAGAAGAGCGACACCATGCGCAAGCCCCATCACCTCCTCGTCCTGCTGCTCGCCCTGGGCCTCGCCGGCACCGCCTCGGCCCACATGGGCACGACGCCCCACCACCACGCCACCTTCCTCGACGGCCTGGTCCACCCCTTCACCGGCGCGGACCACCTCGCGGCGATGCTGGCCGTGGGCTTCTGGAGCGCGCTGGCGGTGCGGCCCGCGTGGGTCGCGCCCGCGGCCTTCGTGGCGCTGCTCACGGCCGGCGCCGCGGCCGCGGTGGCCGGACTCGCGGTGCCCGCGGTCGAACCGATGATCGCGGCCTCGGTCCTGGTGCTGGGGCTGCTGGTGGCCACGCGCACCGGCCTGCCGCTGGTCGCTGCCGCGGCACTGACCGGCGCCTTCGCCTTCTTCCACGGCGCCGCCCACGGCATGGAACTGGCCGGCGACGGCGCCATCGCCCCGCTGGCCGGCATGGTGGTCGCCACCGCGGCCCTGCATGCCGCGGGCATCGCGCTGGGCGGCCTGGTCCGCAACCGCCGTGCGTGGATCGCCCAGGCTTCCGGCGGCGCCGTCGCCCTGCTGGGCGCCTCGCTGCTGCTGCGGCTGGCCTGAGGACGCCACGATGACCCCGGGCGAACTGCTCCCCGAGCCGGGCGACCTGGCCCTCAACCCCGGCCGCCGCACGGCGGTGGTGGTCGTGCAGAACACCGGCGACCGGCCGATCCAGGTCGGCTCGCACTACCACTTCGCAGAAACCAACGGCGCGCTGCGGTTCGACCGCGCCGCCGCGCGCGGCATGCGGCTGAACATCCCCTCGGGCACCGCGGTGCGCTTCGAGCCGGGCCAGCAGCGCACGGTGGAACTGGTCGACTACGCCGGCGACCGTGTGGTCCACGGCTTCCGCGGCCTCGTCCAGGGAAGAATCTAGAACATGGCAACCATCCCCCGCCGCGCCTACGCGGAGATGTTCGGGCCCACGAAGGGCGACCGCGTGCGCCTGGCCGACACCGACCTGGTGATCGAGGTCGAGGAGGACTACACCCTGCGCGCCGGCGGCTACGGCGAGGAGGTCAAGTTCGGCGGCGGCAAGACCATCCGCGACGGCATGGCGCAGTCGCAGCGCACGCGCGCAGCGGGTGCCATGGACACGGTCCTCACCAACGCGCTGATCCTCGACCACTGGGGCATCGTCAAGGCCGACATCGGCCTGAAGGACGGCCGCATCGCCGCCATCGGCAAGGCCGGCAACCCCGACACCCAGCCGGGCGTGGACATCGTCATCGGCCCGGGCACCGAGATCATCAGCTGCGAGGGCTCGATCGTCACGGCCGGCGGCATCGACACCCACATCCACTTCATCTGCCCGCAGCAGATCGAGGAGGCGCTGGCCTCGGGCATCACCACCATGTTCGGCGGCGGCACCGGCCCGGCCACCGGCACCTTCGCCACCACCTGCACGCCCGGGCCCTGGAACATCGAGCGCATGCTGCAGGCGGCCGATGCCTTCCCGATGAACCTGGGCTTCATGGGCAAGGGCAACGCCAGCCGGCCCGAGGCCCTGCGCGAGCAGGTACGCGCCGGCGTCATCGGCCTGAAGCTGCACGAGGACTGGGGCACCACGCCCTCGGCCATCAGCAACTGCCTGGACGTGGCCGACGAACTGGACATCCAGGTGGCGATCCACTCCGACACGCTCAACGAGTCGGGCTTCGTGGAGGACACCATCGCCGCCACCAAGGGCCGCGGCATCTGCGCCTTCCACACCGAGGGCGCGGGCGGCGGCCACGCCCCGGACATCCTGCGGGTGGTGGGCGAGCCCAACTTCCTGCCCTCGTCGACCAACCCGACGATGCCCTACACCGTCAACACGCTCGACGAGCACGTCGACATGCTGATGGTGTGCCACCACCTCGACGCCTCCATCCCCGAGGACCTGGCCTTCGCCGAGAGCCGCATCCGCAAGGAGACCATCGCGGCCGAGGACATCCTGCACGACCTGGGCGCCATCAGCATGTTCAGCTCCGACTCGCAGGCCATGGGCCGGGTGGGCGAGGTGATCCTGCGCTGCTGGCAGACCGCGCACAAGATGAAGCTGCAGCGCGGCAAGCTCCCGGGCGAGAGCGAACGCAACGACAACTTCCGGGCGAAGCGCTACATCGCCAAGCTCACGATCAACCCGGCCATCGCGCACGGCATCGCCCACGAGGTCGGCTCGATCGATCCGGGCAAGTGGGCCGACCTGGTGGTGTGGAAGCCGGCCTTCTTCGGCGTCAAGCCCGCGCTGATCCTCAAGGGCGGCTTCATCGCGATGGCCGCCATGGGCGACCCCAACGCCTCCATCCCGACGCCGCAGCCGGTGCACTACCGGCCCATGTTCGGCAGCTTCGGCGGCGCCCTGCAGCGCGGCTCGATCACCTTCGTGTCGCAGGCCGGCCTGGCCGAGGGCGTGAAGGACCGCTACGGCCTCGCGAAGAACGTGGCGGCCGCGCGCGACATCCGGCGCATCCGCAAGCAGCACCTGGTCCACAACGACTATCTGCCGACGATGGAGATCGACCACCAGACTTATGCCGTGCGTGCCGACGGGCAACTGCTCACCTGCGAGCCGGCGAAGGTGTTGCCGATGGCGCAGCGCTACTTCCTGTTCTAGGATCGCGGCATGCTCCCCGCCACCCCGCTGCTGCTGGCCTTCGTGGCCGCGAGCCTGGTGCTCGCGCTCACGCCCGGGCCGGCCGTCGTCTACATCGTCGCCCGCACCCTCGCGCAGGGGCGCGCCAGCGGCTTCGCTTCGGTGGTCGGCGTCGCGCTGGGCAACCTGTCCAACGCGATCGCGGCGGCGCTGGGCCTGGCGGCGCTGTTCGCCGTGTCGGCCCTGGCCTTCACGGTGGTGAAGTTCGCCGGCGCCGCCTACCTCATCTACCTCGGCGTGCGCATGTGGCGCTCGGCCCCCGCCGCCGATGCCGCCGCGCCGGTGGTGCGCGCGCAGCCCCTGCGCCGCGTCTTCCGCGACGGCTTCGTGGTCGCCCTGCTGAACCCCAAGACCTCGCTGTTTTTCGCGGCCTTCCTGCCGCAGTTCATGGACGGCCACGCCGGCGCCCTGGTCCAGAGCCTGGCGCTGGGCAGCGTGTTCGTGGGCATCGCCTGCTGCACCGACCTGCTGTACGTGCTGACCGCGAGCCTGGTGGCGCCGCGCCTCGCCCGCGCCGCGCGGCCCGCCCTGTGGGGTCACCGGATCGCCGGCACCTCCTTCATCGGCCTGGGGCTGCTCACCGCCCTCGGCGCGAAGCCGGGGCGCTGACCAGCGGCCCGGCGTAGACTGGCCCGATGCTGCAAGTCTCCAAACTCCTGCCCCAGGGCCAGGGCCTCGCCCCGGCCCTCCTGAAGCGCGCGTCGACCGTTGAACTGGACTGGGACGTGCGCCAGAAGAGCCGCTTCGAGGCCACCGATTCGCACGGCCGCCGGCTGGGCGTGTTCCTGCCGCGCGGCACCGTGGTGCGCGGCAACGACGTGCTGGTGGCCGAGGACGGCTCCCTGATCCGCGTGACCGCGGCGCCGCAGCCGGTGATGCTGATCCAGCACGTGGCCGACCGCGGCACGGTGTTCGACCTGATCCGCGCCGCCTACCACCTGGGCAACCGGCACGTGCCGATCGAGCTCAAGCCCGACCACCTGAAGATCGAGCCGGACCACGTGCTGGCCGACATGCTGCGCCACATGCACCTGGTGGTGATCGAGACGAACGCGCCCTTCGAGCCGGAAGCCGGCGCCTATTCGGCCGGCGGCCCTGCGCACCACGGGCATGACCACGACCACGACCACTGCGGCCACGACCCGGGCGAGCATGGACACGAGCACCACGGCCACGACCACGGGCACGATCACTGACGCGGCCCTGCTGCGGCTGATCTGGCTCGCCTCGCCGGCACTGCCGGTCGGCGGTTTTTCCTATTCGGAAGGGCTGGAAGCGGCGGTGGAAGCCGGCCTCGTGCACGACGAGGCCAGCGCCGGCGAATGGCTCGCGCAGCAGCTGCATGCGAGCCTGGCGCGGTCGGACCTCGGGGTGGTGGCGAGCGCGGTCGCGGCGGCGCGAGCGCAGGACGGCGAACGGCTGGCAGCGCTCGATGCCTGGGTGCGGCAGACACGCGAGACGAGCGAGCTGCGGCAGCAGACGGAGCAGATGGGACGCTCGCTCGGGGAGTGGAGGAAGTCCCTGGACCCGGCCGCCTCGGCGCCGCCCGCAACCTATCCCGTGGCCTACGCCATCGCCGCCGCGCCCACCGACGCCTCCCCGCGCCAGATCACCCTCTCCTACGCCTTCGCGTGGTCCGAGAACATGATGCAGGCCGCCATCAAGTCCGTGCCCCTGGGCCAGTCCGCCGGCCAGCGCATCCTCGCGCGGCTGGCGAGCGAGATCCCCGCTGCCGTGGACCACGCGCTCGCGCTGGGCGATGACGACCGCCAGTCCTTCACCCCCATGCTGGCCATCCTCTCGGCCCGCCACGAAACCCAGTACTCCCGCCTGTTCCGCTCATGACCTCCGCGCTGCACCACATTCCGAACCGCACCAAGAAGCTGCCGCCCCTGCGCGTGGGCATCGGCGGGCCCGTCGGCTCCGGCAAGACCACGCTGCTGGAGATGCTGTGCAAGGCCATGCGCGAGCGCTGGGACCTGGTCGCCATCACCAACGACATCTACACCAAGGAGGACCAGCGCCTGCTCACCGTCAGCGGCGCGCTGCCGGCCGAGCGCATCCTGGGCGTGGAGACCGGCGGCTGCCCGCACACCGCGATCCGCGAGGATGCCTCGATCAACCTCGAGGCCATCGACCGCATGCTGGGCGACTTCCCCGACGCCGACGTGGTGTTCGTGGAGTCGGGCGGCGACAACCTCGCGGCCACCTTCAGCCCCGAGCTGTCGGACCTGACCATTTACGTGATCGACGTCGCCGCCGGCGAGAAGATCCCGCGCAAGGGCGGCCCCGGCATCACCAAGAGCGACCTGTTCGTGATCAACAAGACCGACCTCGCCCCCTACGTCGGCGCCGACCTCGGCGTGATGGAGGCGGACACGAAGCGCATGCGCCGCGACAAGCCCTACGTGATGACCAACCTCAAGACCCGCGAGGGCCTGGCCGAGGTGGTGCGCTTCATCGAGCAGCGGGGGATGCTGCAGGCGGCGTGATGAGGACTCGCAGCGCCTGGTGCCTCCTCCTGGGCCTGGCCGCCGCCCTGCGCCTGGGCCTGGCGACCGCCGCGCCGGCCCCGGACTACGCCTCCGCCGACGCCTGGCTCGCCCGCTCGCAGCCGGCATCGAAATCCGTCGCCGTCTTCTTCGTCCACCCCACCTCCTACCTGCTTCCGGTCATCGGCAACGCCCGCCACGACGAAGGCGGCCTGGTCGGCCGCGTCAATGACGCCGTGCTGCGGTTCCAGGCCGGCGCCTTCGCCGATTGCTGCGACCTGTGGGCGCCACGCTACCGCCAGGCCACGCTGAAAGCCATCACCACGAATTCGGCTGCGGCCTACGCGGTGGACGACCTGGCCTATTCCGACGTGGCGAGGGCCTTCGACGCCTTCCTCGCGGGCCTGGATGGCAGGCCCTTCATCCTCGCCTCCCATTCGCAGGGATCGATCCACGCCCTGCGGCTTCTGCAGGAGAAGATCATCGGCACGCCCCTGCAGGCGCGCATGGTGGCCGCGTACCTGGTGGGCGTGGCGCTGCCGCGCGCGATCGAGGCCCGGGGGCTGCCGGTCTGCGCCACGGCCACGGCCACGCGCTGCGTGGTGAGCTGGAACACGGTGCGCATGGACTACGTGGACGAAAGGCGCCTGAAGGAAGCCGTGATCTGGTGGGACGGGCGCTACCAGCCCATCGCCGGCCGGCCCCTGGTGTGCGTCAATCCCCTGACCTGGCAGCCCGGCGGCCAGGCTCCCTCCCCCGGCGCCGTCTCCGTCTTCGCCCGCGAACGCGGCGGGCCGCCCTCGCCGCCGGTGGCGGCACTGGAGCGGGCCGACTGCCAGGACGACGGCCTGCTGGGCGTGACGGTCAAGCCCGAATACCAGGCCCCCTTCACCGACATCCTCAGCCGCACCGGCATCTACCACGACTTCGACTACAGCCTGTTCTTCGCGTCGATCTCGCACAACGCGCTGCAGCGCATCCAGGCCTTCGGGCACAAGGGCGGGACCTGAGGAACGGGGGCTTTCGGGCGGGCCCTCGTAGAATCCCCCTGCCCCGGAGACTTGGGGGAGCGGTTTAACCCAGCGGTCTTGAAAACCGCCGGCGTCGCGAGGCGCCCGTGAGTTCGAATCTCACAGTCTCCGCCATCGGGGCGCGGCATCGCCAGGTCCTGTGCATCGAGTCAGCCCAGGCCATCCGGCCGGCGACGTCCGGGAGAGGAGCAGCGATGCGAGCCGGCGCGCCCGGATCGTGGAACGACGACGATGAACTTCCACCTGCATCGCGGCACCGTGCCGCTGCTGGTCAGCATTCCCCACATGGGCACGGAGATCCCGCCCCAGCTGCGCGGCGACTACGTGCCGCGCGCCCTGGAACGGGAGGACACCGACTGGCACCTGGACCGCCTGTACGCCTTCGCGCACGAGCTGGGCGCCAGCGTGCTGCAAGCCGGCGTGTCGCGCTACGTGATCGACCTGAACCGGCCGCCCGACGACACGCCCATGTATCCCGGCGCCTCCAACACGGAGCTGTGCCCCACCCGCTTCTTCACCGGCGACCCGCTGTACCGCGAAGGCCGTGCGCCCTCGCCCGAGGAGAAGGCCCGCCGGCGCGCCACGTACTGGCAGCCTTACCACGACGCGCTGCAGGAGGAACTGGCGCGGCTGAAGGCGCGGCACGGCCACGTGCTGCTGTGGGACGCGCACAGCATCCGCGCCGAGATCCCCTGGCTGTTCGAGGGCCGGCTGCCGGACCTCAACATCGGCACCGCCGACGGCAAGAGCGCCGACCCTTCGATCGCCCGGGCCGTGGCCGCCGCGGCCGCGCGCCATCCCGAGGTCACGCACGTCGTCAACGGCCGCTTCAAGGGCGGCACCATCACGCGCCGCTATGGCCAGCCCGCGCAGCAGGTGCATGCCGTGCAGCTGGAGATGGGCCAGCACCTCTACATGCGCGATGCCCCGCCCTGGAACTGGGAGCCGGAGGCCGCCTCGCGCATCGAGCCGATCGTGCGCGCGATGGTGGAGGCCGCCCTGGCCGCCTGCGAGCAGCTGCGAGGCTGAACTGCGCCAGGTCAAACCGGCATGGCGGCCGGGCTGGCTATGATGCGGCCACCCCAGAGACCCCTCCCACCATCTTGAGCAAGGTTTCCCGCAGCCGGCACTTCGGCGGACTCGTCCGCGGCGTCGTGCTGCTGACGCTGGTGCACCTGGTGGGCACGCTGGGCTACCACTGGATCGGGCGTCCCGCGGCCAGCTGGATCGACAGCTTCTACATGACCTTCATCACCGTGGCCACGATCGGCTACGCGGAGGTCGTCGACCTGAGCGCCCACCCCTACGGGCGGCTCTTCACCGTGTTCATCGCGCTGGTGGGCATCGTCACCCTCAGCTACCTGTTCTCGACCTTCCTGGCGCTGCTGATCGAGTCCGACCTCAACGCCACCTTCCGGAGACGACGCATGGAACGGCAGATCGCCCGCCTGCAGGGCCACTACATCGTCTGCGGCATCGGCCGCGTGGGCAGCAACGTCGCGCGCGAACTGCTGAAGACGCAGCGCCCCTTCGTGGTCCTGGAGCGCGACCCGGAGGTGCTGCAGCGCTGGGTGGAACAGCATCCGGACACGCCGTGGCTGGAGGCCGATGCGGCCGACGACGAGGCGCTGCGGCGCGCGGGCGTGACCCACGCCGCCGGCGTGTTCGCCGTGACCGGGGACGACAGCCACAACCTGATGGTCGCCCTGTCGGTGAAGCTGCTGAATCCGCGCTCGCGCGTGGTCGCCCGCCTGCACGACGTGCGCAACGCCGACAAGGCGCGGCGCGCGGGCGCCGACGAGATCGTCTCGCCCGACTTCACCGGCGGCATGCGCATCGCCTCGGCCATGATCCGGCCGCACGTGGTGAGCTTCATGGACCAGATGCTGCGCAGCGACGAAGGCCTGCGGGTGGAAGAGGTCCCGGTGCCGGCGGGACACCCCGCGACGCCGCTGGCGCAGCTGCTGCCCCGCTCGCGCGAGTACATCCTGGTGGCCACCCACGAACACGGCCGCTGGGTCTTCAACCCGCCGGACGACCACCTCGTGCAGCCCGGGACCGTGCTGGTGCTGATGGCGACGCCCGGCGGGCGGGCGCAGGTGGAGGAGTTGCTGCAGCGGGCGGGCGCCTAGGACCTCACTCCACCTTCGCCCCGGAGAACTTGACGATCTTCGCCCACTTCTCGGTTTCCATGCGGTGCAGCGCCCAGAACTCCTCGGGGGTGCCGGGGATGGGCACGCCGCCCAGGTCGGCCAGCTTGGCCTTCATCACCGGGTCGGCCAGCGCCGCGTTCACCTCCTTGTTCAGGCGGTCGACGATGGCGCGCGGCGTTCCCTTGGGCACCGACATGCCGAACCACGCGCTCGCCTCGTAACCGGGCACGGTCTCGGAGATGCTGGGCACGTCGGGCAGCGCCGGCGAACGCTGCGCGCTGGTGACGCCGAGCGCCCGCACGGAGCCGGCGCGGATGTGGCCGATGATCGAGGGCATGTTGTCGAACAGCACGTCGACCTGGCCGCCGATCAGGTCGTTGATCGCCGGTCCCGCACCCTTGTACGGCACGTGCTTCATGTCGATGCCGGTCATGTACTTGAACAGCTCGCCCGACAGGTGCACCGAGGTGCCGGCGCCGGAGGAGGCCATGTTGACCTTGCCCGGGTTCTTCTTCGCGTAGTCGATGAACTCCTGCACCGTGTTGGCCGGGAACTTCTTGGTCACGGTCATCACGTTGGGCACCCGCACGATGCCCGCCACCGGTGCCATGTCCTCCAGGAAGTTGAAGTTCAGCCTGGGATAGAGGGTGGCGTTGATGGCGTTGGCCGGGTTCACCAGGAACAGGGTGTAGCCGTCGGCCGGCGAGCGAATCGCGTACTCGGTGCCGATGTTGTTGCCGCCGCCGGCGCGGTTCTCGATGACGATCTGCTGGCCCAGCTTCACGGACAGGTACTGGCCCATGAGCCGCGCCAGCAGGTCGGTGGTGCCGCCGGGCGGGTAGCCGACGACCCACTTGATCGGCTTGGTGGGGTAGTCGGACTGGGCGGCCGCCGGCAGGGCGATCGCGGCGCACGCCAGCGCCAGGGCCGGGACGAATCTGGAAAGCAGTCGCATCGTGTCTCCTCTCCTCTTGGGGATGGCCAGGAGACTAGCGAGCGGCGCGCCGGGGCGTCAATCCGGGTTGATGCCCTTGGTGCAGACCCTCAGACCATCAGCTCGATGACGAAGGGAGCGGCGCGGCCGAAGCTGGCGCGCAGCAGGTCGGCGCACTGCTCCATGGTGTTCGCGCGCGCCGCCTCGACGCCCAGGCCCTGCGCCAGCTGCACCCAGGACAGCGCCGGGTCGCCCAGGTCCAGCATGCGCAGGGCGGTCGGGCCGGGCGTCGCCCCGACCCCCTTGTACTCTCCCTGCAGGATGGCGTAGCTGCGGTTGTTCAACAGGATCGTGGTCACGGGCAGGCGCTCGCGGGCCTGGGTCCACAGCGCCTGCAGCGTGTACATCGCCGAGCCGTCGGCCTGCAGGCCGATCACGCGGCGCCCGCCCCCGGCCAGCGCCGCGCCGGCGGCCACCGGCAGGCCGTCGCCGATCGCGCCGCCGGCCAGGTGCAGCCAGTCGTGCGGCGGCGCCGCATGCGTGTGCGTGTAGAAGCCGCGTCCGTAGGACACGCTCTCGTCGGAAACGATCGCATCGTCCGGCATCAGGGCGGCCACCGTCTGCGCCAGCTTGTCGGAGCTGGGGTCGCCGGCGGCGGGCTGCGGCCGCGGGCCGGGGTCCGGCAGGGCGGCCTCGGGCGCATGCAGCGCGTCGGCCAGCGCGCGCAGCGCTTCCAGCGCGTCCTGTTCGGGCCGCGACAGCACGTGCAGCCGGGCGTCGTCGCGGTACTGCGTCGAAGGCTGGCCCGGGTAGGCGAAGAAGCCCACCGGCGCCTTGGCGTTCACCAGCACGATGTGGTCGAAGGGCGCCAGCGCCGAGCGGGCCAGCTCGCCCTTGTAGGGCACGCGCTCCAGCGGCAGGCGGCCGCGTCCGCGCGCGAGCTTCGGGTTGACGAAGTCGGCCATCAGCCGCGCGCCGGTCGCGCGGGCGATGCGCCAGGCGAGCGCCTGGCCCTCGGCCTGCACCGCCGCGCCGGCCAGCAGCAGCAAGGCCTGGCCACCGGCCTCGCGCAGCACCCGCGCGGCCCGGTCCACCGCCGACGGGTCGATCGCGGCCGGCGCCGGCACGGGCAGGGGCGCCGCGACGACACCACCCTCGTCCCAGGAGGCGTCGGCGGGCAGGATCAGCGTCGCCACCTGGCCCGGGTGCGATCGCGCTGCCTGCACGGCCGCCGCCGCGTCGCGCCCCACCTCTTCGGCCCGGGAGCTGGTGCGCACCCAGCCGGACACCGTGCGCGCCAGCGCGGCGGTGTCGGCGGTCAGGGGCGGATCGTGGGGACGGTGGTACGTGGCCTGGTCGCCCACGATGTTGACGATGCCGCTGCGCGCGCGCCGGGCGTTGTGCAGGTTGGCCAGGCCGTTGGCCAGCCCCGGGCCGCAGTGCAGCAGGGTGCAGGCCGGCCGGCCGGCGATGCGCCAGTAGCCGTCGGCCATGCCGGTCACCACGTTCTCCTGCAGGCCCAGCACGCAGCGGATGCCGGCGCTGCGGTCGAGCGCGGCCACGAAATGCATCTCGCTGGTGCCGGGATTGGCGAAGCAGGTATCCACGCCGGAGGCGATCAGCGTTTCGACGAGGCTGCGGGCACCGTTCATCCGTGTCTCCTTGTGGCCCGCCATCGTACGCCGTCCTATAGTGGGGCATGGCCTACCAACTGCACTACTGGCCCGGCATCCAGGGCCGCGGGGAATTCGTCCGGCTGGCGCTCGAGACCGCGGGCGCGCCCTACGTCGACGTCGCGCGCGGCGACCCGAAGGCGGGCGGAGGCCTGCCGGCCATGCGGCGCTACCTGGAGGACGAGGACGTGAAGCGGCCGCCCTTCGCCTGTCCCTTCCTGGTCGACGGCAGGCGGGTGGTCGCCCAGACCGCGGCCATCCTGCTGTACCTCGGCCCGCGCCTGGGGCTGGTGCCCGCGGGCGAGGCGGACCGGCTCTGGGTGCACCAGATCCAGCTGACGCTCGCCGACCTGGTGGACGAGGCGCACGACACCCACCACCCGGTGGGCAGCAGCCTCTACTACGAGGACCAGAAGCCCGAGGCGCTGCGGCGCGCGCAGGAGTTCCGGCGCGAGCGCCTGCCGAAGTTCCTGGGCTGGTGCGAGGCGATCCTTCAGCGCAACGCCGGCAACGCGAGGCGCGAGCTGCCGCGCCTGGTCGGCGCGCGCCTCACCTATGCCGACCTGTCGCTGTTCCAGGTGGTGGACGGGCTGCTCTACGCCTTCCCCAAGGCGACTCGCCGCGCCCTTCGCAAGACGCCGATGGTCGCGGCGTTGCATGCGGGCCTGCCGCGGAAGAACAAGCGGCTGGCCGCCTACCTCGCGAGCGAGCGGCGCATCCCCTTCAGCGAGCAGGGCATCTTCCGCCGCTATCCGGAGCTGGACAGCTGAAGGGAGCGGGCCCCTCAGGCGTCGGAAGGCAGGCTCGGGTGAGGCGCCGCGGGCAGGTCCGGCTGCGGATGCGCGCGGCCGGCGGCCAGCGCGGCTTCGAACGCGGGCAGCGTGCGGCGCGGGTCCTCGCCCAGGCCGCGCACGATGCACACGCCGTCGCAGCCCGTGCTCGCGGCCGCTTCCACCTCGCGCGGCTGCAGGATGCCGCCGATGGCGGTCACCGGCGCGCCGGCCGCGCGCACCCACCAGGCGAGGTTGTCCAGGCCCTGCGGCACCCAGGGCATGTCCTTGGTGAGCGTGGGCCACACCGGCCCGCAGGCGATGTAGCGCGGCGACAGGGTCCGGGCCCGTGCCAGCTCCCACAGGCTGTGCGAGCTGATGCCCAGGGCCAGGCCGCTGGCGCGCAGCTCGGCGCGCCCGGCCTCGCCGAGGGCCAGCAGGTCCTCCTGGCCCAGGTGCACGCCGCGGCCGCCCAGCTCGCGCGCGAGCCGCCAGTGGTCGTTGACGAACAGTTCGGCGCCGGCGGCGGCGCTGTCCGCGATCGCCTGCGCCACCTGCTCGCGCAACATCGCGTGCCAGGCGGCGTCGGGCGCGGCCGGCGTCTTGATGCGCAGCTGCACGGTGCGCACGCCCGCGTCCAGCACCTGGCGCAGGCGGGCGGCGCTGTCGACGATCGCATAGAGGTCCAGCTTGCGCCCGGGCGCCGCGAAGCGCGGCGCCTCCGGCGCTTCCTCGCCCCAGGATAGCAGCGGCAGCTCGTACGTCGAGCGCATCGCCGCCAGCACCAAAGCGTCGGCCGCGACGAAGCCTCGTGCCTGCGCCGCGTGCGCAGCCTGCGTGAATTCGGCGATGCCCGGCGCCCGGCCCGAAAGCCAGCCGCGCGCGTGCCGCGTTTCCAGCCAGTCCAGGCCGGTGCGTGACGCCACGATGCATACGGCGACATCACCTCGCGCACGCAGCGCGGCCGCGACGGCGGGCGCATCGCCCGGGGTGCCGGCACGCCGCTGCGCCTCGGCCAGGGCCAGGATCAGCAGTTCTTCCTTCATCGCATCACCAGTCCGCCATCGGCGAAGAGCACCTGGCCCGTCACGAAGCCGCTCCAGGGCGAGGCCAGGAACAGCACCGGTCCGGCGACGTCCTCCGGTCGCGCGAGGCGCCGCAAGGGCGTCGCGGCCATCAGCGATTCGCGGAACGGCGCGCGGGTCGACGCGCTCGCCTCGGTCGGGTACACCAGCCCCGGCGCCACGCAGTTCACGCGCACGCCCAGCGGACCCAGTTCGCTGGCGAGGTTGCGGCTGAAGCCGACCAGCGCCGACTTCGCCGTCGTGTACTCGTGGTAGGGCACGACCGGGTTCTCCACCAGGTCGCTCACGATGTTGACGATGCTGCCGCGCGCATGGCGGCGGAAGTGCGGCAACGCGGCCTGGCAGACGTGGAAAGCCGCGCCCACCGAGCCGTCGAACTGCGCCCGGTAGCCGGCCCAGTCCAGCTCGCCGAAAGGCACTCGCTGCTCCGGATCGAAGGCGTAGGCGCGGAAGGCGTTGTTCACCAGCACGTCGAGGCGGCCCGCCTCCGCGACCACCTTCTCCACCAGCGCCAGGGCCGCGTCACGCTGCGTCACGTCGGCCTGCACGGCGAAGGCGTCGCCGCCCACCGCGCGGCACTGCTCCACGACCTGGCGCGCCGCCTCGGCGTTGCGCAGGTAGTTGACGGCCACCGTCGCCTGCTCCGCCGCGAAGGCGCGCGCGATCGCCGCGCCGATGCCGCGGCCGGCGCCGGTCACCAGCACCACCTGGCCGGCGAGATTCACGCCTTGCCCCCCTTGGCACCGGGCAGCAGGTCCTGGCTGACGTGCTTCGCCACGTCCAGCGGCTTGGCGATCAGGCCGAGCTTGCGGTAGACGTCGGCCGCGGCCTGCAGCGAGGCCACGTCCAGGCTGCCCAGGCCCTTGCTGCGCGTGAGCGCGGATTCGCTCGAGGCGTTGCGCAGCTTGATGATCTCGAGGTTGAGGCCGGGGTCGGTGCCGTCGATGGCGCGCTTGACGGCCAGGTGCGCGGCCTCCTCGGGCTTCATGATGCTCCACAGCATGGCGTCGCGGTAGCCGCGCAGGAAGCGCTGCAGCAGGTCGCGCTTGGCGCGGTAGGCCTTCTCGGTCACCACGAACAGGTCGCTGGAGACCGGCAGGTACTTGCCCACCTCGATCACGTTGACGTCGGGCAGGCCGCGGCGGCGGCCGATGGCCAGGCCCGTGTCGGTGGCCGCGGTCGCGTCCACCTGGCCCTGCATCAGCGGCGCGAAGTTCAGCACGCCGGTGACCACCACCGTCACGTCGCTCTCCTTCAGGCCGGCGGTGTGCAGCAGCACCTGCAGCGCCTGGCGCGTGCCGCTCGCCAGGCTGTACACGCCGATCTTCTTGCCCTTGAGGTCCGCGGGCTTGGTGATGCCGCTGCCCTTGAGCGACACCACGTTGAACACGTTCTGCGGGTAGATGTCGTAGATGGCGCGCAACGGCTCGCCCTTGTCCAGCGCGGCGAAGAAGGTGCCCGGGTCGCAAAAGGCGACGTCGGCCTGGCCGGACAGGATGTTGCGCACGGCGTCGGCGCTGCCCGCGCCGGGCACGTACCCCAGGTCCAGGCCCTGGGCCTTGTAGAAGCCCCGGTCCTCGTCCACCAGCAGCGGGATGATCTCGGTGATGGGCTTGCTCCAGCCGGCGACCGTGACCTTCTTCAGGGGGGCCTTCTGGGCGCGCGCCACCAGGGGGGCGGCGAGCAGGGCGGCCAGGATCTGGCGGCGGGCGATGGGGGTCATGCGGAATCTCCTTGGGAAGTGCGGTTGAACGGTTGCAGCAGCCGGCGCTCCAGCGCCAGCGTGACCTGGTAGGCGGCGAGCCCCAGCAGGGCGACGAGGAACAGCACCGCGAACATGCGCGGGGTGTCCATGGTGGATTGGGAGGCGATGACCAGGGCGCCCAGGCCCCGGCTCGCGGCGATGAACTCGCCGACCACGGCGCCCACGAGCGCCAGCACCACGGCCACGCGCACGCCCGCCAGGATGGCGGGCAGGCCCGAGGGCAGCTTCAGCCGCCACAGCGTCTGCGCGCGGCTGGCGCCCAGCATGCGGAACAGCTCCAGCCGCTCCGGCGGTACTTGCTGCAAGGCGGTGAGCGTGTTCTCCATCAGCGGGAAGAAGCAGATCAGCGCCGTGATCACGACGGTGGGGGCCAGGCCGAAGCCGAACCACAGCACGAACAGCGGCGCCAGCGCCAGCTTGGGCACGACCTGGCTCACCACCACGTAGGGCATCAGCAGGCGCCGCAGCACGGCGAATTCGCCCAGCAGCACGCCGCAGGCGAAGCCCAGCACGCTGCCGACCGCCAGGCCCAGCGCCAGCTCCAGCGCGGTCGCGCCCAGGTGCGGCCAGAGCGTGCCGCTGGCCAGCCCCTGCCACAAGGCGGCCGCGATCGCCGAGGGCGGCGGCAGCACCAGCGCCGACAGGTGCAGCAGGCGGCAGGCCCCTTCCCACGCGAGCAGCAGCAGCACGGCCAGCAGCAGCGAGCCGGCGCGCAGCAGGCCGTCGCGGCCCGTCATGCCAGCGCCTCCAGGTGCAGCGCCGCGCGCACCTGCGCGCAGAGTCCGGCAAAGGCCGGGCCGTAGCGGGTGGCGGCCGAGCGGTCGGGCAGCGCGATCGGAATCTCCTGTGCGATGCGGCCGGACTCCACCACGTCGACGTGGTCCGCCAGGTAGACCGCCTCGGCGATGTCGTGGGTCACGAACAGCACCGTGGTGCGCTGGCGCCGGCACATCGCCAGCAGGTCGCGCTGCAGTTCTTCGCGGGTGATGGCGTCCAGCGCGGCGAAGGGCTCGTCCAGCAGCAGCAGCTTCGGCTGCAGGATCAGGGCGCGCGCAAGCGCCACGCGGCTTTGCTGGCCGCCGGAGAGCTGGCGCGGTTGCTTGCGCGCCTGCTCGCCCAGCCCCAGCTGCTGCAGCAGCTGCAGCGCCCGCGCCCGCTCCTCGCCCGTGGGGCGATGGTGCAGCGACACCGGCAGCAGCACGTTGTCGATGGCGGTCAGCCACTCCAGCAGCGTCGGCGACTGGAACACGAAGCCGATGTCGCGCGGCCCGCCGTGGAACACGACCCGGCCGCTGTCGGGCGCGAGCAGGCCCGCGGCGATCTTCAGCAAGGTCGTCTTGCCGCAGCCGCTGCGGCCCACCAGGCAGTGGAAGGCACCCTCCTCCACCGCCAGATCGGCGCCGTCCACCGTGGGCGGCCAGCCGGGAAAGGCGAAGCGGACGTCCCGCAGCGAGAGAAGGCTCAAGGACGGTCCTCCTGCGCATACGGCGCGAGCCGGTCGGCCGCGCGCTCGGCGGACTGCTCGATCTCCACCATGCGCACCAGGTCGGCCAGGTTGAAGCGGCCGTCGTGGTGCCAGCCGGCCTCGGGCGTGGTCATGGCGCCGAGCGCGGCGATGCGCGTCACGCCGGCGCGGCCCAGCGCCTCGGCCAGGGCGAACAGCTCGCGCGGATCGCAGGCGACGCCGGCGGTCTGCAGGAAACGGGCATGGGGCGCCACCAGCGGCGGCACCTCGGCCAGCGCATCGACCGCGCACACGAGCACGCAGCGGCCGCCGGCCGTCGGCGCGAGCGAGCGCGGGGCGTCGCTGTAGGCGACCGCCCAGGCGGCATCGGGCGCGCCCAACAGCTCGCAGCCCTGGTCCGACAGGGCCCTCAGTTCGGCCGACTGGCGCCAGCCCGAGACGGCCGCCGCCTCTTCCAGCACCAGCGCGCGGCGCGGGTAGCGCTGCTGCTGCGCCGCCAGCTCCGCGGCCAGGTAGTGCGCGAAGGCGCGCGGGTCGACCTTGCCGCCACGCTGCACGAAGAACTGGTGTGGCGAATAGCAGCCCTGCTGCTCGTAGCGGACGACGTCGTGCGCGGCCAGCCGCGCCGTGGCGACGCCGCGCTGCGCATCGAGCGCGGTGCGCGAGACCAGGCCGAATCCCAGCTTGTGGCCGTAGCCGAGGAAGCGCGCGGTGACGGGCACCTGCGCGCGCACCTGCGCGATGGCCTCGTTGCCGCCGTAGGCCAGCACGGTGTCGGCCTCTGCGAACAGCGCGGCGGCGCTGGCCGCGTCGCCCCCCTTCCACCAGGTCACGGCCAGGCAGTCCGCGAGCGGCGGATGCACCTCGGCCAGCAGGCGCGCGAACAGGCTGGCGAACACCGGCTCGGCGCTGGGCAGCTTGCCGACGTTGCCGGCCTTCACCAGCAGGCCGCAGGCCAGGCTCCACAGCGGCAGCGCCGGCACGTTCCCCGCCCAGCTGTGCACCAGCAGTTCGGGGCCGAAGGCACGCACGAAGCCGCCCTTGGCCGCGGGCTGGAACTCGTCCAGCACCTTGGGATTGGCGAAGTCCTCGGCGACGAAGCGGTGCAGCTGCGGCGCCCGGAAGGACTGCAGGAAGCCGGTGAGCGCGAGCCGCACCATCTCGGCGTCGTAGCCGGTGACGGCGGGCAGCAGGCGCTGCGCTTCCTGGCGAACCGGATCCTTCGGGTCGAGCAGGCGGGCGATCGCTTCATCGAGGATCGCGACCACCTGCGACACCGGCAACGGCTTCAGGTGGAAGGCCGCTGCCTGCTTCACGCGGCGCGCCAGCGCGCCGAGCTGCTCCGGCGCCAGCACGGGGACACGCACGGCGACGGACTGGCCGCCCGAGGCGAAGGGCAGCGTGTGCCACCGCACCTCGTGTTCGGCGAGGCCAGGGAGGTAGCCGGCGGTCCAGGTGATGCTCATGCCTTGGTCGATTGCAGGAATTCCTCGACCGCGAGCGAGCAGCCGCGGGCCTGCGCGCCCTCGGCGCGGCCCAGCAGCAGGAAGCCGCCCTCGACCGCGATGCCGACGTCCTCGGTGAGGATGCTGGTGCAGGAGTTGAAGCTGGCCAGGTCGCAGTGCACCAGCACGCCGCGCTCGCCGCGCGGCACCTCGCGGCCGGTGAGCGGATCCACCAGGCGCGAGCGGATCCAGTGCGGCCCGGACTTGACCGAGGGCACGACCGCGTTGCCGTCGTCGTACAGCTGCGAGCTCAGCTCGGTCATGCCGTACATGTTGATGCAGCGCTCGCGCGGCACGCCGAAGCTGGCGGCGAGCCCCGCGTAGAAGGCCTCCAGCGGCAGTTCGCGCGCCTGGCCCTTGTAGCCGCCGGTGTCCAGGATGCGGCTGCCCGCGGGCAGGCGCAAGCCGATGCCGCGCTCCAGCAGGGCGTCCATCAGGTGCACGAAGCTCCAGCTCGCGCCCAGGACCGCGCAGGGCGTGCCGCCCTCCTCGTGCCGGCGCAGCCAGGCGACGAGGCCCTCGACGTCCATGCCCTGCGGGCCGACGTACCAGCCGCTGTCGGCCGTGCCGAATTCGCGCACGGCCATGGCGAGGTAGTGCCCCAGCGAGGAGTTGGGCAGGGCCTGCTCGTCGGGGAACAGGATGGCCATGGGCAGGCGAGCCGTGCCGCGCATGAAGCGGCGCGCGAAGTTGCGCGTCATGGAGGCGTCCCACACCGCGATGGTCGGGTGGTAGTGGCGCCCCTTCACGTCGCCGCGGGTGGTGCCGCTGGTCATGAACACGCGCTCGGCGCTCGCGGCCGGGGCACAGCTCAGGGTCACTTCCTTGAAGGCGCTGATCGGCACGGCGGGGATGTCGCGCCAGCCCTTCACCGTGCGCGGCGCGGCGCCGCGCAGCTGGCAGAAGCGCCGGTAGGCGGCATTGTTGGCGTGCTGGTACGCAAACAGGCGCAGCGCGAGGGCGTCGAACTCCGCGTCGGTGCAGCCGTCCTGCGCCAGGAAGGCCAGCAGCGCGGCGACGATCTCCTGCTGTTCCATCACAGCGGCTTCAGGTGCATGGGTTGCGGCGCATGGCCGTGGTTCAGCGGCCCGCTGCCGGCGCCGGTGCGCACGCGCGCGCCGGCCTCCAGCGCGCCGCGCACGTAGTCGCGGGCGCGCGCGACCGCCTCGCCGAGGTCGGCACCGAGCGCCAGATGGCTGGCGATGGCGCTGGACAGGGTGCAGCCGGTGCCGTGCGTGTTGGACGTGGGGATGCGCGGCGCGCGCATCCACTGCGGCGCGCCGTCGCGGGCCAGCAGCAGGTCGCTCACCTGGTCGCCGGCGAGGTGGCCGCCCTTGAGCAGCATGGCCGGCGCGCCCTGCGCGATGAGCTGGCGCGCGGCGGCCTCCATGTCGGCCTCGCTGGCCAGCGGCCGGCCCACCAGCAGCGCCGCCTCGTCGAGGTTGGGCGTGACCACGGTGGCCAGCGGGAACAGCTCGCGCACCAGCACCGCGATGGCCTGGTCGTCGATCAGCTTGGCGCCACTGGTGGCCACCATGACGGGATCGAGCACGACCTTGGTGATGCGATGGCGCACCAGGGCGGAGGCCACCGTGCGCACCGTGTCGGCGGAGTGCAGCATGCCGATCTTCACCGCGTCGGCGCCGATGTCCTCGATGACGGCGTCGATCTGGTCGGCGAGGTGCGGCAGGGGCACGGCGTGGATGGAACGCACGCCCAGGGTGTTCTGCGCGGTGAGGGCCGTGATGGCCGTCATGCCGTAGCAGCCGAGGGCGCTGAAGGTCTTGAGGTCGGCCTGGATGCCGGCGCCGCCGCCCGAATCGGAACCGGCGATCGACAGGACGCGGGGATAACGGAACGCTGCGGTGCTGTGCAAGGGGGCTCCTTCGCGGGCGAATCGGTGCTCCGAAGGGTCGGCCCCCGACCGCGCGCGCGGGGTCAGGGCTGCAGCTCTCCTTCCGCCGGTCTGAACCGGTTCAAGTTCGCGGGTCTGGATCTCAGCACGCCTTGGCGTACACCCCGGAGCTGGGAGCATTGTGGCACAGCGCCGGGCATCCCGGCGGCCACTCAGAACTTGGTGTAGCCGCCGTCGATCAGGAACTGCTCGCCCGTCGCGTAGGCGGAAGCGTCGCTGGCGAGGTAAACCGCGATCCCGCCGAAGTCGTCGATCTGGCCCCAGCGGCGCGCCGGGATGCGCGGCATCACCGCGTCGGCGAATCTCGGGTTGTGCACCGAGTGCTCGGTCATGTCGGTCACGATCCATCCCGGCAGGATGGAGTTGACGCGGATGCGGTGCCGGGCCAGCTCCACCGCCAGCGCCCGCACGAACGAGGTCACGGCGCCCTTGGACGCGCCGTAGTGGCTGTTTCGCGCCGCGCCTTCCACCGCTGCCGTGCTGGCGGTCGCCACCAGCGAGCCGCCCTGGCCGTGCTGCGCCATGTGGCGCGCCGCGGCGCGGAGGGTGAGGAACACGCCTTCGACGTTGACGCGCTGCACGCGCCGGAACTCCTCCAGCGTCATGTCGGTCAGCAGCGTGCCCTTGCCGGAGACGCCGGCATTGGCGAAGCAGCTGTCGACGCGGCCCAGCGCCGCCACCGAGTCGGCGAAGGCGCTCTCCACCTGCGCCTCGTCGCCCACGTCGCAGACGAAGGCGTGCACGCGCGAGGCGTCGCCGCACTCCTGCGCCAGCGAGTCCCGGGCCTTGCCGGTCTTCTGGGGATGGGAGCCCCAGATCGCCACCTTGGCCCCGGCCGCCAGCAGGGCACGAGCCATGCCGTAGCCGATGCCACCGTTGCCGCCGGTGACGACGACACCGCGGCCGCTCAGGTCGAAGGGCTGGTACATGTCAGCTGTGGAGGGCGACGACCTTCTGCACCTGCGGCCGCGCTTCCATGCGCCGCATGTGGTCCGCCACCCGGGGGAAGCGGTTCACGTCGACGCTGTCGCCTTCCAGCCAGCGGGTGAGCGTGTAGAGGTACAGGTCGCTGGTGCTGAAGCGCTCGCCCAGCACCCACGGGCCCTGGAGCATGCCCTCCTCGATCTGCGCGAAGGACTCCGCCATGGTCTGCGGCACCTTCTTCTTCATCGCCTCGATGGCGGCCGTGTCGTCCGGCTCGACCCAGCGGTAGCCCCGGCCCTTGTGCGCGTGGTTGACGTGCACCGTGGAGCACAGGTAGCTGTTGAACTCGTTGGCCTTGGCGAGCAGGAAGGCATCGTCCAGCGGCGCCAGCTGTGCGGCCGGGAAGCTCTGCGCGATGTACTGCAGCAGCGCCGGCGTCTCGGTCAGCACGCCGCGGTCCGTGACCAGCGCCGGCACGCGGCCCCTGGGGTTGACGCGCAGGTACTCGGGCGAGCGCTGCTGCTGCAGCTTGAAGTCCAGCCGCACCGCCTCGTAGGGCGCCCCGGTGATTTCGAGGGCCAGGTGGGAGGCGAGGGCGCAGGTGCCGGGGGCGTAGTAGAGGGTCAGCATGCGCGCGATTGTGGGCGCGAACGCATTCCCGGTCCAGCCGGACGGGCTCTCGGCCCCGGGCCGCGTCAGCGGATCCCGAGCAGCTCGATGTCGAACACCAGCGTCGCGTTGGGCGGGATCACGCCGCCGGCGCCGCGCTCGCCGTAGGCCAGGGCCGGCGGGCAGGTGAGGTGCGCCTTGCCGCCCACCTTCATCATCTGCACCGCCTCGGTCCAGCAGGGGATGACGCGGTTCAGCGGGAAGGAAGCGGGCTGGCCGCGCCGGTAGGAGCTGTCGAACTCGCGCCCGTCGGGGAAGGTGCCGCGGTAGTTCACCGTCACGGTGTCGCTGGCCTTGGGCGAGGGGCCGCTGCCGACCTGCACGGACTCGAACACGAGGCCGCTGGCCGTGGTGACGCGGCCGGTGCCGGTGGTCTCACGCGCCTGGGGCACGGCGCCGGCCGGTGCCGTGGTCGCGGCGGGCTGGGGAGCGCAGGCCGCGCAGGCCAGGGCGAGCAGGGAAACGGTCAGGAGGGGAAGGCGCATGTCTCGTCGAGGTTCATGGAAGCCTCATTATTGACCCGCCGCCGCCCCGTTCGCGGGCGCCCCGGCTCCGCGGGTCGGGCGCGAATCCGGGATGCTGGGCTGTGACCTGGCTCACGGGTCGGGGCGGCAAGATATCCACCGACGCTGTGGACAAACCGTCTCTTGCGCGCCGGCCGAACCCGCGCAAACCAAGGCGTGGCGCGGCTTGGGCTGGGGTGCTCAAGACTTCAGCAGGTGTCGCGCGAAGACGCGATGGGCCGGGCTGCGGCGATGGGTCGGTAGGCGCTCACCTTCCGCGCCCGGGCACACGGCCGGTGCGTCCCCGGCCTCAGCCGAGCAGCGCCGGCAGCTCGCCCATGTCGGTGAAGATCAGCGAGGCGCCCGCGTCCCGCAGCGCCGCCGGGGCATCGTGGCCCGCCTCGGGCGGGCTGTAGCCGAACACGGTCGCGCCGGCGGCGATGCCGGCGGTGACCCCGGTGACCGTGTCCTCGATCACCACGCAGCGCGCGGCCGCCACGGCCAGCGGCTCCATCGCCGCCAGGTACACGTCGGGCGCGGGCTTGGAGCGCGGCATCTCGTGGCCGCTGTAGATGCGGCCGGTGAAGAAGGGCATCAGCCCACACTTGTGCAGCTGCATCTCCACCTTCCAGCGGTCCGCGCCGGAGCAGCAGGCGATGCGCCCGCCGAAGCGCCCGTGGATCGCCTCGACCGCGGGGACCGCGTTGCGGATCGGCCGCACGCCCGCGATCAGGCCCTCGTTGCGCCGCTCGCGAAAGCGCACGAACCAGTCCTCGGTGAGCGGCTGGCCCGTGTGCGCCTCGATCAGCGCCTTCTCGTCCTTCACCGCCTTGCCCAGGAAGATGCGCATGCATTCCTTCGGCGTGAGGCTCCAGCCCAGTTCCTCCAGCATGTCGCGCAGCACGCCGTTGGTGATGGCCTCGCTGTCCACCAGCACGCCGTCGCAGTCGAACAGCACCGCGTCGAATCGCACGCTCACTTCAGGTCTCCATCCAGGTAATACCAGCGCCCCGCCTCGCGCACGAAGCGGCTGCGCTCGTGCAGCCGGTGCGCCCGCCCGGCCAGGCGCGAGCGGGCGACGAACTCGACCTCCTCGTGGTCCGCGTCCAGCACCCGGTGCTCACGAATCTCCAGGCCCAGCCACTGGAGCCCCGGCTCGAAGGCGAGCTCGGGCGGCCGGCGCGAGGGATGCCAGGTCGCCAGCAGGTAGTCCGCGTCCTCCAGCACGAAGGCGCAGTAGCGCGAGCGCATGAGCGCGTGCGCATCGGGCGCCGGCCTGCCCTCGAAGTCCGCCAGGTAGCGGCCGCAGCAGCGCGCGAAGGCCAGGGGCTTGCCGCGCGCATCCTGGCGGCCGCAGGGGCAAGGCCCTTCGGCCGTGACGACCGTCATGCGGGCTTCTTCGCCTTGTGCTCTTCCAGCGTCTGCGTGGGCGCGCCCTGCTTCTTCCACTCGGTGAAGCCGCCGTCGATATGGGCGACGTTGGTCATGCCCATGTCCTGCAGCGCCTTGGTGGCGAGCGCGCTGCGCCAGCCGGCGCCGCAGAACAGGACGTATTCCTTGCCCTCGTCGCCGAACACCGGCTTGTAGTAGGGCGAGGCCGGGTCGACCCAGAACTCCAGCATGCCGCGCGGCGCGTGCACGCAGCCGGGGACCGTGCCCTCGTGCTGCAGCTCGCGCACGTCGCGGATGTCCACGACCTGCAGCCCGGGCGTGCCCAGGCGCGCGCGCACTTGCGCCACGGAATAGGTCCTGACCTGCGCCATGGCCTCGTCGACCAGCACGCGGAACCCTCGGGTGATGCCCATCTCTCCTGCTCCTTGCTTATCCCGTGCGCCCGCCGCCGGGCGGCTTCGTCTCCACCCACTGCGGCCGCTTGAACGTGCACAGCCTCTTCATGCCGTTGGTCTGCAGCCGCAGCACCTTGATCTCCCAGGGCCCCGGGTCCGACTCCGGCGTGCCGGCCACCACATAGTAGCCGGCGCCGTAGTGGGCCAGCAGCACCCGCGGCTCCTCGAGCGCGAAGGTCTTGCCGCTGCCGCTCAGGGTGACGGTCACGCTGGAGGAATCGGGAGGGATGGCGCTTTCCGACTGGGAGCGGAACCAGGTGATGCGGTCCTTGCGGCCGTCGCCGTCGACGTCCGCATGGACGCGCACGACGCCGTAGCGGTCGGGCTTCTGGGTGACCACGTAGCGGGCCAGGCCACCGCTGCGCCGGGCGAGGTTGCACACGGTCTCGGCGTCCGAGGCCGCGAGCGTCGAGGCGCCCGCCAGCAGCACGCAGGTGGCCAGGACCCAGCGGTGCTTCACCCTTGGTCCGCCGCCAGCGCCCGCTGGATCAGGATCTTCTGCACGTCCGACGTGCCCTCGTAGATCTGGCACACCCGCACGTCGCGCCAGATGCGCTCCACGGGAAAGTCGCTGACGTAGCCGTAGCCGCCCAGGGTCTGGATCGCGGCGCTGCACACGCGCTCGGCCATCTCGGTGGCGAACAGCTTGGCCATCGCCGCCTCCTTGAGGCAGGGCTTGCCGGCGTCGCGCAGGCTGGCCGCGTGCCAGATCAGCTGGCGGGCGGCCTCCAGCTGCGTGGCGCAGTCGGCCAGGCGGAAGCCGACGGCCTGGTGGTGGAAGATGGGCGTGCCGAAGCTCTCGCGCTCCTTGGCGTACTGCAGCGCCACCTCGAAGGCGCTGCGGGCCATGCCCACGCTCTGGGCGGCGATGCCGATGCGCCCGCCCTCCAGCGCCGACAGGGCGATCTTGTAGCCCTCGCCTTCCTCGCCGATACGGTTCTCCACCGGGATGCGGCAGGCCTCCAGGCGGACCTGCGCGGTGTCGCTGGAATGCTGGCCGACCTTGTCCTCCAGCCGCGCGACCACGTAGCCGGGCGCGTCGGTGGGCACCAGGAAGGCGCTCATGCCGCGCTTGCCCGCGCCCTTGTCGGTCACCGCGATGACGATGGCCAGCTGCCCGTTCTGGCCGCTGGTGATGAACTGCTTGACGCCATCGAGCACGTAGGCGTCGCCGTCGCGCCGGGCCGTGGTGCGCAATGCACTGGCGTCGCTGCCCACGTGCGGCTCGGTGAGGCAGAAGGCGCCCAGCAGCTCGCCTTGCGCCAGGCGCGTGAGCCACTGCTTCTTCTGCGCCTCGCTGCCGTAGCGCATGAGGATCGCGTTGACCGGGCAGTTGGTGACGCTGATCGCGGTGCTGGTGCCGCCGTCGCCGGCGGCGATCTCCTCCAGCACCAGGGCCAGCGTCAGGTAGTCCAGCCCCGCGCCGCCGTATTCCTCGGGCACGCAGATGCCGTAGGCGCCCAGCGCCGCCAGCCCCCGGTGCGCCTCGCGCGGGAAGGTGTGCTCGCGGTCCCAGCGCGCGGCGTGGGGCCACAGTTGCTCGCGCGCGAAGTCGCGCACGGCGTCGCGGATCATTTCCTGGTCGGGGGTCAGCAGCATGGTCCGAGAAGGGGTGAAACCAGGAAGTCTATTCGCCTGCGACAGGACCGGTGCGTCCGGCCGGCAGAAGGTGCGCGATCTCCTCGCGCAACAGGCGGATCATCTCCGCCGCAGCCGGCGACAGCGAGCGGCCCCGCCGCGACACGAGACCGATGGGTCGCTGCATGTCAGGGCCGGTCAGGCGCCGGGTCACCATGCCCTCGCGGCCCACGAAGGCCGCGGCCAGTTCGGGTAGCGCCGCCACGCCCAGGCCGGCGCGCACCATGCCGTGGATGGTGGCAATGTGCTCGACCTCGTAGGCCGGCGCGAACTGGAAGCCATGGAAAAGGAAGGCTGCATTCGCATACTGGCGCACGCTGGCCGGCAGGGGCATGGAAATGTGCCGCTCGCCGACCACCTCGGACCATTGCAGCGGCTTGCGGGAGCGGGCCAGCCGGTGGTCGGCGGCGCAAAGGAGGACGAAGCTGTCGGCGGTGAGAGCGGTGTAGTCCAGGTCGGCATATTCGGGATTGGCCGCCGTGATCGCCAGGTCGACCTGTCCTGACCGCACCAATTCGAAGGCCGCGCCCGAAAGCGTGTCGCGCACGTTCAGCTCCACGCCGGGATACAGCCGAGCGAACTCCGCCATGACCCTGGGCAGCACGGTGGCCGCCAGGGATGGCAGGGCGGCCAGGCTGACGCGGCCCGCGCGCAGCTGAACCATCGCGCGCACCCGTCGCGCCGCCTCGTCGAACTGCGCGCGCAGAAGGCGGGCCTGCTCGAGGAACACCTCGCCGCAAGGCGTGAGGCTCACGCTTCTGGTGTTGCGGTCGAACAGCCTGACTCCCAGACTGTCCTCCAGGCGTGCGATCACACCGGACACCGCCGACTGGGACAAATGCACCTGTTCGGCCGCACGCCGGAAGCCGCCGCTGGCGGCCAACGCGAGGAAAACGTCGAGATCGCGCGGAGTCCAGGTGATGGCGCCGACGGAATTGATCTGCATGGGTGATCAGTCTATCCAAGAACTCGTCTGGACCCGTTCACTGCCCTTTCCTACACTGCGCGGTTTTTCGAGGAAACGAACAGATGCAAGCGAGCCGTTCCCACGCGCTCATCCTGGGGGGAGGCACCATGGGTGCCGATGTGGCCGTGGTGCTGGCCCGCGGCCGGTGCCGGGTGACCGTGGTGGAGCCCCTGGCCGACCGGCGTGAGGCCCTTCCCGTCGCCATCGCCGCGAAGCTGGCCGAGATGGACCTGGGACGCCGAGCCGGCCTCGTGAAGGCGGTCGGCTCACTGGACGACGTGGACTGGCCAGCCATCGACCTGGTGATCGAGTGCGTGCCCGAGCAGTTGGCGCTGAAGCGGGCGGTGTTCGCGGACCTGGTGCAGCGCGCTCGGCCCGACACAATCCTGACAAGCAACAGCTCCAGCTTCCCCATCAGCGCGATCGGCGAAGGACTGCCGGGCCGCGAGCGGATGCTGGGACTGCATTTCTTCATGCCTGCCCACCTGGTGCCGCTGGTCGAGGTGATTCTGGGCGAAGGCAGCGATGCCGGGCTCGGCGAGAGCCTGTGCGGCTTCATGCGCGCCTGCGCCAGCGTACCGGTCCTGGTGCGCAAGGATCTTCCCGGCTTCCTGGCCAATCGCATGCAGCATGCCTTGGCTCGCGAGGCCTTCGCGCTCATCGACGAGGGCATCGCGTCCCCGCAGGACGTCGATGCCGCCGTCCGGTTCGGCTTCGGCTTCCGCTTCCTCGCGGCAGGTCCCGTGCTTCAGCGGGACCACGCCGGCCTGGAAGTGCATTGCGCCGCTGCCGCCACGATGTATCCCGGACTGGCGCAGAACAAGGAGCCGGCCCGGGCACTGCGCGAGCGTGTGGCGCGCGGCGACCTGGGCATGAAGACCGGCCGCGGATTTTTCGACTGGACACCAGACCGGCGTGAGGCCGAGCGTCAGCGCTATGACCGGCTGCTGCGGCAGGGACTGGCGCTCCTGGCGGCCGAACTGCCGCCCGTGGACCGTTCGACGGAGGATCCGGTTTGAACGCGTTCTCGCAGCCGCTGCTGATCACGGTCGCGCCCAACGGGGCTTACAAGCAGGCCGGCGACCACCCCGCCCTGCCCTTGACGGCCCAGGCACTGGCTCGCACCGCGAAGGACTGCCTGGACGCCGGCGCCGTGATGCTGCACATGCACATCCGCGAACCAGGCGGCAGGCACAGCCTCGATGTAGAGGGCTACCGCGAAGCCCAGCGCGTGGTGCGCGCCGCGGTCGGCGACGCGATGATCCTCCAGATCACGAGCGAGGCGGCTCGGGTGTACCGTGCGCCCGAGCAGATCGCGATGGTCGAGGCACTGCGGCCAGAGGCAGTCTCGGTCGGCCTGCGCGAAATCGACCAGCCGGAGATCGGTGACTCGGGGCTGGCCCGCTTCTTCGAATGGCTGGCGCGGGAACGCGTGATGACCCAGGTGATCCTGTACGACCTGCCGGACCTGCAACGCTGGCAAGCCTTGCGCGTGCGCGGCGTGATCCCTGACGCGCCCTGGCTGCTGCTGTTCGTGCTGGGCCGGTACAGCGCCGGCCAGACCTCCACGCCGCGTGACCTGCTGCCCTTCGTGCAGGCCCACGAAGGCCCGGAGCCCTGGGCCATGTGCGCCTTCGGGGCAGGCGAGCATGCCTGTGCCGCGGCGGCAATGGCGCTGGCCGGCCATGTCCGGGTCGGCTTCGAGAACAACCTTCTGCTCAAGGACGGCACCCTGGCGCCCGACAACGCCGCGCTGGTGCGTCAGGTGAGCGAAACGGCACGCACCCTGGGCCGCCCACTGCCCGCCGCCTCGACATGGCGTGAACGATTCGGCATGCGCTGAGACCTCGCCAGCCTCCCCTCGACAATCCCAGGAGAAATGATGATCGATCGGAAATGCTTCCTGAAGACGCTGGCTGCAGCCGGCCTCGCGCTGGCGGCCGTGCCCGCCTTCGCACAGACCCCCTGGCCGAGCAGGCCCATCCGCTTCGTGGTGCCGTACCCGCCGGGTGGCCCGACCGACCTGATGGCGCGCATGATCAGCCAGGAACTCACCAAACGGCTGCATGTGACCGTGGTGGTGGACAACCGCAGCGGCGCCGGCGGCAACATTGGCAGCGCAGAAGTGGCACGCAACGCACCGGCCGACGGCTACACGCTGCTGCTCGCCGCCAGCGGCCCGATGGCGGTGAATCCGACGCTCTACAAGAGCATGCCTTTTGACCCGCTCAAGGACCTGGCGCCCGTCATCCAGATCTCTTCGTTTCCGCTGGTCCTGGAGGCGAACCCGGGCGTTGGCGTCAAGACCGTGCAGGACCTGGTGGCGATGGCGCACCGCGGCGACAGCAACCTGACTTTCGCCTCGGCCGGCAACGGAACGCCCCAGCACCTGGCGGGCGAGATCTTCAACACGCAGATGAAGACGAAGATCACGCACGTTCCCTATCGCGGCGCGGGCCCGGCCCTGAACGACCTGATGGGCGGCCAGGTGAAGGTCATGTTCGACATCCTGGCGAGCTCCCTGCCCTATCTCCAGAACGGCCGGCTGGTGCCACTGGCGGTCACGTCCGCCAAGCGTGTGCCGGCGCTACCCAACGTGCCCACGATGGAGGAAGCCGGCGTGCCGGGTTACGAATTCACGGCGTGGCATGGGATTGCGGTGCGGTCCGGCACGCCGGCGGCGATCATCGGCAAGCTGAACGCCACCCTCAACGCGATCTTCCAGGAGCCGGAATTCAGGAAGAAGTGGGAAGCGATCGGAACCCCCGTGGTGGGTGGGACTCCCGAGCAGTTTGGCGATCTGGTGCGCCGCGAGAGCGTGCGCCTGGGCGAAGTAGTGAGGAAAGCCGGAATCACGGTCGACTGAGCCAGCGACGCAAGGGCCGGCGCCCGTCGATCCCTCACCAACTGCCGAACCGACGGCCGTCGCGATCCAGGAATGCGCCTCGTGCGGAGGTGGTGAGTTTCGCGACGGTTGCACGCATGTCCGACACGCTCTGCTTCACCGTGAGGGGCGCACCGCCACCGCCCATGTGGGTGCGCACCCAGCCCGGGCTCAGGGCCACGAAGGTCGCCCGCGGGTAGTCGGGCTGCGCGGCGGCCACCGCCATGTTGAGGGCGGCCTTGCTCACCCGGTAGACCCAGCTGTAGCTGGAGTCCACCTCGCCGATGCAGCCCATGCGGCTGCTGACGAAGACGAACTTGCCGGCGGCCGCCTCCACCAGCGGCGCCACCTGCACGATGGCCTGCATCGCGCCCCAGACGTTGGTGCGCAGCACGCGGTCGAATTCGTCGCGCGCGGGCGGCTGGGTGGCGCCGCCGCGCGACATGATGCCGGCGACGTACAGCGCCAGGTCGATCTTCTCGCCATCGAGCTGCCAGCCCAGGCCGCTGACGCTGGCCGGGTCGGCCACGTCCAGCTTGAACGCCTTGGCGCCAAGGTCCTGCAGGCGCGCCAAGCCCTCCGCGTCGCGAGCGGTGGCGGTCACGGTGTCGCCCGCCTCGCGGTACTGGCGGACGAATTCGAGGCCGATGCCGCGGGAGGCGCCGAGGACCAGGACGTTCAAACCAGCTCCAGCGCCACCGCCGTGCCCTCGCCGCCGCCGATGCACAGCGTGGCGATGCCGCGCTTGCCGCCGCGGGCCTTCAGGGCGTGCAGCAGCGTGACCATGATCCGCGCGCCGGAGGCGCCGATCGGGTGGCCCAGCGCGCAGGCGCCGCCATTGACGTTGACGAGGTCGTGCGCGACCTTCAGTTCGGCCATCAGCGCCATCGGCACCACGGCGAAGGCCTCGTTGACCTCCCACAGGTCCACGTCCGACACCTTCCAGCCGGTCTTCGCCAGCAGCTTCTGGGTGGCGCCCACCGGGGCGGTGGTGAACCACTCGGGCTCCTGCGCGTGGGTGGCATGGCCGACGATGCGCGCCAGCGGCTTCAGGCCCAGGCGCCTGGCGGTGCTCTCGGTCATCATCACCAGCGCCGCGGCGCCGTCGTTGATCGAGGAGCTGGAGGCGGCGGTGATGGTGCCGTCCTTCTTGAACGCGGGCTTGAGCTGCGGGATCTTGTCCAGCTTGACCTTGCCCGGGCCCTCGTCGATGGAGACGACCGTCTCGCCGGCGCGGGTCTTGACCGTCACCGGCGTGATCTCGGTGGCGAAGGCGCCGGTCTCGGTCGCCTTCTTGGCGCGCTGCACCGACGTGGTGGCAAATGCGTCCTGCGCCTCGCGCGAGAACTTGTACTTCGCCGCGCAGTCCTCGCCGAAGGTGCCCATGGAGCGTCCGGCTTCGTAGGCGTCCTCGAGGCCGTCCAGCATCATGTGGTCGTAGACCCGGTCGTGGCCCATCCGATAGCCGCCACGGCCCTTGAGCAGCAGGTAGGGAGCGTTGGTCATGCTCTCCATGCCGCCGGCCACCATGATCTCGTGCGTGCCGGCCAGCAGCATGTCGTGCGCGAACATGGCGGCCTTCATGCCGGAGCCGCACATCTTGGACAGGGTGACGGCACCCGCGCTCTTGGGCAGGCCGCCCTTGAACGCGGCCTGGCGGGCCGGCGCCTGGCCCTGGCCGGCCATCAGGCAGTTGCCGAACAGCACTTCGCCGACGGCATCGGCGGAGATGCCGGCGCGCTCGACGGCGGCGCGGATGGCGGCGCCGCCGAGGTCGTGCGCGGCGAGCGCGGCGAAGTCGCCCTGGAAGCTGCCCATGGGGGTGCGGGCGGCGCCGACGATGACGATGGATTCGGCCATGGTGTTACTCCTTCAACAGGTGGTCGGGATGACGGAATGCCGCCCGCCCGTCGGGCGAGCAGCGGGGAATGGTTTGCGGCGAAGGCTCACGTGTGCGGTCATGCATCCTCGCTCACTGGTGCTGCCGGATCCAGGCGGCGATGTCCGCCACCACCCGGTCCTCGATGCCGTTGTAGCCGTGGTGCGACCAGGGCTCGCAGGCCGGGCCTTGCGAGTCGCCCCCCGTGTAGGTCTTCAGCTCGGCCCGGCCGGGCGCGAACCTCTTCATCAGGCCGGGCAGCTGTCCCGGCTGGCAGATCGGGCACGGGTCCTGTTCATGGTGCACCACCAGCACCGGGACGGCGATCCGGCCCAGGTCCATCTCCGGCACCGGCCGCCCCTGATCGCCGCCGCGCGGCGAGCGCAGCAGGATGGTGGACGTGAGGACGATGCCGTCCGGGCCGGCAGGCGGGGCGAGCACCTCGGCCGCATGCGCCGCGGACTGGGTGCCCCGGCTGGTCCCCACGATCCATACCGGCAGCCCGAACTGCTGGCGCGCCCAATGCACCACCGCGCCGAGGTCCGCGACGTGCTCCGCGCTGTCGCGGAAGCCCCCGCCCAGGTAGGGGCGCGCGCCGTGGTCGCTGGGCGCGTCCAGCACGAGCACGTTGAAGCCCTCCTGCCGGAAGCGTTCGCGCGTGCGCACCAGGAAGTTCTCGGCGCGAGCGATCTGGCCACTGTCCTTGATGTTGACGTGGCCCGAGCCGCCGGTCAGCAGCAGCACCGTGGCCGACGCCGAGGAATTCGGCAGGACCAGCATGCGCTCTGTCACGCCGGGGCGGCTGGGCAGGTCGACGACCTGCTGGGCCCAGGCCGGCACGGCGGCCAGCCAGAGGGCGGCAGCGAGCGCGACGATGGCTTTCATGCCTGCGCCTCCTCGGGCACGCGCTGCGCGGCGGCCCGCTGCCGGCGCCCGAAGCGCTTGTCCTGGTCGTAGGGGAACACGTCGTGCACGTGGCCGGCCAGGATGCGCTCCTTGTGGCCCTGCCAGAAGGCGGGGTCCAGCAGGTCGGCGTGGTGCTTCATGAACACCTCGCGCACCGCGGGGTTGCCCAGGAGGAAGGGGCCGAAGGTCTCGGGGAACACGTCGCGCGGCCCCACCGGGTACCAGACCTCGCCGGACAGCTCCTCCTCCTCGGTGCGCGGCGCGGGCACCTGGCGGAAGTTGCAGTCGGTGAGGTACTCGATCTCGTCGTAGTCGTAGAACACCACCTTGCCGTTGCGCGTGACGCCGAAGTTCTTCCAGAGCATGTCGCCGGGGAAGATGTTGGCCGCGACCAGGTCCTTGATGGCGTTGCCGTATTCGATGACGGCGTGCTCCACCTGCTCGATGGCGCCGGCCTCGATCGCCTCCTGCAGGAACAGGTTCAGCGGGATCATGCGCCGCTCGATGTAGAGGTGCCGGATGATCACCTCCTCGTGGCCGTCGCCGTCGCGGTCGCTCACCTCCAGCTGGCTGGGGGCGAACCGGCGGATCTCCTCGAGCAGGTCTTCGTCGAACCGGTCGCGGGCAAAGGCGACGTCCCGGTATTCCAGCGTGTCGGCCATGCGCCCGACCCGGTCGTGCTGCTTGACCAGCAGGTACTTGCGCTGGACCTGCTCGCGCGTGGTGTCCTTCTGCGCCGGGAAGTGGTCGCGGATCACCTTGAACACGTAGGGGAAGGACGGCAGGTCGAACACCAGCATCACCATGCCCTTGATGCCCGGGGCGACGCGGAACCGGTCGCTGGAGTGCCGCAAGTGGTAGAGGAAGTCGCGGTAGAACAGGGTCTTGCCCTGCTTGGCCAGGCCCAGCGCGCTGTAAAGCTCGCCGCGCGGCTTGCGCGGCATCAGCGTGCGCAGGAACTGCACCGTGGCCGCCGGGATCTCCATGTCCACCATGAAGTAGGCGCGGGCGAAGGAGAACAGCATCAGCAGTTCGTCCTCGCCGAACAGGCAGGTGTCGATCACCAGCTTGCCGTTGGCGCCATGCAGGATGGGCAGCGCGAAGGGCAGCTCGGTGTAGCCGTTGATGATCTTGCCGACCAGGTAGGCGCCCTTGTTCCGGTAGAAGAGAGAAGACAGCACCTGCACCTGGAAATTGGCGCGCAGCTTCGCCTGCGCCAGGCGCGCGCCCAGGGCTTCCAGCACGTAGCCGGCGTCGCGCGGCAGGTCCTCGAACGGGCGGTTGAGCCGGAAGTTGTCGACGATGCGCACCAGCTCGTCGCGCAGGTTCTCGCGCGTCGGGTAGTAGGAGCGGTAGGTCGGCGTGGCCGCCGGCTCGTCGTTCTCGAGGTACTCGGTGCTGACCGCCGGCCGCACGAAGATGAAGTCGTTGTGGAAGTAGGTCCGGTGCAGGATCCTGGTGGTGACCGTGTTGAAGAAGGTCTCCGCCAGCTCCGGCTGGTGGTGGTCGATCAGCAGGCCGATGTAGTGCAGCTTGGCCTGGTGCCAGACCTCCATGGGCTGCTCCCCCGCCTTGAACTCCTTCTCCAGGCGCTGCACCGCCTCGCGCGCGCGCAGGTCGTAGAACTCGATGCGCTCGCGCTGGGCGCGCTGCTGGCCGTGCCAGTCGGCCGTCTCGAAACGGTGCTTGGCGCGCGCGGACTCGGCCCGGAACAGCTGGTAGTGCCGGTTGAAGCCGTCCAGCATCGCCTTGGCGATGGCGTAGGCGAGCGGCGAGTCCAGGCGCTGGGGGAACATGGCTAGCTGCGTGCCGCGATCACGCCCTCGATGGCGGCACGGTAGGTCGGCTCGATCGCGTCGGTGCTGGCGACCGTCATGTGCAGGTCGTGCAGCAGGCCGTCGTGCACGCCGAAGGCCCAGCCGTGGATGCTCACCTTCTGGCCCTTGGCCCAGGCGTCCTCCATCACCGTGCTGACGCACAGGTTCACCACCTGCTCGATCACGTTGAGGTCCACCAGGGTGTCGCCGCGCTGCTCCGGCGCGAGCTGCTCGAGGATGCCCCGGTGGCGGTCGCGCACGTCCTGGATGTGGCGGATCCAGTTGTCCGCCAGGCCGACGCGGGTGTTGTTCAGGGCCGCCATCACGCCGCCGCAGCCGTAGTGGCCCACCACCATGATGTGCTCCACCTTCAGCATGTCCACCGCGAACTGCACGGTCGACAGCGCGTTGAGGTCGGAGTGCACGATCACGTTGGCCACGTTGCGGTGCACGAAGACTTCGCCGGGGTCCAGGCCCGTGATCTGGTTGGCCGGCACGCGGCTGTCGGAGCAGCCGATCCACATGAACTTGGGCTTCTGCTGCTTGACGAGGCTGGTGAAGAAACCGGGCCGGTCATGCTCCATCTGCGCTGCCCAGGCGCGGTTGTGGGCGAACAGGTCGTTGATGGCGGGCATGTCCGCATTCTCCCGGATGGCAGGCGTCGGTAGAACCACCTAAGGCCGGTTCCCGAGGCGCCGGCCCGGTTTACAGGGTCTCGGCGAACAGTTCCCGGCCGATCAGCATCCGGCGGATCTCGCTGGTGCCGGCGCCGATCTCGTACAGCTTGGCGTCGCGCCACAGGCGGCCCAGCGGGTATTCGTTGATGTAGCCGTTGCCGCCGAAGATCTGGATGCCCTCGCCGGCCATCCAGGTGGCCTTCTCGGCGCAGTACAGGATGACCGAGGCGCAGTCCTTGCGCACCTGCCGGACGTGCTCGCTTCCCAGCAGGTCCAGGTTCTTGCCCACCTGGTAGCAGTAGGCGCGCGATGCCTGCAGGATCGTGTACATGTCGGCGACCTTGCCCTGGATGAGCTGGAACTCGCCGATGCTCTGGCCGAACTGCTTGCGGTCGTGGATGTAGGGCACCACGTTGTCCATGACCGCCTGCATGATGCCGATGGGGCCGGCCGCGAGCACGGCGCGCTCGTAGTCCAGGCCGCTCATGAGCACCTTGGCGCCCCCGTTGACGGCGCCCAGCACGTTCTCGGCGGGAACCTCCACGTTCTGGAACACGAGCTCGCCGGTGTGGCTGCCGCGCATGCCCAGCTTGTCCAGCTTCTGGGCGATGGAGAAGCCCTTCATGCCCTTCTCGATCAGGAAGGCGGTGACGCCGCGCGCGCCCAGCTCCGGCTCGGTCTTGGCATAGACCACCAGGGTGTCGGCGTCGGGGCCGTTGGTGATCCACATCTTGTTGCCGTTCAGGACGTAATAGCCGCCCTTTTCGTCGGCGCGCAGCTTCATCGAGATGACGTCGCTGCCGGCGCCCGGCTCGCTCATCGCGAGCGCGCCCACGTGCTCGCCGGAGATCAGCCTGGGCAGGTATTTCTTCTTCTGCGCCTCGCTGCCGTTGCGCTTGATCTGGTTCACGCACAGGTTGCTGTGGGCGCCGTAGGACAGGCCGACGGAGGCCGAGGCGCGGGAGATCTCCTCCATCGCCAGCATGTGGGCGAGGTAGCCCATGCCGGCGCCGCCGTACTCCTCGGGCACCGTGATGCCCAGGACGCCCAGCTCGCCCATCTTGCGCCACAGGTCCATGGGGAACTGGTCGCTGCGGTCGATCTCGGCCGCGCGGGGCGCGATCTCCGCCTCGGCGAAGGAGCGCACGGTGTCGCGCAGGGCTTCGAGGTCTTCGCCGAGGCCGAAGTCGAGGCCGGGCAGTTGCTGCATGACTTTCTCCTTTTCAGTTCCTGTGAGCCAACGGTGTCCATGGCGCCCGATAGCCGGGGGCCGGACCGGGTGCCACCGCGGCACCGGCTTTGCCGGGCCGCTGGTGGCGCCCCCTTGAGGGGGAGGCGCCGAAGGCGCTTCGGGAGTGGACCATCATTTCAATGCCGGACGCCGTCGCGTCCGGTGATGGTCATGAGGGTCGCGGTCATGGTCGCGACGAGCTTCTCGCGGCCGTCGTCCAGGGCGAAAGCGCGGCCCTCGGCCACGCTGATGGTGCGGCCCGGCTTCACCACCAGGCCTTCCATGCGGAAGCGCTGGCCCTTGGCGGGGGCCAGCAGGTTCACCTTGTATTCGATGGTCAGCACGCCGGCCTCGGCGGGCATCAGGGTGGAGGCCGCGTAGCCGCAGGCGGAGTCCAGGGCCGTGGCCACCATGCCGGCATGCAGGAAGCCGTGCTGCTGGGTGAGCGCCTGCTGCCAGGGCAGCTCGATCACCACCCGGCCCGGCTCCAGCGCCGCCAGGACGGCGCCGATGGTGTGCATGGCGCCCTGCTTCGCGAAGCTGGCGCGCACGCGTCCGGCGAAGTCCGGATCCTGCGGTTCGGGGCGGTCGGCGGGCATGGCGGCGGAATTGACGTTTACGTTAACGTCAATTATGCCCGGACCTTGTCCTTCTCCAGCCGGGCCAGCAGCGCCCGGGCCTCCCGTTCGTGGGTGCGGACCTCGTCGAGGTTGGCCTGCAGCTCGGCCATCTGCTCCTCCAGCTGCTGCCGGTGCTGGGCCAGGATGGCCAGGAACTTGCGCAGCTGCGGCCCGGTGTCGCGCGGGCTGTCGTACATGTCGATGATGTCCCGGGCCTCGGTGAGCGACAGCCCCAGGCGCTTGGCCCGCAGGGTGAGCTTCAGCCGGGTGCGGTCGCGCGCGCTGTACACGCGGTTGCGCCCGCCCGGGCCCGAGCGCGCCGGCTGCAGCAGGCCCATGTCCTCGTAGAAGCGGATCGCGCGCGTGGTGAGGTCGAACTCGCGCGCCAGGTCGCCGATGGTGTAGGTGGTCTGGGGATGCGTTGCGGCCATGGGCATGTACGGCAGGGGACAGCGGCGCCCCGGGGGGCTGCCTACAATGGGCGATTACATCTGACGTTTACGTCAACGTCAATCACGCCCATGAACCTCCTGGAACGCGAGCTGCAGTACCCCCTGGGCGACACCCTGCCCGCCCCGGGGGCGACCCTCGAGCTGGCGCCGGGCGTGCGCTGGATCCGCATGGCCCTGCCCTTCGCGCTGGACCACATCAACCTGTGGCTGCTGCGCGACCGGCTGGACGGCCGCGAGGGCTGGACCGTGGTGGACTGCTGCATAGACCGCGAGGAGTCCAGGGCGCAGTGGGAGCAGGTGTTCGCCAACGAGCTGGAGGGCCTGCCCGTGCTGCGCGTGGTCGTCACCCACATGCACCCGGACCACCTCGGCCTGGCGCACTGGCTGTGCGAGCGCTGGAGCACGCCTCAGCACGAGTGCCGGCTGTGGATCAGCGCCACCGACTACCACGCGGCGCGGCTGGCGGTGCAGACCACGACCGCCTTCGGCGGCGAAGGGGCGGCGCGCTTCTTCGCCTCGCACGGCCTCACCGACCCCGAGTCGCTGGAGAAGATCCGCGGCCGCGCCAGCTACTTCCCCAGCCTGGTGCCGGCGCTGCCGCCGCGCTACCGGCGCATGCAGGACGGCGACCTGCTGTCCATCGGCGGGCGCGGCTGGCGCTGCATCAGCGGCTACGGCCACGCGCCGGAGCACATCGCGTTGTATTGCGAGGACGTCGACGTCCTGATCAGCGGCGACATGGTGCTGCCGCGGATCTCCACCAACGTGAGCGTGTACGAGATGGAGCCGGAAGCGAATTCGCTGGCCCTTTTCCTCACCTCGATCGACAAGTTCCGGCCGCTGCCGGGCGACACGCTGGTGCTGCCCTCGCACGGCAAGCCCTTCCGCGGCCTGCACACGCGCATCCGCCAGCTGCACGAGCACCACCGCGAGCGGCTGGACGAGGTGCTGGCCGCGAGCCGGCAGCAGCCGGTGTCGGCCGCCGACGTGCTGCCCATCCTGTTCAAGCGCAAGCTGGACCTGCACCAGACCACCTTCGCCATGGGCGAGTCGGTGGCGCACCTGCATGCGCTGTGGCACGCGGGGAAGATGCGGCGGACCAAGGAGGCGGACGGGGTGTGGCGCTTCGCGCCGGCCTAGGATCTTCGTCATTCCCGCGGAGGCGCACTGGTGTCCGGAATAATTTCGTCAAGTGAACAGGCC
>JAGWTH010000033.1 GCA_028868995.1 Burkholderiales bacterium | reverse complement strand
CCGGCCTCGGCCCGCGAGATCGCGGCCGCCGGCGCGCCCAGCGTGCCGGGCGCGCCGAGCACCTTCTCGCCGTCCAAGCAGTTCGCCATCCACGTCGAGGAGTTCGCGCACGATCCCGAGCTGGAGGAGGCCTCGATCCGCTTCGCCAACGGCGACAACGAGGGCGCCGAGGCCGGGCTGCTGGAAGTGCTGGGGCCCACCGGCTCGCGCATCAACCACGACGAGACCTGGCTCACGCTGTTCGACCTGTACCGCGCCGCCGGCTGGCAGGACCGCTTCGAAAGCGCCGCGATCGACTTCGCCAGCCGCTTCGGCCGCTCGGCGCCGCAGTGGTTCTCCATGCCGGAGATGCTGGCGAAGATGAACACGGCCAAGCCCGCGCAGCCGGGCGGCCGCTCGGCGCAGGCGGACTGGACGGCGCCGGCGGTGTTCGGCACCCAGACGGCCGCGGCCCTGAACGCGGCCCTGGGGCGCGCGACGCAGCCCTACAAGCTGAACTGGAGCAAGCTCACCTCGATCGTCGACGGCGCGGTGGAGCCGCTCACCCGGCTGTTCTCCCAGTGGGCGGGTGAGAACATCCAGCTGAACTTCATCGGCGCGGATGCGCTGGAGAAGGTGCTGCGCGAGGCCACGCCTTCGAGCGACCGCGCGGTGAACCCGGCCTGGTGGAAGCTGCGCATGGAGGTGCTGCGCGTCATGCACCGCCCCGACGAATTCGAGCTGGCGGCGCTGGACTACTGCGTCACCTACGAGGTGTCGCCGCCCTCCTGGGAGGCCGCCCGCTGCGACTTCAAGGCCTTGCAGCCGGACGGCAGCCTGGCGAGCCGCAACACCATCATCGGCGAGGCCTTCCGCGATTCGGTCATGTCCAGCGTGATGGGCTTCGGCGATTCGCAGATGGCGGGAACGGCGGCGACCTCGCAGCTGTCCAGCGTGGCCACCGTGGAGCTCTCGGGCCAGATCCTGGGCGACGGCAGGGAGGCGCTGGAACTGCTGGACGCGAAGCTGGCCGACGCGGACATCATGATCATCTCCTGCGCCCGCCTGATGCGCATCGACTTCACCGCCGCGGGCACCCTGCTGAACTGGGTGTCGGCGCGCGCGGCCGAGGGGCGGCAGGTCCAGTTCTCCGACGTGCACCGGCTGGTGGCGGCCTTCTTCAACGTCATCGGCATCAGCGAGCACGCCCGGATCACGATCCGCAACGAGTAAGGCCCGGCCGCCATCGCGGTGCGCGGCCGTTGCAATCGGGGGCGGCGTCCCCAGCTACAAGTCTTATGGAACAGTTTCACGGCACGACCATCGTCAGCGTGCGGCGCCAGGGCGCCGACGGCCGCTGGCAGGTGGCGATCGGCGGCGACGGCCAGGTGACCCTCGGCAATATCGTCGTCAAGGGTACCGCGCGCAAGGTGCGCAAGCTCTACCACGACAAGGTGCTGGCCGGATTCGCCGGCGCCACCGCCGACGCCTTCACCCTCTTCGAGCGCTTCGAGGGCAAATTGGAGAAGCACCAGGGGCACCTCGTGCGCGCGGCCATCGAGCTCACCAAGGACTGGCGCACCGACCGCGTGCTGCGCCGGCTGGAGGCCATGCTGGCCGTGGCCGACCGCGAGTCCAGCCTGATCATCACCGGCAACGGCGACGTGCTGGAGCCCGAGCAGGGGATCATCGCCATCGGCTCCGGCGGCGGCTACGCCCAGGCCTCGGCGAAGGCCCTGCTGGGCAGCACCGACCTCTGCGCCCGCGACATCGTCAAGAAGTCGCTGGAGATCGCCGGCGAGATCTGCATCTACACCAACATGAACCACACGATCGAGGTGCTGGAATGAAGCGCGCCATCCTGGGGGAACCTGCATGAGTTCCATGACCCCGCAGGAGATCGTCTCCGAGCTCGATCGGCACATCGTCGGCCAGGCGGATGCCAAGCGCGCCGTCGCGATCGCGCTGCGCAACCGCTGGCGGCGCCAGCAGGTCGACGAGAAGCTGCGCCACGAGATCACGCCGAAGAACATCCTGATGATCGGCCCCACGGGCGTGGGCAAGACCGAGATCGCGCGCCGCCTGGCGAGGCTGGCCGATGCGCCCTTCATCAAGGTCGAGGCCACCAAGTTCACCGAGGTGGGCTACGTCGGCAAGGACGTCGACTCCATCGTGCGCGACCTGGCCGAGATGGCGGTCAAGCAGACCCGCGGCGCCGAGATGCGCAAGGTGCGTACCCGCGCGGAGGACGCCGCCGAGGAGCGCGTCCTCGACGCGCTGGTCCCGCCGGCGCGCGGCGAGGAGGGCGGCGACAGCACGGCGCGCCAGGTTTTCCGCAAGAAGCTGCGCGAGGGCCTGCTGGACGACAAGGAGATCGAGATCGACGTCGCCGAGCCGCGGCCGCAGCTGGAGATCATGGGCCCGCCCGGCATGGAGGACATGGCCGAGCAGCTCAAGAGCGTGTTCGGCCAGATGGGCGGCGGCCGGCGCAAGAGCCGCAAGCTGAAGATCCGCGAGGCGATGCGCCTGCTGGTGGAGGAGGAAGCCGCCCGCATGGTGAACGAGGACGAGATCAAGGCCGCGGCCATCCAGAACGCCGAGCAGAACGGCATCGTCTTCATCGACGAGATCGACAAGGTCGCCGCGCGCGGCGAAGGCTCGGGGCCCGACGTGTCGCGCCAGGGCGTGCAGCGCGACCTGTTGCCCCTGGTGGAAGGCACGACGGTGTCCACCAAGTACGGACCGATCCGCACCGATCACATCCTGTTCATCGCCAGCGGGGCCTTCCACCTGGCCAAGCCCAGCGACCTGATCCCCGAGCTGCAGGGGCGCTTCCCGATCCGGGTGGAGCTGTCCTCGCTGACGGTGCAGGACTTCGAGGCGATCCTCACCTCGACCCACGCCTCGCTCGTGAAGCAGTACCAGGCGCTGCTCGCCACCGAGAACGTGAAGCTCGAGTTCACGCCTGACGGCATCACGCGGCTCGCGCAGATCGCCTGCGACGTCAACGAGCGCACGGAGAACATCGGCGCGCGCCGGCTGTCCACGGTGATGGAGCACCTGCTGGACGAGGTCAGCTTCGAGGCGACCCGGCTCGAAGGCCGGACCGTGGTGGTGGATGCCGCCTACGTCGATGCGCGGCTCGGTGCGCTCAGCCGCAACGAGGATCTTTCGCGCTACATCCTGTGAATACGCTCAAGGATCACATGCAGAGCATTTGCTAAGTGCTTGGTTTGGAAGACTTTTCGGAGGCTTTGCGCCTCCGTTTTCATTTCTAAGTGCTTGATTTCATTGCCAAAAATTACCGATGCGCGCTTGCGCGGCGGGCTTTTCCTGCTACAGTGCAAAAAAGTGCAAGGAAGTGGGGGATCGTGGGAAACCCATCCTCCTTTTGCCATTCCGCCGTCGTGAGGTGTACAGGTGTTCCAGGGCGCGTCGTCGCTGAGTCTCGATGCCAAGGGGCGGCTGTCCATGCCGACCCGGCATCGCGACGTCCTGGCCCAGACGGCGAACAACCAGCTCACCATCACGCGCCACCCGCACGGCTGCTTGATGATCTTTCCGCGCCCCGAGTGGGAAACATTTCGTGAACGCATCGCCCAGCTGCCCATGGCCGCGCAATGGTGGAAGAGAATCTTCCTGGGCAACGCCATGGACGTGGAGCTGGACGCGACCGGCCGCGTGCTGGTGTCCCCGGAGCTGCGCGCCGCGGCAGGCATCGAGAAGGACGTGATGCTGCTGGGGATGGGCAACAACTTCGAACTCTGGGACAAGGCGACTTACGAGGCCAAGGAGGCCGAGGCGATGCGCGGGGAGATGCCCGAGGCCTTCCGGGACTTCACCTTCTGAAGGCAAGCGGTGGACGGTTCATGGCAACACACCACCGTCTTGTTGAACGAAGCAGTCGACGCCCTCGTCACCAAGCCGGATGGAACCTATGTCGACGCGACCTTCGGCCGCGGCGGCCACTCTCGCCTGATTCTGTCCCGGCTGTCCCCCCTGGGCCGGCTGGTCGCCTTCGACAAGGACCCGGAAGCGGTCGCCGCGGGCAACGCGATCGAGGACCCGCGCTTCGAGATCCGGCACCAGGGCTTCGCCGCGCTGGGCGAGCTGCAGGCGGGCAGCGTCGCCGGCATCCTGATGGACCTGGGCGTGAGCTCCCCCCAGATCGACAACCCGGCCCGGGGTTTCTCGTTCCGCTCCGAAGGGCCGCTGGACATGCGCATGGATCCCACGCGCGGGACCAGCGCCGCGGAGTTCCTCGCCACCGCCCCGGTGGACCAGATGGCGGAGGTGATCCGTGACTACGGCGAAGAACGGTTTGCTGTTCCGATTGCAAAAGCGATTGCAGCTCGCCGGCAGGAACGGGGCCCCCTGGCCAGCACCTCCGAGCTGGCCCAGCTCGTGGCTGGTGCGGTCCGCACGCGCGAGCCGGGACAGGACCCTGCCACGCGCACGTTTCAGGCTCTTCGGATTTTCGTCAACGCCGAGCTTGAAGAACTGCAGGAGGCGCTGAACGCGAGCCTGAACGTGCTGCAACCCGAAGGCCGCCTGGTGGTGATCAGCTTCCACTCGCTGGAAGACCGGATCGTGAAGCAGTTCATCGCGAGGCACTCCCGCGACGAGGTGGACCGGCGCGCGCCGTTCGCGGCCCCCCGGGCCATGAAGCTGCGGTCCATCGAGCGCGTGAAGCCCACCGCCGGGGAAGTCGCCGCCAACCCGCGCGCCCGCAGCGCCATCATGCGCGTGGCGCAGAGGACGCAGGCGTGATGATCCGCCTCAACCTCGTCCTGCTGCTGGCCGTGCTCGCCAGTGCCCTGTACCTGGTGCGCGTGCAGTACGACTCGCGCCGCCTGTACTCGGAGATCGAGCGGGCCCAGAACGAGGCGCGCCGGCTCGAGGTCGAGAACGAGCGGCTGCAGGTGGAAAAGCGCGCGCAGGCGACGCCGGCGCGGGTGGAGCGCCTGGCGCGCGAGCAGCTGCACATGAAGCCGGCGACTCCGGCGATCACCCAGTACGTCACGCTCCAGGGCACGGCGGCGCACGCGGAGGCGGCCCGATGAGCGCCGCCCCGGGGAGGGCATCGCCGTGAGCGGACGCGTCGTCGCCTACTCGTCGAGCCCGCTGCTGGCCAGCCGCACGCCGGTGTGGCGCAGCAAGCTGATCGTCGCGGGCATCGCGGTGGGCTTCCTCGGCCTCGCGGGCCGCGCCGCCTGGGTGCAGGTGTTCGGCAACGCCTTCTACATCAAGCAGGGCGAGACCCGCTTCGCGCGCACGCTGGAGCTGCCCGCCAACCGCGGCCGCATCCTCGACCGCAACGGCCAGTTGCTCGCCAGCAGCGTGCCCGTGCCGAGCATCTGGGCGATGCCGGAGGCGGTGGAGCGCGACCCGGCCAAGCTCGCGCAGCTCGCGAAGCTGCTCGGGATGCCCTTGCCCGTGCTGATGAAGCGGCTGGGCGAGGACGACAAGAGCTTCGTGTGGCTCAAGCGCGAGGTCGACGAGTCGGTGGCGCGCGAGATCGCGGCCCTGGACATCAAGGGCATCTACCAGCGCAAGGAATACCGCCGCCAGTACCCCGAAGGCGAGGCCGCGGCCCACATCATCGGCTTCACCAACGTCGAGGACAAGGGCCAGGAGGGCGTGGAGCTGGCCTTCGAGAAGCAGCTCGCCGGCCGGCCCGGCTCGCGCCGGGTGATCAAGGACCGCCTCGGGCGGATCGTCGAGGACGTGGGCCGGCAGGTGCCGCCCGTGGACGGCAAGGACATCCAGCTGTCGATCGACAGCAAGATCCAGTTCTTCGCCTACCAGCAAGTCCGCGACGCCGTGGTCGCGAACAAGGCCAAGGCGGGCAGCGTGATCGTGCTGGATGCGCAGACCGGCGAGGTGCTTGCCCTGGCCAACTACCCCAGCTACGACCCGGCGAAGCGCCGCAACCTCACCGGCTCGCAGCTGCGCAACCGCGCGCTCACCGACAGCTTCGAGCCCGGCTCGACGATGAAGCCCTTCGTCGTCTCGCTGGCGCTGCAGAAGGGGCTGATCACGCCCGACAGCATCATCCAGACCAATGGCGGCCGCCTGAACATGGGCGGCTTCACCATCCACGACGACCACGCGAGCACGCAGCTCACGATCAGCCAGGTGATCCAGAAGTCCAGCAACGTCGGTGCGGCCAAGATCTCGCTGCAGATGCCGCCGCGCGACGTGTGGGACATGTACACCGAGGTCGGCTTCGGCCAGCGGCCCCAGGTCCCCTTCCCCGGGGCCGTGAGCGGCCGGCTGCGCCCGTACAAGAGCTGGCGGCCGATCGAGCAGGCCACCATGGCCTACGGCTACGGCCTGTCGGTCAGCCTGTTCCAGCTGGCGCATGCCTACACGGTGTTCGCGCGCGACGGCGAGATCGTGCCCGTGAGCCTGCTGAAGACCGACGGGTCGGTGCAGGGCCTGCGGCTGCTGCAGCCGAAGGTGGCGCAGGAGATGCGCCAGATGCTGCACCTGGTGACCCAGAACGGCGGCACCGCGCCGCGCGCGCAGACCGTGGGCTATTCGGTGGGCGGCAAGACCGGCACCGCGCACAAGCAGGAGGGCCGCGGCTACGCCGAGCACAAGTACCGCGGCGTGTTCGTGGGCATGGCGCCCATCGACAAGCCGCGCGTCGTGGTGGCGGTGATGATCGACGAGCCCAGCGCCGGCAAGTACTTCGGCGGCGACGTCGCCGCCCCGGTGTTCAGCGCCACCGTGCAGCAGACGCTGCGCGTGCTGGGCGTGCAGCCGGACATGAGCGTCAAGCCCCAGGTGGTGGTGCAGTCGGTGGAGGAGTCGTACTGATGCACGTCCTCCACACCCCCGGGGAGGCCGTCGGCTGGCTGCGCGCGCGCGGCGCCGCCGACCTGCACTGCGACAGCCGCCGGGTGGGCGCGGGCGATGGCTTCATCGCCTGGCCCGGCGCCGCCAACGATGGCCGCCGGTTCGTGGACGGCGCGCTGCGCCGCGGCGCCCGGGCCTGCCTGGTGGAACTCGCCGGCAGCGAGGCCTGGGGGTTCACGGGCGACGCGGTCGCCGCCTACGAGGGCCTGAAGGCCGCGACCGGCCCCATCGGCGCGCTGTTCTACGGCGAGCCCTCGCACGAGCTGGACGTGCTGGCCGTGACCGGCACCAACGGCAAGACCTCCACCGCCTGGTGGCTGGCGCAGGCCCTGTCCCGCGTCGGCATTCCCTGCGGCCTGGTCGGCACGCTGGGCATCGGCCGGCCGCCGCGGGTGGAGCACACGGGCCTCACCACGCCGGACCCGGTGCTCATGCAGCGCCACTTCCGCCGCTTCGCGCGGGAAGGCGACCGGGCCTGCGCGATCGAGGCCTCCTCCATCGGGCTCGCCGAGCGCCGCCTGGACGGCACCCGCATCCGCGTGGCCGGCTTCACCAACTTCACCCAGGACCACCTGGACTACCACGGCTCCATGGACGCCTACTGGGCGGCCAAGGCGCAGCTGTTCGACTGGCCGGGCCTGCGGGCGGCGGTGGTCAACGTCGACGACGAGAAGGGCGACGAGCTGCGCGAGCGCCTGCAGGACGGGCCCCTGGACCTGTGGACCGTGTCCTGCCGGGACGAGGCGCGGCTGCGCGCCCTGGACATCGGCTACGGGGACGAGGGCCTGCGCTTCGTGGTCGCCGAGGGGGAGCAGCGCCACGCGCTGCACACGCACGTGGTGGGCGAGTACAACGTTTCCAACCTGCTGGGCGTGGTCGGCATGATGCGCGCGCTCGGCGTGCCCCTGGCCGAGGCCGTGGCCGCCTGCGCCGGGCTGCTGCCGGTGCCGGGGCGCATGGAGCGCATCGCCGAGCCCGGCAAGCCGCTGGTGGCGGTCGACTACGCCCACACGCCCGATGCGCTGGAGAAGGCGCTGCAGGCGCTGCGGCCGCTGGCGCGCCGGCGCGGCGGCGAGCTGTGGTGCGTGTTCGGCTGCGGCGGCGACCGCGACCCGGTGAAGCGGCCGCTGATGGCCGCCGTCGCCGAGAAGGACGCCGACCGGGTGGTGGTCACCAGCGACAACCCGCGCAGCGAGAAGCCCGAAGCCGTCATCGCCCAGATCCTGCTGGGCCTGTCGCATGCCGACGTGGTGGAGGTCGAGGCGGACCGGGCCCGCGCGATCGCCGAGGCCGTCGCCCAGGCGCGGCCGCAGGACGTGATCCTGCTGGCGGGCAAGGGGCACGAGGAATACCAGGAGGTCGCGGGCGTGAAGCACCCGTTCTCCGACCAGGCGCACGCCAAGGCGGCCCTGGACACCTACCCGCGGGGCGGGGGAGCGAGGAAGTGAACCACATGTTCAAGCTCCGCGACGCGGCCGACTGGATCGGCGGCCGGCTCGTGGGCGACGGCGAGGTGCAGGTGAGCCGCGTGCACAGCGACACCCGCAGCCTCGAGGCGGGCGACCTGTTCGTCGCGCTGAAGGGCGAGCGCTTCGACGCCAACGATTTCCTGGCCGATGCGCGCGAGCGGGGCGCCGTGGCCGCCATCGCGCAGCCGGGCCGGCTGCCGCCCGGCATGCCCGGCATCGAGGTCGAGGACAGCAAGCTGGCGCTGGGCCGGCTGGCCAACGCCTGGCGCCGGCGCTATCGCCTGCCGCTGATCGCGGTGACCGGCAGCAACGGCAAGACCACGGTGACGCAGATGATCGCGTCCATCCTGAAGGCCTGGCAGCCGAAGCACCACCTGGCCACGCAGGGCAACCTGAACAACGAGATCGGCCTGCCGCTGACGCTGCTGCGCCTCACCGGCGCCCACCGCGTCGGCGTGGTGGAGCTGGGCATGAACCACCCCGGCGAGATCGACCATCTCGCCAGGATCGCCGAACCCACGGTGGCGCTGGTCAACAACGCCCAGCGCGAGCACCAGGAGTTCATGGCCACGGTGGAAGCCGTGGCGCGGGAGAACGGCAGCGTGTTCGCGGCCCTGCCGCGCAACGGGGTCGCGGTGTTCCCCGCCGGCGACGCCTACACGATGCTGTGGACGGGGCTCGCGCAGGCGCGGGCCTGCCTCACTTTCGGCGACGCGCGCGAGAGCGGCGCCGACCTCTTTCTGGCCGGGTCTGAATGGCAACAGGGGCATTGGCAAGTGCAGGCGCGCACGCCTGCCGGTCCGATGCAGTTCCGACTCCATATCGCCGGCCGCCACAACGTGCGCAACGCGCTGGCCGCCGCGGCCTGCGCGCTGGCCGCCGGCGCGCCGCTGGACGCGGTGGTGCGCGGCCTGGAGGGCTTCGAGCCGGTCAAGGGCCGCTCGCGGGCCCTGGCCGTGCGCATCGCCGGCCGCACGCTGACCCTGGTGGACGACAGCTACAACGCCAATCCCGACTCGATGCGCGCCGCCATCGACGTGCTGGCCGAGCTGCCCGGCCCGCGCCTGCTGGTGCTGGGCGACATGGGCGAGGTGGGCGACCAGGGTCCCGCCTTCCATGCGGAGGTGGGCGCCTATGCGCGCGAGCGCGGCATCGAGCAGCTGTTCACGCTGGGCGAGCAGGCCCAGGCCATGCGGGGACGCCATTTCGCCGACGTCGAGGCGCTCAACGCCGCCGTGCTGCAGGCGCTGGAGCGCAGCGAGAGCGTGCTGGTCAAGGGTTCGCGCTTCATGAAGATGGAACGGGTGGTCGAGGCCATCGCCGCCCGCGCCGCACAAGAACAAGCCAAGGAGGGTCCCGATGCTCGTTAGCCTCGCCGCCTGGATGCAGAGCCACGGTCACGAGTTCGGCTTCTTCCGTGTCTTCCAGTACCTCAGCTTCCGCGCCGTGATGGCCGCCATGACCGCCCTGCTGATCGGCATCCTCCTGGGGCCCTGGGTGATCCGCCGGCTGACGGAGCTGAAGATCGGCCAGCCGGTGCGCGAGTACGCGATGCAGACGCACCTGCAGAAAAGCGGCACGCCGACCATGGGCGGCGTGCTGATCCTGCTCTCGATCGGGCTGTCCACCCTGCTGTGGTTCGACTGGACCAACCGCTTCGTCTGGATCGTGATGCTGGTGACGCTGGGCTTCGGCGCCATCGGCTGGGTGGACGACTGGCGCAAGGTCGTGAACAAGGACCCGGAAGGCATGCGCTCGCGCGAGAAGTACTTCTGGCAGTCGGTCATCGGCCTGGTCGCCGCCCTGTACCTCGTCTTCAGCATCTCCGAGAGCTCCAACGCCCGCGTGCTGGAACTGTTCCTCACCTGGGTGAAGTCGGGCTTCGACGTCAACCTGCCGCCCAAGGCCGGCCTGCTGGTGCCCTTCTTCAAGGAGGTGACCTATCCGCTGGGGGTGTTCGGCTTCGTGATCCTGACCTACGTCGTGATCGTCGGTTCCAGCAACGCGGTCAACCTCACCGACGGCCTGGACGGCCTGGCGATCATGCCGGTGGTGATGGTCGGCTCCGCGCTGGGCGTGTTCGCCTACGTGACCGGCAACTTCAACTACGCCCGCTACCTGCTGCTGCCCTACATCCCCGGCGCGGGCGAGCTGCTGGTCTTCTGCGCCGCCACGGCGGGCGCGGGGCTGGCCTTCCTGTGGTTCAACGCCCACCCGGCCGAGGTGTTCATGGGCGACGTCGGCGCGCTGGCGCTGGGCGGGGCGCTGGGCACCATCGCCGTGATCGTGCGCCAGGAGATCGTGCTGGCCATCATGGGCGGAATCTTCGTGGTGGAAGCGGTGTCGGTGATGGTGCAGGTCCTGTACTTCAAGTACACCAAGCGCCGCTACGGCCAGGGCCGGCGCATCCTGCTGATGGCGCCGCTGCACCACCATTTCGAGAAGGCCGGCTGGAAGGAGACGCAGGTCGTGATCCGCTTCTGGATCATCACGATGCTGCTGTGCCTCATCGGCCTGTCCACGTTGAAGCTGCGGTGATGGAAGAACTGCGCGACCGATCCGTCCTCGTCCTCGGCTGCGGCGCCTCCGGGCTGGCCATGGCGCGCTGGTGCGCGCAGGCGGGCGCCCGGGTCACCGTCGCCGACACGCGCGAGGCGCCGCCGCAGCTGCCGCAGCTGCGCGACGAGCTGCCGCAGGTGCAGTTCGTCGCCGGTCCTTTCGGCGCCGGCCTGGTCGAGGGGCAGCAGCTGGTGCTGCGCAGCCCGGGGCTGTCTCCGCAGCAGGTGGCGCCGGTGGAGCAGGCCGCGCGCGAGCGCGGCGTGCGCTTCGGCGGCGAACTGGACCTGTTCCGCGACGCCCTCGCGGCCCTGAAGCAGGCCGATGGCTACAGCCCCGCCGTGCTGGCCGTGACCGGCACCAACGGTAAGACCACCGTCACCGCGCTCACCGGCCAGCTGGTCGAGCGGGCCGGCAGGACGGTGGCCGTGGCCGGCAACATCGGCCCGACGCTTCTGGACACCCTCGCGGACAGGCGCGCGGCGGGCACGCTGCCCCAGGTCTGGGTGCTGGAGCTGTCCAGCTTCCAGCTCGAAGGCGTCACCGGCTTCGAGCCGACCGCCGCCGCGGTGCTGAACGTGACCCAGGACCACCTTGACTGGCACGGCAGCATGGAGGCCTATGCCGCGGCCAAGGCCCGCATCTTCGGCCAGGCGGGGGTGATGATCCTCAACCGCGAGGATCCCGTCGTGATGAAGATGCTGCCCGAGCCCGTGCGCTTGAAGGGCGGCAAGTACGAGCAGCGCGGGCACGTCACCTTCGGCGGCGACCTGCCCAGGCGCCCGGGCGACTTCGGCATCGAGGTCGTGCACGGCATGGCCTGGCTGGTGCGCGCCCACGAGGCGGACGAGACCGAGAAGCGGCGCCGGCAGGAGGAAGAGGAGATCCACCTGCAGCGCCTGATGCCGGCCGACGCGCTGCGCATCCGCGGCCGCCATAACGCGATCAACGCGCTGGCCGCCCTGGCGCTGGCGACCGCCGCCGGCTGCCAGCTCGCCCCCATGCTGTACGGCCTGCGCGAATACCGCGGCGAGCCGCACCGGGTCGAGCCGGTGGGCATCGTGGGCGAGGTCGAGTACTTCGACGACAGCAAGGGCACCAACGTGGGCGCCACCGTCGCGGCGCTGCAGGGCCTGGGCGCCGAGCGCAAGCTGGTCGTGATCCTGGGCGGCGACGGCAAGGGCCAGGACTTCTCGCCGCTGGCCGACCCGGTGGCGCGCTTCGCCCGCGCGGCCGTGCTGATCGGCCGCGACGGCCCGCGCATCCGCGCCGTGCTCGAAGGCACCGGCGTGCCGCTGGTCGACGCCGGTTCCATGGAGGAGGCGGTGAAGCTCGCGACCCAGCGCGCCCACGCGGGCGACGCGGTGCTGATGTCGCCCGCCTGCGCCAGCTTCGACATGTTCCGCAACTACCCGCACCGCGCCGAGGTGTTTCGCGCCGCGGTGCAGGCCGTGGCCGACGAGGCCGGCGGGATGCTGCAGGGGGGCGAGGCATGAACCTGGCGGGCGTCTTCTCCGGCTGGACGCGGCGCGCGGCGATGCCCGGGCGCAGCGGCTCGCCGGTCCATGCCTTCGACCCGGCGCTGCTGTGGGTGACCGTGGGCCTGCTCGCCTGGGGCCTGGTCATGGTCTACTCGGCGTCCATCGCGCTGTCGGACAACCCGCGCTTCGGCGCCTACGGCCAGACCTACTTCCTCACCCGCCAGGCGCTGTTCCTGGCGCTGTCCTTCGTCGTCGGGCTGCTGACCTTCCAGGTGAAGATCGAGACCTGGGAGCGCGTCGCCCCCTGGCTGTTCGTCGCCTCGCTGCTGCTGCTGGTCGCCGTGCTGATCCCGCACGTGGGCAAGGGCGTCAACGGGGCGCACCGCTGGATCGGCCTGGGCCCGATCTCCTTCCAGCCCTCCGAGCTCGCCAAGGTCTCGGTGCTGCTCTACGCGGCCAACTACATGGTGCGCAAGATGGAGGTGAAGGAACGCTTCTTCCGCGCCGTGCTGCCCATGGCGGCCGCCGTCGCCGTGGTCGGCGTGCTGCTGCTGGCCGAGCCCGACATGGGCGCCTTCATGGTGATCGCGGTGATCGCCATGGGCATCCTGTTCCTGGGCGGCGTCAACGCGCGCATGTTCTTCCTGATCGCGCTGGTGATGGTGGTGGCCTTCGTGCTGATGATCGCCCTGTCGGACTGGCGGCGCGAGCGCATCTTCGCCTACCTCGATCCCTGGAACGAGAAGTACACGCTGGGCAAGGGCTACCAGCTGTCGCATTCGCTGATCGCGATCGGCCGCGGCGAGATCTTCGGCGTGGGGCTGGGCGGCAGCGTCGAGAAGCTGCACTGGCTGCCGGAGGCGCACACCGACTTCCTGCTGGCCGTGATCGGCGAGGAGTTCGGCCTGGTCGGCGTGCTGGCGCTGATCGGCCTGTTCCTCTGGATGACGCGCCGGATCATGCACATCGGCCGCCAGGCGATCGCGCTGGACCGCGTGTTCGCCGGCCTGGTGGCGCAGGGTGTCGGCCTGTGGATCGGCTTCCAGGCCTTCATCAACATGGGCGTGAACCTGGGGGCGCTGCCGACCAAGGGCCTGACCCTGCCGCTCATGAGCTACGGCGGCTCGGCGGTACTCATGAACGTCGTGTCGATCGCGCTGGTGCTGCGCGTCGACTACGAGAACCGCCTCCTGATGCGCGGGGGCCGCTCATGAGCTTCGTGCTTTCCGTCCGCAATGAAGCCCTCCCCCTCGAGGGGGAGGGTCGGGGTGGGGGGGAGCCCAGCCCGGCCAAGCGGCCAGCGCCAAGAGCGACAGCGTTGGTGATGGCGGGCGGAACGGGGGGGCACATCTTCCCGGGGCTGGCCGTGGCCGAGGCCCTGCGCGCGCGCGGCTGGCGCGTGCACTGGCTGGGCGCGCCGGACAGCATGGAAAGCCAGCTGGTGCCGCCGCGCGGCTTCCCGCTGGAGACCGTCGCCTTCGGCGGCGTGCGGGGCAAGGGCGTGAAGACCCTGCTCGTGCTGCCGTTCAAGCTGCTGCGCGCCTGCTGGCAGAGCCTGCGGGTCGTGCGCCGGGTGCGGCCCGACGTGGTGGTGGGCCTGGGCGGCTACATCACCTTCCCCGGCGGCCTCGTCAGCGTGCTGCTGCGCCGCCCCCTCGTGCTGCACGAGCAGAACTCGGTGGCCGGCCTGGCGAACAGGGTGCTGGCGCGCGTGGCCGCCCGTGTCTACAGCGCCTTCCCGCGGGTGCTGGAGAAGGCCGAGTGGGTGGGCAACCCGCTGCGCGAGGCCTTCCTGCGCCAGCCCGCGCCCGAGCAGCGCTTCGCCGGCCGCGGCGGACCGCTGAAGCTGCTGGTCGTGGGCGGCAGCCTGGGGGCGAAGGCCCTCAACGAGATCGTGCCGCAGGCGCTGGCGCGGATTCCCGCGAACCAGCGGCCGCAGGTGCTGCACCAGAGCGGCGCCAGGCAGATCGACGAGCTGCGCGCCAATTACCTGAAGGCCGGCGTCCACGCCGAGCTCACGCCCTTCATCGAGGACACCGCCAGCGCCGTTGCCGAGGCCGACCTGGTGATCTGCCGCGCCGGCGCGAGTACGGTCACCGAGATCGCCGCGGTGGGCGCGCCGGCGCTGTTCGTCCCCTTTCCCTTCGCTGTCGACGACCACCAGACCACCAATGCGCGGTTCCTGGTGGACGCCGGCGGCGGCTGGCTCGTGCCGCAGGCCGAGCTCACCCCCGACAAGCTGGCCACCATGCTGATCACGCTCCAGCGCGAGGAACTGCTCGCGCGCGCCGTGGCGGCCCGCAAGCTGGCCAAGACCCAGGCGACCGAACAGGTGGTCGCCGCCTGCGAGGCTCTCGCAAGATGAAACACGCGATCAAGCATATTCATTTCGTCGGAATAGGGGGGGCCGGCATGTCCGGCATCGCCGAAGTCCTGCGCAACCTCGGCTACCAGATCTCCGGCTCCGACATCGCCGACAGCGCCACCCTGCGCCGGCTGGCCGGTTTGGGCATCCGCACCTTCGTCGGCCACGCGGCCGCCAACGTGGAGGGCGCCGACGCGGTGGTGACCTCCACCGCCGTGCAGGGCGACAACCCCGAGGTCGTGGCCGCGCGCCAGCGCAAGGTCCCGATCGTGCCGCGCGCCATGATGCTGGCGGAGCTGATGCGGCTGAAGCAGGGCGTCGCCATCGCCGGCACGCACGGCAAGACCACGACCACCAGCCTGGTGGCGAGCGTGCTGGCCGAAGGCGGCCTGGACCCGACCTTCGTGATCGGCGGGCGCCTGAACAGCGCCGGCGCCAACGCCAAGCTGGGCTCGGGCGACTACATCGTGGTGGAGGCGGACGAGTCGGACGCGTCCTTCCTGAACCTGCTGCCCGTGATGGCGGTCGTCACCAACATCGACGCCGACCACATGGACACCTACGGCCACGACTTCAGCCGCCTGAAGCGGGCCTTCCTCGACTTCCTGCACCGCATGCCTTTCTACGGCACGGCGATCCTGTGCGTGGACGATGCCGCCGTGTGCTCCATCCTCCCCGACGTGCAGTGCCCGGTCACCAGCTACGGGTTCGGCGAGGAGGCGCAAGTGCGCGCCGTGGACGTGAAGGCGGTCGGTCCCCAGATGCACTTCACGGTGCAGCGGCGCAACGGCGTGACCCTGCCCGACCTGCAGGTGAAGCTGAACCTCGCGGGCCTGCACAACGTGCTGAATGCGCTGGCGGCGATCGCCGTGGCGGTGGAACTCAACGTCCCCGATGCCGCGGTGCTGAAGGCGCTGGCCGAATTCCGCGGCGTCGGACGGCGCTTCCAGAGCTACGGCGAACTGCCCGTGCCCGCGGCGCAGGGCGGCGGGAAGTTCACGGTCATCGAGGACTACGGCCACCATCCGGTGGAGATGCGGGCGACGCTGGCGGCGGCGCGCGGGGCCTTCCCCGGACATCGCATCGTGCTGGCCTTCCAGCCGCACCGCTACACCCGCACCCGCGACTGCTTCGAGGACTTCGTCCAGGTGCTGGGCCAGGCCGACGCGGTGCTGCTGGCGGAGGTGTACGCGGCCGGCGAGGAGCCGATCGTGGCCGCCGACGGCCGCTCGCTGGCGCGCGCCGTGCGCGTGGCGGGCAGGGTGGAGCCGCAGTTCGTGGCCGACATCGCCGACATGCCCCGGGCCATCCTGGACACGGTGCGCGACGGCGACGTCGTGATGTGCATGGGCGCCGGCTCGATCGGCGGTGTGCCGGCGAAACTGGTGGAGCAGGGAGGCCGGGCATGAGTGCTGCCTTCGATCCCAAGGCCTTCGGCAAGGTCGCCGTCCTCATGGGCGGACTGTCGGCCGAGCGCGAGGTGTCGCTCATGTCCGGCAGCGGCGTGCTCAAGGCACTGCAGTCGCGGGGCGTGGACGCGCATGCCTTCGACCCGGCCGAGCGCGACCTGGTGGAGCTCAAGCGCAAGGGCTTCAAGCGCTGCTTCATCGCGCTGCACGGCCGCTTCGGCGAGGACGGCACGGTGCAGGGCGCGCTCGAGCTGCTGGGCATCCCCTACACCGGCTCCGGCGTGATGGCTTCGGCGATCGCGATCGACAAGGTGATGACCAAGCGCGTCTGGCTGGCCGAGGGCATCCCCACGCCGAAGTACGCGCTGCTGCGCCGGGGCGCCTACCAGCGCGAGCAGCTGATGAAGATCCCCGACGACCTGGGCCTGCCGCTGATCGTGAAGCCGGCGCGCGAGGGCTCGTCGATCGGCGTCGCCAAGGTGCAGGGCTATTCGGAGATGCAGGCGGCGGTGGACGCCGCCGCGGCGCTGGACGCCGACGTCCTGTGCGAGCAGTTCATCGCCGGGGACGAGGTGACCTGCCCGATCCTGGGCACCGGCGACGGCGCCCGCGCGCTGCCGGTGATCCGCATCGTCGCGCCGGAAGGCAACTACGACTACCAGAACAAGTACTTCACCGACGACACCAAGTACCTCGTGCCCTGCGGCCTGCCCGAGGGCGAGGAGGCCGCGATCCAGGAGCTGGTGGTCAAGGCCTACCGGGTGCTGGGCTGCCGGGGCTGGGGCCGCATCGACGTGATGATCGATGCCGCCAGCCGCAAGCCCTACCTGCTGGAGATCAACACCTCGCCGGGGATGACCGGGCACTCGCTGGTGCCCATGTCCGCCCGCGCCGCCGGCATCAGCTACGAGGACCTGTGCGTGCAGCTGCTGGCCGACGCCACGCTGGACCAGCCGCAGGGAGGCCAGGGGCGATGAAGCAACAGGCGCTGCCGCTGCCGCCGGACGTCAGGCTGATGAACGCGACCGCCACGGTCCTGTTCGCGGCCTGCGCCGCGCTGCTGGTGGCGGCGCTCGGCTGGTGGGTGCTGCGCAACCCGGTGTTCGCCATCCGCGGCATCGTGGTGCAGGGCGACGTCGCGCACAACAGCGTGGCCACGCTGCGCGCCAACGTGCTGCCCCGGCTGCGCGGCAACTTCTTCACGGTGGACCTGCGCAAGACGCGCGAGGCCTTCGAGGCCGTGCCCTGGGTGCGCCGCGCGGTGGTGCAGCGCCAGTTCCCCAACCGGCTGCGCGTGCGGCTGCAGGAGCACGAGGCCGAGGCCTTCTGGGGCACGGACTCCGACTCGGCGCTGGTGAACACCCACGGCGAGGTGTTCGTGGCCAACCCGGGCGACGTGGACCAGGAGGACCTGCCGCACCTGGACGGCCCCGATGGCTCGGCCGCGCAGGTGCTGGCGATGTACCGGGCGCTCAAGCCGATGATGGAGAAGTTGGACCTGGGCATCGCCCAGCTGGTGCTCAGCGGCCGCGGCGGCTGGACGCTCACGCTGGACAGCGGGGCCCGGGTGGAACTGGGGCGGGGCACCGACGACGAGGTGCTGGCGCGCAGCCAGCGCTTCGCCGACACGCTGACGCAGGTGACGGCCAAGTACGGACGCAAGCCCGAGGCCCTGGTGACCGCGGACCTGCGGCACACGGACGGCTACGCGGTGAAGCTGAGGGGCGTGACCACCAAGGACACGGGAACGCAGAGGAACTGAGGAACGAACGGTCATGGCCAAGGACTACAAGGATCTCGTCGTCGGACTCGACATCGGCACGGCCAAGGTGATGGCGGTCGTGGCGGAGGTGATGCCGGGCGGCGAACTCAAGCTCGCCGGCCTGGGCATCGCGCCGTCCAACGGGCTCAAGCGCGGGGTGGTGGTCAACATCGACGCCACGGTGCAGAGCATCCAGCAGGCGCTCAAGGAAGCCGAGCTGATGGCGGACTGCAAGATCACCCGCGTCTGGACCGGCATCACCGGCAGCCACATCCGCGGCATCAACTCCAGCGGCATGGTGGCGGTGAAGGACCGCGAGGTAACGCCGGCGGACGTGGCGCGCGTGGTCGAGACGGCGCGCGCGATCAACATCTCCACCGACCAGCGGCTGCTGCTGGTGGAGCCGCAGGAGTTCGTGATCGACGGCCAGGACGTGAAGGAGCCGATCGGCATGAGCGGCATCCGCCTGGAGGCCAAGGTGCACATCGTCACCGGCGCCCAGAGCGCCGCCGAGAACATCATCAAGTGCGTGCGCCGCTGCGGCCTGGAGGTGGAGCAGCTGCTGCTCAACCCGCTCGCCTCCAGCAGCGCGGTGCTGTCGGACGACGAGAAGGAGCTGGGCGTGGCGCTGGTGGACATCGGCGCCGGCACCACCGACGTCGCGATCTTCACCGGCGGCGCGATCCGCCACACCGCCGTGATCCCGATCGCCGGCGACCTGGTCACCAGCGACATCGCCATGGCGCTGCGCACGCCCACCAAGGACGCCGAGGACATCAAGGTGGAATCGGGCTGCGCCAAGCAGCTGCTGGCCGACCCGGAGACCCAGGTGGAGGTGCCGGGCCTGGGCGACCGCGGCCCGCGCATGCTCTCGCGCCAGGCACTGGCCGGCGTGATCGAGCCGAGGGTGGAGGAGATCTACTCGCTGGTCCAGCAGGTGGTGCGCGAGTCGGGCTACGAGGAGGTGCTGTCCTCGGGCATCGTGATCACCGGCGGCAGCGCGGTGATGCCGGGCATGGTGGAGCTGGGCGAGGACATCTTCCTCAAGCCGGTGCGCCGCGGCATCCCCCGGTACACCGGGGCCCTGGCCGACATGGTGGCGCAGCCGCGCGCCGCCACGGTCATGGGCCTGCTGGAGGAGGCGCGGCTGGCCCGCGTGCGCGGCGCGAAGGTGGCGCAGAAGAACGGGTCGGTGAAGACCGCCTTCGGCCGCATCAAGGACTTCATCGTGGGGAATTTTTGACCCCCCCCGAAGCGACCTCCGGTCGCCTCCCCCCCAGGGGGGCGCCACCAGCGGCCCGGCAAAGCCGGTTCCGCGGTGGCCCCCCGCGTGCCTCGCCACTGCGCGGGAGAAAGGAGCGATGTCGGTGCACCGATCCACCGCTTCCGCGTTGAAACGCGATCCAACAAGACGAGTCAGTGGCAACTGCAAGGAATAGGAGTACCCAAATGAGCATCGAAATGATCGAAGTCGAGGAGTTCCACCAGGGCACGCAGATCAAGGTGATCGGCGTGGGCGGCGGCGGCGGCAACGCCGTGGCGCACATGATCGAGCGCAACGTCCAGGGCGTGGAGTTCATCTGCGCCAACACGGACGCGCAGGCGCTCTCGCGCAGCGCGGCCCACAAGCACATCCAGCTGGGCAACTCGGGGCTGGGCGCCGGCAGCAAGCCGGAGAAAGGCCGCGAGTGCGCCGAGGTGGCGGTGGAGGACATCCGCGAGGCGATCTCGGGCGCCCACATGCTGTTCATCACGGCCGGCATGGGCGGCGGCACGGGCACCGGCGCCGCGCCGGTGATCGCGCGGGTGGCCAAGGAGATGGGCATCCTGACCGTGGGCGTGGTGACCAAGCCCTTCGACTGGGAGGGCGGCCGCCGCATGACCAACGCCGACCACGGCCTGGCGGAACTGGAAGCCAACGTCGACTCGCTGATCGTGGTGCTCAACGAGAAGCTGCTGGAGGTGCTGGGCGACGACATCACCCAGGACGAGGCCTTCGCCCACGCCAACGACGTGCTGAAGAACGCCGTCGGCGGCATCGCGGAGATCATCAACGTGCCCGGCCACGTCAACGTGGACTTCGAGGACGTGCGCACCGTGATGGGCGAGCCCGGCAAGGCGATGATGGGCACGGCGCTGGCCGCCGGCCCGGACCGCGCCCGCATCGCCGCGGAGCAGGCGGTGGCCTGCCCGCTGCTGGAAGGCATCGACCTGTCCGGCGCCAAGGGCGTGCTGGTGCTGATCACCGCCGCCAAGGGCAGCCTGAAGCTGTCGGAGTCCAAGCTGGCGATGAACACCATCCGCGCCTACGCCTCGCCCGACGCCCACGTGATCTACGGCACGGCCTACGACGACGAACTGGGCGACCAGGTGCGCGTCACGGTGGTCGCCACTGGCCTGTCTCGCCAGGGCCAGCAGCGCCGCCCCGCGCCGCCGCTGCAGGTGCTGCGCACCGGCACGGACAACGCGCCGTTCCACGTGCCGACCGTGCACAACGCGGTGGCCGGCCCGGGCGCGGCCGCGATGCGCGAGGCGCAGCCCGCGGCGCCCCAGCAGCCGGACTACGGCGGCCTGGCCGTCCCCAGCGTGTGGCGCACCAACCGCACCCAGGCGGCAGCCAAGGTCGACGCCTTGTCCAGCGGCGGCATGGACGACTTCGAGATCCCGGCCTTCCTGCGCAAGCAGGCCGACTGATCACAAGAGGCGTCGTGGGGGAGCAACGGGCCCTTCGGGGCCCGTCGCCTGTCGAGGCGCGTATCGACGGCGCCTGGGGTACAGGGAGGAAGCCGAGCCCATGGTCTGGCTCTATCGAGGTCATTCGCAAAGTCCGGCGGGCGGGACGGGGGGTGCCTTTAAAATGGGCACCATGCTTCGCCAACGCACCCTCAAGAGCCTCACCAAGGCGGTCGGCGTCGGCCTGCACAGCGGCCAGAGGGTGGAACTGACCCTGAGGCCGGCCCAGCCCGACACGGGCATCGTGTTCCGCCGGGTCGACCTGGCGCAGCCGGTGGACATCCCGGTGTCGGCCCAGGCCGTCACCGACACGCGCATGGCGTCCACCATCTCCAACGGCGGCGCCAAGGTCCACACCGTCGAACACCTCATGTCGGCGTGCGCCGGCCTGGGCGTGGACAACCTCTACGTGGACATCACGGCGGAAGAAGTCCCGATCCTGGACGGCTCCTCGGCCTCCTTCGTGTTCCTGCTGCAGAGCGCGGGCATCGAGGAGCAGAACGCGCCGCGCCGCTTCGTGCGCGTGCGCAAACCGGTGGAGGTGCGCGAAGGCGAGGGCGAGAACCTCAAGTGGGCCCGCCTGGACCCCTACCACGGCTACAAGCTGGGCTTCGAGATCGACTTCGACCACCGGGTGGTGAATTCGACCGGCCAGCGCTACGAATTCGACCTGAGCTCCGGCCGGTACTCGCGCGACATCGCCCGCGCCCGCACCTTCGGCTTCACCAAGGACCTGGAGATGATGCGCGCCCGCGGCCTGGCCATGGGCGGCAGCATGGACAACGCCATCGTGGTGGACGACTACCGCGTGCTCAACGCCGAGGGCCTGCGCTACGACGACGAGTTCGTGAAGCACAAGATCCTGGACGCCATGGGCGACCTGTACCTGATCGGCAAGCCCCTGCTCGCCGCCTACAGCGCCTTCCGCTCCGGCCACGCGCTGAACAACAGGCTGATCCGCGCGCTGCTCGCGGACCAGGAGGCCTTCGAGCTCGTCACCTTCGGCGACGAGCGCGAGGCGCCGGCCGGCTTCGCGCAGGTCGCCCGCGCCTGGTGAAGTCCGACCGCCCCTAGACCACCCGCCCCGTCTTGTACGCGCTGGTGTTGCGCCGCGCGACCTGGCCCGCCTCCTGGATGCGGCGGGTCGCGATCGCTGCGTGGGCGTGGGTGATCGCCAGGCCCAGCGCATCGGCCGCGTCCTTGCCCGGCAGGCCGGGCAGCTGCAGCAGGCGCTTGACCATCTGCTGCACTTCCGCCTTCGACGCCCGGCCCGTGCCGGCCACGGCCTGCTTCATCTGCATGGGGAGGTACTCCGCCACCGGCAGCGAGCAGGCCACCAGCGCCGTCACGCAGGCGCCGCGGGCCTGGCCCAGCAGCAGGGTGGACTGCGGGTTGACGTTGACGAACACGATCTCGATGGCCGCCGCGTCGGGGCGGTAGCGCTCGTGCAGTTCGCCGATGCCGTCGAACAGCACCTTCAGCCGCGCGGGCAGGTCGCCACGCGCCAGGTGGGTGGTGGTGATGGTGCCGCTGGCGACGTAGCGCAGGGACTGCGCATCCGCGTCGACGACGCCGAAGCCGGTGGTCTGCAGGCCGGGGTCGATGCCGAGGATGCGCATGGCGCGATGTTAAGCGGCCGCGCCGAAATACCAGCGCACGGTGTGGAAGAAGATGGGCGCGGCGAAGCACAGGGCGTCCACGCGATCCAGCAGGCCGTTGGCCCCGGTCGCCGAGGCGCCCCGCGGGCCCCAGGTGGTGACGCCGCGGTCGCGCTTGAGCGCCTTCATCACCAGGTGGCCCAGCGAGCCGGACACGCTGGCGATGAAGGCCGCGATCAGCGCCTGCTCCGGCCGGAACGGCGTGATGAAGGACAGCAGGGCACCCAGCACGCTGCCGGCCAGCACGCCCCAGCCCCAGGGCCGCCAGCTGAAGCTCGCGCTGATGCCCGGCAGGCTCGGCGCTCGCCGCAGCCGCCGCGTGACCAGGTGCTGCACCACCATGCAGGTCTGGACCACCGCCACCAGGAAGAACACCAGGAAGGCCTGCTTGCCCTCGTAGCCGCGGCCGGGGAAGTCCAGCAGCAGCAGCGCCGGCACGTGGCTCATGCCGTAGATGCACACCATGATGCCCCACTGCAGCTTGGCGTTGCGCTCCAGGAAGCGCTGGGGGTCGCCCGAGAGCACGCTGGCCACCGGGATGGCGAGGAACACGTACACGGGGATGAACACCGTGAACAGGTTGAAGTGGCGCGACGCCACCAGCCAGAACTGCAGCGGCAGCACCACGAAGAAGGCTAGCACCAGGCTGCGGTGGTCGCCGCGGCGCGTGGGCGACAGCGTCATGAACTCGCGCAGCGAGAAGAAGGCGATGAACGCGAACAGCAGGGTGGCCAGCGCATCGCCGGTCGCCCAGGCGACCCAGAACACCGCCACCATGCCCCAGGTCGTGCCGAGCAGCCGGCGGAAATCCGCCAGTTCCGCCTGCCAGGCCTCCTCGCGCGGCGAGCGCCGCTCGCGCAGCGTCAGCAGGAAGGCGGCGACGCTGACCAGCACCAGCAGGCCGAACACGGTGACGAACAGCATGCCGACCTGCTGCGAGGGGCTGAGGCTGCGCAGGAACTGGTTCATACCTCGCGCAGGGCGATCACCGCGGCGCGGGCGCGGTCCAGGAAGGCGCGCCGCTCCTCGCCGGGCTCCAGGCGGATCGGCTTGCCGAAGGTGACCGAGCACAGGATGGGCACCGGCACCACCTCGCCCTTGGGCATGACGCGCTGGATGTTGTCGATCCAGGCCGGCACCAGCACCACCTGCGGGAACTTCAGGGCCAGGCTGTACAGGCCCGACCGGAAGGGCTGCGGCTCCTCGCCCTCGCCGCGCGTGCCTTCGGGGAACAGGATGATGGAGTCGCCGCGCGCGAGCGCCTCCTCCAGCGGCGCGAGGGGATCGCCCTCGCCCTTGCGCTCGCGCTCCACGTACACCGCGTTGAAGACGGCGGTGGTGATCCACTGCCGCAGCGGTGACTTCGTCCAGTAGTCGCGCGCGGCCACCGGCCGGGTGATCGCGCGCAGCTCGTGCGGCAGCGCCGCCCAGATCATCACCAGGTCGGCATGGCTCTGGTGGTTGGCGAAGTAGATGCGCTGTTCGGCCTCGGGCGGGCAGCCGTACCAGCGGGCCTGCGCCCCGGTGAGCAGCCGCACCAGCTGCAGCAGGAACCAGCCGAGGGCCCGGGCCGCCCAGGGCGACAGGGCGGTCTTCAAGGCAGTTCCACGTCGCGCATCCGCCCGACGATGAGCGAGGACCGGCCCGCGAGGTAGGCGGATCCGGGCATCTTCTCGAAGCGCTTGGGCGCCGGCAGCATCACGGCCAGCCGGGCCGCTTCGTAGGGCGTGAGCTGGCTCGCGTCCTTGCGGAAGTAGTGGCGGGCGGCGGCCTCGGCGCCGAACACGCCTTCGCCCCATTCCACGCTGTTCAGGTAGATCTCGAGGATGCGCCGCTTGGACAGCAGCTGTTCCAGCGTCAGGGTGAGCACCAGCTCCTGGCCCTTGCGCAGCAGGCTGCGCTCGCCGGACAGCAGCAGGTTCTTGGCGAGCTGCTGCGTGATGGTGGAGCCGCCGACGATCTTGATCGGCCGGGCCGGGCGCCGGGCGGCCGCCGCGCGCCGCGCGGCCTGTTCCTCGGCCTTCTCGTTGCGCTGCCAGGCCTTCTCCACCGCGTCCCAGTCGACGCCGTCGTGCTCCACGAAGGTGCTGTCCTCCGAGGCGATCACGGCGCGCTTGAGGTTGTCGGAGATGCGGGCGTACGGCACCCATTGCTGCTGCCAGCGCAGGCGGTCGCGCTCGCGGGCGATGCGCCAGGCCTCGGAACGCTGGAAGGTCGTGGACTCCGGGTCCACCACCGTCATCAGGGCGATGCGGCCCAGGAAATACAGCTGCAGGGCGGCGAAGGCGAGCAGCACCAGGCCGGCCCAGCGCCACAGGGGCTTCACGGCTGCAGCTCCCGGCGCAGCTCGGCGAGCACCTGCTGCGAGGGCGGCCGCACGCCGCGCCAGATCAGGAAGGCCTCGGCCGCCTGTTCCACCAGCATGCCCAGGCCGTCGCGGCCGACGGCGCCGTGCTCGCGGGCCCAGCGCAGGAAGCCCGCCGCCGCGGGGCCGTACATCATGTCGTAGGCGAGGGCCCCGGGCTTAAGCACGCGCGCATCCACGGGCACACCGCCGCCGCCCAGGCTGCTGGCCGTGCCGTTGACGACCACGTCGTAGCTCCCGGGCACCGCGTCGAGCGCGCAGGCCTGCAGTTCCACGCCGCGCGCTCGCGCCAGCGCCGCGTGCCGTTCCACCAGCGCCTGCGCCTTGGCGACCGTGCGGTTGGCGACCACCACCCGCCGCGGCCGGGCCTCGATCACGGGCCCCAGCACGCCGGCGGCCGCGCCGCCGGCGCCCAGCAGCAGGACGTCGCGCCCGGCCAGCGGGACGCCGGCGTTGCGTTCCACGTCGGCGACGAAGCCGATGCCGTCCGTGTTGTCGCCGACGATTGCATCGCCCTCGAAGCTGAGGATGTTGCAGGCGTCGGCCAGCTCGGCGCGGGCACTGCGCCGGGTAACCAGGGCGGCGGCCTGGAACTTGAACGGCACGGTGATGTTGCAGCCCCGGCCGCCCTCGGCGACGAAGGCGCGCACGGCCTGCGGGAATTCGCCCAGGCCGATCAGGCGCTTGCCGTATTCCAGCACCTGCCCGGTGAGCTCGGCGAAGCGGGCGTGGATCCACGGCGACTTGCTGTGTTCCACGGGGTTGCCCATGACGCAATAACGGTCCACGGCAGGGATTGTCTCAGCCGCCGGTGAGCCGGGTTTCGAGCACGTCGTCGCGCGTGAACTTGAAGCGCGAGACCACCACGATCTGGTCGGCCTGGCGCCGCATCGGCGGGGTGAAGGCACCGAACGGCCCGGCCGCGCGCGCAATGCTCGCCGCGCGGCGGTCGAGCGTGCGGTTGCCCGAGCTTTCGACCACCTCGGTGGCCAGCACGCGGCCGTCGTGGTTCACGGTGACGATCATGGTGAGCTCGCCGTACAGCTTGTGCCCGGCGGCTTCCGGGAAATTCCGGGTGCCGCGCTCCTCGATCTTGCGGCGCAGCGAGTCGTAGTAGACCGCGTACACCTCCTCGCGGGTGGCGGGACTGATGTAGCGCTTCTTCGGGCGCGCGTTCTCCTCGTTGATGCGCTTCTCGATTTCGGCGAGCAGCTTCATCAGGTGCCGGCGCTTGTGTTCGCGCGCTGCGGCCTCCGGGTCGCTGCGCATCTCCCTGGGGTCGGCGGGCGGCATGGCCGCCAGCGTGCGCTTGAGCCGGGCCAGCATCAGCATCTGCTGGTCCTGCATGGCCTCGATCTTCTTGCGCTCGTCGTCGGCCGCGTCGCCGAAGCGGGTGAGCGCCGAGGGCGGCAGGGGCGAGGTGGCGCGGCCGCGGTCGGCCTCGCCGCCGCCGGCCAGCGCGCTCTGCGCGATCGCCTGCGCGTGCTCCACCTTCTCCTTGCTGTGCGCGTTGACCAGCACCACCTCGAGCGGGGTGTCCTGGAACACGCGGTCGAAGCCCTCGGGGTCGACGATGCGCACGGTGAACACCGCGGCATGCACTAGGACGGAAATCCCCAGTGCGATCTCCAGGGGGCTCAACGACTTCAGGTTCACGGCTCTAATGATCGGCGGCCGCAGGCGCGGCGCCGGACTCCTCCAGGGGAGTTTCCGTGACATCCACCGCGATCGCAATCGGGCCGGCGACGGTTTCCTCCTCGGTGTCGTCCTCCGCCGACACTGCGGCCGCCCCCAGGGTGTCCAGGCGCTGGAGGACCGTTCCGCTCACGTCCAGGGTGATCAGGTCGATCTCGCCCAGCCTGAGAAGCACCCGCGTGCCGCGCGGCAGGTCGCCCGCGCCCAGCACCGGCAGCACCAGGGGCAGGGTGTCGGCGCGCGCCAGGCCTTCCTTGAACACGGTCGCCTCCAGCTCGCGGATGGACTGCTGCTGCAGGTACTTGAGCGTCCAGTAGCGCTCCATCGTCGCCTGGTGGCCGTTGTAGGCGGAGTAGGCGGCGTCGAAGGCGGAGATGATGGAGAACAGCTCCGCGTCCTTGGGCTTGAAGGGCGCCGCCAGCGCTGCCGTGCGGCCGTGGCGGGCCGCGGCGATGATCTGCCACTGGTTGACCAGGTCGGTGTAGCGGCGCAGCGGCGAGGTGCTCCAGGCATAGCTCTTCACGCCGATGCCCGCGTGCGGCAGGGCCTTGGTGCCCATGCGCACCTTCACCCCCGGCGCCAGGCTGGCCTGGCTGCGGTAGATGGCGGGCACGCCGATCTCGGCGAGCCACTGGCCCCAGGTGCTGTTGGCGAGGATCATGGCCTCGGCCACGATCAGGTCCAGCGGCGCGCCGCGCCGGCGCACCGTGATCTCGACCGCCTCGTCGCCCGCGGGCCCGTCCTCGCCGGCGCCGGGGATGCGGAAGTTGTAGTCGGGCCGGCTGAAGTTCTCGGGCTTGCCGCGCACCAGCTCGCGCTGCGCCTTCAGGTGCCGGCCCAGGCGGAACAGGAAGGACAGCTCCGGGCGGAAGCGCCGCGCCGGCTCGGGCACGTCGTCGGCGCGCAGCGTCGCGTCCTCCAGCCAGGCCTCCGGCAGGTGCGCGTCGAGCTGGTCGTGCCGCAGGTTGACCGCGATCGGCACGCGCTCCAGCCGCGTCTCGCTCGCCTGCACCGCTAGCGAGGCTTCGTCGAACCGCACGTACAGCGACACCGCGGGGCAGTCGCGGCCTTCCATCAGCGTGTAGGCCTGCACCACGCCGTCGGGCAGCATGGTGATCTTCTGCCCCGGCATGTAGACCGTCGACAGACGCTGGCGGGCGAGCTGGTCGACCGGGGTGCCGGCCTGGATCGCCAGGGCCGGCGCGGCGATGTGCACGCCCACCGTGACCGTGCCGCTGCCCAGGCCCTGGACCGACAGCGCGTCGTCGATCTCGGTGGTGTGCGAGTCGTCGACCGAGAAGGCCTGCACCGCGGCGACCGGGAGCTCGTCGCGGATCGCCGGCGCGGCCAGGGCCGGGAAGCCGGTGCCCTTGGGGAAGTACTCCAGCAGGAAGCGCTTGGCGTGGAACTGGTAGGGCGAGGTGATCGCGCCGGCGCGCTGCAGCAGGGCGAGCGGGGCCGCCTGCGCGCCGCGCGAGGCCTCGACCACCGCCTTGTACTCGGGCGCGTTCTTGTCCGGCTTGAACAGGATGCGGTACAGCTGCTCGCGGATCGGCGCCGGGCAGCTGCCGGCGACGAGCTCGGCGGCCCAGGCGGCGATCTGCGCCTGCACCTGCTTCTTCTTCTCGATGGCGGCCAGCGCCTGCTGCACGATCTCGGCCGGCGCCTTGCGGAACCGCCCCTTGCCGGCGCGGCGGAAGTAGTGGGGCGCCTCGAACAGCCGCAGCAGGGCACCCGCCCGCTGGGCGATGCCGGCGGTGGCGCCGAAATAGTCGTGGGCCAGGTCGGCGAAGCCGAACTCCTCCTCGGGGGCGAATTCCCAGGCCAGGTCCAGCTCGATGGTCTGGGCGATCTCCTGCGCCTGCCGCAGCAGCTCCTGCGGCTGCGGCTGGTCGAACTTCAGCAGCATGCCAGTCGCCTTGACCTTGACCCGCTTGCCGCTTTCCAGCTCCACCTGGGCGGAGCTGTCGGTCTCGGACAACACCCGCCCGGCCAGGAATTTCCCGGCATCCTCAAACAGAACGAACATCCGCCGATTGTCCCACGCGGGTGGGATGGCCCGCGGTCAGGCCAGGTCCAGGAAGGCGAGCACTTCCTCGAGGTGGGCGTCGAAGTCGGACAGCGCATGATCGCCGCCTTCCAGCAGCTTGATGCGCACGCCGGGGTAGCGGCCGGTCATCTCGCGCCAGTCCAGCACCTCGTCGCCCTTGGCGATCACGGCGAAATAGCGTTCCGGGCGGGTGACAGGGCCGCGCTGCAGGGCGCGCAGTTCGTCCATGAACTCCGGGCGGACCTCGAAGCGCTCCTCGGGGTCGTGCCAGGCGGTCTGTTCGCCGATGTAGCGGTGCAGGTCGCGCGCCGGGTCCACGGCGGGGTTGAGCAGCACGGCCCGGCAACCCGTTTCCTCGGCCACCCAGGTGGCGTAGAAGCCGCCCAGCGAGGAGCCAACCACCGCCATCCGGTCGCGCGGCCAGTGGCGCACCTGCTCCCCTACCAGCGCCATGGCCTCCCGCGGCGAGGGCGGCAGCTGGGGGCACCACCAGGTCACGCGCGGATGCCGCTCGCGCACGGCGGCGGCCATCTTCTGCGCCTTGAACGAGCGCGGGGAGGAGCGGAAGCCGTGCAAATACAACAAATGGGTCGCCTGCATCGCCCGGATGGTAGACGCGGATCGTTCCGAATTGCAGAACCATGCCACCTTAAGCCAAACTCTTAGCCCGGAGTGGAAGTTGGCCAAAGAAGAACACACAGGGAAGGCAGCCGCCCAGGCATCGGACGAACTGGTCGAGAGAAGCGTCGCCATGATCCTCGCCCAGACGCGGTTCGGGCGCTGGATGGTGCTGCTCCTGGGCGGCTTCCTGGGCGCCCTGTTCGTCCCCACGGCGGGCTGGCTGCCCTTTTTCGCCTGGTACGGGGTGCTGGTGGCCGCCATGCTGGGCCGGCAGGCCTATTTCGAGCGCCTGGGCGCCCGGCAGGAGGCGAGCGAGGCGACCCTGCGCAGGATCGCGCTGGTGACCGCGGGCACCAGCTGGCTGGCCACGGCCTCGGTGCCCCTGTTCGCCCCCGTCCTGTCCACGGCCGACCTGGGCGTGCTGACCGTGATCGTGGTCGGCTGGGTGACCTTCGGGGTGTCCGTGCTCGGCGTGCAGCCGGGCGTCTATACGGCCTACCTGGCCGCCTGCCTGTTCACCATCCTGTCCGGGTGGGCCTTCCACGTGGGCCGGCGCGAGCTGCTGCTGATCGCCGCCGGCATGGCGCTCGGCGCGCCGATGCTGGTGCGGCTGGCCCGCATCGTCCAGGCGCAGCTGCGCAACGCCGTCGCGGCCGCCCAGCAGAACGCGGTGCTGGTGCAGCAGCTGCGCCAGGCGCTGGCCAGCGAGCAGGAGGCGCAGCGCGCCCGCTCCCGCTTCCTGGGCGCCGCCAGCCACGACCTGCGCCAGCCGGTGCAGGCGCTGCTGTTCCTGTCCGACATCTTCCGCAAGTCCAGCGACCCGGCGCGCCGCGACCTGATGGCCCAGCAGATCGTGCGCACCGGCGAATCGATCGACGGCATGTTCCGCCACCTGGTGGACTTCGCCCAGATCGACGCCGGCACCATGAAGGCGGTGGTGCAGCCGGTGCAGCTGGAGCAGCTGCTGGCCGCGGCGGTGTCGGGTTTCGCGGAGAAATGCGCCGCGCGCGGCCTGCGCTTCCGGCTGGAGCGGCCGGGGCCCTGCACCGTCGCCGCCGACCCGGTGCTGCTGGAGCGCATGGTGCGCAACTTCCTGGACAACGCCTTCAAGTACTCGCTGCAGGGCGAGATCGTCCTGAGCGTGGAGCGCGGTGCCGGCGAGGGGGTGCTGCGCGTCAGCGACGAGGGCGTCGGCATGGAACCCGAGGACCTGGCGCAGGCCTGCAACGCCTTCTTCCGCGGCCGCTCCGCCAGCCTGGCCGAGGCCGAGGGCATCGGCCTGGGACTGGCGATCTCGCGCCACATGGCGGACCTGATGCGGGCGCGGCTGCAGATCGAATCGACCCCGCGCCGCGGCACCCGGGTGACCGTGCGGCTGCCCCTGGCCAGCGAGGCGCCCTGCCTCGCCGCGGACACCGGCGGCGACCAGGGCGAGGCGCTGCTGCGCGGACGCATGGTGGCCGTGGTCGAGAACGACCGGCTGGCGCGCGATGCCCTGTGCGACTGGCTGCTGGAGGCGGGGGCGCAGGTGGCGTCGGCCGCGACGCTGACGCAGCTGATGCAGGCGCTGCGCGACGGCGGCGTCCCGCCCGACCTGGTGCTGGCGGACTACCGGCTGGGCGAGGCCACCGGCGTCGAGGCGGTGGAGGCGGTGCGCGCGGCCTACGGCCCGGTGCCGGCGTGGATCGTGTCCGGCGAGGCGGATCTCGCGGAACGCGGCTTGGCGCTGCCGGTGCTGCAGAAGCCGATCACGCCCGAGCGGCTGCTGGCGGCGCTGCGCACCGGCCTGCCCGTGCAAGCGCAGAGGAAGGCCGCCCAGGGGATCACCGAAATGCCGCGAGAGGCGGATATTTCCGGGTTTCGCTAGGCGACCGGGTCGGGCGCCGCCTGCAGGTCCCGGATGCTGATGCCCGCGCGAGCCAGCGCGTAGACGGCCTCGGTGCGGTTGGACACCACCAGGGCGTCCAGGATGTGCGCCACGTGCGACTTCACGGTGGTGTCCGACAGCCCCAGGTCGCGCGCGATCACCTTGTTGGGCTTGCCCTGGACGATGCCCAGCAGCACCTGGCGCTGGCGCTCGGTGAGGCGGGTGCCCAGCCGGCTCCAGGCATCCTGCTGGGCCCGGGTGACGGGCGCGGCCACGCTCAGGGTGGCGGGCGGCAGGTAGACGCCCCCGGACAGCACCAGCCGCAGCGCCGCGAGGAACTGGTCGGGCGGCGCCGACTTGGGCACGAAGCCGAAGGCGCCCAGGTCGATGCACTCGCGCACGATCGCCGGTTCCTCGTTGCCGGACAGCACCAGCACCGGCACCTCGGGCCGGCGCGCGCGCACCGCCCGCACCGAATCCACCCCCTGGAAACCGGGCATCTGCAGGTCCAGGATCATCAGGTCGGCCTGCAGGCCCTCGTCGAGGCGCCGGAAGGCGACCTCCAGGCTGGGACATTCGACGACGGCCACGTCCATGCCCGTGTCCTGCAGGGTGAAGGCCACGCCGCAGCGGTACAGGGGATGATCGTCGACGACCAGGATGTTCATGGGCAGCGGCCGATCGTAGCAGCCGGCCCCGGCGGCACCACGGCCATTGGGAGGAGGGCGAGGAGGAGGGTCGGGGATAATCCCGCATGGCCGCCGTTTTCGAACGACCGTCGCTGCGCCAGCGCCTGGCTCCCATGCTGCAGGGCTTCGACGGTCCCCTTGCCTTCGCCGTGTTCCTGCTCGCCTGCGCGGGGCTGGTGACCATGTACAGCTCCGGCTACGACTATGGCGGCCGCTTCGTCGACCATGCCCGCAACATGGTGCTGGCCGGGACCATCCTGTTCGTCGTGGCGCAGGTGCCGCCGCAGCGCCTCATGAGCTTCGCCGTGCCCCTGTACGGGCTGGGCGTCGCCCTGCTGGTGGCCGTGGCCCTGTTCGGCGTCACCAAGAAGGGCGCCCGGCGCTGGATCAACGTGGGCGTGGTGATCCAGCCCAGCGAGATCCTGAAGATCGCCATGCCCCTGATGCTGGCCTGGTGGTTCCAGAAGCGCGAGGGCCAGCTGCGGCCGCTGGACTTCTTCGTCGCGCTGGTGCTGCTGGCCGTGCCGGTGGGCCTGATCATGAAGCAGCCCGACCTGGGCACGGCGCTGCTGGTGCTGACCGCCGGCCTGTCGGTCGTGTTCTTCGCCGGGCTGTCCTGGAAGCTGATCGTGCCGCCGCTGGTGCTGGGCCTGGTCGGCGTGACGCTGGTCGTGGCCTTCGAGGGCTCCCTGTGCGCCGAGGGCGTGCGCTGGCCGGTCCTGCACGACTACCAGCAGCAGCGCATCTGCACCCTGCTGGACCCGACCCGCGACCCGCTGGGCAAGGGCTTCCACATCATCCAGGGCATGATCGCCATCGGCTCCGGCGGCGTCTTCGGCAAGGGCTTCATGCAGGGCACCCAGACCCACCTGGAGTTCATCCCGGAACGCACCACCGACTTCATCTTCGCCGCCTTCTCCGAGGAGTTCGGGCTGGCCGGCAACCTGTTCCTGATCGCCTGCTTCCTGGTGCTGGTGATGCGCGGCATGAACATCGCCCTGGAGGCGCCGACCCTGTTCTCGCGCCTGCTCGCCGGCGCGGTGACCATGATCTTCTTCACCTACGCCTTCGTGAACATGGGCATGGTCAGCGGCATCCTGCCGGTGGTGGGGGTGCCGCTGCCCTTCATCAGCTACGGCGGCACGGCCATGGTGACGCTGGGGATGGGGCTGGGCATCCTGATGTCGATCGCCCGGTCCAAGCGGCTTGTGCAATCCTGACGGGGCGGGCACCCTCTCCCGGCTGGGGGAGGCCGGTGCGGCCGGGCAGCGCCATGATCCCGGGGAGTTTGGATATCGACCGGGTCCCCCCCGCTATCTGGCAGTACGGGCGAAAGGAGGCCTCCATGCGTGTTCTGGTTTGCGATGACCATTCCCTCTTCCGGGAGGGCCTGCGCCTGCTGCTGGAAAAGCTGGATGCCGGCATGGAGGTCACCCTGACCGGCTCCGCCGAGGAGGCCGTGGAGGCCACCCGCGGCGGCACCTTCGACCTGATCCTGATGGACTGGCACATGGAGGGCCTGGCCGGCGCCCGCGCGCTGGAGGCGCTGCGCGAGTCGGCGCCGCTCACCCGCGTGGTGGTGCTCTCGGGCGACCGCAACGCGGAGCTGGTGCGAACCGCCGTCGACCTCGGTGCCGCCGGCTTCATCCCCAAGGACTCGCCCCCGGCGCAGCTGATGATCGCGGTGAAGACCATCGCCGACGGCGGCGTCTGGCTGCCCACCGGCGGCCTGGCGCCGGTCGCCACGCGCGACGTGCGCGAAGCCTTCCCCATGCTCACGGACCGCCAGGCCGACGTGCTGCGCGCCGCGCTGCGCGGCAACTCCAACAAGCTGATCGCGCGGGAGCTGGGCATCAGCGACGGCACGGTGAAGACCCACCTGCGCGCCATCTACCAGGAGCTCGGTACCCGCAACCGCACCGAGGCCGTGTACATGGCGGCGGAAAAGGGCGTGCGGATTTCCTAGCCGGCGGTCAAGCCAGCACCTGGTACGTCACGTCCCAGTCCGGGCCCGCACGGGTCGCATGGAGCAGGCCGCAGCCGTTGGCGCGGCCGGCCGGCAGGCTCGCCCGCACCTCGCACTCGTAGGTGTTGCCGCCGGACTGGAAGCTGAAGTCCTCCTGCAGCAGGAAGTTCGCCGGCTCCTCGTTGGCGAAGGGGAAGGGGGCGTACAGCGCGGGCGCATGGAAGGAGGCGAAGCGGACGCCCCCCGGGGCGCCGCGCCGCCGCACGGTGATGCGCGCGTCGCAGGCGATGTGCGCATCCCCGGAAAGGAAGACCACGTTGCGGAGGTTCTTCTCGTACAGGAAGGCCAGCAGGCGGTGCAACGAGGCCGGATAGCCTTGCCAGGGGTCGAGGTACAGGGGCTCGTCCATGCAGATCCGGGTGCGCGGCAGCAGCATGGAGGCGGTGGTGACGATCTTCAGCTTGTCGGCGGGGGCGCTTTCCAGCCATTCCTCCAGTTCGACCGTCTGCGCCTGGCCCAGGATCAGCGCCTGGTCCACGTTGGTCTCGTCGCGCGGCATGCGTTGCGTGCGCGAGTCGGCCATGAACAGCCACCAGCCGGGGCCGCACTCGCGGATGCGCATTTCGGGTTCGGGGTCGCTGCGCCGCTGGTAGGTCCAGTAGGCCTCCATGGCGGGCTTGACCCTCGGATCCGTGGTGCCCGGGGGACCGGGTTCCCAGTTGTCCACGATCTCGTGGTCGTCGGGCATCATCCGCCGGCGCGCCAGGAAGTCCTGGGGCAGGAGCGCGAACGGGCCGTTCGCCCGGTCCTGCATGGCTTCGTAGGGCAGGCGGTAGCGGTCGTCCAGCCGCGCCGGGTCGAGCAGGCCGTAGGTCGCGTCGGTGTAGACCTGGTCGCCCACCAGCAGCAGGCGTTCGGGCCGCGGTCCGCCGGCCTGCTGCAGGGCCTGCGCGAGCCGCGCGTACGACCCATGGGCGATGCGGCGGTCCAGCAACCCGGCGGGGTACTGGCAGCTGGCGAAGGCGAAGCAGAGGGTGTCGGGCAGGGGATCCGGCGGTGCCGCGTCGGCGGGCGCCGCGGATCCGGCCGGCGCGGGCGGGGGGTCGGGCGGCGACACCATCTGCAGCTCCAGCTGCAGGTCGGTGTCGCGTTGCAGCGTGTCCAGCGCGGCGCGCAGATCGGCGCCCGTGATGGTGGCGTGGCCCGCGTCCCCGTCGTCCGGCCGGAACAGCAGGGGGCCGAAGGTGCCGCCGGGACGGTCGCCGGGCTGGTCGTAGCGCAGCATGCAGAGGAACCGCTCGGCCTGGGGCGCCGTCGGGAAGGGCACGGGGGTCCACGACCGGTCGTTCGCGGGGGTGAGGTCGACGGAGTCGTCGCCGGAGAGCGCGAGCACCCAGGACGCGCCCTGCCTGCGCAGTGGGGCGAACACGGCCAGCGCCGGTCCCAGCCCCGCCTCGGACTGCACCGCCCAGGCTCCGCCCGGCAGCGGCTTGAGCTCGAAGGGCGGCAGCTTCCACAGCGGGTCCATCGGCGGTCCTCAGAGGTTGGCGGCGATGAAGGGGAACACGTCGCGCGCGGCGTCGCGCCCGACCAGGCAGTCCTGGTGGCCGTAGCCCGGGATCTCGATGGCCAGGTAGGGGATGCCGGCGAAGGCCATCTGCGAGCGCATCACGTCCAGCGTCTTGACGTCGACCAGGCCGTTCTCGGCGCCGTGGATGCTGACGGTGCCGCGCCGCGGCCAGCGCGCCGCCAGCCGCGCGCCGCTGGTGTCGAAGGGCCGCCCGTTGCCGTCGGTGATGGTGTTGCGCCGGGCGAAGTGGATCGCCTGGGCCACCGTGTCGAGGTTGAGCGGGCCGAACAGGTCCTCGATGGCCGCGAGCGTGCGGTCCTCGATGTTGCGCAGGCTGAAGTCGCGCGCGTACAGGGCGTCCATGCGGTGGCGGAAGCCCGCCCAGGGCGTGCGCTGCCAGGGGATCCAGGGGTTCTCGCGGACGAATTCCTCCGGCGGATAGGGCAGGGTCGCGAGCACCCGGTCCATCAGGTCGCCCGCCAGCGTCCGGCCCTGGGGCACCCGGAACTGGTAGTCCTGCGAGAACACCAGCTTGCGCAGCGCGCGCAGGAGGTAGGCGCGCAGCACGTTGTCGTCGCGGTAGACCAGCATGGGGCCCTTCTGCGACAGCACGATCCGGTCCACGTTGTCGGCGAGCCGGCCGAGTTCGTCGCCCCAGCGCTTTGGCGTCGGCCCGTCGCCGCGGGAGCGTTCGAATTTTCCGAGCTCCCCGGGCTCGGTCAGCAGCGCCATGCCGAGCATCACCGCGCCGATGCAGTGCGCGAACACGCTCACCCGCTGCCCGGTCACGTGGCGGATGAGGTCCAGCGCCACGGGCAGGTCGGCGAAGGCAGCATCCTCGAAGCGCCAGGGATCCTTGGCGGTGGGCAGGCCGGCGCTCGTGCGCAGGTCCAGCACCCAGACGTCGCGCCCCATGTTCCACAGGTGGCGCGCCAGCGGCTGCGGGATCGCCTCGTGGGTGAAAGTGGTGCCGCTGGCGCTGTAGCCGTGGATCAGCGCGACTGGCGGGCGGTCCTTGTGCGGATAGCGCGTCAGGCGCACCGACGCGAAGAGGGGCGAGTGCGGGTCCTTCTCCAGCGGCAGGACGCAGACCTCGGGCGCCGGCAGGTCCCGGATCGCGCCCGGCAGCAGGACGGGCACGCGCGGCGGCGCCGGGTCCGGCGCCCGGAAGGACCAGAGGTGGATGCTCGCCAGCATGCGGACCCAGCACAGGAGGAAGGAGGCGAATTCCGCCAGGGCGACCACCTGGTTCTCCTGCTGGATGATGCGCAGCAGCGGCACGGACTCGCGCGCGATGAAACGGGTGTCCAGGCACAGCGTCGGCGCCGCTTCGCCGAGCGGGAACCCCTGCAGCCGCAGCTGCGTCAGCTGCAGGCAGGGGTTGCTGCGCAGGCCGTAGGTGAGGCACTTGCTGCCCTCGATGGGCGTGCCCGGCGGCAGGCGCGTGCGCGCTTGCAGCGCCGCGTTCCCCTCGCCGGCCTGCACCACCTCCCCGACTTCCAGCCGGTAGTGGAACAGGCGCAGCTCGCCGGCCCGGCCGGCCGAACCCACGAAGGCGCAGGCGTCCAGCGTGTTGCCCTGCCGGCCGGTGAGCACGTCCCACAGCTCCCGCGTGCCGCGGTTCACCAGCCAGGCCCCCGCCGCACGCAGGGCGTGCCAGGCGGCGCCCAGGCCGGCGCGGGGCTCGGCCAGCGTCATCGTGCCGCTGATCCGGGCCGTGTACAGGGCCCTGGCTGAACGTTCCTTCTCGCCCAGGGTGAGCAGGGTCCGCCGCGCGTCGTTGCGGTTGTCGTAGACCCGCAGGAAGGACTTGGGTGCGTACAGCCGGACCTCGCGGGAGGCGAGACCGGTGAACTGCGCCAGGTTCGCGCGCTCGTAGCACAGCGTCAGCTCGACCCAGTACGCGCTGCCGGCCGCGCCGGCGAGCCGCTCCACCAGTTCGACCTGCGTGGCCTGCGGCCTGGGCGGCGTGCAGTCCGCCGGCGGCCGGTATTGCGGGCGCGTGCGTTGCGGCGACGCCGCGGGCGCGGCCGGCGCGGAGGCGGCGCCCCAGCCCCAGGCGGCGGCGAGCTGGCGGGCCGAGCGCATCGCCAGCGCGGAGATGGTGAGCGCCGGGTTCGCGCCGACCGAGTGGGGCAGGATGGAGCCGTCCAGCACGACCAGGCCGTCGTAGGGTTCGCCGCCGGCCTCGGTGACGCGGAACACCCGGCCGAGGGTGTCGACCACGCCGTCCACGTGCGACTCCCCCATGGGGCAGCCGCCCAGCGGGTGCACCGTGAAGATCGGGCCGCGGCCGCCGGCCAGCGATGCCATGGCATCGGGCACGGGCCGCCAGGCCGGGTTCGGCAGCACGTCGGCGCAAGGCGCGCTGCGCGCCAGCGCGTCCCGCACCTGCCGCCAGGCCTGCTCCATCAGCGGCGATTCGCGCACCTGCGGCCACTCGATGCCGGCGCGGCCTTCCTCCTGCGGCTCCAGCGGGTCGGGGATCACGATGTGGCCCTGGCTCTCGTCGTGCCCGATCACGCCGACCAGCAGCGTGTTCTCCATCGCATCGGGGTCGACCGCCATGCTGTCGAGCCCGAGCCGCTTCTGCCCGGGGCTGCGGTCCGGCCAGCGCGGCAGGCGGTTCAACAGGCGCGCGGTGGTGACGGTCTCGTCGAACAGCCGCTTCAGCGGCGCGGGCACCGCGAATTCCTCGACCAGCACGTCGCCGAACTCCACCACGCCCGTGATGGTGGGACCCACCCGGCGCGCGGCCAGGGGTTCGAATTCGTCGGTGGTGGTGCGCACCGGTTCGGGTCCGCCATGCCGGGCCACGAGGTTGTCGCCGTTGCAGGAGAAGCCGGAGCCGAGGCGGCGCGACAGCGACAGCGAACGCGAATGGAGCAGGATCTCGGTGCTGCCCAGCGTGCCGGCGGCGAGGATGACCTTGCGGGCGCGCACGGCCTGCGGCTGGTGGCGCGAGCGCAGGCCGGCGTCGGTGTAGACCGTCTGCAGCAGCCAGCCGCCGTCCGCGGCCTGCTCGAGGTGGAGCACGGTGCCGCCGGTGTAGATCTGCGCCCCGGCGGCATGGGCCCGGCGCAGCAGGGTGGTGTCCAGCGAGCGCTTGGCTCCCACGTTGCAGCCGGTCATGCAGTCGCCGCAGAGGGTGCACCGCGGCACGTCGGGGTCGCCGTCCTCCGTCTGCACGGTGATGGCGGCGTCGCGGAACGCGGCGTCCGGCGTGGCCTCGGCGAATCTCCTCAGCACCTGCGTCTTGGCCAGCGGAGCCGCCTTCAGGTCCGGATGCTCCTTCAGCCGGTCGCTGGCCCGCAGGGCCTCCTTCACCTGCGCGTACAGGGGCTCCAGCTCGCGCTCCACGCCCTGCGGCAGGCCCTGTCCGGGCCGCCAGCGCGGCGGCTCCATCACGCCGGCGTTGATCAGGGAGCCGCCGCCCAGCCCGTTGCCGACGAGGGTCGAGACATGCGGGCCCACGCGCACGTCGAGCAGGGCGCCGGCCCGGCCGACGATCGCGTCGTGGCCGCGCCGGTGGATGCGCACGTGCGGCGGCAGCTCCTGCAGGCTGGAAGGGAACATGCCGGGCGCGTATTCGCCGCCGCGCTCCAGCACGCACACGCTCACCTCGGTGCGCCCCTGCGCGTCCGGCTGCGGCTTGCGCAGGCCCGCCAGTTCGGCGGCGGCCATGGCGCCGCCGTAGCCGCTGCCCACGATCACCACGTCCCAGACCCAGCCCTTGCGGGCTCGCGCCCGCAACTGCCCGTAGTCGTGCGACAGCCAGCGCAGGCTGCCAGGCGACCTTCGCCCGGCCAGGGCGGGGTCAGGGTCAGGCGCGGGCCGGCTCACTGGACCACCCTCCGCGCTGCGGGATTCGCGTCGGGGCGGCCCGGCGGCTCATGGCGCGGCGGCTCATGGCGCGGCGTCCCTGCCGCCGAGGACGCGCCCGAGTTCGGCCTGCAGAAGAGGCAGGCTGACCGGTTTGTGCAGCAGGGTGATGCCGGCGCGGTTGGCCTCCTGCAGCCGGTCGGGGGCCGTGTCCCCGGTAACCAGCACCGAGGGCGTGTCGCCGATGGCGGCCACGATGCTGGAGATCGCGGCGATGCCGGACTCGCCGTTGCGCAGCCGCATGTCCGCCAGCACCACGTCGGGGCGCACGGCGCGCGCCTCGCGCGTGGCCTCCTCGATCGAACTGGCCTCGACGAACCGGCAGCCCAGCTCCTCCAGCAGCACCCGCATGCCCATGCGCACCGAGCGCTCGTCGTCGATCACCAGCACGGTGAGGCCGGCGAAGCCGTGCCGGCGCAGCGGCTGCGGCTCGGCCGGCGCGAGCGCCCCGAGGCTGTCCAGCGGCACGCCCAGGGTGATCGTGGTGCCCTGGCCTTCGGCCGAGCGCATCTCCAGCGTGATGCCCAGCAGCTTGCACAGCCGCCGCACGATCGACAGGCCCAGGCCCAGGCCCTTGGCGCGGTCGCGCTCCGGGTTGTCCACCTGGTAGAACTCCTCGAACACCATGGCCTGCTCGGACGGCGGGATGCCGCGGCCGGTGTCCTCCACGCTGAGGAAGGCCATGCGGTCCGCCGTGCGCAGGCGCAGCGCCACCTGCCCCTGCGGGGTGAACTTGATCGCGTTCTCGGTCAGGTTGCGCAGCACGCGCAGCACCAGCGCCGGGTCGGTCCAGCAGCGCACGCCGACCGGCGCGTCCAGCACCGCGCGCAGGCCCTGCTCCTCGATCGCCGCGCGCATCTCCGCGTGGTGCATCCGCAGCATCTCGCCCAGGTCCACGATCTTCTTGTCCGGCTCGACCACGCCGGCGTCCAGCTTGGAGATGTCCAGCAGCTGGTCCAGCTGCTCGGACAGGGCCACCGTCACCTGGCTCAGCAGGTCCACCACCTCGCGGTCGCGGCCCTCGATCGGCCGCAGGGACAGCGCCGCGACCAGCAGGCCGATCGTGTGCAGGGGCTGGCGCAGGTCGTGGCTGGCGGCAGCCAGGAAGCGCGTCTTCGCCTGGTTGGCCTGGTTGGCCTGGGCCAGCGCGGCGCGCAGCTGCGCGGCCATCTCGCGGTCCTGGAAGCGAATCTGCACCGACTCGCTGAAGGTGCGCCAGGCGTTGTCGGCCAGCCCCACCAGCAGCCACAGGTACAGGCCGGCCAGCAGGGCCAGGGACAGGTTGGTCCAACCCGCGGCGGCCGTGCCCGATGCGAACAGCCACCACAGCGGCAGCGTGCCGGCCGCCGGCAGGATGTAGGCGAGGTAGATGCGCCGGTGGCCGGCGGTGGTGCCCACGGCGCCCGTGCTCAGGCCCAGGATCAGAAGCGTGAAGAAAGATCGCTCCGGGTCGGACAGCACAGGGAAGGCGCAGAGCATGAGGCCGTGCATGCAGCCGTTGACGAAGCTCAGGAGCACCGCCGTGCGCACGCGCTCGCGGGTCGGCACCTGGGTGCGCGCGGGCAGCAGGCCCAGCCAGCGCCAGCGCACCAGCAGCACCGCGAGGGCGGCCACCAGCCACAGGGCGGGGATCCAGGGCGGCAGGTGCTGGCCGGCCATGAAGGCGACCACCACCAGCAGGCAGCCGACCGCGATCGGCACGCGCCGGCTCTGCTCGGCCAGCAGTTCCAGCAGCCGCTGCTGGATTTCCTCGCGGGGCGCCCTGGCCCCGGCCGTTTCGTTCACTGGGTCCCCTCTCGTGCGCGCTTCGGCGGTCTTCCGGGCTGGCAGTATGGACCCGGCGCCGCGGCCGTTCCTCTGCTCGATGGGGGAGGTGCCGGTGCGTCCGCGCGCCCCGCGCCCATAATCGCCCGCGACGGATGGTGGACGCGACGCGCCGCCGCCGCAAGGGGAGGGGATGGCAGGCATGAGCGGAACGATCGGGATCGTCGGGGTGGGCAACATGGGCGGCGGCATGGCCGCGCGGCTGCTCGCGTGTGGCTGGCAGGTGCGTGCGTGCGACCTCGTGCCGCAGAAGGTGTCGGCCCTCGTGCACCTCGGCGCCACCGCCGCGGCCACGCCCGCGCAAGCCGCCCGGGGCGCCGACGCCCTCGTCGTGGCCGTCGTGGATGCGGCCCAGGCCGAGGCCGTGCTGTTCGGGCCCGGGGGCGCCGCCGCGGCCCTGGCGCCCGGCCGGGCCGTGCTGCTGTGCCCCACCATCGCCCCGCAGGACGTCGAACGCCTGGCCGCGCGGCTGGCCGAGGCGGGGCTGGCAGCCATCGACGCGCCCATGTCGGGCGGGCCGGCGCGGGCCCGCGACGGGACCATGAGCCTGATGGTGGCCTGTCCCGACCCCGTGGTCGACGCGAACCGCGAACTGCTGGCGGCCCTGAGCAGCAAGGTGTTCCGGGTCGGCGAGCGCGCCGGCGACGGCGCCCGCACCAAGCTGGTCAACAACCTGCTGGCCGCCGTGAACCTGGCCGGCGCGGCCGAGGCGATCGCCCTGGCCGAGCGGCTCGGGCTGGACGCGGCCCGCACGCTCGAGGTCATAGCGCAGTCCAGCGGCCAGAGCTGGATCGGCACGGACCGCATGCGGCGCGCCCTGGCCGGCGACTACGCGCCGCGGGCACACGTGAGCCTGCTGCACAAGGACACCCGCCTGGCCCTGGAGGCTGCCCGCGGCGCCGGCTTCGAGGCGCGGCTGGGCGCGCTGGCCCACGAGGCGTTCGCCCGCGCCGTGGCCGAAGGGCGCGCCGACCTCGACGACGCCGTCCTGCTGGAGCTGTTCCGCCGGCCCTGATGGCCGCAGGGGACGAGTCGCCGCCCTAGAATGCGCCGATGATCTCCCGCGAACCCACCATCGAGCGCCTGGCCACCGCGAAGGCCCTGCTGCTCGAACCCTTCGGCCTGGACGAAACCCACCTGGCGCGCGCGCTGGCGGAGATCCGCACGCACCGCGTCGACGACGCCGACCTGTACTTCCAGTACACGCGCAGCGAGGGCTGGAGCCTGGAGGAGGGCATCGTCAAGACCGGCAGCTTCAGCATCGACCAGGGCGTGGGCGTGCGGGCGGTCAGCGGCGAGAAGACCGCCTTCGCCTACTCCGACGACATCTCCGAGGCCTCGCTGCTGGATGCGGCGCGCACCGTGCGCTCGATCGCCGCGGCCGCGAAGAGCGCTCGCGCCAGGGTGCCGGCTACCCGGGTGGCGGCCAGCCGCTCGCTGTACCAGGGACTGGACCCCATCGGCACGCTGGACAGCACCGCCAAGGTGAAGCTCCTGGAGCGCACGGAGCGCATGGCCCGCGCCCGGGACCCGCGGGTGGTGCAGGTGATGGCGGGGCTGGCGAGCGAGTACGACGTGGTGCTGGTGGCGCGCGCCGACGGCACGCTGGCGGCGGACGTGCGCCCGCTCGTGCGCCTGTCGGTGACCGTGATCGCCGAGCAGAACGGGCGGCGCGAGGTGGGCTCCGGCGGCGGCGGCGGCCGCTTCGGCCTGGCGTATTTCGACGAGGCGCACCTGCGCCAGTACGTGGACGACGCGGTGGACGCCGCGCTGACCAACCTGGAATCGCGCCCCGCGCCCGCGGGCGAGATGACGGTGGTGCTGGGTCCCGGCTGGCCGGGCATCCTGCTGCACGAGGCGGTGGGCCACGGGCTGGAGGGCGACTTCAACCGCAAGGGCTCCAGCGCCTTCTCCGGCCGCATCGGCCAGCGGGTGGCGGCCAAGGGAGTGACCGTGCTCGACGACGGCACCATCGCCGACCGGCGCGGCTCGCTCAACGTCGACGACGAGGGCAACCCCAGCCAGCGCAACGTGCTGATCGAGGACGGCATCCTGCGCGGCTACATCCAGGATGCGCTCAACGCCCGCCTGATGGGCGTGGCGCCCACCGGCAACGGCCGGCGCGAGAGCTATGCGCACATCCCGATGCCGCGCATGACCAACACCTACATGCTGGGCGGCGACAAGTCGCCCGAGGAGATCGTCGCCTCCATCGACAAGGGCCTGTACGCCACCAATTTCGGCGGCGGCCAGGTGGACATCACCTCCGGCAAGTTCGTGTTCTCCGCCAGCGAGGCCTACTGGGTGGAGAAAGGCAGGATCCTCTACCCGGTCAAGGGCGCCACCATCGTCGGCAACGGCCCCGACGCCTTGACCCGCGTCAGCATGATCGGCAACGACATGCGGCTCGACCCGGGCGTGGGCACCTGCGGCAAGGAAGGCCAGAGCGTGCCGGTGGGCGTCGGCCAGCCAACCCTGCGGATCGATGGGCTCACCGTGGGCGGCACCGCTTGACGGTGACGCCCGCTTGCTGGGACGTGGGCGGCACCGCTTGACGGTGACGCCCGCTTGCTGGGACCTGGGCGGCACCGCTTGACGGCTCCCGACGGCCGCCGGTAGGTCTCGCGCTCCCGAGGGAGGGCGGCGGGCGGATACTCCGCTCCCCACCCGAACTCATCCATGGATACGGTCCCGTCCCCTTCGTGCGTGCACGTGCCGCTGCCCAGCCTGCCTTTCGGCGAGCTGAGCAACTTCCTGCGCGGCGCCCTGGCCGACGAGGACAGCCGGATCTTCACCGAAGGCATGCAGCAGGTGGCCCTGCAGGCCGAGGCCGTGGCGGCCGGGTTGCGGCTGAGCCGCGGGCGCGAGTCGGCCGCGCCGCTGCTGATGGACATGCTCACGGTGCTGCGCGACCACCGCAGCGTGGTCGTCAACCTGGGCCTGAGCTGGCGCGGCCTGTACGAATATGCGGCCTACCTGCAGGCTCTGAACAACTTCCGCGTCCTGATCAGCCAGTGGCTCCTGGACTTCGACCCCTGGGGCGGCCAGCTGCAGGTCACCGCCGACGAGTTCACCCTGGTGGCCTGGCGCACGCTGGGTGAGGGCATGCTGCTGGTGGAGATGTACGAGCAGTGGCTGAAGCGCGAGGAGGCCGACGCGACCTCCGACTTCGGCGCGCCCACCGAGCCGCAGCGCGAACGCGCCCTGCAGTGGTGGCAGCGCCTGCGGCGCTGAAGCCACACGGCCGCCGCCGGGCCGCCCGCGTGTGCTACATTGCGTCCATGCGTCCCGTTCGCGGCTTCTTTTTTGGCTACTTTTGGTTCTCCAGCGCCCCCGGCGGAAGAGAGATCTGAGCGTACCCGCGACCCACGCAACGAACCTCGAAAAACCGCCGGCAACCCCGGCGGTTTTTTCTTGGGCCCGCGCCAACCAACACCACCCGAAAGCACGTCATGAGCCCCAAAGCCACTGCCGCCACCGATGCCTGGTATCCGCACCCCGCGGACAGGACCAGCCAGACCGACGACCAGCGCATCAAGGACATCACCGTGCTTCCCCCTCCCGAACACCTGATCCGGTTCTTCCCGATCCGCGGCACGCCCGTGGAGGCGCTGATCAGTCACACGCGCCGTGCCATCCACGACATCATGGCCGGCAAGGACGACCGGCTGCTGGTGGTGATCGGGCCGTGCTCCATCCACGACCCGGCCGCTGCGCTGGACTACGCGCGCCGGCTGCGCGAGCTGCGCGAGAAGTACCGGGACACGCTGGAGGTGGTGATGCGGGTGTACTTCGAGAAGCCGCGCACCACCGTGGGCTGGAAGGGCCTGATCAACGACCCCTACCTGGACGAGAGCTACCGCATCGACGAGGGCCTGCGCATCGCCCG
>JAGWTH010000068.1 GCA_028868995.1 Burkholderiales bacterium | reverse complement strand
AGCGTCTCGAACCAGTCGGCGATCTCGTCGAAGCCTTCGTCGCGCGCGGTCTTGGCCATGCCCGGGTACATGTCGGTGTACTCGTGGGTCTCGCCGGCGACGGCGGCCTTCAGGTTGTCGCGCGTGGAGCCGATCGGCAGGCCGGTGGCCGGGTCGCCGCACTGCTCGAGCCACTCCAGGTGGCCGTGGGCGTGGCCCGTCTCGCCTTCGGCGGTCGAGCGGAACAGCGCCGCGACGTCGTTCTGGCCCTCGACGTCCGCCTTGTTTGCGAAGTACAGGTAACGGCGGTTGGCCTGGGACTCGCCCGCGAAGGCGGCCTTCAGGTTCTCTTCCGTCTTGGAGCCTTTCAGTGCTGCCATGGAGATCTCCTACTGGGTGGATGAAGGGAACGAAACGCGCTTCGGCGGCGCCGAAGACCGTGCAAGCGTAATGAGGGGCGGGACCCGCGTCTAATAGCGAAGCTCAATGCACCCCATGGCCTTCTTCTATCGAATGTCGTCAGTTGATAAAAATTCTCAGGCAGGCCCGGCGGCGCCGCTGGAGGTCCGCAAGTCGTTACGTTATAGTAAACGCATTACGCATAGTTGAATTGCAGGAGCATCCATGGCCGCCGTCCTGAAAGATCCGCAAGCCCTGCCGGCACCCGTGCCCATCCACCAGCTGCACCACGTCGCCTACCGCGCGCGCGACGCGGAGGAAACGCGCCACTTCTACGAGGACCTCCTCGGGCTGCCCCTGTACCACATCATCCAGAGCGACTACGTGCCGAGCACCGGCGAGTACTGCCCGTACACGCACTTCTTCTTCCGCCTGCAGGACGGCTCGTTCATCGCCTTCTTCGACCTCGGCGACGACGCCGCGAGCGAGCCCTCGCCGAACACGCCCAGGTGGGTCAACCACATCGCCTTCCGCGTGGATTCGGTCGAGGAACTCAAGCGCATGAAGGAACGCCTCGAGGCCCACGGCATCGAGGTGCTGGGCGTCACCGACCACCACATCTTCCACAGCATCTACTTCTTCGACCCCAACGGCGTGCGCCTGGAGCTCAGCGCCCAGCTGGCCGACGAGTTCCAGATGCTGCAGGAGAGCAAGACCGCCCACGAGCGGCTGCAGGAGTGGACCGCGCGCAAGGAGCAGTGGCGCCGCGACCGCGCCGCCGGCCAGGCCTCCGAGCCGCTGAAGCCCCAGTGCAACGACCGTCCCGAATTCGTCAAGAAATAAAGCCGCAGGCCCGAAGGAGACAGCATGGCGGAGCGCTACGCCGAGACGGCGTTGACCAACGGCTACGAGTTCGCCCAGGGGGGCGGCTACAAGCTGCCGGAATATCCCTTTCGCGAGCCGCCCGAGATCGCCTCGGGGCGGCCGGGCCACCATCCCATCGTCATCGTCGGCGGCGGCATCACGGGCCTGACGGCCGCCTGCGCCCTGGCCCAGTACGGCATCCCCGCCGTGCTGCTGGACGAGGACAACACCGTGGGCGTCAAGGGCGCCTCCTCGCGCGGCATCTGCTACACGCAGAAGTCGCTGGAGATCTTCGACCGGCTGGGCGTGTACGAGCGCATCGCGGCCAAGGGCATCCAGTGGAGCGTCGGCCGCACCTTCGCCGGCGACGACGAGGTCTATTCGTTCGACCTGCGCCAGCAGAGCGCCTACAACCTGTCGACGCAGCCGCCCTTCATCAACATCCAGCAGTTCTACATCGAGGCCTTCCTGGTCGACCGCATCGTCGAACTGGGCCACGTGGACCTGCGCTGGCGCAACCGGGTGACCGGGTTCCGGCAGGACGGCGAAGGCGCCACGCTGACGGTGAGCACGCCGGCGGGCGAGTACCAGCTGCGGGCCGACTACGTCATCGACGCCACCGGCAGCCACAGCCCGTTCCGCCAGTGGGTCGGGGCCTCGGTCACCGCGAAGAAGGGCGACGACCGCTGGTGCATCGCCGACGTGCGCTTCACCAGGCATCCGCCGGTGGAGCGGCACACCTGGATCGAGGCGCCGTTCAACGAGAACCGCGCCGTGTGGCAGCACCTGATGGGTGACGACGTCTGGCGCATCGACTACCAGATGGCGCCCGACGCGGATCCGGCGGAAGTCAGCAGCGAGGACGTGGTGCGCGAGCGCCTGGCCCGCCAGTTCGGCGGCGACGCCGGCATCGAGATCGTCTGGGTCGGACCCTACGCCTATCGCAGCGAATGCGTCGACCAGATGCGGCACGGCCGCGTCTTCTTCATGGGCGACTCCGCCAAGGTGGTGAGCCCCTTCGGCGCCCGCGGCGGCAACACCGGCATCGCCGACGCCGACAACCTGGCCTGGAAGCTCGCCGCCGTCCTGAAAGGCCGGGCCGCGCCCGCCCTCCTGGACAGCTACCACGAGGAGCGGCACGAGGCGGCGACGCAGAACGTGATGGTCACCAACCGCACGGCGCGTTTTCTGCGACCGGGCACGCCGATGGAGAAGCTGTTCCGCGACGCGGCGCTGGGCCTGGCGCGGCAGCACCCGTTCGCCCGCCAGTTCGTCAACACCGGCCGCATGGCCGTCGCCAACCCGTACACCCGCTCCAGTGCCTGCGACGCCGGCGGCGGCCAGTCGGTGCAGAACGTGTCCTTCGCCTGGGCCGACGGCTCAACCGGCCGCGTGAACGACCTGCTGCGCTGGGCCGACGGGCGCCTGCTGCTGCTGGTGTTCGGCGCCCTGCCGCCCGCGGCCCTGGCCCGCCTGCGCGGCCTCGCGGCCACGGCGCCGGTCCTGTGCGTGCAGGTCCTGGGGCCGGACGAGCCCGCCGGCGCCAGGGAACACGTGCGCGACCCCAAGGGCCACCTGCAGGGCGCCTGCCACGTGTTCGGCCACGCCTGGGCGCTGGTGCGCCCGGACAGCTACGTCGCCGCCACCGGCGAGGCCGTCGACGCCTCCCTGGTGCATGCCGTCGGCCAGGCCCTGGGGGCCGCGCTGGAGGAAGCCGCATGAAGACCCAACTGAACCTGCAGGACGCCGACGGCTTCTACGAGCAGCTGCTGGATGCCCACCAGGGCCTCACCGAGCAGCAGTCGGCCCTCCTCAACGCCCGCCTGATCCTGCTGCTGGCCAACCAGGTCGGCGACGCGAAGCTGCTGAAGGAGTGCGTGGAGGCTGCGCGCCGATTCCCGGGGTAGCCGCCGGTAAAATCGCCCGGTGAGCAACGAGCAACCCGGGCTGAACAGCCTCTCCAAGTCCTTCGAACCCGCCGCCATCGAGGCGAAGTGGGGCCCGCTGTGGGAACAGCGCGGCTACGCCCGCGCGGGCCACCGTGGAACCGGCCAGGCCAAGGCGGGGGAACCCTCCTTCGCCATCCAGCTGCCGCCGCCGAACGTGACCGGCACCCTGCACATGGGGCACGCGTTCAACCAGACCATCATGGACAGCCTGGCGCGCTACCACCGCATGCGCGGCTTCAACACGCTGTGGGTGCCCGGCACCGACCACGCCGGCATCGCCACCCAGATCGTCGTGGAGCGCCAGCTGCAGGAACAGGGCACGAGCCGCCACGACCTGGGCCGCGCGGATTTCGTGAAGAAGGTCTGGGAGTGGAAGGAGAAGTCCGGCAACACCATCACCACGCAGATGCGCCGCATGGGCGACAGCGTGGACTGGTCGCACGAGTACTTCACGATGGACGAGAAGCTCTCGACCATCGTCACCGAGACCTTCGTGCAGCTGTACCGGCAGGGCCTGATCTACCGCGGCAAGCGCCTGGTCAACTGGGACCCGGAGCTCAAGACCGCCGTGTCCGACCTGGAGGTGGAGAGCGAGGAGGAGGACGGCTTCCTCTGGCACATCCGCTACGAGCTGTCCGACGGCTCGGGCCACCTCACCGTGGCCACGACGCGCCCCGAGACCATGCTCGGCGACGTCGCCGTGATGGTCCATCCCGAGGACGAACGCTACCGCCACCTCGTGGGCAAGACCGTGCGCCTGCCGCTGTGCGACCGCGAGATCCCGGTGATCGCGGACGACTACGTCGACCGCGAGTTCGGCACGGGCGTGGTGAAGGTGACGCCCGCCCACGATGCGAACGACTACGCCGTCGGCCAGCGCCACCAGCTGCCGATCATCCGCGTGCTGACGCTGGACGCGAAGATCAACGACAACGGCCCGGCCGCCTACCGGGGCCTGGACCGGTTCGAGGCGCGCAGGAAGGTCGTCGCCGACCTGGAGGCCCTCGGCCTGCTGGAGGAGACGAAGAAGCACAAGCTGATGGTCCCGCGCTGCGCCCGCACGGGCCAGGTCGTGGAGCCGATGCTCACCGACCAGTGGTTCGTCGCGATGACCAAGGTGAGCGACCAGGACCCGACGGGCAAGTCCATCGCGCGCAAGGCGATCGACGCCGTCGAGAGCGGCGCCGTGCGCTTCGTGCCCGAGAACTGGGTCAACACCTACAACCAGTGGATGAACAACATCCAGGACTGGTGCATCTCGCGCCAGCTCTGGTGGGGCCACCAGATCCCGGCCTGGTACGACGAGCAGGGCGGGGTCTACGTCGCGCGCAGCGAGGCGGAAGCCCAGGCGCTGGCGCCGGGGCGGAAGCTCACGCGCGACCCCGACGTGCTGGACACCTGGTACTCCTCGGCCCTGGTGCCCTTCTCCACGCTGGGCTGGCCGGCGAAGACGCAGGACCTGGACCTGTACCTGCCGTCCACGGTGCTCGTGACCGGCTACGACATCATCTTCTTCTGGGTCGCCCGGATGATCATGATGACGACCCACTTCACCGGCCAGGTGCCGTTCCGCCACGTCTACATCCATGGCCTGGTGCGCGACGCGCAGGGCAGGAAGATGAGCAAGTCGGAAGGCAACGTGCTCGACCCGGTGGACCTGATCGACGGCATCGCGCTCGCCCCGCTGCTGGACAAGCGCACCACCGGCCTGCGCAAGCCGGAGACCGCGCCGCAGGTGCGCAGGAACACCGAGAAGGAATTCCCGGAGGGCATCCCGGCCTACGGCGCCGACGCGCTGCGCTTCACCTTCTCGGCGCTGGCCACCCTGGGACGCTCGATCAACTTCGACTCCAGGCGCTGCGAGGGTTACCGCAACTTCTGCAACAAGCTCTGGAACGCCACGCGCTTCGTGCTGATGAACTGCGAGGGCCAGGACCTGGCGGAGCAGGACGCCACGCTGACGCCTGCCGACCGCTGGATCATCTCGCTGCTGCAGAAGGCCGAAGCCGACGTGGCCAAGGGCTTCGCCGAGTACCGCCTGGACAACGTCGCCAACACGATCTACCAGTTCGTCTGGGACGAGTACTGCGACTGGTACCTGGAGATCGCCAAGGTGCAGATCCAGGTCGGCCAGAACATGGAAGACCCGCAAGCGGGTCGTGCGCAGCAGCGCGGCACCCGCCGCACGCTGATCCGGGTGCTGGAGGCGATCCTGCGCCTGGCGCACCCGGTGATCCCCTTCATCACCGAGGCGCTGTGGCAGAAGGTCGCGCCGGTGGCCGGCAAGGGCGGCGAGTCGGTGAGCGTCGCGCCCTACCCCGAGTCGAATGCGGCCAACCTCAGCCCCGAGTCCGAGGCCTGGATGTCCAAGCTCAAGGGCGTGGTCGACGCCTGCCGCAACCTGCGCGGCGAGATGAATGTCTCGCCCTCCACCCGCCTGCCGGCCTACGTGGTGGGCGATGCCGCCTTCATGCGCGAAGCCGCGCCCGTGCTGCAGGCCCTGGCCAAGCTGAGCGAGGTGAAGGTGTTCGACGACGAGGCCGCGTGGGCGGCCGCGGCGCAGGCCGCGCCGGTGGCCGTCGCCGGTGACGCCCGCCTGTGCCTGTTCATGGAAATCGACGTCGCCGCGGAGAAGGCTCGCCTGGCCAAGGAGGAGAAACGCCTGGACGGCGAACTCGCCAAGGCCAACGCGAAGCTCGCCAACGAGGCCTTCGTCGCCAAGGCGCCGCCCGCGGTGATCGAGCAGGAGCGCAAGCGCATCGCCGACTTCACCGCGGCGCTGGAGAAGATCCGCGCGCAGCTGCAGCGGCTGGGCTGATCAGTGCCGGCTGTCCGGTTCGCCGGGCAGGGAGAGGCCGGCGGGCACGCTGTCCGGCGGCAGGGTCGAGTCCAGCCCCATCGACATGGACGCGCTGAACAGCGAGTCGAAGCCGGACGGCCGCGGCGCGGTGAGCGTCTCGTGCAGGCGCTGCGCCACGTACCAGCTCGCCCGCACCCGCGATTCGCGGGTGTAAGAGCCCAGGCGCGGCGTGAGGTAGAGGTTGCGCTGCTCGTGCAGCAGGGTGCCATGGGCCGCGAAGCCCGATTCGGCCCCATCGAGCATGGCCGCCTCGATCCGGCCGTCGGCCAGCGCACGCGCCAGGGCATCCGCATCGAAGATGGCCGAGCGCGTCATGCCGACCCACAGCTGGCCCGGCTTGCAGTGCTCCAGCACCTTGTCGCCGATGAAGCGTTCGTAACGCGACGCATAGAGCACCTGGACCGTCACCGCATCGGCCTGTGCCATCAGCTCCTGCAGGCTCACCGGCCGGATCTGCAGGCGCTGCCACATGGAGGACGTGTGGTGCACCGCCGGGTCGTAGCCGATCAGCTTGGCGCCGAGCGCCCCGAGCATGATCGCCAGCGCATGCGCCGACGGGGCGAGACCCAGGATGCCGATGGTGCTGCCATGCAGCTCGCGGCCGAGCGCGGCCGGCGCCTGCCGATCGCCCTTGAGCGCCACGCCGATGCCGCGCCGGTACATCAGCAGCAGGCAGGCGAGCAGGTATTCAGCGTTGGAGCGGACGTTCGCGCTCACGGGCTGGATCACGCGGATGCGCCGCTCGCGGCAGGCCTCGAGGTCGGTGTTGTCGCCGCCCATGTCCAGGCGCGCCACGGCGCGCAGCACCGGAGCGAAGTCCAGGAATTCCCGCGTGACCAGCAGCCTGCGCGGCAGCAGCAGCGCCTGCACGTTGTACAGTTGCTTGCGCAGGGTACCGGGGTCCTTCGCCAGTTCGGGACGGCACTCCACCTGGTGGCGCGCCTCCAGCCAGGCCTGCGCCTCCGGAACCAGCCGATCGAGCAGAAGGATTTCCAAGACAAGCGTCCTACGGTGTCACCGCAGGAACCGGTTCTTCAGCACAATGTCCGGTTCCCGTACCCCTCGGGGCACTCTAGCTACATCTTCATACGCGGTCGATGAAAAAGTTCACACATGTTAACAAAGCGGTGTTCCCGGTGGCCGGCCTGGGCACCCGGTTCCTGCCGGCGACCAAGGCGCAGCCCAAGGAGATGCTGCCCATCGTCGACAAGCCGCTGATCCAGTACGCGGTGGAGGAGGCCTACGCGGCGGGCATCCGCCACATGATCTTCGTCACCGGCCGCAACAAGCGGGCCATCGAGGACCATTTCGACACCGCCTACGAGCTCGAGACCGAACTGGAGGCCGCCGGCAAGCAGGAACTGCTGTCCCTGGTGCGCTCGCTGGCGCCGGCCGACATGGACTGCTCCTACGTGCGTCAGCCGCGCTCGCTGGGACTGGGGCACGCGGTGCTGTGCGCGCGGCACATCGTGCGCGAGGACCCGTTCGCCGTGCTTCTGGCCGACGACCTGATGGTGGGCCGCGACGTCGGGCCGGGGGTGCTCACCCAGATGATCGAGGTGTTCAACGAGGTGCAGACCTCGGTGCTGGCCGTGCAGGAGGTGCCGCTGGAGCAAGTCAAGCGCTACGGCATCGTCGCGGGAGAGTCCGCGGGCGAGCGCCTCGTGAAGGTCGCCCGGATGGTGGAGAAGCCCGCGCCCGAGAAGGCGCCCTCCCGGCTGGGCGTCGCCGGCCGCTACGTGCTCACGCCGGCGGTGTTCGACTGCATCGTCAACCAGCCGCGCGGCAGCGGCGGCGAGATCCAGCTCACCGACGGCATCGCGCAGCTGATCCCCACCGAGGGGGTGCACGCCTACCGCTACGAGGGCAAGCGCTACGACTGCGGCAGCAAGCTCGGCTTCCTCGAGGCCTCGGTGGAGTTCGCCCTGAAGCACCAGGAAGTCGGCTCCGCCTTCCGCAGCTACCTGCAGGGCCTGGACCTGGGCGGCTGAGAGGGACGTTCAGGCGCTCGCCGCGGAAAGGTCGAAGCCGGGGGCCAGCGGCAGCTCCAGGCGCTGCAGGCCCCGCCAGGTCTTTCCCGGCGCCAGCGACTGCGGCCGGTGCACCACGGCGGCCTCGATGCACAGCATGCGCAGCCAATCGTCGGGCGGCAGGTCGCCCAGGCGGGCCGCCTTGGCGGGGCCCGGGTTCCAGACCACCGTGTCCTCGAACCCCTGCTGCACGATGCGGCGGTCCGCCTCGCCGCCGCCCGCCAGTTGCAGGGGCTGCGCCACCCCGCGGTACACGCGGTCCAGTTCGCCCCCGATCGCCAGGGCGGGGCTTTCCTCCGTGCGCACGGCGTTGCCCTGCACCATGTCCTCGTACGGCAGCCCGAGCAGGCCCAGCACGCGGGCATCGCGTACGTCCCGCACGCGCAGGTAGGTGTGCAGGGCGCCGGTGAACGACCACGCCGTGCGTCCCGTGTTCGCGACCTGCAGCTCCAGTTCCAGCCACTTCGGGCCGAGCCGCGCCACCAGCACCAGGCAGAAGGCGTGGTCCCAGAGCGTGCGCGTCATCGCAGAATCGAGCTGGAGGCGCGCCTCGGCCACCGGGGCCGAGGGCACCGGCGGGGTGAGCAGCACCCAGCGCCGGGTGCGCGCGAAACCGTGCTTGGGCAGCGGCCCCCGCTCGGAGAACTGCGGAAAGCACACCGGCACGCCGCCGCGCACCGCCACGCCCGGGCCGGGACGCGACAGCGGGCTCAGGTAGACCTGTTCCCCCGCGCCCGCCGGCTGCCACGACAGCAGCTGGGCGCCATGCAGGCTGAGCGTCGCTTCGTCCCCCGCGGCATTGCGCAGGGTGACGAGCGGGTCTTCCCCGTGGAGGGTGGGCCAGGACACGGCGCGGGGGCGGCTCAGCGCCGCCGCAGCACGTGGATGAATTCGCCCCCGGCCGCCTGCTGCTCGACCAGCTCGTTGCCGGTCTGCTTGGCGAAGGCCTGGAAGTCGCGCATCGAGCCGCCGTCGGTGGAGACCACCTTGAGCAGCTGGCCGCTCGCCATGTCGGCTAGCGCCTTCTTCGCCTTCAGGATGGGCAGCGGGCAGTTCAGCCCGCGGGTGTCGATTTCCTTGTCGATCTGCATCAGCTTTCCTCGGCGCGGCGAGGGAATTCCATGTATTGCGGCTGGTGGCCGCGGCTGCGCAGCCAGTCGGCCAGCGCGTGCCCGGTCCCCGCGGGCCAGCAGCGCACCTGGTCGTAGGCGAACAGCCGGTAGTCCACGAGCTCGGGCGACAGCTTCACCTCGCCCTCGCAGTGCGCATGGTAGGCGATGATCACCTGGTTCATGCGCTGGAAGTCGTAGACGCCGATCAGCTCCAGCGAGCGCGCCCGCAGGTTCGTCTCCTCCGCGATCTCGCGGGCGATGCCCTCCCGGGGCGTTTCGCCGGCCTCCATGAAGCCGGTGATCAGCGCGTACATCTTGTGGGTCCAGGCGGCATTGCGCGCCAGCAGGATGCGGTCCTGGTACTGGATCACCGCGGCCAGCACCGGCGTCGGGTTGTTCCAGTGGGTCCAGCCGCAGGCGGGGCAGCGCAGGCGCTGCCGCTCGCCGCCGTCCTCCTGCGCCGCGACCCACGCCAGCGGCGTGGCGCACTGGGGGCAGAAGCGGAAGGCCGACGCGCTCACGCCGGGAACACGCCCGTGGACAGGTAGCGGTCGCCGCGGTCGCACACGACGAACACGATGGTGGCGTTCTCCACCTGCTGCGCCAGCTGCTGCGCCACCCAGCAGGCGCCGGCGGCCGAGATGCCGCCGAAGATGCCTTCCTCGCGCGCCAGGCGCCGGCACATGTCCTCCGCGTCCTCCTGGCTGACGTAGGCCAGTTCGTCGACGGTGCCGGGGTCGTAGATCGCGGGCAGGTATTCCTGCGACCACTTGCGGATGCCGGGAATGCGCGAGCCTTCCTTCGGTTGCGCGCCGACGATGCGCACCGCGGGATTCCTCTCCTTCAGGAAACGCGACACGCCGGTGATGGTGCCGGTGGTTCCCATGGCGCTGACGAAGTGCGTGATGCGCCCGCCGGTCTGCTCCCAGATCTCGGGGCCGGTGGTCTCGTAGTGGATGCGCGGGTTGTCGGGATTGGCGAACTGGTCCAGCACGCGCCCCTTGCCCTCGCGCTGCATGTTGCCGGCCAGGTCGCGCGCGTACTCCATGCCGCCGCTCTTGGGCGTGAGCACCAGCTCGGCGCCGAAGGCCTTCATGGTCTGCGCGCGCTCCACCGACAGGTCCTCCGGCATGATCAGCACCATGCGGTAGCCCATGATGGCGGCGGCCATCGCCAGGGCGATGCCGGTGTTGCCGGAGGTGGCCTCGATCAGCGTGTCGCCCGGCTGGATCTCGCCGCGCTCCTGCGCGCGCTTGATCATGGACAGCGCCGGGCGGTCCTTCACCGAGCCGGCGGGGTTGTTGCCTTCCAGCTTGCCGAGGATGACGTTGCCGCGCTTGTCGTTGTCGGCCGCGCCGATGCGCTGCATCGCCACGAGCGGGGTCTTGCCGATTGCGTCTTCGATCGTGGGATAGTGCATGGTGTCACTGTGCCATAATTTCTGATTCCCCTCCCCGCCTGCCGGAGTGGCGAAATCGGTAGACGCAGCAGACTCAAAATCTGCCGGTGGCAACACCGTGCCGGTTCGATTCCGGCCTCCGGCACCAAGGCCCTTTCCCTTCTCCCTTCCCCTTCGCTCCCGCGGGCGCGCAAGCCGCAGCAGGAATCGGGATAGGGGCCGATCGGTGATCGGGCCCCTCCCACACCACCCGGCATGCGGGTCCGCACCGGGCGGTTCGAGAAGTTGAGGTCAGGAGAAACGAGGGACTCCCAGGCGATTGAAGTAG
>JAGWTH010000067.1 GCA_028868995.1 Burkholderiales bacterium | reverse complement strand
TGGTCATGCTCACGTTGCCCCGTTGCGTGGGCAAGCAGTGTTCGATGCGGGCGAATTGCTCGGGCGTGATCTCCATGACAGGCAGTGTCGCGCATTCGTGCCGTTCTTGGAATTAGTGTTAACACGCCCTAGTCGCACCTGATCGTCAACCAGGACAGCAACCTGCACAGCCTGCAGGACGTTCTGAAGAACAGCAAGTCGCTCAGCTTCGGCAATGGCGACCCCAACAGCACCTCCGGCTTCCTGGTGCCCAGCTACTACGTGTTCGCGCAGAACCACGTGGATCCGAAGACCGCGTTCCGCGTGATGCGCATCGCCAACCACGAGACCAACGCCATGTCCGTCGCGATGAAACAGGTCGACGTGGCGACCAACAACAGCGAGCAGATGGACAAGATGAAGGCGAACAGCCCGGCGAACTTCGCCAAGATCCGCGTGGTCTGGACCTCGCCGCTGATCCCCTCCGACCCGATCGTGATGCGCAAGGACGTGCCTGAGGCCACGCAAAAGAAGGTCAAGGAATTCTTCTACACCTACGGCCGCACCCCGGAGGAAAAGCAGAAGCTGGCGAAGATGGACAAGGCCGGCTGGCGCCCCTCCACTGACGCGCAGCTGCTGCCGATCCGCCAGCTGGAGCTGTTCAAGGAGCGCAACAAGCTGGAGGCGGATGCGACCCTGGCGGCCGCCGACAAGCAGGCCAAGCTGGCGGAGATCGACCGCAAGCTCGCGGACCTGGCCAAGCAGCTCTGACCGCGGGACCGATGACCCGCCTCGCCGTCGTGACGCCGACCCCGGGGGGAGCCGCTGCGCCGCCGCGCGCCAGCCTCGGCGTTCTGATCGGCTGGGGCTTCCTGCTGGCCCTGCTGGCCGGGTCCTGGCAGGGCACCGACATGCGCCCGCTGGACCTGGTGCGCGACTCGGGCAACATGGCCAGCTTCGCCACGAGCTTCTTCCCGCCGGACTTCCACGACTGGCGCACCTACCTGCATGAGACGATCGTCACGGTGCAGATCGCGCTCTGGGGCACCTTCCTCGCGGTGCTGTGCGCCGTGCCGCTGGGGCTGCTGTGCTCGTCCAACATCGTACCGGCCTGGGTCCACCAGCCGGTGCGCCGCCTCATGGACGCCGCCCGCGCCACCAACGAGATGGTGTTCGCGATGTTGTTCATCGTGGCCGTGGGACTGGGCCCCTTCGCCGGCGTGCTGGCCCTGTGGGTGCACACCACCGGCATCCTGGCCAAGCTGTTCTCCGAGGCGGTCGAGGCCATCGACCCGCAGCCGGTGGAGGGCATCCGTGCCACCGGCGCCAGCGCCCTGGAGGAGGTGATCTACGGCGTGCTGCCCCAGGTGCTGCCGCTGTGGATCTCCTTCTCCCTGTACCGCTTCGAGTCCAACGTGCGCTCGGCTTCCGTGGTCGGCATGGTGGGCGCGGGCGGCATCGGCGTGGTGCTGTGGGAGATCATTCGCGCCTTTCAGTACGCGCAGACCTGCGCCGTGATGATCATGGTGGTCGTGACGGTGACGCTCATCGACCTCGTCTCCGCCCGCATCCGCCGGGCCCTCGTCTAGGAAGCGCCATGCCCCTGACCATCCCCCAGATCGAACGCCTCTACCGCACCGAGGGTGCCGCCCGCTACGGCATGGAGGCCATCAACCAGGAGCAGCACGCGCTGCAGTGCGCGCTGCTCGCCCAGCAGGCCGCTGCCCGTCCCGAGCTGGTGGCGGCGGCGCTGCTGCACGACCTGGGGCACCTGCTGTACGCGCTGGTGCCGGAAGCCCCGGAGGGCGACGACCTGCACGAATTCCGCGCGCTGCCCTTCCTGCGCGGCGAATATCCCGAGGCGGTGCTGGCGCCGATCCGCCTGCACGTGGCGGCCAAGCGCTTCCTGTGCGCCGTGGACGAGGGCTACTGGGGCACGCTGTCGCCCGCGTCGAGGCGCAGCCTGGAGCTGCAGGGCGGCCCGTTCAACCCGCAGGAAGTCGAGGCCTTCCTGGGCGAGCCGCACGCCATGGACGCCGTGGCGCTGCGCCGCTGGGACGACCAGGCCAAGAGTCCTACGCGCGAGACGCCGGGCTGGCACCACTTCCGCAAGATTCTGGAGCAGGTCAGCCTGCGCGAGGACGCGGATATCGCCGCCTGAAGCGGCGGGCCCGGCTTTCAGCCCGCCAGTTCCTTCAGGTAGTCGCGCAGCTGCACGCCGGCGGCGTCCAGCGCACCATCGTTCATGATCACCCGGTCGGCGAAGGGTGCCGGCAGGCCCGCGTTGCGGGCCATGCGCAGGGAGATCGATTTCGAGTCCTCGCGCCCGCGTGAGTGCAGGCGCGCGCACAGCACGCGCGGCGGCGCCGTCACCAGCACGCAGCGCAGGTCGGGCCGACCCGCTTGTTCGCGCGCGTGCTCGCGCGAGCCGTTCACGACCACGAGCTCGCCGGCACGCACACGCTCGGCGTACTCCGAGCGCACGCCGTACTCCAGGCCGTGCGCCTGCCATTCCCAGGCCAGCCCGCCGCGCCGGCGCAGCGCCTCCATGCCGGCCGCGTTCACCTCGTCATGGTCGCAGCCCGGCTCGGGCGCCCGCGTGACCAGGCGCCGGGCGAAGCAGATGCGCGGGTGGTCATGCAGGGCGCGCTGCGCCCAAGCGAGGACGCTGTCCTTGCCGGCGCCGGAGGGCCCGCACACCAGGATCCAGCAGCCCCTCATGCAGACAGCGCCTGCTCGTGCACGCGCAGGAAAGGGGCGCCGGGATGGTCTTCGCGGAACAGGCACAGCCGGTCCAGGCGCAAGGGGTGTTCCGCGTTGAGCGCATCGACCGGATCGCCGGCGCGATGCACCAGCAGGTCGGCGGTCACCGGATCCACGGGCCCGCTCAAGGTCAGGTGGAAGCGGAAGTAGGCCAGAACGTGCGGGTAGCCGTAGCGCGCCAGCAGCTCGCGCTGCCGTGCATCCAGCCCGGCGGCTTCGCGCCGTGCGATCTCCTCGGGGGTGAGGGGTGCCCGCAGGTCGTCGAGGTCCAGCACGCAGCGCGTGGCCAGCGCGTCGATCGCCGGTTGGCGCTCGAGCGGCATCAGCGCCACGAATCCGTCCAGGTGCGCCGGGACCAGCGGTCCGACGGCCAGTGCGCGCAGGCGGGCCGCCAGCATCGCGAGCCGGTCGCGCAGCGTGGCTTCATCCACCTCGGGACGCGGCCGGAAGGGGGCTTTCAGCGTCGCATGGAAGCCATAGCGGCGCGGCTCGCTGGTCAGCGCGTGGAAGTCCTCGGCGGAGAATTCCGGTAGGCGCGGCTGCGCCAGCGCCTGCCCGCGCGCATCGTCCCAGCCGAGCCAGCCGGCGCCGAAACGCCACCAGGGCGAATCCACGGCCGGCGCGAAATACACGGCATAGCGCGGGCCCATCAGCGCTCCTCCGGGACCACGCGCAGCTGCACGCGGTCGCCGCAGAACAGCGTCTCCCCGTACTTGATGCGCTCGCCTGCGGGGTCGATGTCGATGCTGGCCACGCACAGCAGCGGCCGCGAAGGCGGCTGGCGCAGCAGACGGGCCGTTTCCTCGCCAGGCATCTGCGACGTGACGCGGCTCTCGGCCCGCAGGTAGTCCTCCACGCCCAGGCGGCGCAGGATCTCGGTGGTCGACGCCCCCTCCTGCAGCAACGCCAGCAGCCCGGAGAAGCGTCGCGCCGGATACCAGGCGGTCATCACGCTCACCGGCTGACCATTGACCTCGCTCAGGTTCTCGATGCGCACCACCGCGTCCCCGGGGGCCAGGCCCAGCTCGCGCGCCACGCGCTCGTCGGCCGCCTCCTCGCCCGCGGCCAGCAGGTGCTGGGTCGGCACCAGACCCTGGCGAACGATGGTCTCGGTGAAGCGGGTGCGCCGGGCAAGCGGGTAGTCCAGCAGTTCGCGCTGCACGAACATGCCGCGACCGCGCTCGATGCGCACCAGGCCCTCGTCCTGCAGCGCCTGCACCGCCTGGCGCAGCGTGTGCCGGTTCACGTGGAAGCGCGCCGCGAGCTCGGACTCGCTGGGCAGCCGGCCGTCGCCGAAGCGTCCGTCGCGGATATCGGCCGAGAGCGTCTCGGCGATCTGGCGCCATACGGAGACGCCGCTGCGCCGCAGCGGGGCGGCATGTCGGAACACGTCGGGTGTCATCAGTCGGTCATGTTGGGCGGTTGAAGTGCAGGCCAGCAGGCGATGCCACTTTAGGAGCCCATCTAGACATCCCTATGACAGACCACGTCACACTGCAGGAAACTCGCCAGCACTGGCTGTCCGTGCTGGCGCGGGCGCCACGCGAGCAGCTGGAGCGCGAAGTGGCGCGGCTGGCGCCGCCCGCGCACCAGCTGGTGCGGGCGCCCGAGTGCGGCACCGTGATGCTGCGCGGCCGGGCCGGCGGCACCGGGGATGCCTTCCATCTCGGAGAAGCTACGGTGACCCGCTGCGCCGCGCGCATCGGCGCCCATCTGGGCATCGGCTACGTGCTCGGGCGCGATCGCCGTTGCGCCGAACTGATTGCCGTGCTGGATGCCCTGCTGCAGGATCCCGGCCGCCGGAGCGCGATCCTGCGCCAGGTCGTCGAGCCGATGGAGAGGGACCAGGGCGAAGCGCTCGCCGCGCGCAGCCGCATGGCCGCAGCCTCGCGCGTGGAGTTCTTCACCATGGTGCGGGGGGAGGCCTGATGGACACCGTGCCCGCCGCCGGCCTGCGCGACCCGGTGCATGACGCGCAGCATGCCTTCCGCATCGCCCTGGAAGCCCTGTCGCGCCCCGGCCGCATCCATGTCCTCGGGAAGGCCATCGAAGGGCTGCCCCTAGGTGCGGCGCTGTCGCACCTGCTGTTGACGCTGACCGACGAAGACACGCCCGTGTGGTGGCAGGAACCCGCGCCGGCGTTGCAGCGCTGGCTGCGTTTCCATACGGGTGCGCGCTCGGTCGCCGATGCGGGTCAGGCTGCCTTCGCGGTGGTGACCCGGCCCGCCGAGCTTCCGGAACTGCGCGCATTCTCCTGCGGGTCCGCCGCAGCTCCGGAGCATTCCTGCACGCTGCTCGTGGAGGTGCCGTCCCTGCGCGGCGGCCCGGCGATGGACGCCCACGGCCCCGGCATCCGCGACCGCCTGCGCCTGGAGGTTGCCGGCCTGCCCGAAGGCTTCTGGGCCGAATGGCAGGCCAGCCACGCCGCCTTCCCCCAGGGCGTGGACATCTTCTTCTGCTGCGGTGGCGAAGTGCTGGGCCTGCCGCGCACCACCCGAATCGGCCGGCTCGAGGAGGTGTGACATGTACGTCGCAGTCAAGGGCGGCGCCGCGGCGATAGAAAACTCCTGGCGCCTGGTGGACGCGCAGCGCCGCGGCGACCCGGCGGTGCCGGAACTTGCGGCCTGCCAGATTCGGGAACAGCTGCCGCTGGCCGTGGACCGCGTGATGACCGAAGGCTCCCTGTACGACCGCGAGCTGGCGGCGCTGGCGATCAAGCAGGCCGCGGGCGACCTGGTGGAGGCGATCTTCCTGCTGCGCGCCTATCGCACGACCTTGCCGCGCCTGGGAACCTCGGAGCCGGTCGACACGGCGTGCATGCACCTCGTGCGTCGCATCTCCGCCACCTTCAAGGACGTGCCGGGCGGCCAGGTGCTGGGGCCGACGTACGACTACACGCAGCGCCTGCTGGATTTCCGGCTGCTCGCCGACGGCGAAGCGCCCCAGGCGCCGCAGGCAGGCCACGAGCCGCTTCCGGACGAGGTGCCGCGCGTGCACGAACTCATGGCCCGTGAAGGGCTCATCGAGACGCCGCGGCCGAACGCGGACCATGTCCCCGGCGACCTCACGCGCGAGCCGCTGCTGTTCCCCGCCGACCGCTCCACCCGCCTGCAGGCGCTGGCGCGCGGCGACGAGGGCTGGCTGCTGGGCCTGGGCTACTCCACCCAGCGCGGCTACGCCAACGGCCATCCATTCGCCGGCGAGATCCGTCGGGGCGAGGTGGCCGTGCACCTCGTTCCGGACGAGCTTGGATTTGCCATCGACATCGGCGACGTCGAGGTCACCGAATGCCAGATGGTCAACCAGTTCGCGGGCAGCACCACCGTGCCGCCGCAGTTCACCCAGGGCTACGGCCTGGCCTTCGGCGGCAGCGAGCGCAAGGCCATGGCCATGGCGCTGGTGGACCGGGCACTGCGCGCCCGCGAGTTCGATGAACCGCTCGTGGCTCCGGCGCAGGACGAGGAGTTCGTGCTGTCGCACAGCGACGTGCTGGAGTCCTCCGGCTTCGTGCAGCACCTGAAGCTGCCGCACTACGTGGACTTCCAGTCCGAGCTGGAGCTCGTGCGGCGCCTGCGCGCTGCGCACTCCGCGCAGCGCGGGGCAGACGCAACCGAACAGAAGGCCGCCTGAGATGGACCAGTCCACCGACTACAACTTCGCCTTCCTGGACGAGCGCACGAAGCGCATGATCCGCCGCGCCATGCTCAAGGCGGTGGCGATCCCCGGCTACCAGGTGCCCTTCGGCTCGCGCGAGATGCCCTTCGCCAACGGCTGGGGCACCGGCGGCATCCAGCTCACCGCCAGCCTGATCGGGCGCGCCGACGTGCTGAAGGTGATCGACCAGGGCGCGGACGACACCACCAACGCGGTCAACATCCGCCGCTTCTTCGAGCGGACCACCGGCGTGCGCACGACCGAGCGCACGCGCGAGGCCACCGTCATCCAGACCCGTCACCGCATCCCGGAGGCGCCGTTGACCGAGGCACAGGTCCTGGTCTACCAGGTGCCCATGCCCGAGCCGCTGTTCCGCCTGGAGCCGCGGCGGGCGGAGGCGATCCGCCTGCACGCGCTGGCGGAGTACGGGCTGATGAACGTGCGCCTGTACGAGGACATTGCCCACCTGGGCGCGATCGCGCGCACCTACGACTACCCGGTGCTGGTGAACGGGCGCTACCTCGCGTCGCCCTCGCCCATCCCCAAGTTCGACAACCCGAAGATGCACATGAACTCTGCCCTGCAGCTGTTCGGCGCAGGGCGCGAGAAGCGCATCTACGCGATCCCGCCGTACACGCCGGTGCGCAGCCTGGACTTCGAGGACCATCCGTTCGAGGTGCAGCGCTGGACCCACGCCTGCGCGCTGTGCGGCTCGCGCGAGAGCTTCCTGGACGAGATGATCGTGGACGACGCCGGTGCGCGCCTGTTCGTCTGCTCGGACAGCGACTACTGCGGCGAGCGGCGCGCCGCGGGCCACATCGGCGCGCAGCAGGCCGTGACGGTGCGCGATGCGCTGGAGGCGGCGCGATGAGAGAAGGCCTCCTGCTGTCCGCGAGCGGCGTGGGCAAGCGCTTCGCCCGCAACGGCCGCGCGCTGTGGGCCTGCCGGGACGTGAGCCTGGACCTGCACGAAGGCGAGGTGCTGGCCGTGGTGGGCGAATCGGGCTCCGGCAAGAGCACGCTGCTGCGCCTGCTGGCCGGCCGGCTGGCCTGCGACGAGGGTGCGGTGCTGTATGACGTGCGCGAGGCGGGCGACGGCCTCGGCGGCCTCACCGACCTGCGCGCGCTGTCGGAAGCGCGGCTGCGCTGGCTGGCGCGCACCGACTGGGGCTTCGTGGAGCAGCAGGCGCGCGAGGGCCTGCGCATGAATGTCTCTGCCGGCGGCAACATCGGCGAGCGGTTGATGGCCCTGGGTGCGCGCCACTACGGGCGGCTGCGCGGCGAGGCCCTGCACTGGATGGAGCGGGTGGAGCTCGACGCCGGCCGCATCGACGACCTGCCGGGCACCTATTCCGGCGGCATGCAGCAGCGCCTGCAGATCGCGCGCAACCTGGTCACGAGGCCGCGCCTGGTGTTCATGGACGAGCCCACCACGGGCCTGGACGTCTCGGTGCAGGCGCGCCTGCTGGACCTGCTGCGGCAGCTCGTGGGCGAGCTGGGCCTGGCGGCGGTGGTGGTGACGCACGACCTCGCGGTGGCGCGCCTGCTGGCGCACCGCATGCTGGTGATGAAGGATGGCGAGGTGGTGGAGCACGGCCTCACCGACCGGGTGCTGGACGACCCGCAGCACCCCTACACGCAACTGCTCGTCTCGTCGGTGCTCGCCCCATGACACCCCTGCTCCAGGCCAGCGGGCTGGCCAAGACCTTCACCCTGCATGCCCGCGGCGGCGTGCAGCTGCCGGTGTTCGCCGGCGTGGACCTGCAGGTGAATGCGGGCGAATGCCTGGCGCTCACCGGCCGTTCCGGCAGCGGCAAAAGCTCGCTCCTGCGCTGCCTGTACGGCAACTACTCGGCGGCCGCGGGCCGCATCCGCGTGCGGCACGGCGAGCGTGAGGTGGATCTCACCGAAGCGGATCCGCGCGAGGTGATCGCGGTGCGCCGCCGCACGCTGGGCTACGTCTCGCAGTTCCTGCGCGTGATCCCGCGCGTGGGCGCGCTCGACGTGGTGGCGCAGCCGCTGCGCGACCTGGGCATCGACGCGGACGCAGCGCGCCAACGCGCCGCGCAGTGGCTGGATCGCCTGAATCTGGCCGAAAGGCTGTGGCCGCTGCCGCCCGCCACCTTCTCCGGCGGCGAGCAGCAGCGCGTGAACATCGCCCACGGCCTGATCGCCGGCCACCCGGTGCTGCTGCTGGACGAACCCACCGCGTCGCTCGACGCGGCCAACCGCGCCGTCGTGGTCGACCTGATCCGCGAGGCCTGCGCCCGCGGCGCCGCCGTCGTCGGCATCTTCCACGACGAGGAGGTCCGCGACGCCGTGGCGACGCGCCGTCTGGACATCGAAGCCTTTCGCACCTGAATCCCCGGAGTCCCCATGAGCCCCACCCGCATCGTCCGCAACGCTCGAATCGTCAGTGCCGACGACAGCTTCACCGGCTGCGTCGTGTTCGAAGGTGACACCGTGCGCGCGATCGATCCCGGCACCACCGCCGTGCCCTCCGCCGAGGACTGGGAGGGCGACTGGCTGCTGCCCGGCCTGGTCGAACTGCACACCGACAACCTCGAGAAACACCTGGTGCTGCGCCCGGGCGTGATCTGGAACGCCACCTCTGCCACCGTCACGCACGACGCCCAGTGTGCCGCCGCCGGCATCACCACGGTGCTGGACTCCATCGTGATCGGCGACATGGACAACGGCGGCACCCGCAGCCAGACCTACCAGTGCTCGATCGATGCGCTGCACGCCTGCCGGCGAGCGGGCCTGATGCGGGTGGAGCACCTGCTGCACCTGCGCTGTGAGGTCTCGGCGCCCGACATCGTGGAGAACTTCGAGCGCTACGTGCAGGACCCCCTGGTGGAGCTGGTCAGTGTGATGGACCACACGCCGGGCCAGCGCCAGTGGCGCGATCTGGAAAAGTACCGCCGGTACACCGAGCGCAACGGCAGCCTGCGCGACAGCGAGTACGAGCAGCTGGTGCGCGAGCGTACCGAGCAGCAGGCGCGCTTCGCCGCCTTGCACCGGGCGCAGGTCGTCGCCGGCTGCCACGCGCGGCAGATCCCGATCGCGAGTCATGACGACACCGAGCTGGAACACGTGGCGCTGGCGCGCGAGGAGAAGGTGGCCATCTCGGAATTCCCCACCACAGTGCTTGCGGCGGAAGCGGCTCGTGAGGCCGGCATGGCGATCGTGATGGGCGGCCCCAACCTGGTGAAGGGTGGCTCCCATTCCGGCAATGTCTCGGCCGGAGAGCTGGCGCAGCGCGGTCTGCTGGACATCTTGTCTTCCGACTACGTGCCTGCCAGCCTGCTGCATTCGGCCTTCCTCCTGCGCGACCAGCTGGGATGGTCGCTGCCGCGCGCGGTGGCCACCGTGAGCCTCAACCCCGCACGTGCGATCGGCCTGGCCGACCGCGGGGAGGTCGCCCCAGGCAAGCGCGCCGACGTGATCCGCGTCCGGGAAGTGGGTGGAATGCCTGTTGTCCTCGGTGCGTGGTCTCGGGGCGCTCGCGCGGCCTAGCGCTCAGTGTTGGTCGAGTTCCCCGATCAACCCAGCGGAACCCGGGTCGCCCTGGGCGGCATCGGCCAGCCTACTTAGCGATGGCAGAACGTCATTCCGGAGAAACTCCCGGCGCCGATGGGTCTGCAAAATCGCCGACTGGCAGTACCCGACCCGGACGCAGTCCGCCTTGAACATGCAGAGTGCGAGTCGGCACTCGACCTCATCCGGCGGCTGCTCAGATCACCGCCAAATCGACAGGGACGCCTCGTGCGAGGATTTCGTCGCACTCCGCGTGCTCGATGTCGCTGAGTTCCCGGTGGAGATGCGAGTTGGCGACTCGGCGAGCCAACTGCCGGCCCATGATGCGGTCGTTGGCGTCGTTGGTCATTCCTTCGTGCCTCCCTTCAAGGGTTGCGTGATGAACCAGGGTTCGTCGCTTGCGGTTGGGGTGGCGTTCCCCGGACGTTGCCTGGTTTGTCCACTGTGCCTGACTGCGTCCAGGCACGTTGTGCCGTCTCCACGCATCCATGGTCCACAGCGCAGACAACCGTGTCCCCATTCCAACGCCGCTCCATGCGCAGAGGTGTCCCGCGTTCGATGGCCACCGACCCTTTCAGGGGGTAGAACCCGGTATCCGTCTGCACCACCAGCTCCACGGACAAGCCCCCGCCACCGGTGACATTCACCACCTTGCCGATGGGCGTGGACGATTCGACTTGAGTTCCGAGAACCGCGTAGACGATCGCGCACGTCACGAGGAGGAAGGCGCCCACCCCGAGGAAGCAATCGACCACCGCATTCCAGCGGTCCCTGCTGACCCTCTCTACGGCGTGGTCATCTCCCGACCTCTGATCCTGCCTCACTGCCACGGCCGCCAGCTCCTCTTGATGCCCAGCACCGCCATCCGCACGGCTGCAGCGAGCTTGGCGACCTGTTCGGAGTCACAGTCGTCATCCGCGCCAATGTCCATCAGCGCAGCGAAAGTCCCGCCCAGACCGCGATTGCGCGATCGCATCCTGCGTACGGCGTCCCGCAGCAGCACCGCACGCAGCATCTCCTCGTCGGCCAGGCTCTTCATCCGTCCCGCTTCGGCTGAAG
>JAGWTH010000032.1 GCA_028868995.1 Burkholderiales bacterium | reverse complement strand
TCGAGCGCTTGTTCCGCCGCCTCAAAGGCTTCAGGCGCATCTTCTCTCGGTTTGAGAAACTCGACGTGATGTTCCTCGGCTTTCTCAGCTTCGTGCTGGTCGCCGACGGACTTCGCGGTTTGTGTTAACAGGCCCTAGTCCCGGGCGGCCCGGCGGCACCTGCTGCCGGGGCCGAGGGATGGAAGGGCAGGCGCCTGCGCTACGACGCGTTGAACCGCGCCGGCGGCAAGGGGATGAACTCCGGGTCGCCGGCCACCGTGCCCATGCGCATGGCCTCCCAGTCCGCGCTGGCCTGCAGGATGCGGTCCTTGCGGCTGGAGACGAAGTTCCACCACATGTGGCGCGGCGCATCGAGCGCATCGCCGCCTACCAGCATCAAGCGCGTATCTGTCGCGGCGAACAGCGTCGTGGGTCGCCCAGGCTCCAGCACCGCCATCCGGCGTTCGGCCAGCGCGGCCCCGTCGGACTCGACGCCGCCCGCGACGGGGTACAGGGCCTGCTCCTGCGCGAGCGGCGGCAGCTCCAGGCGGCCGCCCGCGGGCAGCCACAGGTCCAGGTACAGCGTGCGCGACAGCGCCGGCACCGGCGAGCGCGCGCCGAAGGCCTCGCCCACCAGCACGCGCACGCGGGCATCGCCCACGCTGCATTCGGGGATGGCGTCCGCCGGCGTATGCGAGAAGGAAGGCTCGGCCTCCTCCTGCGCCAGCGGCAGGGCCGTCCACAGCTGCAGCCCGTGGTTCACGTAGCGCGCATCCCGCAGGTGCGCCGGCCGCCGCTCGGAATGCACGATGCCGCGGCCGGCCGTCATCCAGTTGATCGCGCCGGGCTCGATCAGCTGTTCGCTGCCGAGGCTGTCGCGGTGCATCATCGCGCCCTCGAACAGGTAGGTGACCGTGGCCAGGCCGATGTGCGGATGCGGCCGCACGTCGTGGTTCGCGCCCGGGGATTCCTCCGCGGGCCCGAAGTGGTCGAAGAAGATGAAGGGCCCGACGCTGCGCCGGCGCGCGTGCGGCAGCACGCGCCGCACGACGAAGCCGCCACCGAGGTCCTTCTCATGCCCGTCGAGCTGCTGCTGGATCATGGGGACATGGTAGCCATGCGCGCCCGCGCCGTGGGGCCGCATCGTTGAAATCCACTGAATGGTGTCGTCAATCGTGGCGGGCGGCGCGCGCGCCGGCACGGCCTAGAGTGCAGGCTTCCCCTCACCCCGCACCACAGAAGGAAAGCACTCCATGGCAAAGATCCTCGTCCTGTACCACAGCTTCTACGGCCACATCGAGACGATGGCGCAGGCCGTCGCGAAAGGCGCGCGCGAAGTCCCGGGCGCGCAGGTCGACCTCAAGCGCGTGCCCGAGACCATGGCCGACGAGGCCTTCCGCGCCGCGGGCGGCAAGGCCAACCAGGCCGCGCCGGTCGCGCAGCCGGCCGACCTGGCCAACTACGACGCCATCATCTTCGGCACGCCCACGCGCTTCGGCAACATGACCGGCCAGATGCGCACCTTCCTCGACCAGACCGGCGCCCTGTGGGCCACCGGCAAGCTGGTGGGCAAGGTCGGCTCGGTCTTCACCTCCAGCGCCACGCAGCACGGCGGCCAGGAAAGCACCCTGCTGACCTTCCACCCGACGCTGCTGCACCACGGCATGGTCGTCGTGGGCCTGCCGTATGCCGAGCAGCGCCAGATGGGCCTGGACGAGATCAAGGGCGGCAGCCCCTACGGCGCCTCCACCATCGCCGGCGGCCAGGGCGAGCGCCAGCCGAGCGAACAGGAGCTGGGCATGGCGGCCTTCCAGGGCCGGCACGTGGCGACGATCGCGACGAAGCTGTTCGGCTGAGCGCCGTCCGCACATGAAAAGGGCCTGCTGCGGGCTAGGCGTTCACTTAACGTGTTGATGCTGCGGTATACTGTATGAAATTACAGTATACCGCTTTGCTTCACACCTTCGAAGCCCGCCTGAATCCTGACCCTGAGATGTGCCGCTTGCTTGAGAGCAACGCGGCACATTGGTCTTTCGGGCTGCGCAAGGCATGGAGCCTCTCGTTCCGCCAGGGGCTCACGTCGGCGCAGGTGTACGCGGAGCTCTCAAAGCTTGGGTTCACCAGCAAGCAAGTTGGTTCGTTGCAGACCGCTGCCGACATGAAGCATGCGGCGCTCGGCCAGTTGAAGCAGCACGAGATCCAGCAGCTGGAACTGGCCGTCTCGAAGCGTGCAGGCTGCGATCGCGGAGAAGGAGAAGAAGATCAAGGCGCTGGAAAAGCGCCGGGCGAAGGTTCGCGCGCAACGAGACAAGGCCGCCCCTGCGGGCCGGCGGGAGCGCTCGCCGAAGTACCTCAGGGCGCTTTCCACTCTGCGGGAGATCGCGTCGGAGCTTGCTTTCTGCCGCAACTGGGTCAAGCAGAAACAGCGGGTACTGGACGCCAAACGTGGCACGCTGCGCGGCCTTCGCCAGAGGCTCGATGCAGGACGCTTCGGTCTGTGCTTCGGCTCCAAGGAGCTCTTGCGCCAGCGACCAGGCGCTCACAATGAGGACGAGACACCGTTTCGCAGCCTTGAGGACTGGCGGCTGGCCTGGCGCGTTGCGCGAGACGGCCAGTGGTGGTCGCTCGGGGCGACGGACAAGCCGAGTGGAAACCCGGAAGTGCAATGGCTGCCTGAGACTAATCAGCTGCGAGTCCGCCTGACTGACAAGATCGCTCACGAGCGCATGGACGAACGCGGCATTCCGCGATCCGGCGGCAAGCAGAAGGACATGCCTCTGCGCATGCAGTGCCGTTTCGTCGTGATCGATGAGGTGGACTTCGTGTCACACAAGGGCGCGGCACGTGCGGCATTGATCGATGCCATGGGGAGGCAGCCTGTGACGATGCGCGTCTTGTGCCGGTTGCAGGACGACGGCAGCCCTGCGTGGTACGTGCAGGCGAGCATCGATCTGCCGACTGGTTTCGAGGAGCAGACCGCCCGCAGCCGGGAGGCCGGCGTGCTCGGGCTCGACTTCAACGCCCGCGGCGTCGCTTGGTGCGCAGTGAAGCCGGACGGCAACCGCCTGGTCATCAACAGGATGGTGCAGGCCGGCTTCATGCATTGGGATCTGCGCGGCCGTACGGACAAGGAGCGCAAGCAGGAGATCGGCACGGTTGTCGCGCAGCTCGCCCGGCGCGCCAAGCGCCTTGACCTGCCGGTGGTGATCGAGAATCTGGACTTCGCCACAAAGAAGTTGGCTGCGCGTGCTGGCGCCGTGAGCAAGCCGTACAACGACATGCTGGGGAGCCTTCCGAGCGCGCAGTTCGCTGAGATGGTCGCGCGCGCCTGCGAGAAGCAGCACCTGAAGCTCTATTTGGTGAACTCTTCGTACTCCTCGGTCGGAGGCTTCACCAAATACGGCATGCCCAATCGCATGAACGCGGACACCTCCGCGGCTCTGTGGCTTGGGCGGCAAGCATTGATGGGCACCGTCTGGAAAACAGAGGGTGCCAGGAACTTCGTCAAGAAGTTCGACGAGCGACTCGTCTTTCCGCACCTGCCAGCTACCCGGACGCAGAGAACGAAGGCCCTGGCAGGGGCTCAATGGAAGGATGTCGCTTGGGGCGTCGGCACGAACCGCAAGCTATGGGGCGCAAAGCTTCGCAGCTGGTTCCTCTGTCGCGTTGAGACCGCTTCCGACTCGAAAGAGGAGCCTGCGCAGGCGCCATCGCCGCCGGGATAGAAGAGATGGTCCTCAGCCCGGGGCTTCTAGGATCCCGGGCCGCCGCTGATGCGGCGTACGTTTGCCACGAGTGCTCTTCGCCGAAGATTTCTTCCGCAGAGAGAAAGGCCGCACAGCAAGGTGCTGTGCGGCCTATGACGATTACGTCAACATGTTAAGTGAACGCCTAGTCCTGCGGGAGGCCTTTCGCATGGACTTGCCGGGGCGGTGGGGTTCGGCGCTGCGCGCGCTCACCGCCACCCTACTTCTGGAAGCGCGAGGCGATGTCCGCGATCCGCGCGCCGAACAGCCGCGCGGTTTCCAGGTCGCCCGGCGACATGGCCTCGGCGCCGGCGTCGCTGGGCGACTGGGCGATCGCGCCGCTGTAGGACACCAGGTAGTTGACGTCGTCGCGCCTGGCCGCGCGCGTGTTGGCCGGCATCAGGCCCTGGCTCACCCAGATCATGCCGTGCTGCATGGCCAGGGTGAACAGGGTCAGCAGGGTGCCCTGCTTGTCGCCGCTCATCCCGGCGCTGTTGGTGAAGCCGGCCGCGAGCTTGTCCTTCCAGGCCTGGGCGTACCAGGGCCGGGAGGAAGCGTCGGCGAACTTCTTGAACTGCCAGCTCACGCTGCCCATGTAGGTGGGCGAGCCGAAGACGATGGCGTCCGCCGCCTGGAGCTGTTCCCAGCCCCCGGGCGGCAGGTTGCCGTCGGCGTCGATCGCCAGCAGGCTCGCGCCCGCCCCCTGCGCCACGGCCTGCGCCATGCGCTGCGTGTGGCCGTAGCCGGAGTGGTAGACGACGACGATCTCGGACATGCGCGCAGCGTCAGCCGCGGCCGCGGCCGTCGAGGCTGAAGGCGCCGGCGCCGAAGGACGCGAAGGCGAGCAGGCCGCCAGCGATGGCCATGTTCTTGAAGAAATTCAGCTTCTGCATGTACACCTGCGCGTCGGGCACCGACCAGTAGTGGTGGAAGATCGGCGAGACCACGAGGGTGAAAATCGCCAGGCCCAGGGCGGCCCAGCGCGCCTGCCAGCCGACCAGCAGCGCGAGGCCCAGGCCCAGCTCCACGAAGATCGCGATGGCCGCGCACACCTCGGGCAGGGGTACGCCCCCGGACGTGATGTAGGCCACGGTCCCGGAGAAGTTCATGAGCTTGCCCCAGCCGGTGGGCACGAACAGCAGCGCGATCAGGATGCGCCCGACGAGGGTGAAGAGGTTCTGCGCCGAGGTCAGCGAGGCGCCGCCGGAGGCCGCGGAAGGGGAGGAAGAAGCGAGGGTAGCCATGGATGTCTCCTTGGGTTGGTGAGTCGATCGGGTCAATGCGGGGCCAGGTCGAACACCAGCACTTCTGCGTCCTTGCCTTCGGCCAGCACCAGCTGGCTTTCGCCCTGCAGCTTGGCCGCGTCGCCCGTGGCGATCCGCGTGCCGTTCACGGACAGTTCCCCGCGCACCAGGTGCACGTAGACCAGCCGTCGGGGGTCGACCGCCAGCGACGCCTTTTCGGCGCCGTCGAACAGGCCGGCATACAGGCGCGCATCGGCGTGGATCAGGACCGAGCCCTGCGCCGCGTCGGGCGAGGCGACCAGCCGCAGGCGGCCGCGCTTGTCCGCATCGGGGAAGCTCTTCTGCTCGTAGCCCGGCTCGATGCCGGTCACGTCGGGCTCGATCCAGATCTGCAGGAAGTGCGTGGTGCGGTCCGGGGCGTGGTTGAACTCGCTGTGCATCACGCCGCGGCCGGCGCTCATGCGCTGCACGTCGCCCGGCGGGATGCCCTTGACGTTGCCCAGCGTGTCCTTGTGCGCCAGCTCGCCGGACAGCACGTAGCTGATGATCTCCATGTCGCGGTGGCCATGCGTGCCGAAGCCGGTGCCCGGGGCGATGCGGTCCTCGTTGATCACGCGCAGGTTGCCGAAGCCCATGTGCTCGGGGTCGTAGTAGTTCGCGAAGGAAAAGCTGTGGAAGGATTTCAGCCAGCCGTGGTCGGCATAGCCGCGTTCCTGGGACTTGCGAAGGGTCAGCATGGTCAATTCCTTTGAATGAACGCAAATGTAGAGGGCTTCCCCTTCCTCTGCAGCGGCTTTCTTTTGATGGCATCATTCAAACGATTTGAACGAACGAGTCCTGACTTGCCTTCCCCCCGCGACGTCCTGACCCCCGATGCCCTCGGCCTGGTGCAGTCGGTGGCCGACCACGGCAGCTTCGCCGCGGCCGCCCGCGAGCTGGGCCTGGTGCCCAGCGCCGTCACCTACCGCATCCGCCAGCTCGAGGAGGCCCTGGACGTGCTGCTGTTCGACCGCAGCTCGCGCCAGGCGCGGCTCACCGCCGCCGGCAACGAGCTGCTGTGCGCCGGCCAGCAGCTGCTGCAGGACATCGATGCCATGGCCAACCGCGTCAAGCGCGTGGCCACCGGCTGGGAGGCGGAATTCACCGTGGCGGTGGACACGGCCCTCTCCTGGTCCACCGTGATGGAACTGGCGGAAGGCTTCTATGCCCTGGAGCCCACCACGCGCCTGCGCCTGCGCCACGAGGCGCTGGCCGGCACCCTGGACGCGCTCACCTCGGGCCGGGCCGACCTCGCAGTGGGCGTGGTGCTGGAGCCGGGCACCACGGCAGGCGTGCAAAGCCACGAGCTGGGCACGCTGCCCTTCGTCTACTGCGTCTCGCCGCACCACCCGCTCGCCGCGGCCGACCAGCCCATCCCGGACGAGGTCGTGGTCAAGCACCGCGCGGTGGCGGTCTCCGACACGACCCTGCAGCGCGGCCAGGCCATGACCGTGTCCCTGCTGGCGGGCCAGGACGTGCTGACCGTCCCCTCCATGCGCGCCAAGCTCGATGCGCAGCTGCGCGGCCTGGGCGGCGGCTTCCTGCCCGAGCCCATGGCACGGCCCTACCTGGAGAGCGGCCGCCTGGTCCAGCGCGAGCTGCAGCGGGCGAGCCGGCGCAACGTGCGCCTGAGCTACGCCTGGCGCAGCGCCGGCCCCATGGGTCCCGGCCGGGCCCTGCAATGGTGGCTGGCGCAGCTGGAAAGCGCCGCCACCCGCGCCGCGCTGCTGGAGCGGCACCGCCTGGCATGAAGGGCTACCGCGGCCGGTTCGCGCCGTCGCCCACCGGGCCCCTGCACGCCGGCTCGCTGGTGGCGGCGCTCGCGAGCTGGCTCGACGCCCGCGCGCACGGCGGCCAGTGGCTGGTGCGCATCGAGGACACCGACCGACCGCGCTGCGTGCCGGGCGCGGACCGCGAGATCCTGCGCCAGCTGGCGGCCTGCGGGCTGCAGCCCGACGAGCCGCCCGTCTGGCAGTCGCGGCGCGAGCCGCTGTACCAGGCCGCCCTCGACCGGCTGGTGGCGGCGGGCGCGGCCTACCCCTGCGCCTGCTCGCGCAAGGACATCGAGCTCGCGCTGCACGCGAAGGGCCGCGAGCGGACGCGCCACGGCCTGCTGGTCTATCCCGGCACCTGCCGCGACGGCCTGCACGGCCGGTCCGCGCGCGCCTGGCGCTTCCGCGTGCCCGAGGGCACCGTTGCCTGGACCGACCGGCGGCTGGGCGTGCACCTGCAGGACGTGGCGCACGAGGTCGGCGACTTCGTGCTCCAGCGCGCCGACGGCCTGTTCGCCTACCAGCTGGCGGTGGTGGTGGACGACGCGGACCAGGGGATCACGCACGTCGTGCGCGGTGAGGACCTCGTGGGCAACACGCCACGCCAGATCCTGCTGCAGCGCGCGCTGGGCTGCGCGCAGCCCAGCTACCTGCATGCGCCGCTGGTGCTGGGCGCCAACGGCGAGAAGCTGTCCAAGCAGAACGGCGCGACGCCGCTGGACCTGACGGACCCGCGCGCGGCGCTGGCGCGGGCGGCTGCGGCCCTGGGGATTGCCCTGTCGCCGCACGGCACGCTCGCCGACGCCCTGGCGCAGGCGGCACGCGCCTGGGGCGAGCGCTTCCCGTAGGCCACCGAAGAATCCGCCAGAGGCGGATTCTTCAGTGATTCCGTAGGGGACAATCGGGGGCATGAGCGAAGAAGCGAACACGCCCGAGAGCGTGTCCCACCCCCGCGGCATCCGCAGCTACGTGCTGCGCACCGGCCGCACCACGGTCGGCCAGGCCAAGGCGATCGAGGTGCTGGGCCCGAAGTACCTCGTGCCCTACCAGGCGCAGCCGGTGGACCTGGCCGCCCTATTCGGCCGCGACGCGCCCACCATCCTGGAGATCGGCTTCGGCATGGGCGAGGCCACGGCGCACATCGCCGGCCTGATGCCGGAGAAGAACTTCCTGTGCTGCGAGGTGCACACGCCGGGCGTGGGCGCGCTGCTCAAACGCATCGGGGACCAGGGCCTGACCAACATCCGCATCGTGCAGCACGACGCCGTGGAAGTGCTGGAGCACATGCTGGCGCCGGGCTCACTCGCCGGCGCGCACATCTTCTTCCCCGATCCCTGGCACAAGGCGCGCCACAACAAGCGACGCCTGGTGCAGGCGCCTTTCGTGGCGAAGCTGGTGGCCCGGCTGGCCGCGGGCGGCTACCTCCACTGCGCCACCGACTGGGAACCCTACGCGCAGCAGATGCTGGAGGTGCTGTCGGCCGAACCGGCGCTGCGCAACACCGCCGACGGCTTCGCGCCGCGGCCCGACTACCGGCCGCTGACCAAGTTCGAGAACCGCGGGCTGCGGCTGGGGCACGGGGTGTGGGACGTCGTGTTCACGAAGCGCTGAAGCCCGGACCCATCATCCCCGCGCAGGCGGGGTTGACCAGCCGGTGTCAGGCCGTGATCTCGCGCGCCGTGATCTGGTAACGGAAGTCGTCCGGCGCGTAGGAGTCGAAGCGGCCCTGCTGGTCCTCGGCGATCGGGTACATCAGGAAGTGCAGCATGCCCATGCGCGCGCCGGGCAGGTTCACGTCGTTGGCGGTGTTGAAGGCCATCCAGTTGCCTTCCCAGCCGCCGTACAGGCCTTTGTACACGGGCGCCACCAGCGGGTCGGACACCGTCTTGATCCAGGTGGGCGTCTCCTCGCGCATCACCTTCGCGACGTCCGCCGGGTCCATGGCCACCCAGCCGTGCGCCTGCAGGAAGACCTCGGCGCGGCAGTGCTGCGAGCCCTTGAGGCTGGCGCTGTTGCCGCCGAGGGTCTTGTAGCCGAAGGCCGAGGGCGCCAGGCGCACGCCGTAGACATCGCGGGCGGGCACGCCCACCGAGCGGCACAGGCCCACGAACAGCGCGCTGATGTCGGCGCACTTGCCGCCCAGGTTGCCGGTCTCCAGCATCACCTTGACGTCCCCCTCGCCGCAGCCGCGCACGCTCGGCTCGCGATGGGCGTTGGCCACCACCCACTCGTAGATGCGGTGCACCTTGTCCACGTCGGTGCGGGCGTCCCCCACGGCTTTCAGCGCCGTCTCGCGCACGATGCCGTCGGTGGGGATCAGCTGCGTGGCGCGCAGCCAGTACGCCCGCGACTGCGCGTCCATGGCCGCCGGCGTCGGACGCTTCCAGTCCACCGCGCGGTCGCGCGTGCGCACCCGGCTCGTGAGTTCCACGTAGGGCTGCCGCGTCGCCGCGGCGAAATCCACCCGCAGGATGCGCGCGCCCTCATGGCCATCGGTCACCTGCCGGGCCTGGCCATTGGTGGTGAAGCTGCTTTCCAGCGAGCGCTGCCAGTCGCTGTCGACCGAGGGGATCGGCAGCCAGACGCTCGCGGCGCCCTGCGACAGGTTCAGGTCCACCCGCGTCGTGACGTCGAAGGTGCGCCAGGCGCCCGGCTCGGGCGCGAACCGGCGCTCCTGCGCCAGGGCGGCGAGCGGGGAAGCGACGAAGCCGCCGGCGGCGGCGGTCTGGAGGAAGTGGCGGCGGGTCTGCATGGCCGGCGATTATGGGACCGGCCCTTTCCCGATCCAAGCACAGGGTCAACGCGGGGCACGCCCGCGCCCGTCCATCAGCGCCAGAGGCTCTCGACCAACTGGCCGGCCTGGGGCGAGCTCCAGTCGTACTCGCCGAGCACGCGCCAGCGCGGCTGGCCCCGCGCGTCGAAACCGAAGGTCGTGGGGAAGACCTGGACCCTCCAGGCCTGGGCTCCGGCGCCCAGGGGGTCGAGCACGACCGGGATGGACCAGTTCGCTTCGCGCAGGTGACGCTGCACCGTGACGGCGCGCTCCTTGAAGTTCACCGCCTGGAAGGCGAGGCGTTCGCCGTAGAACTCGGCCATCTGCTGCAGCAGCGGCATCTCCGCGCGGCAGGGCGGGCACCAGGTGGCCCAGAAGTTCACCACCGTCGGCTTGCCGGCGGCCGGCACGGCGACCGGCTTGCCGTCGAGACCGAAGCCATTCCATGGCGCCAGCCGCGTGCCCGCGGCGAGACGCTCGACCTGGGCCTGGGCCCGCAGGGCGGGAACGGCGAGCGCGGCGGCTGCGCCGATGAACAGGCGCCGGTTCAAATCCGCTCGGCGACCCATTGCTGCACCGATTGCAGGGCCGAGGGAAGCTTGCTCGCGTCGGTGCCGCCGGCCATGGCCAGGTCGGGCTTGCCGCCGCCCTTGCCGCCGACCTGCTGGGCGACGAAATTCACCAGTTCGCCGGCCTTGACCTTGCCCATGCTGTCGGCCGTGACGCCGGCGGCCAGCTGCACCTTGGCGCCGTCCACGCTCGCCAGCACGATGGCCGCGGACTTGAGCTTGTCCTTGAGCTTGTCCATGGTGTCGCGCAGCACCTTGGCGTCCGCGCCTTCCAGGCGGGCGGCAAGCACCTTGATGCCCTTCACGTCCACGGCCTGCGCGACCAGCTCGTCTCCCTGCGAGGAAGCGAGCTTGCCCTTGAGCTGCGCCACTTCCTTCTCCAGCGAGCGCACCTGGTCCAGCACCTGGGCCACGCGGCCGTTCAGCTCGGTCGGCGCGGCCTTGAGCGAGCCGGCCACGGTCTGCACGGTGGTCTCCAACTGCTGCAGGTAGGCCAGCGCGTTGGCGCCGGTCACCGCCTCGACGCGGCGGATGCCCGCGGCCACGCCGGATTCGGCGACGATCTTGAACAGGCCGATGTCGCCGGTGCGCGCGACGTGGGTGCCGCCGCACAGCTCGCGGCTCGTGCCGATGTCCAGCACGCGCACGGTCTCGCCGTACTTCTCGCCGAACAGCATCATGGCGCCGGTCGCCTTGGCGGACTCGATGTCCATCACGCGGGCCTGCGTCGCCTGGTTCTGCAGGATCTCGGCATTCACCCGGGCCTCGATCTCGCGGATCTGCTCCGCGGTGACGGGCGCGTTGTGGGTGAAGTCGAAGCGGGTCTTGTCGGCGTCGACCAGCGAGCCCTTCTGCTGCACGTGCGCGCCCAGCACCTCGCGCAGGGCCTTGTGCATCAGGTGCGTGACCGAGTGGTTGCGCATGGTGGCGGCGCGGCGGGCCAGGTCGACCTTCGCCGAGACCGTGTCGCCGACGTTGAGCGTGCCCTGGGCCAGCCGGCCGTGGTGGCCGAACACGTCGGCCTTGATCTTCTGCGTGTCCTCGACCTGGAACAGCGCCGAGCCGGCCGTGATCTCGCCGGCGTCGCCCACCTGGCCGCCGCTTTCGGCGTAGAAGGGCGTGGTGTCCAGCACCACGATGCCGTCCTGGCCCGACTTGAGCGCGGCCACCGAGGTGCCCTCGACGTAGATCGCGGTGATCCTGGCCTGCGCCTGGAGCTGCTCGTAGCCGACGAACCGGTTGCCCTCGCCCGTGTACTCCAGCACGCGGTCCATCTTGAACTTGCCGGCGGCGCGGCCCGCGGCCTTCTGCTTGTCCATGGCGGCATCGAAGCCGGCCTCGTCCACCGTCACGCCGCGCTCGCGGCAGACGTCGGCCGACAGGTCCAGCGGGAAGCCGTAGGTGTCGTGCAGCTTGAAGGCCACCTCGCCGGGCAGCACCTTCTGGCCGCCGGCCAAGGCTGCGTCCAGGATCTCCATGCCATTGGCGAGCGTCTCGTAGAAGCGCTCCTCCTCCGCCTTCAGCACGTCCATCACGCGCTGTTGCTGCGCCGCCAGGTGCGGATAGGCCTCGCCCATGAGCTTCACCAGGTCCGGCACCAGCTTGTGGAAGAAGGGCGTCTTCTGGCCCAGCTTGTAGCCGTGGCGGATGGCGCGGCGGACGATGCGCCGCTGCACGTAGCCGCGGCCTTCGTTGGAGGGGATCACCCCGTCGGCCACCAGGAAGGCGGTGGCGCGGATGTGGTCGGCGATCACCCGCAGCGACGGGTTGGCCAGGTCCTTCGTGTGCGTCTCGCGCGCGGCGGCGGCGATGAGCGCCTCGAACAGGTCGATCTCGTAGTTGCTGTGGACGTGCTGCAGGATGGCCGCCAGGCGCTCCAGGCCCATGCCGGTGTCCACGCAGGGCGCGGGCAGCGGCTTGACCGAGCCGTCCGGCTGCATGTCGAACTGCATGAACACGTTGTTCCAGATCTCGATGTAGCGGTCGCCGTCGGCGTCCGGGCTGCCGGGCGGGCCGCCCGCCACGTCCGGGCCGTGGTCGTAGAAGATCTCCGAGCAGGGGCCGCAGGGGCCGGTGTCGGCCATCATCCAGAAGTTGTCGCTGGCGTAGCGCGCGCCCTTGTTGTCGCCAATGCGCACCACGCGCTCGGGCGGCAGGCCGATCTCCTTCGTCCAGATGTCGTAGGCCTCGTCGTCCTCGATATAGACGGTGGCCCAGAGCTTGTCCTTGGGCAGCTTGTACACCTCGGTCAGCAGCTCCCAGGCCCACTTGAGCGACTCGCGCTTGAAGTAGTCGCCGAAGGACCAGTTGCCCAGCATCTCGAAGAAGGTGTGGTGCCGCGCGGTGTAGCCCACGTTCTCCAGGTCGTTGTGCTTGCCGCCGGCGCGCAGGCAGGCCTGCACCGAGGCGGCGCGCACGTAGGGGCGCTTGTCGGTGCCGAGGAACACGTCCTTGAACTGCACCATGCCCGAATTGGTGAACATCAGCGTCGGGTCGTTGGCCGGCACCAGCGGGCTGGAGGCCACCACCGTGTGGCCCCGGTCCTTGAAGAAGTCCAGGAAGGTCTGGCGGATGTCGGCGACGGTGAATTTCGGAGTGGTCATGGGGGATCCGGCTGAACCTTCGATTATAGGTTTGGGGCCTTTTTCGTCGGGCTACCATAGGCGCAAACACCCAAATGGAGATGCCCATGGACATGAAGACCTCCCCCCTCGCCCAGCTCAAGGACCCCACCCTGCTGAAGACCGACGCCCTGGTCGGCGGCCAGTGGGTGGCGGGCGCCTCCCGCTTCGCCGTGCACGATCCGGCCACCGGCGCGAAGCTGGCCGAGGTGGCCAACCTGGGCGTCAACGAGGCCGAGCAGGCCATCGCCGCGGCCAACGCCGCCTGGCCGGCCTGGCGCGGCAAGACGGCCAAGGAGCGCAGCATCCTCATGCGCAAGTGGTACGACCTGCTGATGGCCAACCAGGACGACCTGGGCCGCATCATGACCGCCGAACAGGGCAAGCCCCTGCCCGAGGCCAAGGGCGAGGTCGCCTACGGCGCCAGCTTCGTCGAGTGGTTCGCCGAGGAAGCCAAGCGCGTGCACGGCGAGACGCTGCCCACCTTCGACAACAACAAGCGCATCCAGGTGATCCGCCAGCCGGTCGGCGTATGCGCCGCGATCACCCCCTGGAACTTCCCGCTGGCCATGATCACCCGCAAGGTCGCGCCGGCGCTGGCCGCGGGCTGCACGGTGGTGATCAAGCCGGCCGAACTCACGCCGCTGACCGCCCTGGCCGCCGCCGAACTGGCCAACCGCGCCGGCATCCCGGCCGGCGTGATCAACCTGCTGACCGCCGACAGCGCCAACAGCATCGCCATCGGCAAGGTCCTGTGCGCGAGCGACGTGGTGCGCCACCTGAGCTTCACCGGCTCCACCGAGGTCGGCCGCATCCTGATGGCGCAGAGCGCGCCGACGGTGAAGAAGCTGTCGCTGGAGCTGGGCGGCAACGCGCCCTTCATCGTGTTCGACGACGCCGACCTCGATTCGGCGGTCGAGGGCGCCATGGCCAGCAAGTACCGCAACGCCGGCCAGACCTGCGTCTGCGCCAACCGCCTGTACGTGCAGGACGCCGTGTACGACGCCTTCGTCCAGAAGCTGGCCGCCCGCGTGAAGGGCATGAAGGTGGGCAGCGGCTTCGAGGAAGGCGTGGTGCAGGGCCCGCTGATCGAGCCGGCGGCGGTGGAAAAGGTGGAGCGCCACCTGCAGGACGCCGTCGCCAAGGGCGGGCGCATCGTGGTAGGCGGCAAGCGGCTGCAGGGCCAGTTCTTCGAGCCGACCGTGATCGCCAACGCCACCGGCGACATGCTGTGCGCTCGCGAGGAGACCTTCGGCCCGCTGGCGCCCGTCTTCCGCTTCCAGACGGAGCAGGAAGCGGTGGACGCCGCCAACAACACCGAGTTCGGCCTGGCCAGCTACTTCTACAGCCGCGACATCGGCCGCATCACCCGCGTGAGCGAGGGCCTGGAGTACGGCATGGTGGGGATCAACACCGGGATCATCTCCACGGAGCACGTCCCCTTCGGCGGGGTGAAGCAGTCGGGCCTGGGCCGCGAGGGCTCCAGCCACGGCATCGACGAATACGTGGAGATGAAGTACCTCTGCATCGGCGACGTGCTGCGCTGAGGACGGGTGGCGGACGCGGGCGTGCCGGGCGGCATGGGCGCTTCCCGCGCGCTTGATCTGAATCAAGTCGGCAGTTGATCTGACGCAAGCCTGACGGCCCCTCCCTGGGGATAGTTACGAAACGTCGTAATCGAAGTAGCGACGCCCATCGTCACATCCACATCAGAGAGAGAGCCCGTCATGCAGAAACTCCGCACCGCCGTCGACACCTGGAAGCCCACCCGCCGGACCGTGCTCGCGGGTGCCGCTTCCGCGTTCACCCTGGCCCTGAGCGGCTGCGGCGGGGGGGGCTCCAGTTCGGCCAGCGCCGCGGCCGCCGAGCCGCTCACGATCATCGAAGCCTCCCTGAGCCAGCTGGTCGCCCGGATCGGCGGTGCCACCACCGCGGTGGACCTGTACACCGACGCGTCGGGCGACTGGGCGGTCTTCAGCATGGGCAACGGGTGGCCGTCACCAGGATCGGCGTGGCCAAGGGCGCCGTGGCCGAGGTGCGCGACCTGCCCGGCGCCATCCTGTCCATCACGGTCGATGCCGCCAACAAGCGCGCCCTGGTGGCCATGGGCAACAAGGGCCTGGCCGTCATCGACCTGAGCACACCCACCGCGCCGGCCCTGGTGAAGGTGGTGAGCGTCGGCTACAGCCGGCCGTCCTTCGACTACGTGGACGGCGGCGGCAACCTGCTGACCTCGGCCGCGGCCACGGAGACCAACGGCACCATCGCCCACGTGCTGGTCTACAACGACGGCACCGACGACTGGCTCGTCATCGCCAACGAGGCGTTCGGCGTGCAGAAGACCAAGCTGGCCAACCTGAACACGGCGGCCGACGGCGCCCAGCTGGTGATCGACGGCCCCGAGGCCTGGACCCTCAAGTACGCCGGCGAGAACCCCTGGGGCGGCCCGCGCCACCTGAAGATGCACGGCGGCCTGCTCTACGTGGTGCTGGGATTCATCGGCCTGGCCATCTACGACCCCGCCACCCTGAGCCGCACCGGCCTCTACAACCTGTACGGCGACGCCAGCACCAGCGAGGACTGGTTCGGCTACCAGAATGAGAAGGCCGTTGAGATTCCAGGCACTTACGTCGACGCCGACGGCATGCCGACCTGGCAGCAGGCGCAGCTGGAGCTGCAGGCCCACCGCAGCGGCACGGCGCTGTCCCCGTCGCCGTGGGCGGCCTTCGACCGCTACGGCAAGTACTATTACAACGCCCAGAAGGTCGACGTCATCGACCTGCCGGGCCCGAAGACCATGGCCTACATCGCCTACGGCCTGGGCGGCCTGGTGGCGGTGGATGTCACCAACCCCGCGACGCCGCACTACTCGGGCTACGTACCCGCCGCGCCCGCGCACGGCCCCGACGAGCCCACCGGCCAGCAGAACCAGTCCATCCTGTCGCACCACGGCTCGGGCATGCTGAAGGACGGAGGCGTCACGGACGTGCGCGTCATCGCCGACAGCGCCCCCGGCACGGGCTTCAAGGCCTACATGAGCGAACACTTCGCGGGGCTGGTGGTGGTGGCCGGCGCGGAAAACCCGCAGGCCAACTGGCACAACGGAAGCGGTCACTTCAACAAAGACAACAACCCGTCGACGAAGTACTGGCCCGACTACGAGTTCGTCACCTCCTACGACATGACCCCTGTGCCCGTGGGCGAGGAGTCCATGCCCAAGTACCTGGTGGCCGACGGCAGCGGCAACTTCACCTACCCGATCCTGCTGGCCACCGGCGAGATCAACGGCCACGGCGGCGCGCTGCTGGTGATGGCCTCGGCCGACGTCACCACCGCCGGCCAGGTGGACGTGGTGCAGGCTTCCGGCGCCGGCGGCCTGTCCTTCATCGACATCAAGGACCTGACGGGTTCGGGCGTGGCGGTGGCCGACCGGTTCGCCGTGCCGGTGCACTTCGCCAGCACCAGCGAGGTGGGCGCGGCGCCCGCGGGCATGCCCACGGACGTGGCCATCGGCCATACGGAAGGCCTGGCCGTCATGGGCAACCACCTGTTCGTGGCCGACGGCCCGCACGGCATGAGCGTGTGGCGCATCGCCGATACCAATGGCGCGCCCATCGACGTCCCGCACCTGGTCGCCAACACGCTGATGGACGAATACCCGACCGCCGGCTACATCCCCGCGGCGCACGCGGCGGGCGTGTACTTCGGTGACAACCCGAACCGCGCATTCGTCATGTGCCAGAGCATCGGCATGCGCGCCGTGGACGTCAGCAGCATCGGATCGGGCGCGCCCGGCGCCCCGGTGCTGCTGAACATCGCGCCCGGCGACGTGTACGAGCACAGCACGGAATCCTCGGGCAACCTCGGCGGCATCAAGGGGCAGGACCACGCCTATGGGGCCACCTTCTACGGCAACTACGCGATCGTGGCCGACGGCGGAAATGGCCTGACGGTCTACGACACCTCGGTGCCGGCGGACCCGGTCACCGGCGTCCACGTGGTGGCCAACCTGGGCGGCACCACCAGCGGCAAGCCGCCGCTGGGCCGCGCCAGCGCGGTGAAGCTCTGGACCGACCCGTCCGACGGCAGGATGTACGCGATCTCCTCCGCCGGCCCGTACGGCATCTCGGTGGTGGACATGACGGACCTGCTGGTCAACGGCATCCGCCCCGGCATGACGCTGATCAAGACCTTCGAGCCGATCAAGCTGGAGGAAGAGGAAGGCACGGTCGAAGTCGGCTCCGCCGACGGCAAGGCGGTGGACGTGCAGATCGCGGGCGACGTGGCCTACTTCAGCTACGACAGCTACGGCCTGGTCGCCTACCGCCTGCACGACCTGGTCCAGCCGGTGGCGAGCCAGCTCCCGGGCGGCGTGTGCATCGGCGTGGACCCGACCAAGGTGTTCAACCGCCAGACGGGCCTGGACTGCCGCCCCGTGGCCGCCGCGCGCTACAAGCTGCAGGCCGACCCGGCGCACCCGGAACTCGCGACCGTCGAGGGCGGCGCCCAGTACATGACGATCCAGTACTTCCCCGCGAACCGGCCGCTGCGCGACGCCGCGGGCAACGTGTACCAGCTGTCGGCCCCGCGCACGCTGCTGTACGTTGGCTACTCCGACGCCGGCGTGATCAAGCTGGACTGGAGCGACATCACCAAGCCGACGCTGCTGGAGCGGCAGGACACGATCGGCACGGCCGATGCCACCGCGATCGCCAACGGCCGCGTGTACGTGGCCGACGGCACGGGCGGCGTCTCGATCTTCAAGTAGCGAGGAGGCGACCCCGGGGCCTGCGCGGTTCCGGGGTCATCCGGCAGGCGGCGCTGGGCCCTGGCGGCCCGGCGCCGCAGCGCCTTGGGGATGGAGCGGGCGATGGGAATCGAACCCACGTCTTGAGTCGGGTAAGGAACACGCCTTGCGGCGTGTCCCTCCCCTAAGAACCGGACGGGCGGGTTTCCCTCGCATCCGGCTCAAGCAGCCTGAAGTCTCGGCGCGTTCGCGCTCCGACCGCAGCAAATGGGGCTCTTGGTCGGCCCCTCTCTTCCAGAAAACTTACTCGTTGGCGTGTAGCTGCCGGTGACAGTTCGGGTGCAGCAGTCTGAGGTTGCTCAGCTTGTTGCTCCCACCCTCGGTACGGCGGATCACGTGGTGGATATTCCACCCGGTTTCCCGTGTGATCTTTTCGCCGCACTCCGGGCAGGCTCCGTCCTGCCACCGCCAAAGCCATGCCAGTTTCCGACGACCAGTCAGTGAGCTGTTCATCGAGCGCGCGAGGCGCGCGTCGAAATACTGCTCGTCTTCCGGCAGGTACGGGTTGCGCTGGCTGTCGACCTTGATGTGCGTCCTTCTGGGGAAGTCCGCCAAGGTCACCAACATCTGACCCGGCTGCGTGAAGCGCCAGTCGCGGCCGGCAATGCGCTCGAAGTACTTGGCCTTGACCCACCGTTTCCCCTTGTTGGGGTGACGGCGGCAGGCCCAGCGCCACAGCGCGTGCCAGATCAGGTGATCCGCTTTCGCGAATGTCCGGCTGATCCCTTGGCTGCGGTGATAGTTGGCCCAGCCCGAGATGATCGGATTGAGCTTTTCTATCACCCGCCGCGGGTTCGCGGTCCGCTCCTTGCGGAGCGTGCGACGGACCTTGTCCAGGAAGTTCTTGAGGTTCTTCTTGGAGGGTCGCGTGGTCAGCTCGTCTCCGTCCCACCGAACGTGCCAGCCGAGGAAATCGAAGCCCGTCGTCACGTGCGTGATCACGGTCTTCGTCTCGGACAGCATCAAACCCCGATCGCGCAGGAAGCGCTCGATCAGAGGTTTGACTTCGTTTTCCAGCAACTCTTTCGAGCTGCCGGTCACGACGAAGTCGTCGGCGAAACGAATGAAGTTCACCTTGGCGGCCCGCGCGGCGCGTGTGGTCCGGAAAAGTCCGGCCAGCGCGTCTTGCAGACCATCCAACGCTAGGTTGGCCAACACGGGGGAGATAGGCCCCCCTTGCGGCGTCCCGCGCTCAGTCGGGAAAAGGACTCCCCCTTCGAAGTACCCCGCCTTCAGCCACTTGCGCAGAATGCGTCGGTCCATGAGGACGTGACGCAATAGCCAGTCGTGACTGATGTTGTCGAAGCACCCTTTGATGTCCCCCTCGAGCACCCACTTCGGGGACGCCTTGCGGTCAAGTGCGTTGCGCACCTGCACGATGGCGTCCGTGGTGGAACGCTCGCGGCGAAAGCCGTACGAGTGAACATCACCAACCGTTTCAGCGACAGGATCCAGTGCCAGCAGGTGTAGTCCCTGCATAGCCCGATCACGCATGGTGGGGATGCCTAGAGGGCGTTTGCCACCATTCGGTTTCGGAATCTGAACCCGCCGCAGGGGCCTTGGCTTGTAACCGGCGCTTTGCAGCGTTCCGATCGCCTGGCACTTGTCAGTCGGCGTATCCCAGGTTTGTCCGTCGATCCCCGGTGTCTTGCGACCCCGGTTCTCGGTCACCCGCCGTACCGCCAATGCCTTCGCACTGGTGGATCGAACGAGGAGTTTCTGTAGGCGTTTGACGTTGCGCCATTCGCCTGCCTTTGCTGCTTTCGCAATCCGTGCCTGCAACCTACCGACCACCTGGTGCACGTCCGACCACGGAATACCGTGCCAGTCAGACCAAGTGGGGGAGGCAACATCGCAATGGCTTGCGTCCATATCAACCTCCGTTGAAATGGAGCGGGTGAAGGGAATCGAACCCTCGTATGCAGCTTGGGAAGCTGCCGTTCTACCATTGAACTACACCCGCCCGTTCCCGGAGGGAATGAGCATGCCCGCGAGGGGCATTTCACCCCTCGGGCGGTTGTTACTGGCCTATCTTGCGACAGGACCACCACGTGGAAGTCTGCACCCTTTCGGGTCAGGACATTCGTCCCTATCCGTCCCATTACAGGACGGCCTTCGCTTTTTCCACGATCCTTTACCCGCTACGGCAGGCTCGATCTTACAACCGAGTTCGTGTGGCATCGCTGCCACACACCGTATCGGGCTTACCCTGTTCCGTACACGAAGCACGAGTCAGGAGGGTTCCACCTTTTTGCCGGCGATCATCTTGTCAGCGTACTCCCACCAAGCAAGGGGGTAGCCGATCGCTCCAAACCTACTTCGTCGAATTGGTCTGGTCGAGCTTGACGACATTTAGCAGTGGTTCACTTCCGTTAACCCTGTTGACCCAGCCTAGCGCCTCAACCGGATTTCGACTTCCAGTATTCCGGGGCACCCTCACGGGCGCCACGAACCCCCGAAGGGGTGGCTACGTTGTCAGTGCGCTGTAGCACGGGGCCGTTACCAGCCCGCACCGCACCTAGGCTACCGGTGGCTGAACACCGGGTCGCGCTCTCGCCTTTCGGCGCTGCGACAACTTCATGCACAGCTTGAGGCCGCGCTACTTACCACCGACCTTTCGGCCGGCTGTGCCGCGGGGGTCCTGACGGACCTCGTTGGCTGTTTCGCCCGGCGACCTTTCGGCCCGGGCGGCCTGACCGCGTCGCGAGACGTGGTCAGACAGTTGAATGCAGTCACAAGGACTGCTGGTGCGGATGACTCCTCTTTCGAGGCCCCCGACCGTCGGGGGGTAGGCGACGACCATCAGGTCGCACGCTTGGGAAGCTCAGGTCCTGCCATTGAACGACGCCCGCGGTTCAGGCGCGCATTCTACAGCGCGCCTGCTGCCCGTTCCCGCCGCAGCGCCACCGTGAAGGCGAGCTGCGAGAAGGCCGTCGCGCCGACCATGACGGCAGTGGCCGAAAGCGCCGGATCGCTCCCCAGCGCCGCCAGCGCAGTGCAGCCGGCGCCGATGGCCATCTGGCTGAAGCCGTAGAGGCCCGCGGCGGAACCGACCAGGCGCGGCTCCACACCCACCGCCTTGGCCAGCGCCGCGGGGCTGGCCATGCCGCAGCCGCAGGTGAACAGCAGCACGAGGCCGATGGCGTTCGGCACGCTCAGGCGGTGCGCCAGCACGATCCCGATCAGCACGATGGCGCTGGCGAGGCTCAGCGTGTTGCCGATGCGCAGCAGCCGGTCGGCGTTCAGCACGCGCGACAGCCGGCCGGTGAGCGCGTTGCCCACGGCCATGCCCAGCACCATCATCCCCGTGTAGACACCCACCAGGTGCACGGGCTGGTGCAGCTCGTTGACGAAGATGAAGGGCGCGGCGGCGAGGAAGGCGTAGACCGAGGTGGTCGCGCAGCCGCCGCCCAGGGCGAGGCCGGCGAAGCGCGGGGAGGTCACCAGCGCGCGGTAGTCGCGCAGCAGCGGCCGCACGCCGACCTGCCCGCTGGGCCTGGAGGTCTCGGGCAGCAGGCGCCAGGTGAACCACAGCGTGAGCGCGCCGGCGGCTGCCAGCAGCACGAAGATCGCGCGCCAGCCCAGGGTGGACGACAAGGCGCCGCCCACCATGGGCGCGAGGCCCGGGCCGACCATGATCATCAGGTTCAGCAACGCGAGCTGGCGCACGGCGGATTCGGGCTGCGTGGTGTCGCGCACGATCGCGCGGCCCAGGGCCAGGCCGGCGCAGCCGCCCAGCGCCTGCACCAGGCGCGCGGCCAGCAAGGTGCGCAGCCCGGGCGCCAGGGCGGCGGCGACGCTGCCCACGGCGTACAGCGCGAGCCCCGCGATCAGCAGGGGGCGGCGGCCGAGGGCATCCGACAGCGGGCCGTAGAACAGCTGGCCGACGGCGAGCCCGATGATGTAGATGCTGATGGCCATCTGCATCTCGCCGGCGCTGGCGGCCAGCCCGCGCGCCGCCACGGGCAGCGCCGGCACGAACATGTGCATGGCCATGGTGCCGCTGATGGTGATCATCACCAGCAGCCAGAGGGGCGGGGGGACGGGGCCGGTGGGGTCGGCGCGGCCGGGGGGAGTCACCCGCGGGATTGTAGGGATCGCCCTGCGCGGCCGCCGGGGCACGAACCAAAGACTTCCGTCGAAGGGCTCGGGGACTCAGTGGAAGTCGCGGCTGGCGCCGATGCCGCCGAGGCGCCCGAGCAGCGGGGTCAGGTCCTCTAGCCGCTCGGCGACCAGGTGGCGCACCTCGCCGCCGCTGGCCACGTCGCGCTGCCACACGCCGCGCACGGCCATCAGCTTGGCGTGCAGCAGGGCGTCGCGCTGGCGCTCGCGCACGTGCTTCCAGACGATCACGTTGACCGGGCCGGTCTCGTCCTCCAGGGTCACGAAGATCGTGCCGTGGGCCGTCTGCGGCTGCTGGCGCACCGTGACGAGGCCGCAGGCGCCGGCGCGCCGGTCGTGCGGCAGGTCGTGCAGCTGGCGCGCGCTGAGCAGGTCCATGCGCGCGAGCCGCTCACGCAGCAGCGCCACCGGGTGGCGCCGCAGCGTGAAGCCCAGCGCGGCGTAGTCGTGGAAGATCTCCTCGCCTTCGCGCGCGGGCGGCAGCAGCAAGGGCGGTTCGTCGATGGGCGCCTGGCGCAGCAGCGCCGGCGCCTTGTGCTGCGCCGACGCCTCCCACGCCTGCTGGCGGCGGTGCCCCGCCAGCGATCGCAGCGCATCCGCCGCGGCCAGCGCATCGAGGTCGTCGCGATCGAGCTGCGCGCGCAGGGCGAGGTCCTCGACATCCGCGAACGCGCGCCGGGCGCGCGCGGCCACGATGCGCCGGGCGCCGGCTTCGGTCAGGCCGCCGACGAGGCGCAACCCCAGCCGCACCGGGGGTCGCCAATTGGGGTCAGATTCCAATTTCTCCGGGGAGAAATTGGAATCTGACCCCAATTGGCTGTCCCAGTCGGAGAAGGAGACATCCGCCGGCAGCACCTGCACGCCGTGCCGGCGCGCGTCCTGGATCAGCTGCGAGGGGGCGTAGAAGCCCATGGGCTGGGAGTTGAGCATGGCGGCGAGGAAGGCCTCGGGTTCGTGGCACTTGAGCCAGCTGGAGTCGTAGGCAAGCAGCGCGAAGCTGTAGGCGTGGCTTTCCGGGAAGCCGTATTCGCCGAAGCCCAGGATCTGCCGGAAGATGGCCTCGGCGAATTCGCGGCGGTAGCCCCGCTCCAGCATGCCGCCGACCAGGCGGCCCTCGAACTTGTGCACGCCGCCGCTCCTCTTCCACGCGGCCATCGAGCGGCGCAGTTCGTCGGCCTCGCCGGGGGAGAAGCCGGCGGCGACCATGGCGATCTGCATCACCTGCTCCTGAAAGATCGGCACGCCCAGGGTGCGCGCGAGCGCGGGCTTGAGCGCCTCGCTCTCGTAGGCGATCGCCTCGCCGCGGCGCAGCCGCTCGCGCGCCTTCAGGTAGGGGTGGACCATGCCGCCCTGGATCGGCCCCGGCCGCACGATCGCCACCTCGATCACCAGGTCGTAGAACACGCGCGGCTTCAGGCGCGGCAGCATGGACATCTGCGCCCGGCTCTCGATCTGGAACACGCCCACCGTGTCGGCGCGGCAGATCATGTCGTAGGTGGCTTCGTCCTTGTCGGGGATGTCGGTCAGCGCGAAGGGCACGCCGCGCCGCTCGCCCACGAACTCCAGGCAGCGGCGGATCGCGGTGAGCATGCCCAGGGCCAGCACGTCCACCTTCAGCAGCCCCATCGCGTCGAGGTCGTCCTTGTCCCACTGGATCACCGAGCGGTCGGCCATCGCGGCGTTCTCCACCGGCACCAGGCGGGTGAGCTTGCCCTGCGTCAGCACGAAGCCGCCGACGTGCTGCGAGAGGTGGCGCGGGAACCCCATCAGCTCCCCGGAAAGCTCCAGCCACAGCGCCAGCGCCCTGGCCGGCACCTGCACCTCCAGCGCCGCCGCCAGCTCACCCAGTTTCTGCTCGCGCAGCTCGCGCTCGTCGAACCAGAAGTGGTCCTTGGCGAAGGCGTCCACCAGCCGCCCGGGCAGGCCCAGCGCCTTGCCGACGTCGCGGATCGCGCTGCGCGTGCGGTAGCTCGCCACCACCGCGGCGATGGCCGAGCGCTCGCGCCCGTACTTGCGGTAGATGTACTGGATCACCTCCTCGCGCCGCTCGTGCTCGAAGTCGACGTCGATGTCGGGCGGCTCCTGGCGCTCGCGGCTGATGAAGCGCTCGAACAGCAGGTCCGAGCGGGCCGGGTCCACCGCGGTGATGCCCAGGCAGTAGCACACCGCCGAATTGGCCGCCGAGCCGCGCCCCTGGCACAGGATGCCCTGCGAGCGGGCGAAGCGCACGATGTCGTGCACCGTCAGGAAGTACATCTCATAGCCGCAGTCGGCGATCAGGTCCAGCTCGCGCGCGAGCTGCCGGCGCACGCCCCAGGGCACGCCGCGCGGGTAGCGCCCGCGCGCGCCCTCGATGGTGAACCGGCGCAGGGCCTGCCGCGCCGTCAGTCCCGGCGGCACCGTCTCCAGCGGGTACTGGTAGCGGATCTCCTCCAGGCTGAAGCGGCAGCGGCCGGCCACCTCCAGCGTGCGCGCCAGCAGTTCCGCGGGATACAGCGAGGCCAGGCGCATGCGCTGCCGCAGGTGCCGCTCCGCGTTCGGCTGCAGCGCGAAGCCGCATTCCGGCACGGGTTGCCCCAGGCGCACCGCCGTCAGCACGTCCTGCAGCGGCTTGCGCGAGCGCGCGTGCATGTGCACGTCGCCCGCGGCCACCAGCGGCACGCCCGCGGCCTCGCCCGCGCGCTGCAGCGTGTGCAGCCACAGGTCGTCGGCGCCCTCCAGCAGCAGTTCGGCGGCCAGCCACAGCCGGCCGGGAAACCGGCGCCGGGCCCAGTCGAGCCGCTCGCGCAATTCGTCCGGCGCCAGGCCGTGGCCGGGCGCCAGCAGGATCTCGCATTCGGCCAGCAGCGCGAAGTCGCTCGCCGCGCGCGTGCACACATAAGAGCCCTTGTCCGCCTCGCGCCGCGCCAGCGTGATGAACTCGCACAGGTTGCCCCAGCCGGCGAGGTTGCGCGCCAGCGCCACCAGGCGGAAGCCGTCGAGCGCGAACTCGGCGCCCGGCAGCAGCTTCAGCCCCAGCCGCCTCGCCTCGCCATGGGCGCGCACCATGCCGGCCACCGAGCATTCGTCGGTGAGCGCGAGCGCCGCATAACCGAGTTCGTGCGCGCGCCGCACCAGCTCCTGCGGGTGCGAGGCCCCGCGCTGGAAGCTGAAGTTGGAGAGGCAATGCAACTCCGCGTACGCGGGCAATCCGGACATGGCGGTGCCTTCAGGCGTAGAGGCCGTGCAGGAACCAGCGGGCCTGCTCCTGCCCGGCGGCCAGCCGCTCGCGGAACACCCACAGCAGGCCCGCAGCCTCGCTGCGGGCGATGAAGTAGTCGCGCAGCACCGGCCGCGCGCAGCCCGGGTCCCACCAGGCGGCCTCCAGCCGGCGCGCACGCGTGAGCAGCTGCAGCGGCCCCTGGTAGCAGGGCTTGTCGGCCCGCACCGCCAGCGGCAGCGGCTCGCGCAGCAGCCACGTGGGATAGAGCGCGTCGGCCGCGGCCTGCTTCACCGCCGCGGCGGCGCCCGCGATGCGCGCGGGCTGCCACTGCTGCATGCATTCGGGCCGGTGGTCCGCCAGCGCCTGCGGCACCGTGACGTTGGCCTCGCCCAGGCGCAGGCTCAGGCGCTCGACCAGCTGGTGCAGCCGCTCCCCCGGCTTGTTGTCCTCGGGCAGCAGGCTGGTGGGGGCCCCGCCCCAGGGCACCGTCTCCAGGCTGCGCAGGCGCAGCGCGTTGGCGGGCGCGGCGATCGCCGTGCGGGCGAGCTGCTCGCCGGCCAGGCGCCGCAGGTGGCGCAGGTCCTGCGTCGGCTGCGCGGTGCGCAGCACGGCCTGCTCGCTGGGCGGCAAGGGCTTGCCGTCCAGGCGGCGCAGGTCCAGCGTCCACTCCAGCTCCAGCGCCAGCACGCCGAGGTTGCGCGCCTGCAGCCAGGCCTGCAGGCGCGTCAGCAGGTGCTGCGCCGCGAACAGCAGGTCCGGCGCCGAGGTCGCGAGCGCGGGCAGCTCCAGCTTCTCGTCGAAGCGCGCGGGCAGCTGCAGCCAGGCATAGCGCTCGGGACAGCGGCCCAGCGCGGCGTCGAGCGCCTGCAGCAGCGGCGCGCCGAAGCGGCGGGCCAGGCCCGCGCGCGGCAGGCGGGCAAGCTGGCCCAGGGTCGTGCAGCCGATGCGCTCCAGCGTGGCCAGGTGCGGCACCGCCGCCGTGAGGTCCGCCAGCGGCAGCGCATCGGGCCAGGGCTCGGGCCGCGGCGCACCGCGGCGCTTGCCGCGCAGCAGCGCCAGCGCCACCAGCGAGCTGGAGCCGCCGGCCCAGGCCGCGCGCGGCAGCTCCGGCGGCGCCTCCAGCAGCTGGCGCAGCAGCGAGCGGCGGCCACCGAACAGGCGCACCGAAGCGCCGACTTCCAGCAGCACGGCCTCCTCGACGGCGGCGACCCGGGGCGTGAACCGCAAGGCGCGCCACCCCCAGGCCGTCGCGTCCTCAGGGCGCGAGGGATGCAGCGCGATCCAGTCCATGCGATGCGGGGGTGGGGGAAACGGGCGGGACGCCGGCGCGGCGCGCCTTGCGGGCGGCCAGCAGCGCGGCGAGCGGGTCGGGTTGCGAACGCAGCACCAGCGGCTGCAGCAGCGGCGGGCCGCGGCGCTTGAGCACCTGCACCTCCAGCGCCTCGCCGCCCTGCACCAGCAGCCGCAGCCGCGCCGGCGAGGCCTGTTGCCGGGCCGCGAGGCCGCGGAACACCAGCAGCAGCTTGGTGCCGGACTGCGCCACGAGGTGCAGCCGGTGCAGGTCTTCGGCGCGCGCCTGCGGCAGCCAGGCCAGCACCGCGCAGACGTCGGCGCAGCGCAGGGCCTGTTCGGCCGCCCACAGCCGCAGCGCGGGCGTTCCCGCCTGCACGCACAGCAGGCGCTCGGGGACAATGCCCTGCCCGCGCAGGCTGGGACCGAAAGGCTGGTAAGGTGGCTGCACCAGGACCGCCGGATCGCCGCCGGCCGCCATGGCCTGCGCCAGGGCCGGCCCCGCGAGCTGCCAGACGTGCCGCGAGGCCTCCTGCTGCAGCACCTCGACCAGGCAGCCCAGGGGCCAGCCGCCGCCGGGCAGCTGCGCATCCAGGGCCGCATGGCCGCTGGCCAGCGTGCGCTCCTGCGCCTGCGCCAGTTCCCGCCCCCGCCAGACCTGGGGCGGCAGGGGGGCGTCGGGCGGCAGGCGCGGTGCGGTCATGGTGGAACGGGACACCTGTTGATTTATACAGTATCCCGCCGGGCCCTGGAAGCCTGGCCGGCCCGCCGCCGGCCGCGCCTGCCCGGAACCGTCGAAAACTGCCGCCCTGCCGGTCGGGGCGGCCCTGCTGGAGCCCGCCGCCTTGTACCGGCTGTTCGAGAAACTGCTGCATCCCTATCCCGAGGAGGTCCCCCGGGAACTGCCCCGCGGCTTCTTCCCCTTCGTCTGGGCCTGCACCGCCGGCCTGCGCGGCTACCTGCTGCTGCTGGCCCTGCTGAGCGCGGCCATCTCGGCCTGGGACGCCTGGCTGTTCGCCGTGCTGGGCCACGTGGTGGACTGGCTGACCCGCGCCGACCCCGCCGGCCTGTGGGCGCGCGAGCGCGGCACCATCCTCGTGTTCGTGGCGGTGCTGTTCGCCAGCGTGGCCCTGGTGGGCCTGCACACCTTCGTGAAGCACCAGGCCCTGGCCATCAACTTCCCGCTGCGCCTGCGCTGGAACTTCCACCGCATGATGCTGGGCCAGAGCCTGGCCTTCTACTCCGACGAGTTCGCCGGCCGCATCACCACCAAGGTGATGCAGACGGCGCTGGCGGTGCGCGAGACGCTGTTCACCGTGATCGAGGTGGTGATCGCCATCGGCGTGTACTTCCTCACCATCGTCGGCCTGGCCGGCAGCTTCGATGCCCGGCTGATGCTGCCCTTCGTGGCCTGGCTGGCCTTCTATGCCGCCTCCTGCGTCTGGTTCGTGCCGCGGCTGGCGCGCGTGGGCAAGGCCCAGGCCGACGCGCGCGCCATGATGACCGGCCGCATCACCGACGCCTACACCAACATCTCCACCGTCAAGCTGTTCTCGCACACCCAGCGCGAGGCCGGCTTCGCGCGCGAGGCCATGCGCGAGTTCGCCGCGACCGGCTACGCGCAGATGCGGCTGGTGAGCAGCTTCGAGATCGTCAACCACGCGCTGGTGGTGACGCTGATCGTCGGTACGGGCGCCTTCGCCGTGCGGCTGTGAACGCAGGGCCAGGTGGGCACCGGCGGGGTCGCGGCGGTGCTGGCCATGACGCTGCGCGTGAGCGGCATGTCGCACTGGGTCATGTGGGAGATGGCCTCCCTGTTCGAGAACATCGGCACCATCCAGGACGGCATCGCCACCCTCACCCGCCCGCGCCAGGTGCTGGACGCGCCCGACGCGCGGCCGCTGCAGGTGACGCGCGGCGAGGTGCGCTTCGAGCACGTGCGCTTCGGCTACGGCAAGCCGCAGCCGGTGATCGACGACTTGACCCTGGTCGTGCGCCCGGGCGAGAAGGTGGGCCTGATCGGCCGCTCGGGCGCCGGCAAGTCGACGCTGGTCAACCTGCTGCTGCGCTTCTACGACCTCGAGGGCGGCCGCATCCTGGTCGACGGCCAGGACATCGCGCGGGTGACGCAGGACAGCCTGCGCGCGGGCATCGGCATGGTCACGCAGGACACCTCGCTGCTGCACCGCTCGGTGCGCGACAACATCGCCTACGGCCGCCCCGGCGCCGCCGAGGCGGAGCTGGTGCAGGCCGCGCGGCGCGCCCAGGCGCACGAGTTCATAGTCCGGCTCACCGACCGGCAGGGCCGCGGCGGCTACGACGCCCACGTGGGCGAGCGCGGCGTCAAGCTCTCCGGCGGCCAGCGCCAGCGCATCGCCATCGCCCGCGTGATGCTGAAGGACGCACCCATCCTGCTGCTGGACGAGGCCACCAGCGCGCTCGACTCCGAGGTCGAGGCGGCGATCCAGGCCAGCCTGCAGGAGCTGATGCAGGGCAAGACCGTGATCGCGATCGCGCACCGGCTGTCCACCATCGCCGCGCTCGACCGGCTGGTGGTGATGGACCAGGGCCGCATCGTCGAACAGGGCACGCACCGCGAGCTGCTGGCGCAGGGCGGCCTGTACGCCAGCCTGTGGGCGCACCAGAGCGGCGGCTTCCTGGGCGAGACCGACGAGGAGGAGGCGCTTGCCTAGGCGCCTGCGCCCGGCGGATTTCGCCGGGGACGCGCCCGAGGTCGCCCGCGCGCTGATCGGCGCCGTGCTGCTGGTCGACGGCGTGGGCGGGCGCATCGTCGAGACCGAGGCCTACGACCGCGAGGACGCGGCCTCGCACAGCCACATGGGGCCCACGCCGCGCAACCGCGTGATGTTCGGCCCGCCGGGGCGGGCCTACGTCTACCGCTCCTACGGCATCCACTGGTGCCTGAACTTCGTCTGCCGCGAGGAAGGCCATGGCGCCGGCGTGCTGATCCGCGCGCTTCAGCCGCTGGCGGGCATCGAGGCGATGCGCGAGCGCCGGGGCGTGCAGGAGCTGCGCCTGCTGTGCTCCGGCCCGGGCCGCCTGGGCCAGGCGCTGGGCATCGTGCACGAGTACAACGGCCACCGGCTGGACCGGCCGCCCTTCGAGGTGCGCGCGGCCGAGGGGCGCCACGAGGTGGTCGTGGGGCCGCGCATCGGCATCAGCAAGGCGGTGGAGCGGCCCTGGCGCTTCGGCCTGGCGGGCTCGCCCTACCTCAGCCGGCGGTTCTGAAGCTCAGGACGCCGAAGGCGCCTTGCGCGGCGCCGGCGCGGGCGCCGCCCCGGGCTTGATCTCGCGGCCGGTGCTCTCGATGCGGATGGTGTTGGCCGGTGCCATCGGGCCGGTCGGGCGCGCCACCCGGGCGATCGCCACGGGCGTGCAGATGGCGCCCTCGTCGAACACCAGGCTGGAGCCGGCCGGGAACTTGCTCGCGGCCAGCGCCTGGTGCAGCGGCAGGCTCATGTCCACCGGCGCCTCCAGGCCCTGGTAGACGACACGGCCGTTGCCGTCGTACACGGTGTAGCAGGCCATCGCCGGGGCCCCGGCCAGCAGCGCGACACCCAGTACTCCCCATTGCAGTTTTTTCATCGTCCTTCCTTTCGCCGTCCTCGTCGGCGCTACCGCGATGCCCGGATGATCGCCGAAAGCGCGCGGCCGGCAAGCCGGTCGAACCAGCATCGCGCTGTGGGCGCTTTCCCGCGTCCGGCGCGCCGACCCTACCAGCGCGGCGGCGAATCGCCCGGGCGCTCCGACGGCCGGCTCCAGCGGGCCGGCGTGCGGCTCAGTTGCGCGCTGTGGCGCAAGGCACACAGCGCGCCCCAGGCCGTGGCCGTGGTTTCCTGGAACGGTTCCAGCGCGGGCGGCGTGACGGCGAACCCAGCCTCCACGCGCCCGAGCTGGCGCAGCCAGTGGCCGGTCTGCGCCAGCGACACCTGCACGTGCCAGCTGCCGCCCTCGCGCTGCTGGCGCCACAGCGCCGCCGCGGCGCCGAAGGCGACCAGGTAGCCGGTGGCCTCGTCCAGGATCTGCATGGGCAGCGGCCTCGGCTTGCCCGGATCGCCGGCGGCTTGCGCCTCGGCCTGGTTGAAGCCGGTGGCGGTCTGCACCAGCGAGTCGTAGCCGCGCCGCCCGCCCCACGGTCCCTGCGTGCCGTAGGCCGACAGCGACACGCACACGATCCCCGGGCGGCGCTGCGCCAGCGCCTGCGGGCCGTAGCCCAGGGCCTCGATGGCGCCGGGGCGGTAGCCCTGCACGAACACGTGGGCGGCCTGCAGGAGCTGGTCCAGGGCCGCATGCCCGGCCTCGGCGCGCAGGTCCACGAGCACCGAGCGCTTGCCGCGGCTGGTGTCGGCGATCGCCTCGATGTTGGGCAGGTGCGGCGCGTTGACCAGCATCACGTCGGCGCCGTAGGCGGCCAGGGCCCGCCCGCCCACCGGCCCGGCGAGGATGCGGGTGAGGTCCAGAACGCGCAGGCCTTCCAGCGGGCGCTGGTCCGCGGACAGCGGCGGCAGTTCGCGCGGCGGCGCATCGCCGATGCGCTCGAAGGTGATGAGGGGCTGCGCCGCGATCGCGCGGCCGGCCCCGCTCGCATCCCATTGCGCGAAGCTGCGCAGGGCCGCCACCACCAGACCGGCCTCGGCCGCGGCCTGCTCCAGGGCCAGCGCATCCCAGCCGCGCACGGCGCGCTCGGCATCCGGGCGGTCCGCGGTCGCCGGGTCCAGGCCCAGCAGGCGCAGCGCGCCCTGGCGGTGGTGCGCGAAGTTGGCGTGGATGCGCACCCAGCCGTCGCGCGCCGGGTAGAGGCCGGAGAACTTGTCCCAGAGCTCGGGGACGCGGCCGTCGAGGCGGAACCAGGCCAGGCACTCGGCCGCCGCGTGCACGGCGTCGACACTCACCTCCTGGCGCGCCACGCCGCGGGCGTGCGCCAGCTCGCAGGCCGCGAGGGCGGCGGCGGCGATCGTGGACTGGGCCGCGGTGGCGACCGCGAAGGAGGAGGGATAGACCGGGTCGGCGCCGGTGAGGCGGGCGAAGGGGAGGGCCTGGGACGGCAGGCCCGCAAGTTGCCAGATCCCGGCGAGCGCTTCGCTCGCGGCGGTGGGGTTCACTTCGTTCACCGCCACCCTACATCCGGTCCGTACGAACTCGTAGGGTGGCGGTGAGCGCCAGCGAACCCCACCAATCCATCACTTCACCAGCTTCACGCCCGTCTTGGATTGCACGAAGTCGAACGTGACCTCGGGCGCCAGCTCCACCACCTTCAGCCCCTGCGGCGTGACGTCGAACACGCCCAGGTCGGTGATGACGCGGTCCACCACGCCCACGCCGGTCAGCGGCAGCGTGCACTGCGGCAGGATCTTCAGGTCCTCGGTGCCGTCCTTCTTCCTCGCGACGTGCTCCATCAGCACGATCACGCGCGGCACGCCGGCCACCAGGTCCATGGCGCCGCCCATGCCCTTGACCATCTTGCCGGGGATCATCCAGTTGGCCAGGTCGCCGTGCTCGCTCACCTGCATGGCGCCCAGGATGGACAGGTTGATCTTGCCGCCGCGGATCATGGCGAAGCTGTCGTGGCTGCCGAAGATCGACGAGCCCTTGATGGTCGTCACGGTCTGCTTGCCGGCGTTGATCAGGTCGGCGTCGACCTCGTCCTCGTACGGGAAGGGGCCGATGCCCAGCATGCCGTTCTCGCTTTGCAGCCACACCTCGATGTGGTCCGGCACGTGGTTGGCCACCAGCGTCGGGATGCCGATGCCGAGGTTGACGTAGAAGCCGTCCTGCAGTTCCTGGGCCGCGCGCGCGGCCATCTGGTCTTGGGTCCAGGGCATGTCCTTCTCCTTACTTGCGCGGACGGGTCGTCAGCTTCTCGATGCGCTTTTCCGGCGTCGGGTTGTGCACGATGCGGTGCACGTAGATGCCGGGCAGGTGGATGTCGTCGGGGGCGAGCTCGCCGGTGGCGACGATGCGCTCGACCTCGACGATGCAGACCTTGCCGGCCATGGCGCAGGCCGGGTTGAAGTTGCGGGCGGTGAGGTTGAAGCGCAGGTTGCCGCTGCGGTCGGCCACGTCGGCCTTCACCAGCGCCACGTCGGGCACCAGCGAGCGCTCCATCACGTAGGTCTCGCCGTCGAACTCGCGCAGCTCCTTGCCCTCGGCCACCATGGTGCCCACGCCGGTCTTCGTGAAGAAGGCCGGGATGCCGGCGCCGCCGGCGCGCAGCTTCTCGGCCAGCGTGCCCTGGGGCGTGAACTCCAGCTCCAGCTCGCCCGCCAGGTACTGGCGCTCGAACTCCTTGTTCTCGCCCACGTAGGACGAGATCATCTTGCGGATCTGGCGCGTCTCCAACAGCTTGCCGAGGCCGAAGCCGTCGACGCCCGCGTTGTTGGAGATGACCGTCAGGTCCTTGACGCCGGTGGCCTTGAGCGCCTCGATCAGCGCCTCGGGGATGCCGCACAGGCCGAAGCCGCCGACGGCGAGCAGCTGGCCGCTGCCGACGACGCCTTCGAGCGCTGCCGCCGCACTGGGATAGATCTTGTTCACACTGCTCTCCTGCTGGAAGACAGAAACCTCGGAAACGGGCGCGCGCGGCGTCCCGGTCGGGCGCTACGATACTACCTATGATGTTACGTAGTTCCCCGTAGAGGATCACCCGATGGATGTCGACTACCGGCTGGCCTTCGAGCAGGCGCCCGTGGGCCTGTGCCTCTCGCGCAACCGCGCCATTGTGGACTGCAACGCGCAGCTGTGCGAGATGTTCGGCTGGTCGCGCGAGCTGCTCAAGGGCCAGTCCTTCAAGGTGCTGTACCCGAGCGCCGAGGAGTACGAGCGGCTGGGCGCGCGCATCGGGCCCATCCTCAACGCCCGCGGCCGCTACGCCGACGACCGCGTGATGAAGCGCGCCAACGGCGAGCTGTTCTGGTGCCACGTGAGCGGCCGCGCGCTGAACCGGCAGGCGCCGCATGAGGCGGGCATCTGGGCCTTCGAGGACCTGAGCGCGCAGCGCCCGGTGAAGGCGGAGCTCACGCCGCGCGAGCGCGAGGTGGCGGCGCGCCTGCTGGAGGGCCTGACCTCCAAGGAGATCGGCAAGACGCTCACGATCAGCCACCGCACCGTGGAGATCTACCGGGCGCGCCTCATGCGCAAGTACCGCGCCAGCACCACGGCGGACCTGGTGCACAAGCTGATGGCCGGCTGAGGCCGGCGCGGCCGGCGGCCTCCCGCCCCGCTTGATCCAGCGCAAGCATTCCGGCAGCCCGGCAGCGCAAGCTTGGCCGGACGTGAGGGACTCCCCTTGGCCCCCGCGCGAAGTCCACCGATGCCATGCGCCCGCTGCCCACGTTCCGCCAGTTGATCCTCCTGCTCGCCCTGGGCTGCGTGCTGCCGATGGCGGGGCTCGCCCTCGGCCTGGTCGCCTACGAGTACCAGCGCGACCGCCACCAGGAGGAGCAGCACGCCGTGGCCACGGCGCGGGCCCTCATCGCCGGGGTCGACGACCGCCTCGAGGGCGTGCAGCGCACGCTGCAGGGGCTGGCGAACTCGCCGGCCCTGGCGGCGGACGACCTCGGCAGGCTGTCCGACGAGGCCCAGGCGTTCGTCCGGACCGAACAGGTCCGCAGCGTGGTCCTGCTGGACGGCGACGGCCGCCAGTTGCTCAATACCAAGCTCCCGGACGGCCAGGCCCTGCCCGCCGATCCCCTGCCGGGAATCCGGGAGGCGGTGCAGGGCGAGGGACTGAAAGTGCTGGACCTCTTCCGCTCCCTGGTGTCCGGCCGGTACGTGGCCGGCGTGGGCCTGCCGCTGCCCGGCGGGCGCACCCTGGCGGCCACCCTGGATCCCGACTCCCTGCGCGAGATGCTCGTGCGGCAGAAGCTGCCACCCAGCTGGATCGCCGCGGTGCTGGACCGCTCGGGCCGCATCGCGGCCCGCACCCACGAGCACGAGCGCTTCCTGGGCACCCTGGCGCGGCCCGCCCTGGTCGCCCGCATCCAGCAGACGCCGGAGGACGCGGTGGAGAGCACGACGGTGGACGGCGTCCCGGTCGTCTCCGCCTTCAGCCGCTCCGACCGCTCCGGCTGGTCGGTGGTGATCGGCATCCCGCGCACGGAGCTGGTCGCGCCGATCGTGCGGACTTCCGCGGTGCTGCTGGCCGGCACGGCGGCCGTCCTGGTGCTGACCCTGTGGCTGGGGTGGCGGCTGGCCCGCTCGCTCAGCGAATCGGTCGAGGCCCTGGGCAGCGCCGTGCGCGCGACCGGCCACGGCGCCCCGGTGGAGCTGCCGCCGGCGGCCTTCCAGGAAGCGCAGCAGCTGGGCCAGGCGCTGCTGCACGCGAGCGCGGAGGTCCAGGACGCCACGGCGGCGCAGCGGCGGCTGCTGGCGCGCCTGCAGGGCGTGCTGGACACGGCGATCGACGGGATCGTCACGGCCGACGCCCGGGGACGCATCGTCCTGTTCAACCGCGCCGCCGAGGCGATGTTCCGGCTGCCGCAGGAGGATGCGCTCGGGCGGGACGTCGAGTCGCTGCTGCCGCCGGCGGCCCGCGCGGGGCACCGCCGCCTGCGCGAGCAGCTGACGCCGGACCACGTGCGCCAGATGGCGGCGGGGCGGATCGTCGAAGGCCTGCGCAGCGACGGCCGGGCCTTCCGGGCCCAGGCCTCGATCTCGGTCAGCGAAGAGGACGGCGAGCGGCTCTACACCGTGATCCTGCGGCCGGTGCGCGACGTGACACGGCCCTGAGCGGCCGCGCCGCCGCCTACTTCGCGTCGATCACTTCCGACGCCGTCCGGAAGGCGTCGAGCGCGGCGGGAAAGCCGCAGTACACGCTGGCGTGCAGGAAAATCTCCTGCAGCTCCGCCGGCGTGACCCCGTTGTTGAGCGCGCCGCGCACGTGGATCTTCAGCTCGTGCATCTTGCCCAGGCCCACCAGCAGGGCCACGGTGACGATGCTGCGCGTGCGCAGGTCCAGGCCCGGGCGCTGCCAGGTGTTGCCCCAGGCGTGCTTGGTCACCAGCTCCTGCAGCGGCTCGGTGAAGGGCGTGACCTTGCCCAGGGCGGCGTCGACGTAGGCGTCGCCCAGCACCTGGCGGCGGGTCTTCAGTCCGGCCTGGGTTTCCGGGTCGTTCGAGAGCGGCATGCGGGGCTCCTGCGGGACAAAGCCGCGAGCATACGCCCGCCGCGGTTGTATGCTCGATCGCCTTGGGTCCCCGCCTTCGCGGGGACGACGAAGAGCTGGAGACGAAGTTGACCGCGACCCGCTACCCCATGCCCGAACTGAAGGACCTGCCCGAGGACATGCGCCAGCGCATCCTGGAGGTGCAGGAAAAAAGCGGCTTCGTGCCCAACGTGTTCCTCGCGCTGGCCCGCCGGCCCGCCGAGTGGCGCGCCTTCTTCGCCTACCACGACGCGCTGATGCTCAAGGAAGGCGGCTCGCTCACCAAGGGCGACCGCGAGATGATCGTCACGGCCACCAGCGCGGCCAACAGCTGCCTGTACTGCGTGGTGGCGCACGGGGCCATCCTGCGCATCTACGAGAAGAAACCCCTCGTGGCCGACCAGGTGGCGGTGAACTACCGCAAGGCCGACATCACGCCGCGCCAGCGCGCCATGCTCGACTTCGCGATGAAGGTCTGCCTGCGCTCGCACGAGATCGGCGAGGCGGACTTCCAGGCCCTGTATCCGCACGGCTTCGACGACGAGGACATCTGGGACATCGCCGCGATCACGGCCTTCTTCGGCCTGTCCAACCGCATGGCCAGCTTCTCCAACATGATGCCCAACCCCGAGTTCTACCTGCTCGGGCGCATGCCGCGCGAGAAGAAGTAGGTCCATTGCCCCGGCCCGGCACAGGGTCTTGCATCCGGCCGGCCGGCCGGCGCGTATGGGGGGCATGGACGAACGCGACTTCCTGGCCTCCCTGCCCCCCGCCGCCGGCGGGTTCGCCGCCAGCCGGCCTCCGGCGGAGCCGCCCCCCGCGCACTGGCTCGCCGACACCCCGCTGCTGCAGCACGAGCATCCCAAGGTGCGGCTGACGGCCAAGAAGCTCACCCAGCTGAAGGCCACCCCGCGCGAGCAGGCCCTGGCCTGCTTCCAGTTCGTGCGCGCCCTGCCCTTCGCCTGCGTGCCGGACGGCGTGACCACCACCGGGCCGCAGGTGCTGCGCGCGGGCCGCGGGGACTGCCACACCAAGGCCACGCTGATGGTGGCGCTGCTGCGCTCGCTGGGCATCCCGGCGCGCATGCGCTTCGTCACGCTGCCGCCGGACTTCCTGCACGGGGTGGCCGACCTGGGGGACCGCACCATCGAGCATGCCTGCACCGAGGTGCGGCTGGACGGCCGCTGGCTCGCCACCGACGCCTATGTCGCCGACCCGCGGCTGGCGGTCGCCGCGCGCGACCGCCTGCGGCGCGAGGGCCGCCGCCTCGGTTACGGCGTGCACGTCGCCGGCACCCTGCACTGGGACGGGCGCGACGACGCCTTCGGCCAGTTCGCCCCGGACGAGGCCGAGGGCCGGCCGGTGCTGGACTGGGGCGTGTACGACGACCCGTACCAGTTCTATTCCTCGGTGGCGTACGTGCGCGGGCGGCTGAGCCTGTCCGGGCGGCTGCTGTGGCGGGTGGGAGCGGGCCGGGTCAACCGCCGCGTGCAGGAGCTGCGCGGCGGACCCGCGAAACCGGGCTGACGCCTCAGAGGCTGAAGCCGTCGTCGGCGGAGATGACGGCGCCGTTGACGAACTCGCTGCGGTCGCTGGCGAGCATCAGCAGCACGGCGTCCAGGTCCTCGGGCTTGCCCACGCGCTTGCGCGGCAGCATCTGGATCAGCTTCTGGCCCTGCTCGGTCTGCCAGTGGCGGTGGTTGATCTCGGTGTCGATGTAGCCGGGGCAGATCGCGTTGACGTTGATGCCGAAGCGGCCCCACTCCAGCGCGAAGGCCTTGGTCATGTGGATCACGGCCGCCTTGCTCATGGCGTAGACGCCGATCTGGGGCAGCACCCGCAGGCCGGCGGTGGAGGCGATGTTGATGATGTGGCCGCCGGTGAAGCTGCCGGGCGCCGCGCCGCGGGCGCGCGCGAGCATGCGCTTGCCGACCTCCTGGGCGACGAAGAAGGCGCCCTTGACGTTGGTGTCGAAGACGTAGTCGTAGTCCTCCTCGGCGACGTCCTGGATGCGCTGGGTGGTGCTGACGCCCGAGTTGTTGACCAGGATGTCGATCGAGCCCATCTCGGTCTCGGCGTGCGCCACGGCGGCACGGATGCTGGCCAGGTCGGTCACGTCCAGGCCGACCACGTGGGCGTCGCCACCCTCGCCCTCGATCTGCGCGCGCAGGTCCTTGAGCTTCTCGATGCGGCGCGCCGCGAGCACGACGGCGGCGCCGGAGCGCGCCAGCACGCGGGCGAACTGCGCGCCCAGCCCGCTGGAGGCGCCGGTAACGAAGGCGACACGGCCGGACAAGTCGATGCTGTAAGCCACGGGGAATCCTCTCTGGAATGCGAATGGAACGGTCGTTCGATGCCGCCGGGTCCGCGCATAGAATGCGTGAGCCCCGCGGCCGGCGCGCAGCGCGCGCGTGTCCCGATCCATTATCGACGAGACCCCATGACGCAAGAAGAAATCCTGGCCCGGTTCGGGCCCCGCGAAGCGATGGAATACGACGTGATCGTGGTCGGCGGCGGCCCCGCCGGCCTGGCCACCGCGATCCACCTGAAGCAGCTCGCCGCCGCCGCCGGCAAGGAAGTCTCGGTCGTGGTGCTGGAGAAGGGTTCCGAGCCCGGCGCGCACATCCTGTCGGGCGCCATCATGGACCCGCGCGCGCTCACCGAGCTGATCCCCGACTGGAAGGCCCAGGGCGCGCCGCTGAACGTGCCCGTCACCGAGGACATCTTCCTGTTCCTGGGCGAGCACAAGGCCCGGCGCGTGCCGAACTTCCTGCTGCCGCCCAACTTCGGCAACCACGGCAACTACATCGTCAGCCTCGCCAACGTCGTGCGCTGGATGGCGCAGCAGGCCGAAGCCCTGGGCGTGGAGATCTTCCCCGGCTTCCCCGCCGCCGAGGTCCTGTACAACGAGGACGGCTCCGTCAAGGGCGTGGCCACCGGCAACATGGGCATCGGCAAGGACGGCGAGCCCACCGAGAACTTCCAGCTGGGCATGGAGCTGCACGCGAAGTACACCGTCTTCGCCGAGGGCGCGCGCGGCCACCTGGGCAAGCAGCTGATCTCCCGCTTCAAGCTCGATGCCGACCGCGACCCGCAAAGTTACAGCATCGGCATCAAGGAGGTGTGGGAGATCGACCCGTCGCGCCACACGCCTGGCCTGGCCCTGCACAGCGCCGGCTGGCCGCTGGACGAGATGACCTACGGCGGCTCCTTCCTGTACCACATGGAGGACAACCAGGTCGCCGTCGGCTTCGTGGTGGGCCTGGACTACCAGAACCCGTACCTGTCGCCGTTCGAGGAGTTCCAGCGCTTCAAGACGCACCCGAACATCCGCTGGTACTTCGAGGGCGGCAAGGCCAAGCGCCTCGGCTACGGCGCGCGCGCGCTCACCGTGGGCGGCCTGCTGTCGCTGCCGAAGACCGTGTTCCCTGGCGGCGCCCTGGTGGGCTGCGACGCGGGCTACCTCAACGCCTCGCGCATCAAGGGCAGCCACGCGGCGATCAAGACGGGCATGCTGGCCGCAGCCGCGGCCTTCGACGCCCTGCAGGCCGGCCGCCAGCACGACGAGCTCACGGCCTACCCCGAGGCCTTCGAGCAGTCCTGGCTGTACACGGAGCTGAACAAGGCGCGCAACTTCAAGCAGTGGTTCAAGAAGGGCCGCACGGTGGCCACCTTCATGACCGGCATCGAGCAGTTCGTCCTGCGCGGCACCATCCCCTGGACGCTGCACCGCGAACAGCCCGACCACGTGTACCTGAAGCCGGCGGTGCAGTGCAAGCCCATCGCCTATCCCAAGCCGGACGGCAAGCTCACCTTCGACCGCCTGTCCTCGGTGTTCATCTCCAACACCAACCACGAGGAGAACCAGCCGGCGCACCTGACGCTCAAGGACGCCTCGGTGCCGGTGAACGTGAACCTGCAGAAGTTCGCCGGCCCCGAGCAGCGCTACTGCCCGGCCGGCGTGTACGAGTTCGTGCAGGAGGACGGCCGCGAGCGGCTGCAGATCAACGCGCAGAACTGCGTGCACTGCAAGACCTGCGACATCAAGGACCCGACGCAGAACATCGTGTGGGTCACGCCCGAAGGCGGCGGCGGGCCGAACTACGCGAACATGTGAGCGGCCCCGAGCCGCCGCGCAAAGCGCCGCACCGCGGCGCTTTTTCCTTTCCCGGGCCGTCAGCCCTCTTTCAGCAAACCTCGCGCTTCCCCCGTGGACGCCCGGCAGGGCAGGACCTAGCCTGCTGCGGCACATTCCAACACCAACAAGGACCCCTGCCATGGATGCACTCGAGCAAAGGACCATCTCCAAGATCAGCTGGCGGCTGCTGCCGCTGCTGATGGTCAGCTACTTCGTCGCGTTTCTGGACCGCGTGAACCTGGGCTTCGCAGGGGCGGCGATGTCGAAGGATCTGGGCTTCTCCAGCACCGTTTTCGGAAGCGCCGCGGGCATCTTCTTCCTGGCCTACTTCCTGTTCGAGGTGCCGAGCAACCTGGCGCTGGAGCGCTTCGGCGCGCGCCGCTGGATCGCCCGCATCATGTTCACCTGGGGCGTGATCTCCGCCGTGCAGGCCTGGGTGGGCAGCGCGACGAGCTTCAACATCGTGCGCTTCCTGCTGGGGATCGCCGAGGCGGGCTTCTTCCCGGGCGTCATCTTCTACATCACCCTGTGGTTCCCGGCGACCTACCGCGCCCGCATCGTCGGCTGGTTCATGTTCGCGATCCCGATCTCCACGGTGATCGGCTCGCCCATCTCCGGCTACATCCTCAACATGGAAGGCATGGGCGGCATGCACGGCTGGCAGTGGCTGTTCATCCTCGAGGCGGTGCCGGCGCTGATCCTGACCTTCTTCGTGCTGCTCTACCTGCCCGACGGCCCGAAGGACGCGAAGTGGCTGGACGCCGACGAACGCCGGTGGCTGCTGGGCAGGCTCGACGCCGAGCGCCGCAACCGCGAGACCTTCAGCAAGATCTCCTGGAAGCAGTCCCTGGTCAACTGGCGCGTGATCGCGCTCGGCTTTGTTTACATGGGCGTGACCGTGCCCCTGTACGGCCTGGGTTTCTTCCTGCCCCAGATCATCCGCGGCTTCGGCGGCCTGGGTAACGTGCAGATCGGCTTCATCAATGCCTTCCCTTACCTGATCGGCGCGATCGGCATGCTGTGGTGGACGAAGATGTCGGACGCGACCAAGGAGCGCAAGGGCTTCGTGCTGGCCTCGCTCGTGTGCATCGCCGCCGGACTGGTGGGGGCCGCGGCCACCGCCGCGCCAGTGCCCAAGATGGCCTTCGTGACGCTGGCCTCCTTCGGAATCTTCACGGCGCTGCCGGTGTTCTGGACGATGCCCACCACCATCCTCAGCGGCACGGCCGCCGCCGCCGGCATCGCCTGGATCAACTCCATCGGCAACCTGGGGGGCTACTTCGGCCCCACCCTCTTCGGCACGCTGAAGGACAAGATGGGCAACGATTTCTACGCCGTGCTGTTCCTGGCGCTGCTGGCTGTCGTGGCGATCGTGCTGGTGCTGGCGATCGGCCACGACAAGCGCGCCGAACAGGGCGCGGCCGCGTCGGCGACCTGAGCGCGCACCGCCGCCCGCGCCCGCGCGCGGGCGGCTTGCGGCTGCGGCTACAATCGCCGCCGTCAGGAGAGAGTTCCGCGAGGAACCGCCGAAGGCGTCGAACGCTCAGGTACCCAGGACTGACAAGCGCCCCGTCCGCGGGGCGTCACCTTGCTGGAGAGAGGCCGCGGCCAGCACCGCGGCCCACCGAAGGAGCAAACCCCGCCCGGGGCGAATCTCTCAGGTAAAGCGGACAGCACGGGCCCGCCCATCGTGTGTACGATGGCCCTCGAGCGCCTGTGGAGTCCCCGTGACGACCCCTTCGGAACAACTGCAGAAGACCCCGCTGCATGCCCTGCACCTGGAACTGGGTGCGCGCATGGTCCCTTTCGCCGGCTACACCATGCCGGTCCAGTATCCCGCCGGCCTCATGGCCGAGCACCACCACACCCGCGCCAGCGCCGGCCTGTTCGACGTCTCGCACATGGGCCAGCTGCGGCTGGCGGGCCCCGAGGCCGCCGCCGCCTTCGAGACGCTGATGCCGGTGGACGTGGTCGACCTCGCGCCCGGGCGCCAGCGCTACGGCCTGCTGCTGACCGACGAGGGCACCATCATCGACGACCTGATGTTCGTCAACCGCGGCGACCACCTCTTCGTGGTGGTCAACGGTGCCTGCAAGACGGGCGACCTGGCCCACATCCGCGAACGCATCGGCGGCCGCTGCGAGATCGTCCCGATGTTCGACCGCGGCCTGCTGGCGCTGCAGGGCCCCAAGGCGGCCCAGGCGCTGCAGGCGCTGGTGCCGGGCGTGGAGCAGCTGGTATTCATGACCGGTGCCGCCTTCCGCTGGAACGGCGCCGAGCTGTTCATCACCCGCAGCGGCTACACCGGCGAGGACGGTTTCGAGATCTCGGTGCCCGCCGCGAGCGCCGCGGCGCTGGCCCGCGCCCTGCTCGCGCGCGAGGAAGTGAAGCCCGTCGGCCTGGGCGCGCGCAACTCGCTGCGCCTGGAAGCCGGCCTGTGCCTGTACGGAAACGACATCGACACCACCACCACGCCGGTGGAGGCCGCGCTCACCTGGGCGATCCAGAAGGTGCGGCGCACCGGCGGCGCCCGCGCGGGCGGCTTCCCCGGCGCCGCCAGGGTGCTCGGCCAGCTCGACGGCACCGTGCCGGTCGCGCGCAAGCGCGTGGGCCTGGTCGCCCTGGAGCGCGTGCCGGTGCGCGAACACACCGAGCTGCAGGACGCGGCCGGCCGGCGCATCGGCGAAGTCACCAGCGGCCTGCTCGCGCCCAGCGCCGACCGGCCGATCGCGATGGGCTACGTACCGCCCGCCCTGGCCACGCCCGGCACGCGCCTGCAGGCCGTCGTGCGCGGCAAGCCGGTGCCCATGGAAGTGAGCGCCATGCCCTTCGTCCCCAACCGTTACCACCGCGGCTGAACCCGCCCCGCAAGAAGGAGAAGAACCATGACCGTCAAGTACACGCCCGAGCACGAGTGGATCCAGCTGGAGGACCACGAGACCGCGGTCGTCGGCATCACGCTGCACGCGCAGGACGCGCTGGGCGACGTGGTGTTCGTCGACCTGCCCGAGGTGGGCAAGACCCTGGCCAAGGGCGAGGTCGCGGGCGTCGTCGAATCGGTGAAGGCGGCCGCCGACATCTACATGCCCGTCGCGGGCGAGGTCACCGAGGTCAACGAGGCGCTGCGCGCCGACCCGTCGCTCGCCAACAGCGACCCCATGGGCAACGGCTGGTTCTTCAAGGTCCTGATCAAGGACATGGCCGAATTCGACGTGCTCATGGACGAGCCCGCGTACCAGAAGTTCGTCCAGGCGAACTCCTGATCCCCCTTCCCCTTTCCTGAAGCCCGGGACGCGCCCGGGCCCCGCGCTGCCATGTTGATGCAAACCGCCCGGCCCCTCGGCGAGCTGGAAAACACCACCGAGTTCATCCCCCGCCACATCGGCCTGTCCGAGGCCGACGAGCGCCACATGCTGTCGGCGATCGGCGAGGCCTCGCGCCGCGCGCTGGTCGACGGCATCGTGCCGCGTTCCATCGCGCGCTCGCGCGGCATGCGCCTGCCGCCGGCCGCGACCGAGGCGGCCGCGCTCGCCGAGCTGCGCGCCATCGCGCGCAAGAACCAGGTGCTGCGCAGCTTCATCGGCCAGGGCTACTACGGCACCTTCACCCCGGGCGTCATCCTGCGCAACATCCTGGAGAACCCGGCCTGGTACACCGCCTACACGCCTTACCAGGCCGAGATCAGCCAGGGCCGCATGGAGGCGCTGGTGAACTTCCAGACCATGGTGTGCGACCTCACGGCCATGCCCATCGCCAATGCCTCGCTGCTGGACGAGGCCACGGCCGCGGCCGAGGCGATGACCCTGGCCAGGCGCAGCGTCAAGAGCGGCAGCCAGACCTTCGTCGTCTCCGGCGACTGCCATCCGCAGACCATCGAGGTGATCCGCACGCGCGCGCAGCCGCTGGGCATCGAGGTCGCGGTCGCGAACTCCGCCGGGGAATGGGACCGGCTGCTCGCCGGCGAGCACTTCGCCGCCCTGGCGCAATACCCCGGCACCGGCGGGCGCATCGCCGACCTGCGCGCCGACGTGGAGAAGTCGCACGCCCGGCAGGCCGCGTTCATCGTCGCGGCCGACCTGCTGGCCCTCACGCTGCTGGTGCCCCCGGGCGAGTTCGGCGCCGACATCGTGGTGGGCAGCACCCAGCGCTTCGGCATGCCCATGGGCGCGGGCGGCCCGCACGCGGCCTACCTCGCCTGCCGCGACGAGTACAAGCGCTCCATGCCCGGGCGCCTGGTGGGCGTGAGCGTGGACAGCCACGGCAACCCGGCCTACCGCCTGGCGCTGCAGACGCGCGAGCAGCACATCCGCCGCGAGAAGGCCACCTCCAACATCTGCACGGCGCAGGTGCTGCCGGCGGTGGTGGCGAGCATGTACGCCGTCTACCACGGCCCGAAGGGCCTCCAGCGCATCGCGCTGCGCGTGGCCAGCTTCACGGCCATCCTGGCCGGGGGCCTGCGGCAGCTGGGTTTCCAGCCGCGCGAGTCCGCGTTCTTCGACACCCTGTCGCTGTCCACCGGCGAGGCGACCGATGCCTTGATCGCGAAGGGCCATGCCCTGGGCGCCAACCTGCGCCGGGCCGCGGACGACACCGTCTGCATCTCGCTGGACGAGACCACCACGCGCGAGGACCTCCAGCTGCTGTGGTCCGTCTTCGCCGCGCCCGGCCAGGCGCTGCCTGACTTCGCGCCCTTCGAGAAGGGCGTCGAGCCGGCCATCCCTGCGGAGCTGCGCCGCACGAGCGACTTCCTCACCCATCCGGTGTTCAACACCCACCACAGCGAGACCGGCATGCTGCGCTACATCCGCGCCCTGGCCGACAAGGACCTCGCCCTGGACCGCAGCATGATCCCGCTGGGCAGCTGCACGATGAAGCTCAACGCCACCAGCGAGATGATCCCCATCACCTGGCCGGAGTTCGCCGACGTGCACCCGTTCGCGCCGCGCGACCAGCTGCAGGGCTACGCCGAGCTGGACGCGCAGCTGCGCGCCTGGCTGTGCGAGGCCACCGGCTACGCCGGCATCAGCCTGCAGCCCAACGCGGGCTCGCAGGGCGAGTACGCCGGCCTGCTGGCGATCCGCGCCTGGCACGCCAGCCGCGGCGAGGCCCACCGCGACATCTGCCTGATCCCCTCGTCCGCGCACGGCACCAACCCGGCCAGCGCCCACATGGCGGGCCTGCAGGTGGTGGTGACCGCCTGCGACGAGAACGGCAACGTGGACCTGGCCGACCTGCGGGCCAAGTGCGAGCAGCACGCCGGGCGGCTGGCCTGCGTGATGATCACCTACCCCAGCACGCACGGCGTGTTCGAGATGCAGGTGGGTGAGCTGTGCGCGCTGGTGCACCGGCACGGCGGCCGCGTGTACGTCGACGGCGCCAACATGAATGCGCTGGTGGGCGTGGCCGCGCCGGGCGAGTTCGGCGGCGACGTGAGCCACCTGAACCTGCACAAGACCTTCTGCATCCCGCACGGCGGCGGCGGCCCCGGCGTCGGCCCGGTGTGCGTGGTGGAGGATCTCGTGCCCTTCCTGCCCGGCCACCATGCGGGCGGCCTGCCCGAGCACCCGGTGGGCGCGATCGCCGCGGCGCCCCTGGGCAACGCCGCGGTGCTTCCCATCAGCTGGATGTACATCCGCATGATGGGCGCCGAGGGGCTGACGCGGGCCACCGAGGCCGCGATCCTGTCGGCCAACTACATCAGCGCCCGCCTGCGCGAGCACTACCCGACGCTGTACGCCAGCGCCAACGGCCACGTGGCGCACGAGTGCATCCTGGACCTGCGCCCGCTGAAGGAGACCAGCGGCGTGCTGGCCGAGGACGTCGCCAAGCGCCTGATCGACTACGGCTTCCACGCCCCCACGCTCAGCTTCCCGGTGGCCAACACGCTGATGGTGGAGCCCACGGAGAGCGAGACGCTGGAGGAGATCGACCGCTTCGTCGCCGCGATGATCGCGATCCGGGAGGAGGTCCGGAAGGTCGAGCGCGGCGAATGGCCCCAGGACGACAACCCGCTGAAGAACGCGCCGCACACGGCCGCGGCCCTGATGAAGGGCGAGTGGACACACGCCTATCCGCGCGAGGTGGGCGCGGCCGTCCTCGACGAGCGCCGCCACGCCAAGTACTGGCCGCCGGTGGGGCGCGTCGACAACGTCTACGGCGACCGCCACCTGTTCTGCAGCTGCGTGCTGACCTCGGCCTACGAGTGAGGGAAGGACCGGCCACGCAGCCGGCAAGCGGCGGCGCGGGTGGCTTCAGCGCAGCTTGCAGGTGATGCCGGGCCCGGCGTCGCCGGCGAGCCCCAGCGTGGTCGCGTCGGCGAAGCGGATCATGTCGGGCAGGGGCACCCCCAGGCTCGCCCCGGGCGGCTGGGGCTGGCCCCAGGCGATGCGGTTGCCCGCGTCCACCGTGCCCTCGACCACGGTGGTGCCGGACGTGATCCGGATGTGCGCCCCGCCCATGCTGTAGCCGACGACGAAGCCGCTGCCGGCGCAGTCGTAGGTCTTGAGCTTGGCCGGCGACGGCAGCTGCGCCAGGTAGATCAAGCCGCCCAGCAGGACCACCACCGCGGCGATGCCGCCGGCCACGACCCAGTGCGGCACGCGCGGTGAGGACGACGGCCGCGCTGCGGGCTCCACGCGCGGGGGCGGCGGCACCGCCGCGGCCCGGACGGGCGCCG
>JAGWTH010000031.1 GCA_028868995.1 Burkholderiales bacterium | reverse complement strand
CGGTGCGGGCGTCGGCGCAGGCGTCGGTGCAGGCGTCGGTGCAGGCGTCGGCGCGGGCGTCGGTGCGGGCGTCGGTGCAGGCGTCGGCGCGGGGGTCGGTGCAGGCGTGGGTGCGGGCGTCGGCGCGGGCGTCGGCGCGGGCGTCGGCTCGGGCTGTTCCATGCGCTCCTTGAGCTTGCGGGCGACCGTCTCCAGCCTGGCGGCCGCGGCCACCACCGCCTTGCGGATCTCCCCCTGGAACTCCTCGGGGGTGAAGCGGTCGCCGAAGGCGGAATCGAGGGCCGCGTCCAGCGGCCCGATCGCGAACTCCCGGTACAGCGCGCTGCCCGTGCCGAACGCCTCGCCCACCAGCTTGTTCACGTTCTTCTGGGCCACGTCCAGCCGCGTGTCCCAGCGATCGTGGATCACGGACACGTTGAACCCCTTGAGTTCCTTGACGCGCTTCGCGATGCGATCGAGCAGCGCCTCGATTTCCGCGCGGGTCTGCGCCCCGCCCGGCCTTGCGTTCGACATGCCGAAACCTCCTCAGCCCGGCCACTGTACCAGCGCCCCGCGCCGCGCACGGGGGAAACCCCGGGGCAGAATGGGCGGATTCCTCATCGACGCCACACCATGGCCCAAGCCGCCGCCTCGCAGCAAATGCAGTTCTTCAGCGTGCTGATGCGCTGCGGCAGCCTCGCGGCCGCGGCGCGCGAGCTGCAGGTCAGCCCGCCGGCGGTCAGCAAGCGGCTGGCCGCCCTGGAGGGCCGACTGGGCGTCACCCTGCTGAACCGGACCACGCGGCGTCTGGCCCTCACCCCCGAGGGCGAGACCTACCTGGCGCAGGCCCGCCGCATCCTCGGGGAGATCGAGGCGCTGGAACGCGAGCTCCAGGGCGCCCGCTCGGAGCCCGGCGGCCTGCTGCGGGTGAACGCCACGCTGGGCTTCGGCCGCATGCACGTGGCGCCCGCGATCGCCAGCTTCGCCCGCGCGCACCCGAAGATCGAGGTGCAGCTGCAGCTGTCGGTCAACCCGCCGCCGCTCACCGAGGATGCCTTCGACGTGTGCGTGCGCTTCGGCGAGCCGCCGGACGCCCGCGTGGTCGCCCGCCTGCTGGCGCCGAACCGCCGCCTGCTGTGTGCCTCGCCCGCCTACCTGCAGCGCCGCGGCACGCCGCGCGCGCCGCACGAGCTGTCCGGGCACGACCTGATCGCGATCCGCCAGGGCGACGAGGCCTTCGGCCTGCTGCGGCTGCGTTCGGGCCGGCGCGTGGAAACGGTGCGCGTGCGCGGGGCGCTCGCCACCAACGACGGCGAGATCGCGGTCCACTGGGCGCTGGCCGGCCACGGCATCGTGCTGCGGGCCGAGTGGGACGTGGCGCGCTACCTGCGCAGCGGCCGGCTGCGCCAGGTGCTGGAGGGCTGGCAGTCGCCGCCGGCCGACATTTACGCCGTCCACCCCGTGCGCCACCAGTCCACGATGCGCGTGCGCGCCTTCGTGGACCACCTGGCGCAGGAGTTCGCCCGCCGCTTCGCCGGCTGACCCGCGCGGCCGCTCAGAGCACCAGGAGCGCCCGGAAGTCGTTGACGTTGGTGTGCGTGGGCCCGGTGACCACCAGGTCGCCCAGCGGCTGGAAGAAGCCGTAGGCGTCGTTGCGCGCGAGATAAGCGTCGACCTTCATGCCCTGCGCCAGCGCGCGCTGCAGCGTGTCGGGCCCGACGAAGGCGCCGGCGTTGTCCTCCACGCCGTCGATGCCGTCGGTGTCCGCGGCCAGCGCCCACACGTGGGCCTGTCCCTGCAGCGCCTGGGCCAGGCCCATGCAGAACTCGCCGGCGCGGCCGCCGCGGCCGCGCGGCGTGCCGGGCGGCTGCTTGCGCACCGTCACGGTGGTCTCGCCGCCGGAGAGGATCACGCAGGGGCGGCCGAAGGGCTGGCCCCGCTGCGCCACGGCACGCGCGAGCGCGGCGTGCACCTTGCCCACCTCGCGCGACTCACCCTCGATCTCGTCGCTCAGGATGTGCGCCGCAAGGCCCGCCTCGCGCGCCGCCGCGGCGGCGGCCTCCAGCGACTGCTGCGGCGTGGCGATCAGGTGCACCTCCTGGCCGCGGAACACCGCGTCGCCCGGCTTGGGCGTTTCCAGCGCGCCCTGCGCCAGCCGGTCCATCACCGTGGCCGGAACCTCGATGCCGTAGCGATGCAGGATCGCGATGGCGTCGGCGCAGGTCGTCGCATCGGGCACCGTCGGCCCGCTGGCGATCACCGACGGGTCGTCGCCGGGCACGTCGCTGATGGTCAGCGTCACCACCCTGGCCGGGGCGCAGGCCGCGGCCAGCCGCCCGCCCTTGATGCGCGACAGGTGCTTGCGCACGCAGTTCATCTCGCCGATGTTCGCGCCCGACTCCAGCAGCTCGTGGTTGATGCGGCGCTTGTCGTCCAGGGTGAGTCCCTCGGCCGGCAGCGTCAGCAGCGCCGAGCCGCCGCCGGAGATGAGGCACAGCACCAGGTCGTCCGGCGTGAGCCCGCGGGTGAGCGCCAGGATGCGCTCGGCCGCCCGCAGCCCCGCGGCATCGGGCACCGGATGCGCGGCCTCCACCACCTCGATGCGCTGGCGCAGGCCCGCCGGCCGCGGCGGCGTGTGGTGGTAGCGCGTGACCACCAGCCCCGACAGCGGCGCCTCGGCCGGCCAGAGCGCTTCCACCGCCTGCGCCATGGCCCCGCCCGCCTTGCCGGCGCCCAGCACCAGCGTGCGCCCGCGCGGCGGCGGCGGCAGGAAGGCCGCGGTGTTGGGCAGCGGGAGGGCGCGATGCACCGCGACGCGGTACAGGTGTTCGAGGAAGGCGCGCGGCTGGGCGCGGGGGTCGGGCGCGGTCATGCAGGGTCTCCTGGGCGCATTGTGACGCGCCCGCGCAGGGCCTCAGTCGACCTTGGCGCCCGACTCGAACCAGCGGGCGATCAGGGCGCGCTCGCCATCGGTGATCCCGGTGGCGTTGTTGAAGGGCATGGTCTTCGCGACCACCGCCTGCTGGTAGACGGCCTGCGCGTGCAGCTTCAGGCCGTCCGGCGAATCGAGCCGCACGTTCTTCATCTGCACCTGCGCGCCGTGGCACTGGTAGCAGCGCTGCTCCAGCACCTTCTGCACCGCGGCATAGCCCACGGGCCCGGTGGGGGCCTTGGCCGCCTCGGTGGGCTGGGGGGTCATCCAGACGATGACCGACGCGATGACGGCCACGCCGACCACGGCGTAGCCGGCCGGATGGCGGTTGCGCCCCAGCTTCCAGCCGTGGCGCATGACGAAGAACTGGCGGATGGCCGCGCCCGCGAACATCATCAGCACCAGCACCAGCCAGTTGCGCGGGTGCGAGGACAGGAAGCTGTAGTGGTTGGACAGCATCGCGAACAGCACCGGCAGCGTGAAGTAGGTGTTGTGCACGCTGCGCTGCTTGCCGCGCCAGCCGTGGATCGGGTCCGGCGCCTGGCCGGCCTCGATGGCCTTCACCACCTTGCGCTGGCCGGGGATGATCCAGAAGAACACGTTGGCGCTCATGGAGGTGGCGAGCATCGCGCCCACCAGCAGGAAGGCGGCGCGGCCCGCGAACCAGTGGCAGGCCAGCCAGGACGCCACGCACACCAGGACCAGCACCAGCGCGCCGACGATGGCGTCGCCGTGCTTGCGCCGCCCGAACAGCTGGCAGATGCCGTCGTACAGCATCCAGAACACGACCAGGAAGGACAGCGCCACCGCGACCGCCGCGCCCGGCTGCCAGTCCACCAGGTTGCGGTCGACCAGGTAGGTGCCCGCGTTCCAGATGTACGAGACCAGGAACAGCGAGAAGCCGGACAGCCAGGTGCTGTAGGCCTCCCAGTAGAACCAGTGCAGGTGCGGCGGCAGCTGCGGCGGCGCCACCGCGTACTTCACCGGGTGGTAGAAGCCGCCGCCGTGCACGGCCCACAGCTCGCCGGTCACGCCCTCGGCGCGCAGCTTCGGGTCGGCCGCCGGCACGAGGCTGCTGTCCAGGAAAACGAAATAGAAGGAGGATCCGATCCACGCGATCGCGGTGATCACGTGCAGCCACCGCAGCAGCAGGTTGGCCCAGTCGAGAAGATAGCTTTCCATGCTTCGCCACCAAGACCTGCTCACCACCGCGGGCGCTCTGAGCAGAGTGGGGTCGCGCACATCAGATATTGGGGTCAGATTCCAATTTCCGGCGGAAATTGGAATCTGACCCCAATATCTGAGCGCCGCTGCGACTGTGGACCGAAGTGTATACAGTTTGGCCGCTTCACGGAAGCGGGACTTGCAGCAGTTGTGCCGCCACCGCCACCGCGATCACTTCGGGCTCCTTGCCGGGGATGCCCGGGATGCCGATCGGGCAGGTGACCTGCGCCAGTTCCTGCTTGCGAAAGCCCCGTTCCTCCAGCCGGTGGCGGAAGGTGGCCCACTTGGTCTTGCTGCCGATCAGGCCCACGTAGGGCAGGTCGCCGCGCTCGCGCAGCCGCTTCAGGCAGGCCGCGACGATGTCCAGGTCCTCGGCGTGGCTGAAACTCATGATCAGGACGCGCGAGCCGGGCGCGAGGTCGGCCACGGCCGCCTGGACCGGGTCCGAGTGCTCGCAGGCGACGTGCCCTGGTACGTCGCCGGGAAAGATCTCGTCGCGGCTGTCGATCCAGGTGACGGCGAAGGGCAGCGTGCCCAGCACCCGCACCAGCGCGCGGCCGACGTGCCCGCCGCCGAACAGCGCGACGGGCGTGCGCGGCGCCTGCAGCCGCGCGCCCAGCCCCGGCGCATCCGCCGCGCAGAGGCGCTCGTAGCGCAGGTGCACCACCCCGCCGCAGCACTGCCCCAGCGAGGGCCCCAGCGCATGACGCCGCACCGGCTCGCCCGCGCCACCCGCCAGCCGCCGGCGCGCCTCCTCGATCGCCTGCAGCTCCAGGTGACCGCCGCCGATCGTGCCGACCACCGTGTCGCGAAAAACCGCCATCCAGGCGCCTGCCTCGCGCGGCACCGACCCCGCCGTGGCGTGGACGGAGACCAACACCGCGTCCTGCGCGGCGAGCCTTTGTGTGACTTCCTGAAGGGGGAGCATGCTTTTCACACGGGGAAACGGCTGCGCCGCGCGATGCAATTCGTCACCATGCCCATCCAGGGCCCGGCCGGCGCTCGTGTAGATTCTGCCGGCAATCCGGGCCCCGAACCGGGACCGATCCGACCATGATGCGCCACCCCTTCCCGCGTTTCCTGAAGCCCGCGCTGCTCGGCGCCATCGCCGTGCTCGGCTCCTGCACCACCGTCACCCGGCCGCCAGAGCCGGCGCCGCCGCAGCCCGCAGCGCCCGCCCCGGCGGCCCCGCCGGCGCCAGCCCGGGCGACCCTCCAGCCGTCGCAGGCCACCACGCCGCGCGCCTACCGCATCGACGCCGCCCACCACATCTACGACCTCAATGCCGACCGCATCTGGAAGGGCCGCCTGCCGCCCCTGCTCTACGCCGTCGGCGTGCTGCAGGTGGACGTGGACGGGCGCGGCAACGTGCGCGGCATGCACTGGATGCGCGCCCCGAAGCAGGCCCCCGAGGTGATCGCCGAGATCGAGCGGACCGTGCGCGCCGCCTCGCCCTTCCCCGCGCCCGCGCGCATGGGCAAGGTCGTCTACACCGACGTGTGGCTCTGGGACAAGAGCGGCCGCTTCCAGCTGGACACGCTCACCGAAGGCCAGGCCGGCAACGATTACGAGCCCCGGTAGGTCGAATAGCTCCACGGACTCACCAGCAGCGGCACGTGATAGTGCTGGTCCGTGCGGGCCACGCCGAAGTCCAGGCTGACCCGGTCCAGGAAGGGCGGGTCGGGCAGTTCCACGCCGCGGCCACGGAAATACGCCGCCACGTCGAACACCAGCCGGTAGGTGCCCTTCCTCAGGCTCGCGTTGTCGAACAGCGGGCCGTCCGGGTTGCGCCCGTCGCCGTCGAGCACGAAGCGCCTGACCAGCGCCGGCTCCCCCGCGCCCGTCGTGTACAGCGCCACGGCCATGCCGGCCGCCGGCGTGCCGTGCATGGTGTCGAGGACGTGGGTGCTCAGGCCCATGGGGATCTCCGAAAATTGTGGACTGAAGTGTATACACTTTTGGCCGGCGCGGCTATCATGGCCGCATGGAGTCCTCCCCCACCCGCACCATCGTCGACGCGCTGACCCGCGCGATCGTGGAGCACCGGCTGCAGCCGGGCACCAAGCTGGCGGAGCAGAAGCTCGCGGACCACTTCGGCGTGTCGCGCACCCTGGTGCGGCAGGCGCTGTTCCAGCTGGTGCAGAAGCACCTGGTGAAGATGGAGCCGGCCCGCGGCGCCTTCGTCGCCGCCCCCACCGTCGAGGAGGCGCGCCAGGTGTTCCAGGTGCGCCGCCTGCTGGAGGCCGAGATGGTGCGCGAGTTCCTGCGCAAGGCCACGCCGGCCCGGCTCCGGGCGCTGCGCGAGCACGTCGCCCAGGAGAAGGCGGCCGTGTCCGGCGACGACGCCGGCGAGCGCCAGCAGCTGCTGGGCGACTTCCACGTACGCATGGCCGAACTCGCGGACAACGCCGTGCTGGCGCAGATCCTGCGCGACCTGGTCTCGCGCAGCTCGCTCATCACCCTGATGTACCAGCGCGAGAGCTTCACCGCGCACTCGCTGGAGGAGCACGCGGAACTGCTGAAGGCGCTGGTCGCGAAGGACGAGAAGCGCGCCGTCAAGCTGATGGACGAACACCTGCGGCACGTCGAGGCGAGCCTCGCCTTCGACCGGACCGTTCCCACCCACGACATCGCCCTCGCCCTCGCATGAGCACCGTCTACGATTCCTCCGCCGCGTACCCGCGCGACCTCGCCGGCTACGGCCGCAACCCGCCGCAGGCCCGCTGGCCCGGCCAGGCGCGCGTCGCCGTGCAGTTCGTCCTCAACTTCGAGGAAGGCGGCGAGAACGCCACCCTGCACGGCGATCCCGCCTCCGAGCAGTTCCTGTCCGAGATGTTCAACCCGGCCGCCTACCCGGACCGGCACCTGAGCATGGAGGGCATCTACGAATACGGCTCGCGCGCCGGCGTCTGGCGCATCCTGCGCGAGTTCGACCGCCGGCAGCTGCCGCTCACCGTCTTCGGCGTCGGCTCGGCGCTGCAGCGCTGCCCCGAGATCGCCCGGGCCTTCGTGGAGCGCGACGACGAGATCGCCTGCCACGGCTGGAAGTGGATCCACTACCAGAACGTGCCCGAGGCGGTCGAGCGCGAACACATGCGCCTGGGCATGGAGGCGATCGGGAAGCTCACCGGCGAGCGGCCGCTGGGCTGGTACACCGGTCGCGACAGCCCCAACACGCGCCGCCTGGTCGTGGACTACGGCGGCTTCGAATACGACAGCGACTACTACGGCGACGACCTGCCCTTCTGGATGAAGGTGCGCCGGACCGACGGCAGCGTGGTTCCGCACCTGGTGGTGCCCTACACCCTGGACTGCAACGACATGCGCTTCGCCCTGCCCCAGGGCTATTCGCATGCCGATCCCTTCTTCCAGTACCTGAAGGACAGCTTCGACGCGCTCTACGCCGAGGGCGACGAGGCGCCGAAGATGATGAGCATCGGCATGCACTGCCGCCTGCTGGGCCGGCCCGGCCGCATCACCGCGCTGCAGCGCTTCCTCGACCACATCGCGAAGCACGACCGCGTCTGGGTGTGCCGCCGCATCGACATCGCGCGGCACTGGAAGCAGGTCCACCCCTACCCCGAGGCCTGACATGCCCCTCACCCTGGAACAGTTGAACGCCGCCGACGCGGCCGAGGCCGCCCGCCTGCTGGACGGCCTGTACGAGCACTCGCCCTGGATCGCGCAGGAGGCGCTGGCCCAGCGGCCCTTCCGCTCGCTGGGCCACCTGAAGCAGGCGATGGCCGACATCGTTCGCACCGCCGGCGCGGATCGCCAGCTGGCCTTGATCCGTGCCCACCCCGAACTCGCCGGCAAGGCCATGGTGGCGAAGGCGCTCACCAGCGAATCCACCAGCGAGCAGAGCCGGGCGGGCCTGACGAACTGCACGCCTGAGGAATTCGCGCAGCTGCAGCAGCTCAACGCCGACTACAACGCGAAGTTCGGCTTCCCCTTCATCCTCGCGGTGCGCGGGCCGCGCGGCACGGGACTCACCCGCCAGCAGATCATCGAGACCTTCGCCCGGCGGCTGGAAAACCATCCGGACTTCGAGCGCGCCGAGGCGCTGCGCAACATCCACCGCATCGCGGAACTGCGCCTGAACGACAAGTTCGGCGTCGAGCCCGTGCTGGGCAACCTGGTATGGGACTGGCACGAGGACCTGGCGCGGCACAGCGACCCGGGCTTCGCCGAGAAGGGGCAGCTGACCGTCACGTACCTCACCGATGCGCACCGGGCGGCGGCGAGGCAGATCGCGGACACGATGCGCGAGGCCGGGTTCGACGAGGTGGAGGTCGATGCGGTGGGGAACGTCGTGGGGCGCTATCGCGGTGCCCCGGAGGATGCGAGGTTCCTGCTGACGGGGTCGCACTACGACACCGTTCGCAACGGCGGCAAGTACGACGGGCGGCTGGGCATCTTCACGCCGCTGGCCTGCGTGCGCGAGCTGGCGCGGGCGAGGCGGCGGCTGCCCTTCGGCATCGAGCTGGTGGCCTTCGCGGAAGAGGAAGGCCAGCGCTACAAGGCAACCTTCCTGGGTTCCGGCGCGCTCACCGGGCACTTCGACCCGAAGTGGCTGGACCAGAAGGACGCCGACGGCGTCGCCCTGCGCGACGCCATGCGCCACGCCGGCCTGCCGGCGACGCTGGAGGCGATCGCCGCGCTGAAGCGCGACCCGAGGCGCTACCTTGGTTTCGTCGAGGTCCACATCGAGCAGGGCCCCGTGCTCAATGAACTGGACCTGCCGCTGGGCGTCGTCACCTCCATCAACGGCGGCGTGCGCTTCCAGTGCGAGGTGACCGGCATGGCCAGCCACGCGGGCACGACCCCCATGGACCGCCGGCGCGACGCCGCCGTCGCGGTGGCCGAACTGGCCCTGTACGTGGAGCAGCGCGCGGCGCGCGACGGCGACTCGGTCGGCACCATCGGCATGCTGCAGGTGCCCAGCGGCTCGATCAACGTGGTGCCGGGACGCTGCCTTTTTTCGCTGGACCTGCGCGCGCCCACCGACGCCCAGCGCGACGCCCTGGTCGCCGACGTGCTGGCGCAGCTGCGGGAGATCTGCGCGCGCCGCGGACTGCACCACCAGGTCGAGGAGACCATGCGCGCCGCCGCCGCGCCCAGCGCGCCCGCCTGGCAGCAACGCTGGGAGGCCGCCGTGCAGGCCCTGGGCCTGGCCCCGTACCGCATGCCCAGCGGCGCCGGCCACGACGCGATGAAGCTGCACGAGATCCTGCCGCAGGCCATGCTGTTCGTGCGCGGGCAGAACGCCGGCATCAGCCACAACCCCCTCGAATCCACCACCAGCGACGACATGGAGCTGGGCGTGCGCGCCTTCCAGCACCTGCTGGAGCAGCTCGCGAAAGAAACCGCATGAACGACTACCAGAGACTCGACGCCTGGATCGACGCCCACTTCGACGAGGAAGTGCGCTTCCTGCAGGACCTGGTCCGCGTGCCCACCGACACGCCGCCGGGCAACAACGCGCCGCACGCCGAGCGCACCGCCGAACTGCTGCGAGGCTTCGGCTTCGAGGCCGAGAAGCATCCCGTTGCCGAGGCGGAGGTGAAGGCGTACGGCCTGCAGTCCATCACCAACCTGATCGTGCGCCGGCGCTACGGGGAAGGCAGGAAACAGGGAGATGAATCGGTCCCAGGCCCGATCGTCGCGCTCAACGCCCACGGTGACGTGGTGCCGCCCGGCGAGGGCTGGACCCACGACCCCTACGGCGGCGAGATCGTGGACGGGAAGATCTACGGCCGCGCCACCGCGGTGAGCAAGGGCGACTTCGCCAGCTTCACCTTCGCCGTGCGGGCGCTGGAGTCGCTGCAGGCGAAGCTGAAGGGCGGCGTGGAGCTGCACTTCACCTACGACGAGGAATGGGGCGGCGAGCTGGGCCCGGGCTGGCTGCTGAAGAAGGGGCTCACGAAGCCCGACCTCATGATCGCCGCCGGCTTCAGCTACGAGGTGGTCACCGCCCACAACGGCTGCCTGCAGATGGAGGTCACGGTGCACGGCAAGATGGCGCATGCCGCCATCCCCGACACCGGCGTCGACGCCCTGCAGGGCGCGGTGCGGATCCTCGAGGCGTTGTACGCGCAGAACACGCTGTACAAGCAGGTCAGCTCCAAGGTCGCGGGCATCCGGCACCCCTACCTCAACGTGGGCCTGATCCAGGGCGGCACCAACACCAACGTCGTGCCCGGCAAGGTGGTGTTCAAGCTGGACCGCCGCATGATCCCCGAGGAGAACCCGCAGCAGGTCGAGGCGAACATCCGCCAGGTGATCGCCGATGCGGCCGCGCGCTGCCCCGGCATCACGGTGGAGATCCGGCGCATGCTGCTGGCCAACGCCCTGAAGCCCCTGCCCGGCAACCAGCCGCTGGTGGCCGCGATCCAGAAGCACGGGCGCGAGCTGTTCGGCCAGGAGATCCCGGCCATGGGCACGACCCTTTACACCGACGTGCGCCTGTACGGCGAGGCGGGCATCCCCGGCGTGATCTACGGCGCCGGCCCGCGCACCGTGCTGGAGTCGCACGCCAAGCGCGCCGACGAGCGCCTGGACCTGCAGGACCTGCGGCGCGCGACCAAGGTGGTCGCGCGCACGCTGCTGGACCTGCTTTCCTGACCCGCGCGCGGCCCCCATCACCCCAGGAGGAGACAAGCATGGAAACGACGATCCACCCCGTGGATGAACGACTGCCCGCCGGAAAGCTCGCCGCGCTGGGCCTGCAGCACGTGCTGGTGATGTACGCCGGCGCGGTGGCGGTGCCGCTGATCATCGGCCGCGCGCTGAAGCTGCCGCCGGAGCAGGTCGCGCTGCTGATCTCGGCCGACCTGTTCTGCTGCGGCCTGGTGACGCTGATCCAGTCGCTGGGCTGCACCCAGTGGTTCGGCATCCGGCTGCCGGTGATGATGGGCGTAACCTTCGCCTCGGTCGCCCCCATGGTGGCCATGGCGAACAGCACGCCCGGCGTCGAGGGCGCCCAGCTGATCTTCGGCGCCATCATCGGCGCCGGCGTCGTCTCCATCGCGATCGCGCCGGCGGTGAGCCGGCTGCTGCGCTTCTTCCCGCCGGTGGTCACGGGCACCATCATCGCGGTGATCGGCATCAGCCTGATGCGCATCGGCATCAACTGGATCTTCGGCAACCCGTTCGGCCCGACCGCGCCCAGCGTGGTGAGCCCCGAGCATGCGCAGTGGCTGGCCCAGGTCACGGCCGCCGCCGGTGCGCCCGGATCGCCGCTGCCCGCCGCGCCCAAGGGCCTGGCCCTGGTGCCCAGCCTGCCCAACCCGAAGTACGCCGACCTGCACGGCGTGGCGATCGCGGCGCTGGTTCTGCTCACCATCCTGCTGGTGGCCAAGTTCGCCCGCGGCTTCCTCGCCAACATCTCCGTGCTGCTGGGCATCGTGGTCGGCGGCGTGGTCGCCGCGGCCTTCGGCTACATGACTTTCGACAAGGTCGCCAAGGCCGCCTGGGTGGACGTGGTGCTGCCCTTCCAGTTCGGCATGCCGCGCTTCGACCCGATGCTGATCCTCACCATGAGCATCGTGATGATCGTGGTGATGATCGAGTCCACCGGCATGTTCCTGGCGCTGGGCGAGATGACGGGGCGCAAGGTGGACCAGCCCGCGCTCGCCCGCGGCCTGCGCACCGACGGCCTCGGCACGCTGCTGGGCGGCATCTTCAACACCTTCCCCTATACCAGCTTCTCGCAGAACGTCGGCCTGGTCGCGGTGACCGGCGTGCGCAGCCGCTTCGTGTGCGCCGCCGGCGGGCTGGTCCTGCTGGTGCTGGGCCTGCTGCCCAAGATGGCGGCGCTGGTGGAGTCGCTGCCCACCGTGGTGCTGGGCGGCGCCGGCCTGGTGATGTTCGGCATGGTGGCCGCCACCGGCATCCGCATCCTGGCCGGCGTGGACTTCAAGGACAACCGCCACAACGCGCTGATCGTGGCCATCGCGATCGGCGTCGGCATGATCCCGCTGATCGCGCCGCAGTTCAAGCAATGGATGCCGCACGCGATCCACCCGCTGATCGAGTCGGGCATCCTGCTGTCCTCGGTGGCCGCGGTGGCGCTGAACCTGTTCTTCAACGGGGCACGCGAGGACCAGGCGGCGGCGATCCGGGCCGCCCGCCAGGCCGAGGCGCACTAGTGTCCTGTCCCGCCCAAGTCTGACGACACTAGGTCCGCGGCGGGCGCAGCAGCATCCAGCCGCACAGGGCCAGCGGCAGCGCGAGCGCCGCGTAGCCGGCGCGGTAGCTGCCGGCCAGGCCCGAGATCGCGCCGAAGGCCGGCGGACCCAGCACGACGCCGAGGAAGGTGATCGCCAGCGTGCCGCCGGTGGCGACGCCGGCCTTGCCCTCGGGCGCCTGGCGCGCCACCTCGGCCAGGTACACGCCGTTCCAGCCGATGCCCGAGGCGCCGAACACGAACAGCACGACCGGCACCACGAGCCCCGGCAGGTGCGGCTGCAGCGCCGCCGTGGCCAGCGTGCTGAAGGCCATGACCAGCGTGAGCAGCGCCAGCATGCGGCGCGCGCCCAGCCAGCGGTCGGCGACCCAGCCCCAGAGCACGCGGCCCATCACCGCGCCCACCTGCGACACCGCCAGCACGAAGCCGGCGGCCACCAGGCCGTAGGCCAGGCTGTCGGTCAGGAAGGTGACGAGGTAGGTGGTCAGCGACAGCTGCACGATCGAGAAGACGAAGGAGCAGGCCGACAGCATGCGCAGCTGGGGGTGGCCCAGCACCAGCCGCACCGGCTCGAGGAAGTGGCCCAGGCCCAGCCGGCGCCCGGGTTCGCGGTCGTCGTCGAAGCCGGCGCGCAGCGATTGCGCCAGCAGCGCGCACAGCACGTTCGCGGCCGCCACGACCAGCAGCGCCCGCTGCCAGCCGGCCCACTGCTGCAGGCCGGGCACCAGCGCGCCGGCGAGCGCGCCGCCCAGCGGCACGCCGGTCTGCTTGATGGAGAACACCAGCGACATGCGGTGGCCCGGGGTCGTGCGAGCCAGCAGGTGCGAGCTGGCCGGCGTGATCGGGCCGTAGCCGAGGCCCACCAGCAGGGCGCCCAGGGCGATGACCGGCCAGGCCGGCACGGCGCAAAGGGCCAGGCCGGCGGCGCACACCAGCAGCCCGACCTGGCTCACGCGGATGCTGCCGTAGCGCACCACCGCGGCGCCGGAGGCGAGGCTCGCCGTCATGGCGCCCACGTAGGCCACGGCGATGTACAGGCCGATGTAGGCGGCCGACACGCCGACGGCCTGCGCCACCTTCGGCGCCATGGCCGGCAGGGTGAGCAGGCCCATCGCCACCATGGCCTGGATCGCGAGGGTGATGGCCAGGGGCAGCCAGCTGTTCATCGCGCCAGTGTCGCACGGCGCGCTGGCCGCGCCGGGCCGGGGCTCAGGCCGCGCCCTGCGTGTTGACGTACAGCGCGTAGACCGAGTGGCTCGCCGCCATGAACAGGCGGTTGCGGTGGCGCCCGCCGAAGCAGACGTTGGCGCAGCGCTCGGGCAGGTGGATGTGGCCGATGGCGGTGCCGTCGGGGGCGAACACGCGCACGCCGTCCAGGGTCTCGGCGTCCGCGTCGAGGGCGCCGTTGCTGCCGAAGCCGCACCACAGGTTGCCTTCGACGTCGACACGGAAGCCGTCGAAGGCGCCCGGGCCCTGCGCATCCGCGGCCAGGCGCTTGTTCGACAGCCGGCCGTCCGGCGCATGGTCCCAGGCCCAGATCTTCCGGTGCGGCGCCGCGCGGCTCTCCACCACGTAGAGCACCGATTCGTCCGGCGAGAAGGCCAGGCCGTTGGGGCCGGCCAGGTCCGTGAGTACCTGCTGCAGCTTTCCGTCGGGCGCGATGCGGTAGACCGCCTGCGGCAGCTCCGCCTGCGCCGGCGCGCCCTCCCAGTAGCCGTGGATGCCGAAGGGCGGGTCGGTGAACCAGACACTGCCGTCGCGCGCGCAGACGATGTCGTTCGGCGAATTGAGGCGCTTGCCGTCGAAGCGGTCGGCCAGCACGGTGATGCTGCCGTCGTACTCCGTGCGCGTCACCCGGCGCGTGAGGTGCTCGCAGGTCAGCAGCCGGCCCTGGCGGTCGCGGAAGTTGCCGTTGGCATGGTTCGAAGGCTGGCGGAAGGTGCTCACCGCGCACGAGGCCTCGTCCCAGCGCAGGATGCGGTCGTTGGGGATGTCGGACACCAGCAGGCAGCGGCCGTCGCCGAACCACACGGGCCCCTCCGCCCAGCGCAACCCGGTGAACAGCTGCTCCACGCTGGCACTGAACAGGCGCAGCTTCAGGAAGCGCTCGTCCAGCACCTCGATGCGCGGGTCGGGATAGCGGGGGCTGGGGTAGAAGGTGATGTCGGTCATGCTGGACGTCACTCGAAAGGGCCCATGCGCACGTAGGCGCCGCCCTGGTACAGCACGACCGGGTCCTTCGGGTCCAGCGCGGGCTGCGCGGCTTCCTTCGCGGCACGGAAGGGCTCTGAGCTGTCCTCGGGACGAAAGCCGACGTGGCGCGCCGGCGTGTTGTCCCACCAGGTCAGCCGGTTGTCGGACATGCCGTAGAGGATGCTGTGGCCCACCACCGGGGCGGTGAGGCTGGCGACCACCAGGCGCTCGAGGTCGTCGAAGCTGAGCCAGGTCGCCAGCATCCGGCGGTCCTTGGGCTCGGGGAAGGACGAGCCGATGCGCAGGCACACGGTCTCGATGCCGTAGCGGTCGAAATAGAAGCGCGAGAGGTTCTCGCCGAAGGCCTTGGACACGCCGTAGTAGCTGTCGGGGCGCACCGGCATGGTCGGGTCGATCACCTCGTCCTGGCGGTAGAAGCCCGTGACGTGGTTGGAGCTGGCGAACACGACACGCTTGACGCCGTGCTGGCGCGCCGCCTCGTACAGGTTGTAGGTGCCGACGATGTTGGCCTGCAGGATGGCGTCGAAGGGATGCTCGGTGGAGATGCCCCCCAGGTGGACGACCGCGTCGATGCCGCGCAGCAGCGCGTGCACCGCGGCCCGGTCCTCCAGCGGTGCCGGCACCACCTCCTCGCCCGCCGCGGCCGGCTCCATCGCGGCGATGTCGCTCACGCGCAGCAGGCTGCAGCGCGCTCGCAGGCGGGAACGCAGTTCACGGCCGAGGCCGCCGGCCGCCCCGGTCAGGAGGACGCGGCCGAGGGAGAGGGAGGAAGTGGTGACAGCAGCCATGGGGTGTTGCGGCGGGGGCGGGCCTGCTACAGTCGCGGCAGGCGCCCGTCGCGTGATCAGTTGTCGTACAAGTTTGAACGGGTGCATCGTACCGCACCCAGAAGGTTTCCACCATGGTTGAAGTGGCCCGCCGCCGACCCCGCAGCCTCGCCCACGAGGTGGTCGACGTGCTGTCCGGGCGCATCCGCGACGGCTCGCTCGCGCCCGGCGAGAAGCTGCCCACCGAGGCGGCCGTCATGGAGGAATTCGGCGTCAGCCGCACCGTCGTGCGAGAGGCCATTTCGCGGCTGCAGGCCGCCGGGCTGGTCGAGACGCGCCACGGGGTGGGCACCTTCGTCGTGGGCCTCGGGGAGAACACGGCGTTCCGCATCTCGCCGGAGCAGCTGGGCACGCTGCAGGACGTGATCGCGGTGCTGGAGCTGCGCATCGGCGTCGAGACCGAGAGCGCGGCCCTGGCCGCGGCGCGCCGCACGCCCGAGAACCTGCAGGCGCTGCGCAATGCGCTGCAGGCGTTCACCAAGGCCGTGGAGGAAGGCCGCGACGCCGTGGGTCCGGACTTCCAGTTCCACCTGGAGGTCGCCCGGGCGACCCAGAACCGCCATTTCGTCGACCTCATGGGCACCCTGGGCGGGATGATGATCCCGCGCGCCCGGCTGGAGCCGCCCGGCCCGCCCACGCCCGAGCGCCAGGCCTACTTGCGGCGGGTGAACGCCGAGCACGAGAGCATCGTCGACGCGATCGCCGGCGGGGATCCGGAGGCCGCCCGCGCGGCCATGCGCACGCACCTGGCCAACAGCCGGGAACGCCGCCGGCGGCTGGCCGAAGGCCGCTGACCGGTCCCGCCCGGCCCGGCCGGGCCCATGAGGGGAATCCACATTTGCGCCGACTCGAGGTTGGTTGTACGATGTCCTACCTCAACCGAGAAGCACCATGTCCCCGAACGAACTCAAGAAGGCCCTGTCCTCGGGCCTGCTGTCCTTTCCGCTCACCGACTTCGACCGCGAGCTGCGCTTCGACCCCCAGGGCTATGCGGCACGCCTGGAATGGCTGATGCCCTACGGCGCGACGGTGCTGTTCGCCGCCGGCGGCACCGGCGAGTTCTTCTCGCTGGAGCCGCAGGAATACGCCCAGGTGATCCGGACCGCCGCCGACACCTGCAAGGGCCGCGTGCCCATCGTCGGCGGCGCCGGCGGCGGCACCACGCTGGCGATCCGGTACGCGCAGGAGGCCGAGCGCAACGGCGCCCAGGGCGTGCTGCTGCTGCCGCACTACCTGACCGAGGCGACGCAGGACGGCCTGGTCGCCCACGTCGAGGCCGTCTGCAGGAGCGTGAAGATCGGCGTCATCGTCTACAACCGCGGCGCCACCCGGCTCAGCGCCGGGTCGCTGCTGAAGCTGGCCGAGCGCTGCCCCAACCTGGTCGGCTTCAAGGACGGCCTGGGCGACATCGAGCGCATCGTCACCATCCGCCAGCAGCTGGGCGACCGCTTCGTCTACATCGGCGGCATGCCCACGCACGAGGTCTATGCCCACGCCTACCAGGCCCTGGGCGTGCCCACCTATTCGTCCGCGGTGTTCAACTTCATCCCGCGCACCGCGATCGAGTTCTACAACGCCTACGCCGCCGGCGACACCGTGACCACCGGGCGCCTGCTCGACGAGTTCTTCCTGCCCTACCTGGCGATCCGCAACAAGGGCGAGGGCTATGCCGTGTCCATCGTGAAGGCCGGCGCCGCCGTCGTCGGCCGCTCGGCGGGCCCGGTGCGCCCGCCGCTGTCGGACCTCCAGCCCCAGGAAGTGGAAGAACTCGCCGCCCTGATCCGCAAGCTCGGCCCGCAGTAAGGCCGCAACCCCAGGAGACCCCGCATGATCAAGAAGACCCTCGTGGGCCTGGCGCTCGCCCTGGCCGCCACCCTCGGCGCGCACGCCGCCGGCTACCCGGTCAAGACCGTCACGATGGTGGTGCCCTTCCCGCCCGGCGGTTCCACCGACGCCATCGCCCGCGTGATGGCGCAGAAGCTGCAGGAGAAATTCCACCAGAGCTTCATCATCGACAACAAGGGCGGCGCCACCGGCACCATCGGCGCGGCCTTCGTCAAGCGCGCGCCCGCCGACGGCTACACCCTGTTCGTGTCCTCGCTGGGCCCGTTCGTGATCGCCCCGCACCTGATCAAGAGCGTGCAGTACGACGCGCTCAAGGACTTCGACCCGATCACGATCCTGGTGCAGGCGCCCAACGTGCTGGTCGTTCCCAACACCTCTCCCGACCACAGCGTGGCCCAGCTGCTGGCCCACCTGCGCAAGAACCCGGGCAAGGTGAGCTTCGCCTCCTCGGGCGTCGGCTCCTCCGACCACCTCTCGGCGGAACTGCTGTGGCAGCAGACCGGCACCCAGGGCCTGCACATCCCCTACAAGGGCGGCGGCCCCGCCATCAACGACCTGCTGGGCGGCCAGGTGGACGCGGCCTTCGTGAACATCAACAGCATCCTGGCGCACATCAAGGCGGGCAAGGTGCGCGCGCTGGCGATCTCCTCCGAGAAGCGCTCGCCGCTGCTGCCCGACGTGCCCACCCTGCAGGAGCAGGGCGTGAGGGGCGCGGAGGTCCAGTCCTGGCAGGCCGTCGCCGCGCCGCGCGGCATCCCCGCCGACGTGAAGGCGAAGCTGCACGACGCCTTCGTGGCCGCGCTCAACGACCCCGCGGTGAAGGCCAACCTGCTGGCGCAGGGCTTCGAGATCGTGGGCGACACGCCCGAGCAGTTCGCCAAGTACCAGGCCAGCGAATATGCTCGCTGGAAAGCGCTGATCGAGGCCCGAAACATCCACGCCGATTGATGTCTTCCCCTGTCGTCCAGCAGATGCGCGTGATCCCGGTCGCCGGCCGGGACGGCATGCTGCTCAATCTTTCGGGCGCGCATGCGCCCTTTTTCACGCGCAACATCGTCATCGTCTCCGACAACGCCGGTCACACCGGCCTGGGCGAGGTGCCCGGCGGCGAGAAGATCCGCCAGACGCTGGAGGACGCGCGCTGCCTGGTGGAGGGCCGGCCCATCGGCGACCTGCAGGCGATCCTCAACGCGATGCGCGAGCGCTTCGCCGACCGCGATGCGGGCGGCCGCGGCAACCAGACCTTCGACCTGCGCACCACCATCCACGCGGTGACCGCGGTGGAGTCGGCCCTGCTGGACCTGCAGGGCCAGCACCTGGGCGTGCCGGTCGCGGCCCTCCTCGGCGAGGGCCAGCAGCGCGACGCGGTGCAGATGCTCGGCTACCTGTTCTACGTCGGCGACCGCCGCAAGACCGACCTGCCCTACGCCAGCGAGCCCGAAGCGGCCGACGACTGGCTGCGCCTGCGCCACGAGGAAGCCTTGACGCCCGAGGCGATCGTGCGGCTGGCCGAAGCGGCGCAGGCGCGCTACGGCTTCCAGGATTTCAAGCTCAAGGGCGGCGTGCTGCGCGGCGACGAGGAAGTCGAGGCGGTCGTCGCCCTGCACGAGCGCTTCCCCGCGGCCCGCATCACGCTGGACCCCAACGGCGGCTGGCTCCTGAGGGACGCGGTGCGCCTGATGAAGGACATGCACGGCGTGGTGGCGTACGCGGAGGACCCCTGCGGCGCCGAGGACGGCTTCTCCGGCCGCGAGGTGATGGCGGAATTCCGCCGCGCCACCGGCCTGCCGACCGCCACCAACATGATCGCCACCGACTGGCGCCAGCTCGCGCACGCGCTGGCGCTGCAGGCGGTGGACATCCCGCTGGCCGATCCGCACTTCTGGACGATGGCCGGCTCGGTGCGGGTGGCGCAGACCTGCCGGGACTGGGGCCTGACCTGGGGCTCGCACTCCAACAACCACTTCGACATCTCGCTGGCGATGTTCACCCACGTGGGTGCCGCGGCGCCGGGCAAGGTGACGGCCATCGACACCCACTGGATCTGGCAGGACGGCCAGCGCCTGACAAGGCAGCCGCTGGAGATAGCGGGCGGCAGCGTGCAGGTGCCCAAGAAGCCGGGCCTGGGCATCGAGATCGACCTGGCGGAAGTCGAGAAGGCCCACGCCCTGTACCAGCAGTACGGCCTGGGCGCGCGCGACGACGCCACGGCGATGCAGTTCCTCGTGTTGGGCTGGAAGTTCGATCCGAAGAGGCCCTGCCTCGTCAGGTAGGCCCTTTCGTCCCCCATCCACCCGTCATACCCGCGCAGGCGGGAATCCAGGGCGCCTGGACGCTCTGGGCCCCCGCCTCCGCGGGGACGACGAAACCTGGAGTCATCCATGTTCAAGAACCTCATCGGCGGCCAGTGGGTCGAAGGCGCCCGCGCCAGCCGCAACATCAACCCTTCCGACACCCGCGACGTCGTCGGCGAGTACGCGCAGGCGAACGCCGAACAGGCGGGTCAGGCCATCGCCGCCGCCGCGCAGGCGCAACCCGCCTGGGGCCTGTCGAGCCCGCAGCAGCGCTTCGACGTCCTCGACGCCGCCGGAGCCGAGATCCTGGCGCGCAAGGCCGAACTCGGCGACCTGCTCGCGCGCGAGGAAGGCAAGACCCTGCCCGAGGCCATCGGCGAGGTCGTGCGCGCCGGCAACATCTTCAAGTTCTTCGCCGGCGAGGCATTGCGCATCGGCGGCGACGCGGTGGCTTCCGTGCGCCCGGGCATCGGCGTCGAGGTCACGCGCGAGCCGGTCGGCGTGGTGGGCCTGATCACGCCCTGGAATTTCCCCATCGCGATTCCCGCCTGGAAGACCGCCCCGGCGCTCGCCTATGGCAACGCCGTGGTGCTCAAGCCGGCGGACCTGGTGCCCGGCAGCGCCTGGGCCATCGCCGACATCCTGCACCGTGCGGGCTTGCCGGCCGGCGTGTTCAACCTGGTGATGGGCCGCGGCTCGGAAGTGGGCCAGGTGCTGCTGGAGGACCGGCGCGTCGACGCGATCAGCTTCACCGGGTCGGTCGCCACCGGCCAGCGCATCGCCCAGGCCTGCGTGGCCCGCATGGCGAAGTTCCAGCTGGAGATGGGCGGCAAGAACCCCATGGTGGTGCTGGACGACGCCGACCTCGACATCGCAGTGAACGCCGCCATCAACAGCGGCTTCTTCTCCACCGGCCAGCGCTGCACCGCCTCCTCGCGCCTGATCGTGACGCAGGGCATCCACGACCGCTTCGTCGACGCCATGGCGAAACGCATCGCCGCGCTTCAGGTCGACGACGCCCGCAAGGCCGGCACCGAGGTCGGCCCGGTGGTGGACGAGAAGCAGCTGGCGCAGGACCTGGAGTACATCGCGATCGGCCGCTCCGAAGGCGCGAGGCTGGTCGCCGGCGGCGAGGCGATCGCCAGGAATGCCGACGGCGCGCCCGGCTGGTACCCGCGCCCCGCCCTGTTCGCCGAGACCACGCCCAGCATGCGCATCAACCGCGAGGAGATCTTCGGCCCGGTGGTGAGCGTGATCCGCGCGAAGGACTACGAGGAGGCGCTCGCCCTGGCCAACGACACCGAGTTCGGCCTGTCGGCGGGCATCGCCACCACCTCGCTCAAGCACGCCACGCACTTCAAGCGCCACGTGCAGGCCGGCATGGTCATGGTCAACCTGCCCACCGCCGGCGTGGACTATCACGTGCCCTTCGGCGGCCGCAAGGGCTCCAGCTTCGGCCCGCGCGAGCAGGGCCGCTACGCGGCGGAGTTCTACACCACCGTCAAGACGGCCTACACCCAGGCCTGAACCCCGGACGGCGGGACGCCAGACCTCGCTGCCTCTGTTCCGGGCCAGGGCGGGGGTATGCGTCTGAACGAATGTCCCCCGGAGCGGGCTGCCCCGGTCCGGTCCGGAACTCGCCCTCGACCTCAGAGCACCGGATGCCCCGTGATCAGCGTTGGCAGCCAGGTCGAGAAATGCGGCACGTAGGTCACCAGGTTGATCGCGGTGAAGATCGCCAGGTAGTAAGGCCAGGCCGTCTTGGTCGCCTCGCCGATGGAGATCTTGCCGATCGCGCAGCCCACGAACTGCACCGAGCCCACCGGCGGGTGCACCAGGCCCAGCGCGCAATTGAGCAGCAGCATCATGCCGAACTGCACCGGGCCGACGCCCATCTGGATGGCCAGCGGCAGGAACAGCGGCGTGGTGATCAGGATGTGCGCGGCCATGTCGAGGAAGATGCCCAGCACCACCTGGATGATGTTGATGTACAGCAGCATCAGCCAGGGCTCGTGCGTGGCCGTCAGCAGTGCGTGCTCGATGACTTCCGGGATCTCCAGGTAGGCCATCTGGTAGCGCAGCATGTTGGACACGCCGATCAGCAGCAGGATCACGCCCGTGGTCTTGGAGGCCTTGGCCAGCGACTTGATCAGCCGCTCTCGCGTCATGGTGCGGTAGATCAGCACCGTGAGCAGCAGCGAATAGGTGACGGCGATGGCGGCGGCCTCGGTCGCGGTGGTCACGCCCTTCATCACGCAGGCCAGGATGATCACGATCACGAACAGGCCCGGCACCGAGGCGATGAAGGTGCGCAGCACCTCGCCCCAGCCCGGGAAGCGCTGCACCAGCGAGCGGCCGTCCTCGCTGCGCGGGTAGCCGTACCGGCGCGCCTGCCAGTAGGCCGCCACCAGCATGCACGCCATGATCCAGAACACCGGCACCAGGCCCGCGAACATCAGGTCGCCGATCGACACGCCCTTGATCGCCTGGCCGGCGATCATGCCGGCCGCGCCCTGCGCCGCGAAGGCGTAGATGATCATGTTGTGCGAGGTCGGCATCAGCGCGCCCGACAGCGAGGCGTGGGTCGTCACGTTCACCGCGTAGGCGGCGCTGTAGCCCTCGCGCTTCATGATCGGGATCATCACCCCGCCCATGGCGGAGGTGTCGGCCACGGGCGAGCCCGAGACGCCGCCGAACAGCGTGGAAGCGACCACGTTCGCCAGCCCCAGCCCGCCTTTCCAGTGGCCCACCAGGCTGCGGGCGAAGGCGACGATCCTGTCGGCGATGCCCCCGTGCAGCATCAGCTCACCGGAGAAGATGAAGAAAGGGATGGCCAGGAACGAGAACACGTTCATGCCCGACACCATCATCTGGACGGCCGTCTCGAAGGGCAGGCCCTCCGCGGCGAAGGTGGCCAGGCAGCTCAGGCCGATGGCGATCGCCACCGGCACGCCCAGCAGCAGCAGCAGCACGAAGCCGACGCACAGGACGGTCAGTGCCATGACGCCTCCACCTTGCGCCCCTGGACCAGGGCCAGCAGGAGCTCGATCGAGAACGAGAGGACCAGGACACCGGCGGCGATCACCGGCAGGTAGCGCGAGGCTTCCGGCAGGCCCAGGGTGGGGATGGTCGTGCCTTGCGTGGAGCGCGCCATCTCGATGCCGCCCAGCACCAGCGAGACGGCGAAGGTGCCGGTGAGCACCTCGGCCGCCGCCTTGCACCAGAACTGCGCCTTCGGCGGCAGCGCGGCGACCAGCGAATCGAGGCCGATGTGCCCGGCGTCGCGCACGCCGGCGGAGGCGCCGAACATGGCCACCGAGATCACGAGCAGCAGGGCGACCTGCTCCACGTAGGGCGGCGCGTCGTTGAAGACGTAGCGCATCACCACGCCGTACACCACCACGCCCAGCAGCCCCGCCAGGCAGGCGCAGGCGAGGTACAGGGCCCAGCGTGACAGGCGGGCGTTCAGGGATGTCAACCAGTTCAAGGGGAGCTCCGGTCGGGGGCGGCGCGAACGGGCACGGCGGCCCGTGCGGGGCCGCCGTGCGTTCAGGCGCGCGGCCTCACTTGGCGTTGACGATTTCCTGCACCAGGGCCTTGAGCTGCGGCGTGGGCGTGAACTTGTCCCACACCGGCTTCTCGACGGCCACGAAGGCGGCGCGGTCGATCTGCGAGGCCGGCACGATGGTGGCGCCGCCCTTCACGACGTCGGCCCGGGCTTCCTTCTCCTGCGCGTCCCACAGCTTCACGTAGTAGGGCACCGAGTCCTTGGCCGCCTTGCGGATCGCGGCCTGTTCGTCCTTGCCCAGGGTGTCCCAGATCTTCTTGGAGAACACCAGCACCTCCGGCGACATCGAGTGCATCGTCTCGGAGTACACCGGGGCGGACTCGTAGTGCTTGGCCTCGTCGTAGGAGGGATAGTTGTTCTCGGCGGCGTCGATCAGGCCGGTCTTCAGTCCCGTGTACACCTCGTTGTAGGGCATCGGCGTCGGCGATGCGCCCATGGCGCTGACCATGCTGACGAACATGTCGGAGGGCTGCACGCGCACCTTCATGCCCTTGACGTCGGCCAGGCTGCGGATCGGCTTGTGCGCGTACATCGAGCGGGCGCCGCTCTCGTAGATCGCCAGGCCCACGTAGCCGGCCTTGTCGAAGGCGGCCAGGATCTTGTCGCCCTCGGGCCCGTACATGGTCTTGCGGAAATGGTCCATGTCGCGGAACAGGAAGGGCAGCGCGGGCAGCACCGACTCGGGCACGATGCCGTTGAAGGCCGCGAAGTTGACGCGCACCATGTCCAGCGCGCCGATCTTCACCTGCTCGATGGTGTCCTTCTCCGAGCCCAGCGCGCTGTCGCTGAAGACCTTGATGTGGTCCTTGCCGCCGGTCGCCTTGGCCAGCTGCTCGCCCATGAAGGCCACGGCCTTGTTGGTCGGGAAGTCCTTGTTGTGGACGTCGGCGGAGCGGAAGGTGCGGGCGCTGGCGGTGCCGGCGGCGAAGGCCAGCAGGCAGGCGCCGGCGAGCACGGTGAGTCGTTTCAGTTGCATGGTGGGTCCCTTCGGGTCGGTTGCAGGGTTGGAGCGGGTCTTGGCCAGGCCCCGCACGTCCGGGCGCGAGGTGGCGCCATCACATGTCAGATGTCTGACAACTGGCCGGATGATGCTTTATGTCTGGCAAAGAAGGATCGGTGAAAACCCTAGGGACGCAAGGGCGCCGCCGGCTCAGATGCGTGTGGCTTCGAAGATCCGCCGCTTGGCGTTCAGGATGTGGACGCGCACGGCTTCCGCCGCATTCGATGGGGCGCGCCGCTCGACGGCGTCGACGATCGCCTGGTGCTCGTCGCGGGTGGCCCGGATGCGTTCCGGCCCGCGGGTGCCGCCGGCGTTGCGGGCGAGTTCCATGAACTGGCGGATCGGCGCGATGCTGGTCTCGATGGAGGCGACGAAGAAGGGGTTGTGCGAGCAGCGGGCGACGGCGAGGTGGAAGCGCACGTCCTCCTCGACGGCCGGCAGCCCGGCCTCCTCCCTGGCGTTCAGGTCATCGAAGGCGGCATGCAGGGCTTCCAGGTCGGACGCGGTGCGGAACTCGGCCGCCGCGGCGGCGGCGCCCGCCTCCACGCAGGAACGGAAGGCGTAGTAGCGCTCCACGTCGGCCAGGCTGCGGATCGGCGTCGCCTCCACCGGCGGGCCGGCCGGGTGGCGCACGACGAAGCTGCCGGCGCCGCGCCGGGAATCGACCACGCCGTCGGAACGCAGGCGCGACAGCGCCTCGCGGATGGTCGGCCGGGACACGCCGTAGGAGAGCGCCAGCTCGCTCTCGGTGGGCAGCTTGCCCTGCGGGCCGAAGTCGCCCCGCAGGATCGCCTCGACCACGCGGGCGTAGACCTGGGCGGACAGGGAGCCGGCGCCCTCCGCCTGGAGCAGCGGGCGGCCCTCCCGCGAGCCGGCGCTCGGGCGCTTGGGGTTTCGGTTCGCACGGCTGGGCATCGGGCCGGATTCTAGGCGGGCCCGGCCCGGCCACCCTCATTTGCTTGACATACATCGCAAAATAGCAACAATGTCAGACATATACGACGCGACCAGGATCCGGGGAATGAAGAAAGTGGCATTGAGCGGCGCCGGCGGCATCGTCGGCGGCATCCTGCGCCGGGGGCTGCAGCGAAAGGGCGTAGACCTGCGCTGTGCGGGCTGGCAGCCGCTGGAGCCCCTGCACCCGGGCGAGGACCTCGTGCACGGCGACCTGCGCGACCCCGCGGTGGTGGACCGGCTGCTGGCCGGCGTCGACGTGCTGATCCACCTCGCCGGTTCCAGCGTCGAGCGGCCGCTGCCGGAGATCATCGACAACAACCTGCGCGCGCTGTACGAGGTGTACGAAGGCGCGCGCCGGCACGGCGTGAAGCGCGTGGTGTTCGCCAGTTCCAACCACGCCTTCGGCATGTACCGCACGACCGACCGGCTGAAGCTCGACGCCCCCTTCCGGCCCGACGGCCTGTACGGCCTGTCCAAGGTGTGGGGCGAGGCGATGGCCCGCATGTACTGGGACAAGCACGGCATCGAGGGCATCTCGCTGCGCATCGGCACCGCCATGGGCCAGCCGCCCGAGAACGCCCGCCAGCTCAGTACCTGGCTGGGCAGCGAGGACCTGCTGCAGCTGGCGATGCGCTGCATCGAGGCCGGCCCGGTCGGCTGCGCCGCCGTCTGGGGGATCTCCGCCAACACGCGCGCCTGGTACGACCTGGCCGAGGGCAACGCCATCGGCTACGCGCCGGTGGAAAACGCCGAGCGCTGGGCCGGGGAGGTGCTGGCCCGGCCCGACCCCCTGGACGCGATCGCGCGCACCTTCCAGGGCGGCAGCTTCGCCTCGCACGACTACACCGCGCCGCTGCCGGCGGCGGGAGAGCGCGCATGACCCCCGACGCCGCCCGCGCGCCGGCCGCCGGCCGCCCTCCCCTGCACATCCTCATGCATCCCGCGGACAACGTGGCCATCGTCGCCAACGACGGGGGCCTGGGCCCGGGCAGCGTCCTGTCGACCGGCCTCGTCCTGCGCGAGAAGGTGCCGCAAGGCCACAAGGTGGCGCTGGTGGACATCCCCGAGGGCGGCGCGGTGCGCCGCTACGACGTGCCCATCGGTTATGCGCTGAAGGACATCCCCGCGGGCAGCTGGGTGCACGAGCGCCTGCTGCGCCTGCCCGAGGCGCGCAGGCTCGAGGACCTGCCGATGGCCACGCGCGGCGCGACGGCCGTCGAGCCGCTGCACGGCTACACCTTCGAGGGCTACCGCAACCCGGACGGCTCGGTGGGCACCCGCAACATCCTGGCCATCACCCAGAGCGTGCAGTGCGTGGCCGGCGTCACCCGCTTCGCGGTGGAGCGCATCAAGGCGCTGCTGCTGCCGAAGTACCCGAACGTCGACGACGTCGTCGCGCTGGAGCACGCCTACGGCTGCGGCGTCGCGATCGACGCGCCCGACGCGGTGATCCCGATCCGCACGCTGCGCAACATCAGCCTCAACCCCAACTTCGGCGGCGAGGTGATGGTCGTGAGCCTCGGCTGCGAGAAGCTTCAGCCCGAGCGCCTGCTGCCGCCGGGCAGCATCCCGATCGCCGACGCGCGCGGCGAAGACGCGGGCCTGGACGTCGTCTGCCTGCAGGACGAGGCCCATGTCGGCTTCCTGTCCATGGTGGACTCCATCGTGCGCCAGGCCGAAGTGCACCTGGAGCGATTGAACCGCCGCCGTCGCGAGACCGTGCCCGCGAGCGAGCTGGTGGTCGGCGTGCAATGCGGCGGCAGCGACGCCTTCTCGGGCGTCACCGCCAATCCCGCGGTCGGCTTCTGCACCGACCTGCTGGTGCGCGCCGGCGCCACGGTGATGTTCTCGGAGACGACCGAGGTGCGCGACGGCGTGGCGCAGCTGACCGCCCGCGCCGCGACGCCGGAACTGGCCCGGGCGATCGTGCGCGAGATGGCCTGGTACGACGAGTACCTGAAGCGCGGCAGCGTCGACCGCAGCGCCAACACGACGCCGGGCAACAAGAAGGGCGGCCTGGCCAACATCGTCGAGAAGGCGATGGGCTCGATCGTGAAGTCCGGCTCGGTGCCGATCACCGGCGTGCTCGCCCCCGGCGAGAAGGCCACGCACAAGGGCCTGTACTACGCGGCCACGCCGGCCAGCGACTTCATCTGCGGCACGCTGCAGCTGGCCGCGGGCATGAACCTGCACGTGTTCACCACCGGCCGCGGCACGCCCTACGGCCTGGCCGAGGTGCCGGTGATCAAGGTGGCCACGCGCAGCGACCTGGCGCGGCGCTGGCACGACCTGATGGACCTCGACGCGGGCAGCATCGCCGAGGGCCGGGCCACGATCGAGCAGGTGGGCTGGGAGCTGTTCCGCCTGATGCTGGACGTGGCGAGCGGCCGCCGCAGGACCTGGGCCGAGCAGTGGAAGCTCGCCAACCAGCTGGTGCTGTTCAATCCGGCCCCCGTGACCTGAACCGCAAGGCGGCGGTATAACCCCGGGCGAGGAGGTTCCATGGCCCAGCTTTCCGCCGACGAGATCGCCCGCTACCAGCGCGAGGGCTGGGTCAAGCCGTCCTGGCGGCTGCCGTCCGCGCGCGTCGCTGCCATGCGCGACGCGCTCGACGACCTGATCGCCCGCAATCCCGGCGTGCGCCCCGAGAAGCTGGTGTCGGCCCACATCGAGGGCGACAACGGCGAGGGCGTGCGCGGCAGCGCCGACTTCCTGGCGCTGGCGCGCGATCCGGAGATCGTCGACCTGGTCGCCGGCGTGATCGGCGAGGACGTGATCCTCTGGGGCTGCCACGTGTTCTGCAAGCCGCCGGTCGACGGCTACGAGACGCCCTGGCACCAGGACGGCCACTACTGGCCGATCCGGCCGCTGGCCACCTGCACGGTATGGGTGGCGCTGGAACCCTCCACCCGCGAGAACGGATGCCTGCGCGTGATCCCCGGCTCGCATGCCGCGCGCGCGCTGCATGCGCACCTGCACGAGGACCGTACCGACCTCACGCTCAACCAGCGCATGGCGGCGGGCAGCTTCGACGAAGCGCAGGCCGTCGACGTGGAGCTGGACGCGGGCGAGATGTCGCTGCACGACGTGTACATGGTGCACGGCGCGCGGCCCAACACCTCGACCCGCCGGCGCACGGGCGTGGCGCTGCGCTACATGCCTTCCACGTCGCTCTTCGACCGCCACCTGCGGCCTTCGGACGGGAAGACCGGCGTGCCGGTCAACTTCGCCCGGCGCCCGCTGTGGCTGCTCAAGGGCCAGGACCGCGCGGGCAACGACTTCCGCATCGGCCACCCGGGCTGACGCAAGCCTGCGCCGGCCGCCCGGCCAGGCGCCTGCGTCGACCGTCGTAGGACAAATCCACGTTTCCTGCTCGAGTGGCGTCCTCACGCCGATGCACGGCCTATGTCTGCAAAGGAATTCGCTGAGCGGGCCTAGGCAATTTGCGCAAGTCGCGCCTGCCAGGGAGACCTAATCTTGATCGTAACAGTGGTTACGAGATGCTTGCGTCGCCCTTCCGTGGCGCCTTCATGGCGCTGCTCAATCTCACCTGGCTGGCCGCGGTGCTGTTCGGTTGCGGGTCCGCGCACGCCGAGAACGCCCAGGCCCTGCTGCACGTGAGCGCCGTCGTGGCCCGCCATGCCGACGTCAGCATCGCCCAGCCGGCGTCGATCACGGTGACGGCGGCCGACGTCGCCCGGGGCTACCTGGACCTGCCCGTGCCGGTGCGGGTGGTCGTGCGCGGCAACATGGCCGAAGGCTATTGCCTGCTGTTCGAGCGCAGCGGCAACGAGGTGGGCGAGGTGCAGGTCCTCGGACTCGGCCGGCCGCTGGTGGTCGGGGCGGACGAGGCCATGAGCGAACGGCCCGCGCCGGGCCGCGGCTTCTGGCGCGAGCAGCTCTCCCTGCAATTCCGCATCGCTCTGGCGCCGCAGGCCGTGCCGGGCGAGCATGCCTGGCCGGTGCGGATCTCCCTCATGCCACGCTGAGGCGCGGCCGGCGGGGGCCGGCCCCGCCGGGCACCGCTCACTCGGGCAGGATGCCCAGTTCCTGGGTCAACTTGGACCAGCGGGTGTGCTCCGCCTGGAGGAAGGCCGCCATCTGCTCCACCGTCCCGGCGCCATCGGTGATCGGGCCGAGCGCGAGGATGCGCGCGGCCATCTCCTTGTCGCTCAGCACCGCATCGAGGTCGCGGTTGAAGCGCTGGATGGCGGCCGCCGGCGTGCCGGCGGGCGCCACGATGCCCAGCCAGCCGGCGTAGTCGAAACCGGGAATGACCTCCGACAGCGAAGGCACGTCCTCGAGGCCGGCCACCCGCTTGGCGGTGGTCACGGCGATCGGGCGCAGGCGGCCCGCCTTGACCTGCTGCACCACGGCCGGCACGTCCGCCATCACCGCGTCGGTCTGGGCGCCGATGGTCCCGGTCACGGCCGCGCCGATCGACACGTAGGGCACGCTCGACAGCTGCAGCCCCAGCTGCTGACCGACCAGGCGCGTCATCATGCCGCCGAAGGTCTTGGGCCCCTCGTTGGCCACCGTCAGCCGGCCCGGATGGGCCTTGGCCTGGGCGATGAACTCCTGCAGCGACTTGACCGGCGAGCCGGTGTTCACGCACAGCATGAAGGGCACCTTGCCGATCATGCCCACGGGCGTGAAGTCCTTCTTCGGGTCGTAGGGCAGCGACTTGAACAGGTAGGCGTTGGTCACCAGCGCCGCGGCGGTGGCGAAGTAGAAGTTGTAGCCGTCGGCGGGCGAGCGGGCGGCCGCCTGCGCGCCGATGGCGTTCTGCCCGCCGGGCCGGTTGTCCACGACGATGGACTGGCCCCACTTGCGCGCGAGCTGGTCGCCGATCATGCGGGCCATGGCATCGGGGCCCGAGCCGGGCGGCTGCGACAGGATCAGCTTCACCGGCTTCTCCGGCCAGCCCTGCGCCCGCGCGGCGGTGCCGGCCAGCCCGGCGAAGGAAGCCGCTGCGGCGGCCTGCACGAATTGTCTGCGCTTCATCGATGTCTCCTCTGTGGTGATGGTGGTGATGGGGTCCGTGGCTTTCAGGCGGCGGCCGCTTCCGGCAGCGGCGCGCCCTGCCGCCAGCGCTGCCGCCACTCGGCGAGCAGTTGCGCGAGTTCGTCCGGCGTGGCCGCGGTGCCGAAGACGTAGTGGTCGGGGCGCATCAGCGCCGCGCGGCAGCCATGCCGCTGCATCCAGCGCGCGACCACACCCTCGGCTTCCGGCGTGCGCGCGAGCGCGACGACCGTGATGCCCGCGGGGACGTCGGCCGGCGCCGGCGCGTCGGACACCAGCACCAGGCGCCAGCCGCCGCCCACCGCGTGATCCATCAGCGCGCCGGACGCCGCCAGGCGCGGCTGCGGGAACAGCGTGCCGCGGCCGCCGGTCTCGCGCGGGCTCAGGAAGCCCGCTTCCAGGCGCGGCAGGATGTCCTGGCGCGGCGTGTCCTGCACGACGCCGCCGCAGTCGGCCAGCATCTTCTCGTCGCGCGCGCGCGCCCGCGCCGGGTCGCGTTCGCAGATCACCGCGCCCACGCCCTTGATGCGGCTGGTCAGCTCGCGCACGTGCGCCTTGCGTTCGATGCCGTAGCTGTCCAGGAGGTCTTCCGCGGCCGCGCCGGCGACCTCGCCGCGCAGCACCGCGGCCAGCTTCCACGACAGGTTGGCCACGTCGCGCACGCCCTGGCACATGCCCTGGCCCAGGAAGGGCGGCTGCATGTGCGCGGCATCGCCGGCGAGGAACACGCGGCCGGCGCGCCACCGCGCCGCCACCAGCGCGTGGAAACGGTAGCTCGCCTGGCGCCACAGCTGGCCGTCCGCCGGCGTGAGCCAGCGCGAGAGCAGCTCCCAGGTGCGCTCGGGCGTCGCGGCCTCCTTCGGGTCCTCGCCCGGTTTCAGCGAGATCTCCCAGCGGCGGTGGTTCTTCGGACCGATCACCAGGGTGCAGGGACGCTCCGGCTCGCAGTACTGCACGCTCACCTCGGGCAGCTTCGCCAGTCCGCGCTCGTTGACCAGGACATCCACCACCAGCCAGGGCTCGTCGAAGTCCAGGTCCTCCAGCGGCAGGTCCAGCAGCGTGCGCACGGTGCTGGCGCCGCCGTCGCAGGCGATAGCGTATTTCGCCCGGATGCCGCGCTCGGCGCCGTCCGGGCCGCGCACCTGCAGCGTCGCGCCGGTGGCGTCCTGCCGCAGGTCGAGCAGTTCGGTCGTCAGGTCCACCCGCACGTTCGGCAGGCGAGCCACCCGCTCGCGCAGGGCGCGCTCCACCGGCGGCTGCGTGAACACGATGGAGGGCGTGTAGCCCTGCGGGTAGGGCGGCTCCACCATGGTCATGCGGCGGATCAGCCGGCCGTCGACGCCGTAGTACTCCGAGGGCGTGAAGGGCTCGCAGTAAGGCTGGATCGCGTCGATCACGCCCAGCTGCTGGAACACGCGCATGATCTCGTGGTCCAGCGCGATCGCCCGCGGGATCTCGTAGACGTCCGCCAGCCGCTCGCAGACGTAGACCGAGAGCCCCGCCTGCCCCAGCAGGCCGGCCGCCACCTGTCCCGCCGGCCCGTAGCCGACGATCGCCACGTCGTACAGGCTGGGGCTCATGCCGGTTCGGCCGCGATGGGGTTGCTCAGGGCGCCGACCTTCTCGATGTCGATCACGATCGTGTCGCCGGCCTTCATCCACACGGGCGGGTTGCGTGCCTGGCCCACGCCCGCGGGCGTGCCCATCACGATCACGTCGCCCGGCTCCAGGGTCAGCACGTCGGCCAGCAGCGCGATGGTCTCGGCGACGCTGAAGATCATGTCGCTGGTGTTCGCGTCCTGCATCACCTGGCCGTTGAGCAGCGAGCGGATGCGCAGGCCCGTGGCGCCAGGCGACAGTTCGTCGGCCGTCACCACGTGCGGGCCGAAGCCGCCGGTGCGGTCGAAGTTCTTGCCGATGGTCCACTGCGGCGTGCGCTTCTGGTAGTCGCGCACGCTCATGTCGTTGAAGCAGCTGTAGCCGAAGACGTACTGCAGCGCGTCGGCTTCCTTCGTGTGGCGCGGCACCGTCCGGCCGATCACCACGGCCATCTCGGCCTCGTAGTCGAACTTGCCGGACACCTGCGGCAGCCAGCCCGCCTCGCCGTGCGCCACCAGCGAGGAGGCGGCGCGGAAGAAGAACCAGGGGTAGTCCGGCTTCTCGCGGCCGCCTTCCTTGGCGTGGTCGTAGTAGTTGAGGCCCAGGCAGACGATCTTGCCGGGCTCGGGCACCACCGGCGCGAGCTGGACGGAGGCGAGCGGCTGGCGCTTCGCCCCGCCCTTCAGGGCCGCGGCGCCGGCGGAGCGCAGGTCGACGCCGGCCTTCAGCGCCGCGCGCAGGTCGGCCGGCACTTGCGGCTGGGCGTCGTTCAGGTCGATCAGGTCATGGCCGTCGACGAGGGCCAGGCGCGGGGCGCCGGCGCGCAGGTAGGTGGTGAATTTCATGGTCGTCTCTCTCGGGAATCAGGGGTTGGGGGCGAACAGGACGCGCTTCTGCGCTTCCTTCAGGGTGGCGGAGGGCGGCAGCGAGATGCCCCACTGGTCGACCCGCCCGGGCGGCCACTTCCAGTGGTCCGGCCCATGGGTCTCGTAGCTCTCGTCGATCTGCTCCACGTCGGCGGTGTATTCGATGACGATGCCGAAGGGGTCGAGGAAGTAGTTGAAGAGGTTGTTGCCGGGGCCGTGCCGGCCCGGGCCCCACTGGATCGGGAAACCCGCGTCCTTCATCCGGCCGCCGCCGCGCATGACGGAGTCGAGGTCCGGCATCAGGAAGGCGATGTGGTTCAGCGCGTCGTTGTCGGTGATGCCGACGGCGATCGTGTGGTGGTCGCGGTCGCAGTTCATGAAGGCCATGATCCCGGTGCGGTCGGCCAGGCGGAAACCCAGCGCGTCCTGCAGGAACTTCTGCGTCTCGTCCACGGCATGGCTGTTCAGCACCACGTGCGTCAGGCGGATCGGCCGGTCCTTCAGCGGTGCCTCCGGGGGGCGGCGCGCATCGCCGTGCACCACCTGGAAGGTACGGCCGTGCGGGTCCTGGAACTTCAGGCCGATGCCGCCCGCGGGGTCGCGCGTGAGCTCGTGCGGCGCGGCCAGCAGCTTGCCGCCGGCGCGCTGCACGTTGGCGACGACTTCGTCCAGCGCGGCGCGGCTGCGCGCGCGCAGCGTCACCTGGCGGATCTGCGGCAGCTCGCCGCCCTGGTGCAGCGCCAGCAGGTAGCCGTCGCTGCCGCTGCCGCGCAGGTAGAGCACGCCGTCGCCGCGGTGGGCCACCTCCAGGCGCCAGACCTGCGTGTAGAAGCTTTCGGCCTTGGCCAGGTCGGGCACGTAGAGCGCCACGCTGCGCAGGCCCTCGATCCAGGGAGAACTCATGGGGTCGTCTCTTTCGTCATGCCGAGGAAGCGCCCGGCGTTGCGGTGGACCAGCAGCGCGGTGGTCTCGGCATCGAAGCCCGCGGCCTCGATCCTCTCCACCGGCGTGCGGTCGTGGAAGTTGAAGGGATAGTCGGTGCCCACCAGCAGCTGCGTCGCGCCGAAGGTGTCGACCAGGTAGCGCAGCGCGTTCGTGTCGAACACCAGCGTGTCGTAGAAGAGCCGCTTCGCCTGCTGCGCCGGCGCCTCGACCACCTGTTCCTTGAGGGCCGGGAACACGCCCCAGCCCTGCTGCAGCCGCGGCAGCAGCAGGCCCAGAGTGCCGCCGCCGTGGCTGAAGGCGATGCGCAGCTTCGGCCGGCGCGGCAGCAGGTTGGCGGTGATCACCGAGGCGGCCGCCAGGCCGACGTCGCCGGGATAGGCCAGCACCTGCTGCAGCGCCGGCGGCCCGACCAGGCGGTCCATGCCCGCCGGCCGGATCGCGTGCACGAACACGCAGGCACCCAACGCCTCGCAGGCTTCGAAGAAGGGATCGAAGCGCGGCGCGCCGACCGGCTCGCCGTTGATGTTGCTGCCGACCTCCACACCCGGGAAGCCCAGCACCTTCACCACGTATTCCAGCTCGCGGATCGCCAGGTCCACGTCCTGCAGCGGCACCGCGCCCAGGCCCGCCAGCGCGCCGCCGCTTTCGGCCACCATGCCGGCGATCCGGTCGTTAAGGAAGCGCAGCAGCTGTTGCGCGTCGGCCGGCGGCATCCAGTAGGACAGCAGTTCCGGCATCGGCGAGACCACCTGCAGCTTCAGGCCCATCTGCGGCAGGTCCGCGATCCGCTTCGCGGTGTCCCAGCACTGGTCGGACACGGTGCGGTAGACCTTGCCCGAAATCATCACGCTGCGATGGCAGGCCTGGGCCGCCGCCATGGACGGCCAGTCGGCCGGCGCCTTGCGGCCGATGTAGGCGGGGAAGTCCTCCGGCACCACGTGGGCGTGGGTGTCGATGCCGCAGGCGCAGCCGGAAGGGTGTTTGTGCTGGCTCAAAGTCTGTCTCCGGTCCGCATGCTAGGCGGGGTGGAACCATCCGAACAGCCAATAGGCTGGATACATAGAATCCATGCCATGGATATACGATCGGTCGACCTGAACCTGCTCGTCGTGTTCGACGCCATGGCGCGCCACCGCAGCGTGAGCCGCACCGCCGAGGCGATCGGCCTGAGCCAGCCGGCCACCAGCGCCGCCCTGGCGCGGCTGCGCGCGCTGTTCGACGACACCCTGTTCGTGCGCGCGGGCGCGCAGATGGAGCCGACCCCGCGCGCCCTGGTGCTGGCCCCCGCCGTGCGCCGGGTGGTGGAGGCGATCGAGTCGGACATCCTGCAGCCGGCGGGCTTCGAGCCGGCGACGGCGCAGCGCAGCTTCACCCTCCTCACGCCCGATATCGGCGAGGTGGCCTTCCTGCCCGGCGTGCTGCGGCGGCTGCGGCAGGAAGCGCCGCTGGTGAAGCTGCAAGCCGTGTCCAAGCCGCGCACCGCCGCGGCCGCGGCCCTGGAGGCCGGCGAAGCGGACCTGGCGGTCGGCTTCTTCCCCGACCTGCAGAAGGCCGGCTACTTCCAGCAGGCGCTGTTCAAGACCTCCTACGTCTGCATCGCCTGCGCGCGCAACGAGGCCACGGGCACGCGCATGACGCTCAAGCAGTACCTCGCGGCCCGGCACATCGTGGTGCGGCCCGACGGCCGCGAGCATTTCCTGGACCGCTTCCTGGAGGACAAGGGCTGGCACCGGCACGTCACGCTGGAGCTTTCGCACTTCATGAGCCTGCTGGCCCTGCTGCCCGGCAGCGACCTGGTGGCCACCGTGCCCGAGGACATCGCCACCGTGGCCAGCCGGCACATCGCGCTCAAGCGCATCGAGCTGCCCTTCCGCCCGCCGCAGATCCAGGTGCAGCAGTACTGGCACCGCCGCATGCACGACGACGACGCCAACCGCTGGCTGCGCGGGCTCTTCCACGCCGTGAACCGGCGCGGCCCCGACGAGGCGCTGCGGCCCTGAACCGCCGCGTCCTCGCCCTCGCCCCGCCCCCTCCCGGAGGCCGGGGGAGGAAAACCGGCTTCAGCCGGCGACCAGGCCGGCGGCCGTGACGCCGGCGATGCAGATCTCCTCGTCCTGGTCGCCGGTGCCGCCGCTGGCCCCCACGGCGCCGAGCAGCCGGCCCTGGGCGTCCTGGATCACCACGGCGCCCGGCTGCGGCAGGAACTTGCCGCCGGAGGTGGCGGACAGCGAAACGAAGAAGTTCGGGTTGTCCTTGGCGCGCTGGGCCAGGGTGCGGCTGGACACGCCCATGCCGACCGCGCCCCAGGCCTTGGCGCGCGCGATGTCGAAGCGGAACATGCTGGCGCCGTCCTCGCTGGCGAAGGCCTTGAGGTTGCCGGAGGCGTCGAGCACGGCGATGCCCATGGGCTGGTAGCCGCGCTCGCTGGACTTGGCCAGGGCGGCGGCGATGATCTGGTTGGCTTGCTGCAGGGTGAGCACGGTTTCTCCTTCAGGGGTGCGCGCGCGATCCTACCGGAGCGCCGCGGGCCCGCGGGGGATCAGGCGCCGGCCGGCGCCACCGACGCTCCCTCGATGCCGTGGCGCTGCAAGGCCCCGGCCACGAAGCCGCTGGCCTTCATCTCCTCCACGAAGTCCGCCAGGGCCGCGGCCGCCGCCTCGCCGCGGCTGCGCGGGCAGCCCATGGCCTGGCGGATCACCATGAAGCGGCCCGGCAGCAGGCGCAGCCCGCCCAGGCGCTGCGCATCCGCCTGAAGCTGCTGCTTCACGCCCGCGGCCACCTCGGCGCCGCTGGCGAGGAAGTGCGGCACGACCGCGGGCGACGAGGGCGCGCGCACGATCTGGGCTGCCTTCAGCTCGCGCGAGAGGAACAGGTCGTAGGCGCTGCCCTGGCCCACCACCACGCGGTTGCCGGCGCGGTCGACCTCCTCGTTCGCCGCCAGCGGCGATTCCGCGCGCACCAGGTAGCAGCCCTCGATCAGCACGTAGGGCGGCGTGAACGCGATGTGCTCGCCGCGCTTGGGGTCGACGGCGAAGAAGCCGATGTCGGCCCGTTCCCCGGCCACGGCCTCCACCGACTGGCCGGCGGTGTCGAACACCACCAGTTCCAGCACGACGCCCAGGCGTTGGGCGAAGGCGCGGGCGAGGTCGATCGAGACGCCCCGGGGCTCGCCTGTGGCCGGGTCGCGGCCCGCGAGGATGGGATTGCCGAGATTGATGGACGCGCGCAGGTGGCCCTGGGGCGTGAAGGCCTGGAGGAGGGAGGCAGGCAGGTGCATGGTGACGCGAACATACCCCAAACGCCGCCGGACGGCGCCGTTGCTTCATCTGGATCAACCGAACCGGCTCGACGCCTGCGTAAGCTCGGGCCCATCCATTGAAGCAGGACCCCCATGCATCCCTACCCGCACCACTACCACGTCCGCGCCACCGGCCAATCGACCGGCGTCGTCGCGGTGAGCGACGCGAACCTGAGCCTGCCGACCCAGGCGCCGCCCGAGTTCGGCGGGCCGGAGGGCTTCTGGTCGCCGGAGACCCTGCTGGTCGCTTCGGTCGCCGACTGCTTCGTCCTGTCCTTCCGCGCCATCGCCCGCGCCTCGAAACTGGAGTGGGAGCAGCTGGACGTGCCGGTCGAAGGCATCCTCGACCGCGTCGACGGCGTCACCCGCTTCGTCAAGTTCATCCTGCGGCCGCGCCTCGTGCTGCGCGGCGCCGAGCATGCCTCGCTGGCCGCCAGCACGCTGGACAAGGCCAAGCGCAGCTGCCTGATCACGAACTCGCTGAACTCGGAGTGCGAGCTCGCACCGGAGATCGACGTCCTGCCGGCCTGAGCTGCCGCTCAGCCGCGCAGCAGGGCCTTGAGTTCCGGGTCGTCGTGCAGCGCACCGCCGCTGGCGCGGCCCCAGAGGTTCAGCTCGCCGAAGCGCAGCACCGGATGGCCGGCGCCGCGCAGGCGCGCGGCCAGGTCGTCCGAGACCAGCCACCATTCGCCGACCTCGCGCTCGCTGTCCGGCACCACCGGCCAGGGAACGAGGCCGGCTTCCGCCAGCCGCGTCACGGCCTGGCCGCAGCGCGTGAACACGTGCCGGTGCACGGCATCGTCCCGGGATGGCTTGTCCATGCTCACCTCCTGCCCTGTCCTCAACCCTTGACGCAGACCAGCGGCCGCAGCCGCGCCACCTTGCGCGCGAGCCCCGCCTCCTGCGCGGCGTCCACCACCGCGCCCACGTCCTTGTAGGCGCCGGGCGCCTCCTCCGCGACGCCGCGCGACGAGGGGCTGCGCACCAGGATGCCCTGGGCGGCGAGCTGGTCGACCAGCTCCCGCCCGTGCCATTGCTTCAGCGCCTGGTGCCGGCTCATCGCCCGGCCCGCGCCGTGGCAGGCGGAGGAGAAGGCGAGCTCCGGCTGAGCGCTGTTGCCCGCCAGCACGTAGGAGCCGGTGCCCATGGACCCGCCGATCAGCACCGGCTGCCCCACGGCGCGCAGCTCCGGCGGCAAGCCGGGATGCCCCGGTCCCCAGGCCCGCGTGGCGCCCTTGCGGTGCACGTACAGCTCGCGCAGGTGCCCGCCCACCCGGTGCGGCTCCTGCTTGCAGGTGTTGTGCGACACGTCGTACAGCACCGGCATGCGCGCCTTCGGCAGGAGAGGCCGGAACACCTCGCGCACCAGGTGCGTGAGGATCTGCCGGTTGGCCAGCGCGCAGTTGATCGCCGCGCGCATGGCGCCGAGGTACCGCCGGCCGAGGTCGGAGTCGATGGGCGCGCAGGCGAGTTCGCGGTCCGGCAGCACCAGGCCGTGCGCCGGCGCTTCCTCCACCATGGACTGCAGGTAGTCGGTGCCGATCTGGTGGCCCAGGCCGCGCGAGCCGCAATGGATCATCACCACGACGTCGCCCGGCTGCAGGCGGTAGGCCTCGGCCGCCGCGGCATCGAACACTTCCTGCACCTCCTGCACTTCCAGGTAGTGGTTGCCGCTGCCCAGCGTGCCCATCTCCTCGCGCTGGCGCTTCTTCGCCTGGTCGGACACGCAGTCCGGCTTGGCGTGCAGCATGTGCCCGCCTTCCTCCGTGCGCTCCAGGTCCGCCTCGCTGCCCCAGCCCTGGCTCACGGCCCAGCGGGCGCCGCCTACCAGCATCGCTTCCATCTCGGCCGCGTTCAGCTTGATCGCGCCGCGGCTGCCCACGCCGGCGGGGATGTCGGTCGAGAGCGCATCGGCGAGCCGGCGCTGCACGGGCATCACGTCCTCGCGCCTGAGGCCGGTGAGCAGGCAGCGCACGCCGCAGGAGACGTCGAAGCCGACGCCGCCGGCGGAGATCACGCCGCCCTGCTGCGCATCGAAGGCGGCCACGCCGCCGATCGGGAACCCGTAGCCCCAGTGCCCGTCGGGCATCACGTAGGACGCATCCACGATGCCGGGCAGGCAGGCGACGTTGGTGGCCTGCTCGCGCACCTTCTCGTCCATGTCGCGCAGCAGCGCCTCGGTGCCGAAGAGGACGGCGGGCACCTTCATCGCTCCCTGCCGGGGGATCTCCCATTCGCAGGGGCCGCGCCGCACCAGTTGCCGGAGGTCCATGTCACACGTCCACGACGGTCTGCGCCACCCAGCCGCCGGCGGCGCCGGGCCGCACCCGCAGCTCGGTGTAGGTGGCCCCTTTCACTTCCACCGCGGGCTGGTGGCGTTGCGGCACGACCGGCTCGCCGCTGGCACGGCCCTCGAGCCGGCGGCCTTGCAGCGCGACGCGAAAGCTCGAGAACAGCATGCGCCGCAGCGCCATCTCGGTCACGATCGCGTTGAGCCACGCCACGAGCAGCGCTTCGTCGTCGCCGGCCTCGCAGCGGATCTCCACCTCCTCGCGCGGCTCGATGCGCCCGGGGTCGGTCAGCACCGCGGTCAGGGCGAGCGCCGCCTGTTCGAAGGCCGCCGCCTTGGTCGGGCCCCAGCCGCGCACGCCGATGTCGGCGCCATGGTCGAAGTGTTCCCAGCCCGCAGCCAGGTCTTGCGGGGCGGAGCGCGGCGGGGAAGCGGGAGTGTCCATGCCTGCATGCATGGTGGCTCGGGCGGCGGCACGAGGATTGCGCTGCGTCAACGGACTTCTCCGGCCGCTCCCGCCGCGGCGCGGGACGCGATCGCCTGGCGCGCCGCATCGCGCAGCTGGACGGCCGCGGCGAAGGCATCGGCCGCGCCTTGCGGCGGCGCCAGCGGTGCGCCGATCTCCACCTCCAGCCGCACGTGGCGCGGCCACCAGGTGCCGTCGGGCAGTGCCTCACGGTCGCCACGGATCGCCAGGGGGACGACCGGCACGCCGGCCTGCACGGCGACCAGGAAGGCCCCCAGGTGAAAGGGCAGCAGGCCGGGCTGCGCGATGAAGGTGCCCTCGGGAAAAGCGAGCAGCGGCACGCCGCGCGCCAGCGGCGCCGCCAGGGCCCGCGCATCCTCCACCGCGCGGCCCGCCTCGAAGCGCTCCACGAACACCGCGCCGATGCGGCGCAGGTAGCTGCCCGCCACCCGCTGGGCTGCCAGCTCCCGCTTGGCGACGAAGGCATGCGGGCGCGGCAGCGCGGCGATCAGGATCACGCCGTCCAGGTAGCTGGCATGGTTGCTGACCAGCACGTACGGCCCGGCCGGCAGGTGCTCGCGGCCGCTCACGCGGGGGCCCATTCCCGCGAGCGCGAGGGCGACCCGCGCCGCCGCGTGCCCCAGCGCCCAGGCGGCGCGCGGCCGGGGCAGTACGAGGGTCGCAAGCCAGACCCCGGGCGCCAGCAGGCCGAACAGCATTCCCGCGCAGAGCGCATAGCCTGCACGTGCGGCGAGGGCCGCGGCACGGCGCACGCGCATGCCGGCCGCGCCCAGCGCCAGGCGCAGCAGCTGACGGTGCAGGGGCGCCGGTCCGGTGTCCGCGCCGCCGCGCTCCACGAGCTCGCGGCAGGCCGAGCGGCGCACCTTGCCGCTGGAGGTCTTGAGCACCGTGTGCGGCGCGGCCAGCACGATGTCGTCCGGCGGCTCGCCCACGGTGTCCACCACCGCCCGCGCCACGGCTTCCCGCAGGCCGGCCGTCGCGGCGCCCGGCCGCACCTCGGCCAGCACCACCAGCCGCTCGGTGCCGGCGGCGGCGTCGGCGCTGCCGAACACGGCCACGCAGCCCTTGCGGATGCCCGCCACCCGCGCCACCGCCTCCTCGATCTCCTCGGGGTAGAAGTGCCGGCCGCCGCGGATGACGATGTCCTTCACGCGCCCCGTGATGTAGAAGTCGCCTCCCGCCGCATAGGCGCGGTCGCCCGTGTCCAGCCAGCCGTCGTGGAACAGCTGCGCCGTCTTGCGCGGGTCGCGGAAGTAGCCGCGGGTGGCGGACGGACCGCGGAATTCGAGCCGGCCCTCGACGCGGTCCTGCGTCACCTCGCGGCCACCGGCATCGACGATGCGCACCTCGTGGCCGTCCAGGGGCCGGCCGCAGGCGACGAAACGCAGGGCCGTCGCATCGCCGGGATCGGCGGGCAGCGCGCGGCCTTCGCGCGTGAGGGCATCGCGCCGCACGGCATCGACCACGGCCGCGCGGCCCGGCGGCGGGAACAGCAGGCCGACCGAGGCCTCGGCCAGGCCGTAGACCGGCGTCATCGCCTCGGGCCGCAGGCCGCAGGCGGCGAAGCGCTCGCCGAAGCGCTGCACGGTCGCCGGGCGAACCGCCTCGGCGCCGTTGAGCGCGACGCGCAGCGAACGCAGGTCCAGCCCCGGCGGCAGCCCGGCCTCCGCCTGCTTCAGGCACAGCTCGTAGGCGAAGTTGGGCGCGGCGGTGAGCGTGCCGCCCCACTGCGAGATCGCCTCCAGCCAGCGCAGCGGCCGCGCGAGGAAGGCCAGCGGCGACATCACCACCAGCGGAAAGCCCACATACAGGCTTCCGAGCCAGGCGCCGATCAGGCCCATGTCGTGGTACAGCGGCAGCCAGCTCACGAACACGTCGCGCGGGCTGGCCTCGATCGCCTGCGCCATGGCGCGGATGTTCGCGAGCACGTTGGCATGCGAGAGCACCACGCCCTTGGGGTTGCCGGTGCTGCCGGAGGTGTATTGCAGGAACGCGGTGTCCTCGCCGCGCACCGCCACCGGCGCGGGAGTGCCGCCGTGCGCGTGCAGTCGCGCCGGCGTGGTGACCAGGCGCAGGCCCGGCACCCGTGCCTGCAGCAGCCGCGCCACCAGCCGGCCTTCCGGCACGGTCACCAGCACGGTCGCTCGGGCGTTGTCCAGCAGCGCGGCGTGGCGCAGCACGTGGTCCTCCACCTGGGAAGGCCGGGCCGGCGGGTAGATCGGCACCGGGATCGCGCCCGCCATCAGGATGCCGAGGTAGGTGCTGAAGTACTCCGGCGAAGTCGGCAGCATGAGGGCCACGGTCTCGCGCGGCGCCACCTGCGCGGCCTGCAGGGCGGCGGCGACGGTGGCACCGCGCTGCGCCAGCACGCCGTAGCTGATGGCGTGCTGCTCCTGGTCCTGCAGCACGGTCACCTGCGTGCGCCCGGGATGGGCGCGCACGTGCCAGGCCAGCACCTCGAGCAGCGTGCCGGCTTCGGCGGGACTGCCGGCCAGCGGGCCGGCCTCGGCTGCGTCCCCGGCGACTGCGGGCTCGGAGACGGAAGGGGGCGCGGCCAGCCGCGGCGGCGCGACTGCCGCGGCGCGCGGCGAGGCGCGCTGCAGGGCCTGCAGCAGGTCCGTGACCGTCTCGGCCCGCGCCAGCGTGTCCTCGGGCAGGTTGACCCCGAAGCGGCGTTCGATGCGCAGCAGCAGCTCGGTGCGGCCGAGGCTGTCGAAGCCGAGGTCGCGGTCCAGTTCGCTGCCCAGGGTGACGGGCGGCAGCTCCGCCGTGTCGGCATGCAGCTCGCGCAGGGTCGCGTCGACCAGCGCCAGCAGGGCGTCCGCCGCGGCCGCGGGCGCGGCTTCGGCAGTCGCCGCGTGGTTCATTCCGGCAGGCGCCGCCGCTCAGCGCGCCGGCGGCATCTCGCCGGGCTCGACGCTGTCGACCCGGGGCTCGTCGCGCTTCGGATGCTGCCGCACCGTTTCCTCCAGGCCCTCCTCCCGGGCGATGCCGCGCGTGCCGCCGCTCTGCACGTTGCGCCCGGCGGGCGCGGCGGGCTCCTCCTGCTCCTTCGGCTGCTGGTCTGCGTTCATGGGTCCTCTCCGGCCGCACGGCATGCGCGGGGTGAGCATCCACTCTAGGCAGCACACCGGGGGGCTCCTTGACCCGCATCAAGCGGCACGCAGGCGGCGGCGCTACGCTGGACCGAGCCCTACCCCACGGAGCCCCCATGCGCATCGGCATCCCCAAGGAGATCAAGGACCAGGAGTTCCGCGCCGGCATGACGCCCGCCGGCGTGCGCGAGCTGGCCGCGCGCGGCCACACCGTGCTCGTGCAGGCCGGCCTGGGCAGCCGCATCGGCATGCCCGACGAGCAGTACGCGGCCGCCGGCGCGCGCATCGTGCCGGCCGCGGCGGAGCTGTTCGCGCAGGCCGACCTCATCGTGAAGGTCAAGGAGCCGCAGCCGGCGGAGCGGGCCTGGCTACGCCCGGGCCAGGTCCTGTTCACCTACCTCCACCTCGCCCCCGACCGCGCCCAGACCGAAGCCCTGCTGGCCTGCGGCGCCGTGGCCATCGCCTACGAGATCGTGACCGGCCCGGGCGGGACGCTGCCGCTGCTCGCCCCCATGAGCGAGGTGGCCGGCCGCATGTCCGTGCAGGTCGGCGCCGCGCACCTGGAGCTGCCGCGCGGCGGCCGCGGCGTGCTGCTGGGCGGCGTGCCGGGTGTCGAGCCCGGCCACGTGGTGGTGCTGGGCGCCGGGACCGCGGGCCGCCACGCCGTGCAGATGGCCGTGGGGGCCGGCGCGCGCGTCACCGTGCTGAACCGCGGCGTGCCCAAGCTGCGCGAGCTCGACGCGCTGTACGGCAACCGCGTGCGGACGCTCACCGCCAACGCCCAGGCGATCGAGGAAGCCGTGCTGGACGCCGACCTGGTGGTCGGCGCGGTGCTGGAACCCGGCGCCCCCGCGCCGCGCCTGGTGGACCGCGCCACCGTGGCGCGCATGAAGCCCGGCGCCGTGGTGGTGGACATCGCCATCGACCAGGGCGGCTGCTTCGAGACCTCGCGGCCCACCAGCCACTCGGCGCCGACCTTCGTCGAGGGCGGCGTGGTGCACTACTGCGTGACCAACATGCCCGGGGCGGTCGCCCGCACCTCCACCCTGGCGCTCACCCAGGCGACCCTGCCGCACGTGCTGCGCCTGGCCGACCGGGGCTGGCGCGCCGCCCTCGCCGCCGACCCGCACCTGCGCGCAGGCCTCGCCCTGTACGAAGGCCGGCTCACCTCCCGCCCGGTGGCCGAGGCCCTGGGCCTGCCCTGGCACGAAGCCCCGACGGCTTGAGCTAGCTCAAGCCGCGGGCCCCGGGGCTGGGCCATCGTCCGAAGCACCTCGTCCACAGAAGAAAGACACGGATGGCCGTCGCCCTGGACCCTCGCTCCGCCTCGCTCCCCCCGTCGCAGCTCACCACGGCCTGCGACCCGGCCGCGTTCGCGTTCGCCGACACGTCGCAGCTGCCCGAGCCGCCCTTTCCCTTCGGCCAGCAGCGCGCCATCGAGGCCCTGCAGCTGGCGCTGGACACGCGCGGCCGCGGCTACAACATCTTCGTGCTGGGCCGCCCCGGCAGCGGCCGGCATGCGGCGGTGCGCCAGCGGCTGGAGGCCCACGCCGCCACCCAGCCGCCGCCCCGCGACTGCTGCTACATCCACAACTTCGCCGAGCCGCACCACCCGCGCGTGCTGACGCTGCCCCCGGGCGAGGGGGCCCGCCTGCGCACCGAGATCCAGGCCTTCGTCACCGAGCTGGGCAAGGCCGTGCAGGCCGCCTTCGAGGGCGAGGAGTACCGCTCGCGGGTGGAGGCGATCCAGAAGGAATACAAGCAGCGCGAGGAGCTGGCCCTGCAGCAGCTGGGCGACCGGGCGCTGAAGCAGGAGATCGCCCTGGTGCAGACGCCGCAGGGCTTCAGCTTCGTGCCGGTGCGCAACCACAAGCCGCTCGATCCCCAGCAGTTCGAGAAGCTTCCGCAGCCCGAGCGCGAGCGCATCGCCGAGGCGATGCGCCAGTTGAGCCAGGAGCTGGTCGACTGGATGCAGCAGCTGCCGCGCCTGCGCCGGGAGATGCAGACGCGCATCCGCGAGGCCAGCCGCGACACGCTCAAGCTGGCGGCCGGCCACCTCATCGACGAGCTCAAGGAGAGCTTCTCCGCCCACGCGGCCGTGCAGTCCTTCCTGGACGAGGTGCTCCAGGACATCGTGGACACCGGCGAGCAGTTCCGCACCGAGACCCGGGGCGAGGACGACGAGATCGCCGAGATCAGCGGCAGCCTGCCGCTGACGCGCTACCAGGTCAACCTGCTGGTGGGCCACGGCGCCGATGCCCACGCCCCGGTGGTCGACTGCGACAACCCGACCTATCCCCAGCTGGTCGGGCGGGTCGACCACGTCGCGCACATGGGCGCCCTGTTCACCAACTTCACCATGATCCGCGCCGGCGCGCTGCAACGCGCCAACGGCGGCTACCTGCTGCTGGACGCGGTGCAGGTGCTCACCCGGCCGCAGTCCTGGGACGGCCTCAAGCGCGCGCTGCTGGGCGGCAAGGTGATCATCGAGTCGCTGCCGGAGACCCTGGGCCTGGGCGGCGGCACGCCCTCGCTGGAACCGCAGCCGGTGCCCCTGTCGCTCAAGGTGGTGCTGTTCGGGGAGCGGCAGCACTACTACCTGCTGCAGGCCCTGGACCCCGAGTTCGACCAGCTGTTCCGGGTCGCGGCGGACTTCGAGGACGACGTGCCGCGCGACACGGCGACGGTCGCCAGCCTGGCCCAGTGCGTGGGCGGGCTGGCGCGCGAACTCCAGCTGCGGCCCTGCGACCCCACGGCCGTTGCGCGCCTGGTGGAGCACGCGGCGCGCCAATCCGGTCACGCCGCGCGCCTGTCCACCGAGACCAGCCTGCTGGAGGAGCTGCTGCACGAGGCCGACACCCACGCGGCGCGCGACGGCAGCGCCCGCATCACGCGCGCCCACATCGAGGCGGCGCTGGCCGCCCGCGAGCATCGCAGCGACCGCCTGCGCGAGCGCCTGCGCACCGAGACCCTGGAGAACACCCTGCTGATCGCCACCGGCGGGCTGCAAGTCGGCCAGGTGAACGGCCTGGCGGTGACCGACCTGGTGGACTACCGCTTCGGCCATCCCATCCGCATCACCGCCACCGCGCGGCTGGGCGACGACAAGGTGGTCGACATCGAGCGCGAATCGGCCTTGGGCCAGCCGCTGCACTCCAAGGGCGTGCTGATCCTGTCGTCCTACCTGGCGGCGCGCTATGCGGCCAGCGTGCCCCTGGCCCTCTCGGCCAGCCTGGTGTTCGAGCAGTCCTACGGCCCGGTCGAGGGCGACAGCGCCTCGCTGGCCGAGCTGTGCGCCCTGCTGTCGGCGCTGGGCCGCGTGCCGCTGCGCCAGGCGCTGGCGGTCACCGGCTCGGTCAACCAGTTCGGCGCGGTGCAGGCCATCGGCGCGGTCAACGAGAAGGTCGAGGGCTTCTTCGACCTGTGCCAGGCCCGCGGCCTCACCGGCGAGCAGGGCGTGCTGATCCCGGCGACCAACGTCCCGCACCTCATGCTGCGCCAGGACGTGGTGCAGGCCGTGGCCGAGGGCCGGTTCCACGTCTGCCCGGTGGGCACCGTGGACGAGGCGCTGGCGCTGCTGTCCGGCCTGCCGGCCGGCAGCGAGGACGCCTCCGGCCAGTGGACGCCCGACAGCTTCAACCACCGCGTCGCCCAGCGCGTCGAGCAGCTGTCGCTGGCGCGCCAGAACTACGGCATCGGCCAGCGCCCGCGCCTGCGCAAGCCGCGCCATCCGGCGCCGGTCACCATCCGGGCGACCCGGGCCGACGAGCCGCCGGGCGATTGACGCGGGTCAAGCGCACGCCCGCCGCCGGCGGGTATATAAAGAACGTCCCGGCACGCCTCGCGGAGCTGCCCCATGAACCATCCGGCCGAGCGCACGCCCGGCGCCACCATCCCGCTGCCCTCGCCCCGTGCCGCGGCCTCGCCGCGCCACGCGGCCCTGGGTGCGCCGCCGACGCTGTCGCTGGGCCAGATCTCGACCTTGCTGTGGAACGTGTTCGGCTTCAGCCGGCACCTGCACGGGCGTGCCGCCCTGCCGCGCCAGCAGCGGCCGGAACTGAAGGTCTTCGCGCTGCTGCCCGAGGGCGCCTACCGCTACGAGGCCGAGCCCCACCGGCTGGTGCTGGTGACACCGGCCGACCTGCGCGCGCTGGTCGGCCTGCGCGGCGCGCATCCGGCCGCCCTGGACCTGGTGTACGTCACGGAAGGCGCTCCGGGCCGGGACGAGTCCTGGGAGGAGTGCGGCACGCTCGCGCTGGCGGACGCGGAACATGCGGCCCGCCATGTCGCCGACCAGTGCGCCGCGCAGGGCCTGGTGGCCGGCACCACCCACCACCTCGCGGGCCGCCTGGGCGCCGCGCTGGCATTGCCCCCCGGGCTGGAGGTGGTGCTGGCGCAGCGGGTGGACCCGACTCCGGTCCAGGTGTCATGAGCGGGGGGCCTGCAGGGCCCCCAGGTACGCCACCAGCCCACGCAGCGTGTGCAGGCGCGGTGCGTCGGCCTCCGGGATGGCGTGGCCGGTGCGCTGGCTCAGCCCGATCACGAAGTTCATGAAGTCCATCGAATCGAGGTCCAGCGCCGCGCGCAGGTCCTCGTCGTCGCGCACGGTGGCGAGCTCGGCCTCCGGGGCGATGCCGGCCAGCACGTCCGCCGCCAGCGCGCGGGCTTCGCTCTCGTTCATGCGGGAATCCTTTCCAGTTGCTGCGGCTGCTGCAGGGCGGCGTCGAGCGCCGCCAGGAAGCGCGCGCCGACATGGCCGTCGCTCGCGCGGTGGTCGGCGGCGAGGCTGGCCTGCACCAGGGGCCGCACCGCGAGCTGGCCGTCCACCACCCAGGGCCGCGGCGCGATGCGGCCGAAGCCGATCACCGCCAGCTGCGGCGGGTAGATCACGCCCAGCACGCTGTCGGCGCCACGCTCGCCGAGGCTGGTGACGGTCACGGTGGGATCGGTGAGCTCGGAGCTGCGCAGGCCGCCGGTGCGCACGCGCTGCACCAGGTCGCGCATCGCGCCCATCAGATCCGCGAGCCCCTTGCGGCCGGCGTCGTGGATCGCGGGAACCACCAGCCCGCCGCCGCGCAGGTTGACCGCCCAGCCGACGTGGATGGCCGGCGACAGCTGCGCGGCGCCATCGCGCCAGAAGCCGTTCAACTGCGGCACCTCGGCCAGCGCCAGCGCGGTGGCCTTCAGCAGCAGCACCGCGGGCAGCAGGCGCTCGGTCGGGTCGCGCTGCGCGTTGTAGTCGGCCAGCCAGCGTTGCGCGGCGTCGAAGTCGATGGTCTGGGTCAGGTAGTAGTGCGGGATCTCGCGCTTGGAGCGGCTCATGGC
>JAGWTH010000066.1 GCA_028868995.1 Burkholderiales bacterium | reverse complement strand
ACAGCCACGTCGCGTGCCGGTCCTTGATGCGCACGCGCAGCACGCGCGTGGCGGTCAAGGCGGAAGTACTGGACACGCATACAGTATAAACAAGATAGCCCAACGAAGAAAGGAAAGCGAGATCAGGGCCGTGCTCGCGCACGGCGCGCTATCCCTGCCCGTCGAGAAGAACAGGGTTTCTCGCGCGCGATGATGAACGCTCCCCTGCCAGCCCCGGCCGCCGAACCCCGCCTCACCTCGCTGTCCCACGGCGGCGGCTGCGGCTGCAAGATCGCGCCCGGCGTGCTGTCCGAGATCCTCAAGGGCACGGCCCGCCTGCCGGTGCCGCCGGAGCTGCTGGTGGGCATCGAGACCGCCGACGACGCCGCCGTCTACCAGCTCAACGAGGAGCAGGCGCTGATCGCGACGACGGACTTCTTCATGCCCATCGTCGACGATCCCTACGACTTCGGCCGCATCGCCGCCACCAACGCGATCTCCGACGTCTACGCCATGGGCGGCAAGCCGATCATGGCGCTGGCCCTGGTGGGCATGCCGATCAGCGTGCTGAGCACCGCCACCATCGGCCGCATCCTGGAAGGCGGCGAGGCGGTGTGCCAGGCCGCGGGCATCCCGATCGCGGGGGGCCACACCATCGACTCGGTGGAGCCGATCTACGGCCTGGTGGCCCTGGGCCTGGTGCACCCGAAGCGCGTGAAGCGCAACGCGGACGCGCGCCCCGGCGACGTGCTGGTGCTGGGCAAGCCGCTGGGCGTGGGCATCCTGTCGGCCGCGCTGAAGAAGGAGCAGCTCGACGCCGCCGGCTACGAGCGCATGATCGCGACCACCACCCGGCTCAACACGCCCGGCCCCGAGCTCGCGGCACTGGAGGGCGTGCACGCGCTGACCGACGTGACCGGCTTCGGCCTGGCGGGCCATGCGCTGGAGCTGGCGCGCGGCGCGGGCGTGGCGCTGGAAATCGACTGGGGCCAGGTGCCGGTGCTCGAAGGCGTGCGCGCCCTGGCCCAGGCCGGCATGGTCACCGGCGCCTCCGGCCGCAACTGGGCGGCCTACGGCGGCGAGGTGCAGCTGCCCGCCGGCTTCACCGACGCGGAACGGGCGCTGCTGACCGACCCGCAGACCAGCGGCGGGCTGCTGGTGTCCTGCGCGCCGCAGAGCGTGGACGAGGTGCTGGCGGTGTTCCGCCGGCACGGCTTCGCGCAGGCGGCGGTGATCGGGCAGGCGAAGTCCGCGGGCGCGGCGCGCTTGACGATCCGCTAGGCGGCCTCACCGGTACCGCGCCGCCCGGTTCTCCAGCGCCGCCTGCACCGACTCCCGCTGGTTCGCGCTGCCGATCAGCCGCTGCTGCTCGAAGGCCTCGGCCACGAGCACCCGCGCCGCGTCGACCGGCGAGGCGCCGTTGAACAGCCGCTTGCCCGCGCGGATCGCATCCGGGTTGCGGCCGGCGATCTCCCGGGCCATCGCGCGGGCTTCGGCCAGCGGGTCTTCGCTCGCCTGCGTGGCCAGTCCCAGCGCCACCGCTTCCGAGCCCGACACGATGCGCCCGGTGAAGGTCAGTGCCCGCGCGACGTCGGGACGCACCAATTCGGTGAGCAGCACGCAGCCCGCCATGTCGGGCACCAGCCCCCACTTGATCTCCATGACGGCCAGCTGGGTTTGCGGATGGACCAGCCGCACGTCCGCGCCGAGCGCGATCTGCAGCCCGCCGCCAAAGGCCACGCCGTGCACCGCGGCGATCACCGGCACCGGCACCTCGCGCCAGCCCCAGGCCACCTGCTGCCAGACGTTGGCCAGACCGTGGGTGCGGGGAACGATGTCGGCCATGCCCTCGCCGCCGGCGATGCCCTGCAGGCTGGACTTGTCCAGCCCGGCGCAGAAGGCGCGGCCCTCGCCGTGCAGCACGACCGCGCGCACGGCCGGGTCGGCCCGCACCTGCGCGATGGCCGCGATCAGGCCCCGGAACATTTCGGGGTCCAGCGCATTCATCTTGTCGGCGCGGACCATGGCCACCTCGGCGACGCCGTGGTCGTCCATCCGCACCCTCACCCGGTCCCCGTGCATCGTCTCGCTCATCGCATCTCCTGTGGCATCCAGCCCGCATTCTGCCGGCAGGTCAGACTTCTGACAGGTTGCCTCCAGAGGGAAAACACGCTTTTCCGGCGTTCCGGGGCGGCGACTTAGGGCTTTCCCGGTTTCTGCGCTGCAGCACGGCCACCACCATTGCGCCTTCGACGGAACCGCCGGTTCCGCAATCCGCTTTCTGGAGGAGTGACTTGTCGGCTGAGACCATCCTGGAGACCCGGGGACTGACCAAGGAGTTCAAGGGCTTCGTGGCCGTGAACAACGTGGATCTCAAGGTCCGGCGCGGCGACATCCATGCGCTGATCGGGCCCAACGGCGCCGGCAAGACCACCTTCTTCAACCTGCTGACCAAGTTCCTCGCCCCGAGCCGCGGGACCATCCTGTACCGGGGCATCGACATCACGCAGGAGAAGCCTGCGCAGACCGCCCGCCGCGGCCTGGTGCGCTCCTTCCAGATCTCGGCCGTGTTCCCGCACCTGACCGTGCTGGAGAACGTGCGCGCCGCCCTGCAGCGCGGCCTGGGCACCACCTTCCATTTCTGGAAGCCCGAGAGTTCGCTGCACGGCCTGCACGACCGGGCGCTGGAGCTGCTGACCCAGGTGGGCCTGGAGGACTTCGCCGAAGAACTCACGGTGAACCTGCCCTACGGCCGCAAGCGGGCGCTGGAACTGGCCACCACCCTGGCGCTCGAACCTGAGCTGATGCTGCTGGACGAACCCACCCAGGGCATGGGCCACGAGGACGTGAGCCGCGTGACCCAGCTGATCAAGAAGGCCGCCGAGGGCCGGACCGTCCTCATGGTCGAACACAACATGAACGTCGTCTCCACCATCGCCGACCGCATCACGGTGCTGCAGCGCGGCACCGTGATCGCCGACGGCCCCTATGGCGAGGTCTCGAAGAACCCGCAGGTGATCGAGGCCTACATGGGCTCCACCGAGGCCGAACTGCAGGGGGCCCACTGATGTCCGCGGAAATGCTGCGCATCGAGGGCCTGCAGGCCTGGTACGGCGAGTCCCACATCCTGCATGGCGTCGACCTCACGGTGAACGAGGGCGAGGTGGTCTGCCTGCTGGGGCGCAACGGCGCCGGCCGCACGACCACGCTGCGCGCCATCGTCGGCCTGACCGGCGCGCGCCAGGGCTCCATCCGCATCCACGGCGAGGAGGCGATCCGCCTGCCCACGCACAAGGTCGCCCGCCTGGGCGTGGGCTACTGCCCGGAGGAGCGAGGCATCTTCTCCAGCCTGTCGACCGAGGAGAACCTGCGCCTGCCGCCGGTGACCGCCGCTGGGGGCATGAGCATCGACGAGATCTACGAGATGTTCCCCAACCTGAAGGAGCGCGCCGGTAGCCCCGGCACGCGGCTGTCGGGCGGGGAGCAGCAGATGCTGGCGGTCGCGCGCATCCTGCGCACCGGCGCGCGGCTGCTGCTGCTCGACGAGATCTCCGAAGGCCTCGCCCCCGTGATCGTGCAGAAGCTGGCCGAGATGATCCGCACGCTCAAGTCGCGCGGCTACACGATCATGCTGGTGGAGCAGAATTTCCGCTTCGCCGCGCCGCTGGCCGACCGCTTCTACGTGATGGAGCACGGCCGCATCGTGCAGCAGTTCGAGCAGCGCGAGCTCTCCGACAACATGGCGATGCTGCACGAGTTCCTCGGCGTCTGATTTTCCCGTTCGTTCTCAACCAAGGAGACACACCATGAAAAAACACCTTTCCCTTTCGGTCCTGGCGCTGGCGCTGGCCGGCGCCTTCGCCGCGCCCGCCATGGCGGCCGGCAACGAAGTCGTCATCGGCGACATCGACGACATGTCGGGCGTCTATGCCGACGTGATCGGCCAGGGCGGCGTCGAGGCCGCCAAGATGGCGATCGCCGACTTCGGCGGTTCCGTTCTCGGCAAGAAGATCGTCCTGCTGACCGCGGACCACCAGAACAAGCCGGATGTGGGTGCCTCCAAGTTCCGCGAGTGGGCCGACCAGAACGGTGTCAACATGATCCTGGGCGGCTCCAACACGGGCGTGTCGATCGCCATGGCCAAGGTCGCCAGCGCCAAGAAGGTCCCCTTCATCGCCATCGGTGGCGCCGGCGCGTCGCTGACCAACGAGGACTGCACGCCCTACACCGTCCACTACGCCTACGACACCACGTCGCTGGCCAACGGCACCGCCAGCGCGATCGTCGGCGAGGGCGGCAAGAACTGGTACTTCCTGACCGCCGACTACGCCTTCGGCACGCAGCTGCGCAATGCGGCCACCGAAGTCGTGGAGAAGCACGGCGGCAAGTCGCTGGGCGAGGTGCGCGTGCCGCTGGGCACCACCGACTTCTCGTCCTTCCTGCTGCAGGCGCAGGCTTCCAAGGCCCAGGTGCTGGGCCTGGCCAACGCCGGCCAGGACTTCACCAACTCGCTGAAGGCGGCCCAGGAATTCGGCATCGCCAAGACCATGAAACCGGCGGCGCTGCTGGCCTTCATCAGCGACATCCACAGCCTGGGCCTGAAGACCGCCCAGGGCCTGTATCTCACCACCGGCTGGTACTGGGACCTGAACCCCGAGACCCGCGCCTGGTCCAAGCGCTACTTCGAGAAGACCAAGAAGGAGGCGACCATGAACCAGGCCGCCTACTATTCGGCCACGCTCAACTACCTGAACGCCGTGAAGGCCGCCGGCACCACGGACCCCGACAAGGTCATGGCGCAGATGAAGAAGCAGAAGATCAATGACATGTTCGTCAAGGGCGGTTACGTCCGCGCCGACGGCGTCATGATCCACCCGATGTACGTGATGCAGGTGAAGAAGCCCGAGGAGTCCAAGTACCCCTGGGACTACTACAAGGTCGTGAAGACCATGCCGGGTGAGGAGGCTTTCGGCCCGATCACCGGCAAGTGCTCCTTCGCCAAGAAGTAAGAAGAAGACCCGGGGCGTGGCGGCCGGTCCGCTGCGCCCCTTCTCCCTGTGCTATCGACTCCATGACCGAAATCTTCGGCTATCCCCTCCCGGTGATCCTGGGCCAGTTGATGCTGGGCCTGGTCAACGGTTCCTTCTATGCCATGCTCAGCCTGGGGCTGGCGGTGATCTTCGGTCTGCTGGGCGTGGTGAACTTCGCCCATGGCGCCTTCTACATGCTGGGGGCCTTCGCGGCCTACATCGGCCTGGAATCCCTGGGCGTCAACTACTGGTTCGCGCTCGTGCTGTCCCCGCTGGTGGTGGGGGCCTTCGGCATCGTCCTCGAACGCCTGTTCCTGCGCCACCTCTACAAGCTCGATCCCCTCTACGGCCTGCTGCTCACCTTCGGACTGGCCCTGATCCTCGAGGGGGTGATGCGCTACTTCTACGGTTCCTCCGGCAGCAGCTACCCGGTGCCCGACGCCTTGCAGGGCGTGTTCAACCTCGGCTTCATGATCCTGCCGATCTACCGGGCCTGGGTCATCGTCGCCTCGATCACCATCTGCTTGACCACCTGGTTCATCATCGAGCGCACCAGCCTGGGCGCGACCCTGCGCGCCGCGACCGAGAACCCGCGCCTGGTGCAGGCGTTCGGCATCAACGTGCCGGTCATCGTGATGCTCACCTACGGGGCGGGCGTCGGCCTGGCCGCCCTGGCCGGAGTGCTGTCCGCACCGGTGATCCAGGTCTCGCCCCTCATGGGCTCCTCGCTGGTGGTCGTCGTGTTCGCCGTGGTGGTCATCGGCGGCATGGGTTCGATCCTCGGCGCCATCGTCAGCGGCCTGGTCCTCGGCGTGGTCGAGGGCGCCACCAAGGTCGTCTATCCCGAAGCCTCCAACATCGTGGTCTTCGTCATCATGGCCATCGTGCTGGTCCTGCGTCCCGCCGGCCTGTTCGGGCGGGAGTGAAGAATGCAGCGTTCCGTCCTGATCCTCTACGTCGTGCTGGTGCTGTTCGGCCTGGTCGCCCCCTGGCTGAACATCTACCCGGTCTACCTGATGACCTTCTACTCGTTCGCGATCTTCGCGTGCGCGTTCAACCTCCTGCTCGGGTTCGGCGGCATGCTGTCCTTCGGGCACGCAGCGTATTTCGGCCTGGGCGCCTACGTCACCAGCTGGCTCACCACCGCGCAGCACTGGGGCACCGTGCCGGCGATCCTGGCGGGCATGCTGACGGCGATGCTGGCGGGCCTGGTGATCGGCACGCTGGCGATCCGGCGCTCCGGCATCTACTTCGCCATGATCACGCTGGCGCTGGGCCAGCTCGTGTACTTCGTCTGCCTGCAGGCGCCCTTCACCGGCGGCGAGAACGGCATCCAGGGCGTGCCGCGCGGCACGCTGCTGGGGCTGGTGCACCTGCGTAGCGACCACGTGATGTACTACTTCGTGCTCGCGCTACTGGTGCTGGTGTTCCTGGGCATCCGCCGCATCGTGTCCTCGCCCTTCGGCCAGGTGCTCAAGGCGATCCGCGAGAACGAGCCGCGGGCGATCTCCCTGGGCTACGACGTCAACCGCTACAAGCTGCTGGTGTTCGTGCTGTCGGCCACCATCGCCGGCCTGGGCGGCTCCCTGAAGGCGCTGGTGCTGGGCTTCGCCACCCTCACCGACGTGATGCAGGGCAACTCCGGCGAGGTGATCCTGATGACGCTGCTGGGCGGCGCGGGCACCTTCCTCGGGCCCGTGGTCGGCTCCGGCATCGTGGTCACGCTGCAGGACGTCCTGTCCGACCGCGTCGGCTCCTGGGTGACGGTGATCATCGGCGCGATCTTCGTGCTGTGCGTGCTGGCCTTCCGCAAGGGCATCGTCGGCGAGTTCCTGGCCTGGCGCCAGCGCCGCGCGGCGCGCGCGCGCCCGGCCCCGGGCGCCGCGCAGGCCGGCACCGCCGGACACGCCTGAAGCCGCTGTCATGCAGGTGATTGGCCAGCGGGCGGACCGCCGCTAAGCTGGGCATCCTTCCCGAGGAGGACGCCATGAAGGATCTCTTTTCCCTGCAGGGCCGCGTGGCCCTGGTCACGGGCGGCTCGCGCGGCATCGGCCGCATGATCGCCACCGGCCTGCTGCACCAGGGCGCGAAGGTCTACATCAGCGCGCGCAAGGCCCCCGCCTGCGACGCCGCCGCGCGCGAGCTGTCGGAGTTCGGCCCGTGCATCTCGCTGCCCATCGACGTCTCCACCGTGGAGGGCGCACGCCAGCTCGCCGCCGAGATCAACCGGCGCGAGCCGGCCCTGCACGTGCTGGTCAACAATGCCGGCGCCGCCTGGGGCGAGGACTTCGACACCTTCCCCGAGAACGGCTGGGACAAGGTGGTGGACCTGAACATGAAGACGCCGTTCTTCCTGACCCAGGCCCTGCACGGCGCGCTGAAGGCCGGCGCGAAGGAGCGGCCGTCCAAGGTGATCAACATCGCCTCGATCGACGGCCTCTCGGTCAACCCGTGGGAGACCTATTCGTACGCCGCGAGCAAGGCGGGACTGATCCACCTGACCAAGCGCATGGCCCTGCGACTGGCGCGGGACAACATCGTCGTCAGCGGGATCGCCCCGGGACCCTTCCCCTCCGACATGAACAAGCAGGCGCGCGACCACGGGGACGAGGTGGCGCAGCACGTGCCGGCCGGCCGCATCGGCGACACCGAGGACATGGCCGGCGCGGCGATCTACCTCGCCTCGCGCGCGGGCGACTACGTCGTCGGCGAGACGATCGTGGTGGACGGCGGGGTCACCATCGCGCGGGGCTGATCGCCTCGGCGATCTTTCAAAGTGAGGCGAGCGTGTAGTTCTGCGGCCCCCGGCTCGCGATCTTGATCGCGCCGACCTTGTTGCCCAGCTGGGCGCAGCGCGCGAGCGACCAGCCCTGCTCCAGCCCGTACAGCAGCGCGCCGCGCCAGGCGTCGCCGCAGCCGGTGGGGTCGACGATGGCGGCGGGGCGCTCGGGCGCCACCAGGGACACTTCGCCGTTCACCCAGACCTCGCAGCCGTCGCCGCCCAGGGTGACGACCAGGCCGTCGACGCGGCGCGAGATCTCGGCGCTGGAGAGGCCGGTGCGCTCGGACAGCATCTTGCCCTCGTAGTCGTTGACCGTGACCCAGGTCGCCAGGTCGATGAAGCGGGCGAGCTCGTCGCCGTCGAACATGGGCAGGCCCTGCCCCGGGTCGAACACGAAGGGGATGCCCGCGGCCTTGAACTGCTCGGCATGCTGCAGCATGGCGTCGCGGCCGTCCGGCGAGATCATGCCCAGCTTGATGTCCGGCCGCGCCTGCACCCGGGTCTTGTGGGCCTGCATCATCGCCCCGGGGTGGAAGGCGGTGATCTGGTTGTTGTCGCGGTCCGTCATGATCATCGCCTGCGCCGTGTAGGTGTCGTCCACGCGCAGCACGAAGCCGGTATCGATGCCCAGCGCTTCCAGGCGCTGCAGGTAGTCGGCGCCGTCGCTGCCGACCGCGCCCATGGGCAGCGGCGTGCCGCCCAGGAGCTTCAGGCTGTAGGCGATGTTGCCGGCGCAGCCGCCGAAGTCGCGCCGCAGGGCGGGCACCAGGAAGGACACGTTCAGGATGTGGAGCTGGTCCGGCAGGATCTGCTCGGCGAAGCGGCCCTCGAAGCTCATGATGGTGTCGAAGGCGAGGGATCCGCAGATGACGGCGGCCATGGGTCTCTTTCTCGGTTCAGGGGTAGAAGGCGAGCAGCCGGTAGCCGGCCACCTGCGGGCCGGCGCCGGCGTCGACGGCGATGCCGACGGCGCGTGACCACTCGCCCGCCGCCGGCAGCGCGCCGTCGGCGGCGCCCAGCTCCTGCGGACTCAGGACGCGCCGGGCGATGACCTGGTCTTGCGAATCGGTGAGGGTCAGCTCCATCGAAGGCAGGGCGACCTGCACCCGCGCCGTGTTGCGCAGCGTGAAGGCGAGACTGTAGGTGTCGCCGCGCAGCCGGTTGAAGCCGGAGCTGTCGATCACGATGGAATCGATCTGGCGCGGCGCGCCGAGGCGGCAGTCCAGCAGCAGGCACATCTGATCCAGGACCGGCCGCAGTTGCGGCTGCGCCAGGGCCAGCCGGTTGCGGTCCTGGTAGGCCGCCTGCAGGGCCAGCAGCCCGGCCAGCGACAGGGCCAGCAGGGCCAGCAGCACGCGCACGAAGGGCCGGCGCCAGAACGCCCGGCGGCGCGCCTGGCGCACGAAGGAGACGTCGGGGACCGGCTCGTCCGCCTCGTCGCGGTCGAAGTCCTCCGGCAGCAGCTGGCTCTCCCGCCCCGGTTCGGGCCCGGCCAGATCCGCCGCCGAGAGCTCCGAGCGGCGGAACACGAAGGGGGCGTCCAGCGGCGACGGCTCCAGGGGCGGCAGGTCGTCTCCGGCTTCCTCGTCGAAGAAGTCGGAGGGCTCGACCGACCGGTCGCCGGCCTGCGCCTGGCGGGCGGGTGCGGTCCGGCCGCTGGCGGCGCGGGTGGGCGCGGGGTGGCCTTCGGGGAATGCGTCGGGCTGCGTCGGCCATTCCGAAGGCTGCGGCGCGGCCAGCGGCCCCGGAGGCACGGGCGGCGCCCCGGCCAGGCCCGCGGGCCGCGTCCCCTGCGCCTCGGGCAGGATCCCCAGCACCGATTCGTCGCTGAGGTGGGCCGTGGCATCGAACACCTCGCCGCAATGCCCGCAGCGGACCCAGCCTTCGGAGATCTTGAGCTGGTCCGAAACGACACGGAACATCGTGCCGCAGGCGGGACAGCTCGTGATCAGGCTCATGAGTCAGCCATTGTAGGGACCGCGCTCAGAACGCGGCCGTCATCAGGATCCAGCCGTCCTCTTCGTCGCTCACCTGCAACTGGCCGTAGGGGGCGTAGGCTTCCTTCAGTTCCTCGGCCTGGCGCGCCAGGATGCCGGCCAGCACCAGGTGGCCGCCCGGGGCGACATGGCCGCACAGCAGCGGCGCCAGCACCTTCAGCGGCGTGGCCAGGATGTTGGCCAGGACCGTGTCGTACTTCCCGGCGGCGCGGTCCGGCAGGCCGGCGGACAGCTGCACGCCGTTGGCGCGCGCGTTGTCCTCGGTGGAGCGCACGGCGGCCTCGTCGATGTCCATGGCATCCACCGACGCGGCGCCGAACTTCGCCGCGCCGATGGCCAGGATGCCCGAGCCGCAACCGTAGTCCAGCACCCGCTGGCCGGCGGGCGGATGCTGCGCGATCCAGCGCAGGCACATGCGGGTCGTGGGATGGGTGCCGGTGCCGAAGGCCAGGCCCGGGTCGAGCCGGATCACCTGGCGCGCCGCCGCGGGCGGCTCGTGCCAGGTCGGCACGATCCAGAAGCTGGGCGTGATCTCCACCGGCTCGAACTGGGACTGCGTCAGGCGCACCCAGTCCTGCTCCGGCACGGGCTGCACGCCGATCACCTGGCAGCCGGCGAAGAAGTCCTGCGGCGCGAGCAGCTGCGCCGCCTCGCGCGCCTGCGCCTCGTCGGCGAACAGCGCCACCACCAGCGAGCGCTGCCAGCCCTCCTTGGGCGGCGGCATGCCGGGCTCGCCGAACAGGGCCTGCTCCGCCGGCGTCTGCGCGTCGGCGTCCTCGACTGACACGCTCAGGGCGTCGAGCGCCTCGAGCGCGTCACCGACCGGCTCGACGCGTTCCTCCGGGCACAGCAGGCGCAGTTCGAACATCACTTATCTCTTGTGTTGAGACAGCCACTCCTCGAGGTAGTGGATGTTGGTGCCGCCAGCCATGAACTTGGCGTCGACCATCAGCTCGCGGTGCAGCGGGATGTTGGTCTTGATGCCCTCGACCACCGTCTCGCCCAGGGCGCCGCGCATGCGCGCCAGCGCCTGCTCTCGGGTGTCGCCATGGACGATGATCTTGCCGATCATGCTGTCGTAGTTGGGCGGCACGAAGTAGTTGTTGTAGACGTGCGAGTCGACGCGCACGCCGGGGCCGCCCGGGGCATGCCACAGCGTGATGCGCCCGGGCGAGGGCACGAAGGTGTACGGGTCCTCGGCGTTCACGCGGCACTCGATCGCGTGGCCGCGCAGCACGATGTCGCGCTGGGTGAACGGCAGCTTCTCGCCGGCCGCCACCTTGATCTGGGTCTTGACGATGTCGATCCCGGTGATCAGCTCCGTCACCGGGTGTTCCACCTGCACGCGGGTGTTCATCTCGATGAAGTAGAACTCGCCGTTCTCGTACAGGAACTCGAAGGTGCCGGCGCCGCGGTAGCCGATCTTCTTGCAGGCGGCGGAGCAGCGTTCGCCGATCTTCTCGATCAGCTTGCGCGGGATGCCCGGGGCCGGCGCCTCCTCGATCACCTTCTGGTGGCGCCGCTGCATGGAGCAGTCGCGCTCGCCCAGGTAGACCGCGTTGCGGTGCTTGTCGGCCAGCACCTGGATCTCGATGTGGCGCGGGTTCTGGAGGAACTTCTCCATGTAGACGGCCGGATTGCCGAAGGCCGCCTGGGCCTCGGCCTTGGTCATCTGCACCGCGTTGACCAGGGCCGCCTCGGTGTGCACCACCCGCATGCCGCGGCCGCCGCCGCCGCCCGCCGCCTTGATGATCACGGGGTAGCCGACCGCCTTGGCGATGCGCCGGATCTCGGCCGGGTTGTCCGGCAGCTCGCCCTCGGAGCCGGGCACGCAGGGCACGCCCGCCTTGATCATGGCCTGCTTGGCCGAGACCTTGTCGCCCATGATCCGGATGGATTCGGGCGTCGGGCCGATGAACTGGAAGCCGCTCTTCTCCACCCGCTCGGCGAAGTCGGCGTTCTCCGACAGGAAGCCGTAGCCGGGGTGGATGGCCTCGGCGTC
>JAGWTH010000030.1 GCA_028868995.1 Burkholderiales bacterium | reverse complement strand
GATCAGCGGTTGCAGCACCTGCAGCAGTGCCTGCTGGATCAACCTGTCCACCACGGTCGGTATCCCCAGCTCGCGTGTCCCGCCACCCGGTTTCGGTATGCCCACCCGGCGCACCGGTCCTGGCATGTAGTTGGGCGAGCTGCACGAGTGCGCCAAGCGCCTCACGCATGCGGGCCGCAGCGTCACCGGCGTGCTGCTCAATGCGCTGGACTTCACGCGCCGCCACTACGGCAGCTACGCGTACAAGTACGGCGGCTACCGCTACACGCACTACAAGTACTCGAGCGACCGCAAGGCCTGAGGCGCGCCCCGCATCCGCGGGCGAGCGGCTTGTAACAGCCTTGTCACGGATGCCGGGCCACACTCGGGTTCGGCAGTGCTTGGGGCCGGGATGCCCGACGCGAGCATTCACTGTTCAGGCGAGTGAAGTCAGCCCGGCGATGGATACCAAAGCACTCAAATTCCATCCACTTTGGACCTCCCCCATCTGGCACTTGTCGACTCGCCAGGACTGCAATAAAGTGCGTCGCTCTGTCACTTTCTGTTGTGATTCGCCCGGGACGCTTGGCCCAGGCGGTCGATAAGGATCCGAGTGCTCCCAGCCCCCTCCGTCATGGCCGTCGCGGCGACCCTGATCGCATCCTTCGTGCTCGCACAGGGCCTGGTGCTGAGCGCGCACAAGCATGGCCATTTCACCAACGACCTGCCCGGCGCCGTCCAGAAATTCCACGCCGCGCCCACGCCGCGCGTCGGCGGCATCGCCATCTACATCGCACTGGCCCTCGGCTGGATGATCACCTCGGCGTCGACGGGGAAATCGCTGCTCGGGACCCTCCTGCTCGCAGGCATGCCGGCGCTGCTGGTCGGCCTGACGGAGGACGTGACCAAGCGCGTGAGCGTGCGCACCCGCCTGCTGGTCACCATGGGCAGCGGCGCGCTCGCCGCGCTGTGGAGCGGCATCGGCCTCACGCGGGTCGGCATCCCGCTCGCGGACCAGCTGCTCGCCGCGTGGCCGCTCGCGGTGCTGTTCACGGCGTTCGCCGTCGGCGGGGTCGCCAATGCGATCAACATCATCGACGGCTTCCACAGCCTGGCCAGCGGCACCCTCATCATCTCCAGTCTCGCGCTGGCCGCCATCGCGTCCTCGGTGGGTGACACCCAGCTCGCCGTCGTGGCCCTGGTCCTGGCCGCCGCGGTCGCCGGCTTCTGGCTGGTCAATTTCCCCTGGGGCAAGCTGTTCCTCGGCGACGGCGGCGCCTACTTCTCGGGCTTTGCCCTGGCCTGGCTGTCGGTGGAGCTGCTGGCGCGCAATCCGGGCGTGTCGCCCTGGGCCAGCGTGCTGCTGTGCGGCTACCCGACCGTGGAGGTCCTGTACAGCGTCTACCGGCGCCGCCGCAACCACCGCTCGCCCGGCCAGCCGGACCGGCACCACCTGCACAGCCTGGTGGCGACGCAACTCGTGCAGCCGCGCCTGGCCGCGCTGCCGGCCAACCTGCGCAACGCCGCCGTGTCGCTCGTAATGTGGATCTGCGCCGCGGTCCCGGTGCTGCCGGCCATGTTCTTCTTCGGCCAGCCGGAGATCCTGGTGACGGCACTGGCCCTGTGCGTGGTGGGCTACCACCTCTTCTACCGCAGCGTGGCAGCGACGGCTCGCGCGGACGAGCTGGTCGAAGCCACCGTCGACGTCCGCGCCTAGCCTGCCGGCGGCGATGGGAAAAAAGGGGCCCGCGCCGGGCCCCTGGTTCAGCGGCCGCTCTTGACCGCGAATTCCTCCAGGCTGCGGCCCTGCCGCAGCGCCTCGACCACCCATTGCGGCTTGCGCCCGCGCCCGCCGGACCAGGTCTGCCCCTCGGGGCCGCGGTATTTCACGACCGCCTTGGCGGATTTGCCGCGCCCGGACGCGCCCGGCCCCGCCGATTTGGCCAGCCCGATATCGGCGGCCGTCAATCCATAAAGCTCGATTTTCCGCTTGATATCGGAAATCGCATCCGCGATTTCCTGCTCGCGCAGCCTTTCGGCTTCGGCCATGAGCTTTTCCGCCTGCTCTTTCAATTCGAGGTAAGTCGCCACGGAATTTCCTTCATCAATGGGGGCGGTGGAATTATGCAAAAAGAAAAAGGCCCGGGACATGCGCAATTGCACGGCCGCCACGGGGAGTGGCCCTTCGGACCCCTTGCCGCAGCCGGCCTTTTGCCGCATTCTGGTTCGCCAACTTCGAAGGGAGGGCCATGGCCTTGCGATCCCGGGCGAGCCGTGTTGCCGGCGTGATCCTCGCGGCCTGCGTGTTCGGTGCTGCCCAGGCAGCCTCCCCTCAGCAGGCCGGGGCGGACGCCCTCTCCCGGGCGATGGACGCCATGGTCGCACTGGAGGTCACGGCGGCCGACGACGCCCGCTCCACGGCGACCCTGGGACGCGAACGGGAAGGCTCGGGCGTGGTGATCGGCGCCGACGGCCTGATCCTCACCATCGGCTACCTGGTCGTCGAGGCCGACACCATCCAGGTCACGACTTCGGACCACCGCGTGGTGCCGGCGCGGCCGGTGGGCTACGACCTCGCCACCGGTTTCGGCCTGGTGCGCACCGTGCTGCCCCTCGAAGGCATCCAGCCGGTCACCCTGGGCACCGCCCGCGACGTGCCCGTGCGTACGCAACTGCTCGTGGCCGTCGGCGGCGGCGCAGGCATGGGCCTGGCGCAGCTGGTGGACGTCCGTCCCTTCTCCGGCAGCTGGGAATACCACATCGACGGCGCCCTGTTCACGAGCCCGCCGCTGGCCAACCACAGCGGGGCGGCGTTGTTCGACCGGCGCGGGCAATTGCTGGGAATCGGCAGCCTGTTCGTGAGCCATGCACTGGGCGACGACCGGCGCGTGCCCGGCAACATGTTCGTGCCCGTCGACCTGCTCAAGCCGATCCTGGCGGAAATGCTGCAGACCGGCAGTTCGCACCTGAGCCGCCGGCCCTGGCTGGGCCTGAACTCGACCGAGCAGGACGGGCGGGTGGAAGTCCTGAAGGTCATGCGCGACAGCCCGGCCGAGGCAGCGGGACTCGCGGCCGGTGACGTCGTGCTGGCGATCGACGGCGAGAAGGTCAGCACGCTGGAAGGCTTCTACAGGAAGCTGTGGTCGCGCGGCGAGCCGGACAGCGAGATCCGGCTCACCGTGCTGCACGGCGCCGACATCCGCGACGTCACGGTGCGGGCCGTCGACCGGATGCGGACCCTGCGCAAGCCGGCGGGGATCTGAGCCGGCGGCCGGCGCCGTGCGCGGCCGCGGCGGCAATCGAAGGGGAGTGGCATGAAGGCGCACACCGATGACTCCGGGCGAAGGCGGGACGGCTGGCGGCCCTGGCTGCGGGTCGCGGCGGCCGCGGCCGTCCTGCTCGCCCTGTCGGAAGTCCTCTGGCTCTGGCAGACCTGGCCGGTGCGCGAACTGGTGCAGCCCCCGCCGGCTGCGGGAGCCGGCGAGCCATGAGCGCGGCGACCCGGCGCTGGCCGCGGCGCGCGCCCAGGCTCGCGCTCGTGCTCGCCTGGCTGCTGCTCGGGGCCTGGGCGCTGGGCGTCCTGGTGGCCGCGGTGCAGCTCGATGGCTGGCGCCGGGACCTGTCCCGGACCCTGCTGCAGCTCAATGCCGATGCCGCCTTCCGGTCCCGCGCCCCGAACCGCGCGGCGGTGGATCCGGAGTGGTACCGGCGCAAGGCGCTCGCCCTGCTCGCGGCCACCGAAAGGCTGCAGCACGACGCGGCCTGGACCGCCCTGCTGCCCGGGTCCTGGCGGCCCTTCGACGACCTCGAGGCACGGGTGCAGGCGCGCCTCGCGCGGGAGTTCAGCGACATCGTGGTCGAGACGCTGCGGCGCGAACTGCTCGCGCGCGCCAGCCGGCTCACGGGGGTTCCCCTGGCGGGCGACTCGGGTGACCTGCGGCCCGCCGCCGGCTGCCGCTCGCCGATGCCTCCCGACCTTCAGCGGCGGCTTTCGGCGACTGCCGAAGACCTGCCGGAATTCGTCGCGGTCGCCGCCTACGTGGACCAGGTGGCCCAGCTCGATGCCGCGGTGCGCTCCTTCCTGTCCCTGCAATACGGCGGCTCCGGCCAGCCCGAACAGATGCGGGGGCTGGTGGCCTACACGCTCGGCAAGGAGCTGCCGGGTGCCCTGCAAGGGGCGGTGCGCATGTTCCGGGACGACGAGGAGGTCAGCGTCCAGCCGGCCCTCATGCAGGCGCGGCTGCAGTGGGCCGCCCGCTGCGCCCTGCGCAAGGGCATGGCGGCACTGCATGCTCGCCTGCTGGAAAGCAACGACCTGTTCGCCCTCGAGCAGGGCTACGTGGAAGCCAGCCGCCGCCTGTTCGATGTCCGTGCCCGGCCGGCGAGCCTGGGCCGCACCCTCGAACGCTACCGCAGCGTGCGCTCTCTGCTGGCCGACGAGGACGCGCTCCTGTCCCGGGGCCACAACGAATGGATGGGACAGGCCACGCCGCAGCTCGGCGCCGCCTACCAGGGCCTGCTGCGGCGCATCGGGAGCACCAGTCTGCTCGGGCCGGATGCGCTGAGGCAGCTGCAGGAACAGTCCGGTGCCGCGTTCGCCGAATTCCGCCGCCAGTTCGAGGCGGCCTTCGGCACCCAGGGCGAGCCGGGCGTCGTCTGGCTCGAAGGCGAGCGGCGCTTCGGGCTGTCGCCCGGGCGGCGTGCCCTGCTCGCGGGCCTGGACGCCCTGCTGCGGACCTCCTTCATGGCCGCGGACGAACCCCCTGCGCCGGCCAAGGCGACGCTCCATGCCGGCAGCCTGGGCGAGGTGCTGGAAGACGCGCGCGCCCTGTCGGCCGAGCGGACGCGGGCGCTGGCCACCAGCGTCCCCCTGTTCCCGGTGCATGCGCAGCGCGCCGTCATGCAGGTCATCGACCTGCGCGTGTCCGGCCTGGTCTACCAGCGCGCCTTTCGCGCGCTGCGCTCCACGCTGGCGAGCGGCACCGAGGATCCCTCGGACCTCAGCGGCCTGCGTCGCGAGCGGCAACAGGTGCAGGCGCTGCAGAGGCTGCTGCAGGAAACCGGCGGCGGTGCCTGGGGCGACCGGCTGGTCGCCCCACTGGATGCGGAACTGCTGCGCCGGCTCGCGCACCTGCGCGCGGACTGGCGGCAGCTGCCCCTGGAGGATCCCCGGGCGGCGGACTTCGGCTGGTGGCAGGGCGAAGCGCTGCCCCTCGCCCAGGTCCTCGGCGCCACGCCCACCGGCCCGGCGGCACTGCCTTCCTTCGCCGGCACGGCCGCCCGGCTGGACCTGCTGCTGCGGCAGGCCAGCCCGGTGCTGGCGCTGGGCAGCCCTGCTCTGGCGTCCGATCCGGCCGCCGCCCGCTGGCGGTCGCTGCAGGACGAGATGGGCCGCTATGCGGCCCGCGCGAACGACAGCAGCCTGCTGGCCCTGGAGCGCTACGTGGCCGCCCTCGGTCCCGACCTGCGGCGCGACAACTGCGCCGACCGCCTCGCCGCCCACGCACCCGTGGCACTCGGAGACGACGCCATCGCGCGGCGCCTGCGCGCCCTGCACCAGGCACTCACGCGGCGCTGCCTGGAGCTGCAGGGCCAGGCGGCGCTCGCGCCCTGAGCGTTCAATCGCGCAGGCCGCTGGCGACCGTGGGATGGCGCAGGCGCAGGCGCAGCTCCTTCTTCATGCGGTTGTTGTCCAGCCGGCGCGACTCGCCCATGAAGCTCAGGAGCATCAGCGGCAGCTGTTCCTGCGCCGTGCTGCGGGGCACGCGTGGCGGCCGCGGCAGCCCGTAGAGATCCGCGGCCAAGTCGAAGTAGTCGCCCATCTTGAGCGCGCTGTCGTCGCTCGCGTTGCACACGCGCTGCGCCCGCCCGCGCCACAGCGCCGCGGCCAGCGCGCGCGCGAGGTCGTCGGCATGGATGTGGTTCGTGTAGACGTCGTCCTCGGGCCGCAGCACCGGCGTGCCGCGCGCCAGGCGCTCGCGCGGCGTGCCGCCGGGGCGGTCGCTCGCGTAGATGCCGGGGATGCGCAGGATGCTGGAGCGCGTCCCGGGCGCCCGGCCGAAGAAGCGCACCTGCCGCTCCGCATCCACGCGGCGCTGCGCCCGCGGCGTGCCGGGTGCGACGGGCCGCACCTCGGACACCCACTCGCCGGCGCAGTCGCCGTAGACGCCGCTGGTCGACGCATAGACGAGGACCTCGGGCTGCGAGCGCAGGCGCAGGGCCCGCAGCAGGGCCTGCGTGCGCAGGTCCCGCCACCACTGCCCCTCGGCCTCGCCCGCGGGTGGCACCAGGTGAACGACCCGGTGCGCCAGGCCGGCCAGCCGGGCGACGCTGCGCGGGGCGTCGAGGTCGCCCTGCAGCGGCGTGATGCCGTGCTCGCGCAGCAGCGGGGCGCGCTGCGGGCTGGAGGTCAGCGCGAGGACGCGCACGCCAGCGGGCAGGGCGCGCGCCAGGCGCAGCCCGACGTCGCCGCAGCCGGCGATCAGGACACGCAGCCGGCGGAAGCGGGCAGGCAGGGCGCCGAGGGGAGTCTGGTTTGAAGGCAAAATCGGGGCAGCGACATCGACCAGAGCCCGAGGATAACCAAAGCATGACCGCAGCCGCCGGCCCTTTCCAGATCATCGTCCAGCCCAGCGGCCGCACTTTCACCGTGGAGGCCGGGGAGGCCATCCTTGCCGCGGCCATCCGGCAGGGCGTCGGCATGCCCTACGGCTGCAAGGACGGCGCCTGCGGCTCCTGCAAGTGCCGCAAGCTCGAAGGCACCGTTACCCACGGACCGCACCAGAGCAAGGCCCTGTCGGCCGACGAGGAAGCCCAGGGGCTGATCCTCGCCTGCTGCGCGGTGCCCCGGTCCGACGTCGTGCTGGAGTCGCGCCAGGTGACCGACGAGAGCGCCTTCCCGGTGCGCAAGATGCCGGCGCGGGTGTCCTCGCTGGAGAAGGTCTCGCACGACGTGATGGTGGTGAAGCTGCAGCTGCCCGCCAACGACACGCTGCGCTACCACGCGGGCCAGTACATCGAATTCATCCTGCGCGACGGCGCGCGCCGCAGCTACTCCATGGCCAACGCGCCGCACAACGGCCCGGGCGTGGAACTGCACATCCGCCACATGCCGGGCGGCCGGTTCACGGACCACGTCTTCACGGCGATGAAGGAGAAGGAGATCCTGCGGGTGGAAGGCCCCTTCGGCAGCTTCTACCTGCGCGAGGAGTCCGACAAGCCGATCATCCTGCTGGCCTCGGGCACGGGCTTCGCCCCGATCAAGGCGCTGATCGAGCACATGCAGTCCAAGGGCATCGCGCGGCCGGCCACGCTCTACTGGGGCGGCCGCCGCCCGGCGGACCTCTACATGGACGCCTGGGTGCGCGAACGCACCGCCGAGATGCCCAACCTGCGCTACGTGCCGGTTGTCTCCGATGCCCTGCCGGAGGACAACTGGACCGGCCGGACCGGCTTCGTGCACAAGGCCGTGATGGCCGACTTCCCCGACCTGTCGGGCCACCAGGTGTATGCCTGCGGCGCGCCCATCGTCGTGGACTCGGCCCGGGCGGAGTATTCCGCGCAGTGCGGCCTGCCGCCCGAGGAGTTCTATGCCGACGCCTTCACCAGCGAGGCGGACAAGCACGGCGGCTGACCGGGGGCGGGAGCGCCCCCCGGTGCGTCAGCCTTGCTCCGAACGCCAGGCGGCGTAGGCCTGGTCCATGCGCTGCTGGCGCGCCGGCGAGTTCAGGCTCACCTGCGGGTTCGGGAAGCTGTCCTGGGCGGCGACCCAGCGCTCGTGGCGCAGGGCTTTGTCGTCCTTGGCCATCGTCCTGGTTTCGGCCCCCTTGGCGGCTTGCACGACAGGTTTGACCGGGGCCGCCTTGGTGTCGGCAGCGGGCGAGGCGAAGGCGGTGCCGGCGGCGGCGAGCGCGATCACGGCAAACAGGGATTGAAGCTTCATGGCTGAGTTTCCTTTCATTCCAAGGTGAACGGATATACCTTTGAACGTGGCGCGGCGGCCAGGTGTTGTCGGACGCTGCCGACAGGCCGTGTCAGGGATTGCCAGCGCGGCCCCGCCGCGGCCCGCGGCGACAATGCGGCCATGAAGCGCAGACAACTCCTCCTGAATTCCCTGGGTGCCGCGGCGACGCTGGCCGCCCCGGCGGCCTGGTCGCAGTCCCATCCGATCCGGCTGATCGTCCCCTACGCGCCGGGCGGTCCCATCGACACCACCGCGCGGCTGCTGGCCGAGCGGGTCAAGGACACGCTGGGCACGGTGATCATCGAGAACCGCCCCGGCGCCGGCGGCAACATCGGCGTCGACGCGATCGCCAAGGCCGCGCCCGACGGCACCACGATCGGCATCGCGGCGGTGGCGACCCACGCCATCAACCCCTGGCTGTTCTCGAAACTGCCCTTCGACCCGGTGAAGGACTTCGCGCCCATCACCCAGATGGTGCGCGTGCCCAACGTGCTGGTGATGAACGCGCAGACCGCCGAGCGCCTGAAGATCGCCAGCGTGCGCGACCTGATCGCCTACGCGAAGGCCCACCCGGGCAGCCTGAACTACGGCAGCGGCGGCAACGGCAGCGCCGGCCACCTGGCCGGGGAGATGTTCAAGCGCGCCGCCCACGTCTTCGCCGTGCACATCCCCTTCAACGGGGGCAACCCGGCGCAGCTGGCGCTGCTGTCAGGGCAGGTGGACTTCAACTTCGACAACCTGGCCACTGCCGCGCCCAACATCCGCGCCGGCAAGCTCAGGGCGCTGGCCGTGACCAGCCTGCAGCGATCGCCCTACGTGCCGGACGTCCCGCCGGTCGCCGACACCCTGCCGGGTTTCGCCATCGACACCTGGTGGGGCCTGGTGGCGCCAGCCGGCACGCCGAAGGACGTGGTCCAGAAGCTGAACCACGCCTTCGTGGCGGCGCTGAACTCGCCGCAGGCGAAGTCCCGCTTCGCCGGCCTCATGGCGGAACCCGTGCCCACCACCCCGGAAGAATTCGGCCGCTTCATGCGCTCGGAACTCGCCAAGTACGAGAGTGTGGTGAAGGCCTCGGGCGCCAAGGTGGACTGAGGGCCACCTCCTGGCTCCTACAGGGCTTGTGAGAATCGTCTGACACGAGCCGGCTCAGCTGGGGTGCACAGTAGGGCTCCTGACTCGTGCGAGGGAGCCCGTCATGGCGTCGCAGCGCATCCTGATAGGGTTGGTGCTTGCCTTGGCCGCGGCCGGCCCCGCCCTGGCCCAGTCCGGCGGCTCGCTGCGCTGGCGCACCGGCGCGGCGCCCCTGGGTCTGCAGGCCGGCGGCGCCTTGCCCCTGCCCTGCTCGCGCTATACCCTCTCCTGCGGCGATGCCTCGAGCGTGCCGCTGTACGCCAGCGAGACGGCTTCCCGGGTGCTGAGCATGGAACTCGGCCCTGAGGCGTCCGCCCTGGGCCTGGCGAACCCGGTGGGCCTCGACGTCAACCTGGTGGGCCGGGCGGGCCTCTGGCAGGACCTGGGGCTGGGCGTCTATGGGCGCGTCGGCACCACGCTCAACCGGGCCTCGCCGGTGCTGGCCAGCCCGTTCCCAGGCGAGACCGGCTTCCGCTACGGCGTGGGCCTCAGCTGGGACTTCACGCGCAGCGCCTCCGCCGCCGTGGGCCTCGACAGCTTCGAACTGCGCGGCGTCCCCGGCGAAGGGCGCGATGTGCGCACCAGCCTGGGCCTGCAGTGGCGCTACTGAGGGTCCGGCCCGCCGGGACGCCACCGTCCCGGGGCCGGCAGCCTCACTCGCCCAGGTAGGCGGCGCGCACCTTGGGGTCGTCCAGCATGACCTTGGCGTCGCCGCTCATGCTGATGAGGCCCGACTCCATCACGTAGCCGCGGTCGGCGATCTCCAGCGCGCGGCTGGCGTTCTGCTCCACCAGCAGCACGGTCACGCCCTGCCGGTACACCTCCTGCACCACCTCGAAGATCTTGTCGACCATGATGGGCGACAGGCCCATGGACGGTTCGTCCATCAGCAGCACCTTGGGCCGGCACATCAGCGCGCGACCCATCGCGAGCATCTGCTGCTCGCCGCCGGACATGGTGCCGGCGAGCTGGTCCTTGCGCTCCTTCAGCCGCGGGAAGGTGGTGAACACGCGCTCGATGTCCTCGGCGATGCCCGCCTTGTCGTTGCGGATGTGCGCGCCCATCTGCAGGTTCTCGGTGATGGTCATGCGCGTGAACACGCCGCGGCCCTCCGGCACCATCGCCAGGCCTTCCTTCACCAGGTCCCAGGGGCCGCGGCCCCGGATGCTGCGTCCCATGAACTGGATGTCGCCGTCGGTGAGCGGCAGCAGCCCGGTGATCGCCTTCATCGTGGTGGTCTTGCCGGCGCCGTTGGAGCCGATCAGGGAGACCAGCTCGCCCGCGCGCACCTCGAAGTCCACCCCCTTGACGGCCTGGATGCCGCCATAGGCGACCTTCAGGCCCGTGACTTTCAGCAGCGTCTCGCTCATTGCTCTTGCTCCCCGGCCGGCGTCTGCGCCGTGGGCTTGTGGCTGTGGCCCAGGTAGGCCTCGATGACCTTCTCGTCCCGCTGCACTTCCGCGGGCGTGCCCGCGGCGATCTGCTTGCCGTAGTCCAGCACCGTCACGCGGTCGCACAGGCCCATCACCAGCTTCACGTCGTGCTCGATCAGCAGGATGGTGCGGCCGTCCTTGCGGATGCGGTCGATCAGTTCGCGCAGGACCACCTTCTCGGTGGAGTTCATGCCGGCGGCCGGCTCGTCCAGCGCGATCAGCTGCGGGTCGGTCGCGAGCGCGCGAGCGATCTCGAGCCGGCGCTGGTCGCCGTAGGACAGGGTGCGCGCCTTGAAGTCGGCCAGGCGGCCGATGCCCACGTAGTCGAGGAGCTCCTGCGCGCGCCTGGCGATCTGCAGTTCCTCCTCCTTGAAGGTCTTCGTGCGGAACACGGCGCCGAGCAGGCCCGAGTGGGTGCGCACGTGCCGCCCGACCATCACGTTCTCCAGCGCCGTCATGTCGGCGAACAGCCGGATGTTCTGGAAGGTGCGGGCGATGCCCGCCTTGGCCACCTCGTGCACCGCGCTGGGCTTGTAGGGCTGGCCGGCCAGCTCGAAGCTGCCGCTGTCCGGCGTGTACAGGCCGGTGATCACGTTGAAGAAGGTGGTCTTGCCGGCGCCGTTGGGGCCGATCAGGCCGTAGACCTGGCCGCGCTCGATGGTGAGGCCCACGTCCGAGAGGGCCTGCAGTCCGCCGAAGCGCTTGGAGATCCCGGCGACGCGAAGGACGATATCTGCCATCGTGGCCTCCTTACTTGCCGCCGTTGCCGGCGCGCTGCAGCGACTTGCCGTGCTCCGGCGAAGGCCAGAGCCCGCGCGGGCGCAGCAGCATGACGACGATCATCGCCAGCGCGATCAGCAGCTGGCGCAGGATGGACGCGTCCAGGCGCCCGCCGGTGACCGACTGCAGGTCGACCGCGCCGGACACCCAGCGCAGCACCTCCGGCAGCGCCGACAGCAGCACGGCGCCGAGGATCACCCCCGGCAGGTGGCCGATGCCGCCCAGCACCACCATCGCGACGATCATCACCGACTCCATCAGGCTGAAGGACTCGGGCGAGACGAAGCCCTGGAAGGCGGCGAACATCACGCCCGCCACGCCGCCGAAGGTCGCGCCCATGCCGAAGGCCAGCAGCTTCATGTTGCGGGTGTTGATGCCCATGGCCTTGGCGGCGATCTCGTCCTCGCGGATGGCCATCCAGGCGCGGCCGATGCGCGACAGCTCCAGCCGGTGGCAGACGAAGACGCTCAGCAGCACCAGGGCCAGGAACAGGTAGTAGTAGAGCGTGACCGAGCTGACCGAGTAGTTGTCGGTCACGTCCAGCGTTCGCGCGAAGTCGAAGTTGAAGATCGTGGCCGAGTCGATCTGCGAGATGCCCTTGGGACCGTTGGTGAGGTTGACCGGCTGGTCCAGGTTGTTCAGGAACACGCGGATGATCTCGCCGAAGCCCAGCGTCACGATCGCGAGGTAGTCGCCGCGCAGCTTCAGGGTCGGGGCGCCCAGCAGGACGCCGAACACCCCGGCCATCGCCGCGCCGATCGGGATCACCAGCCAGACCGAGACGTGCAGCCCGGCATCGCCGAAGTGCTGCGCGAACCATGGGAAGTTGCTGGTCAGGTGCGGCGACCCCAGCAGGGCGAAGGTGTAGGCCCCGATGGCGAAGAAGGCGACGAAGCCCAGGTCCAGCAGGCCGGCGAAGCCGACCACGATGTTCAGGCCCAGCGAGAGCAGCACGTACAGCAGCGCGGTGTCGGCGATGCGGACCCAGAAATTGCCGGCCGCCTGCAGCAACAGGGGCAGGATGGCCAGCGCCAGGGCGCCCAGCACCCAGGAAACCTTTTTCTGCTTGTCGGTCATGTCGTCTCCTTCAGGCGCGGTCCGCGACGCGTTCGCCGAGCAGGCCGGAGGGCCGCAGCGTCAGCACCACGATGAGGACGATGAAGGCAAAGATGTCGGCGTAGTTGCTGCCCAGCACGCCGCCGGTGAGGGTGCCCAGGTAGCCGGAGCCGATCGACTCGATCAGGCCGAGGATCATGCCCCCGACGACCGCGCCGGCCAGGTTGCCGATGCCGCCGAACACGGCCGCCGTGAAGGCCTTGAGGCCCGGCATGAAGCCCATGGTGTGCTGCGCGGTGCCGTAGTTGGACGCGTACATGACGCCGGCGATGGTGGCGAGCACCGCGCCGATGATGAAGGTCGCGGAGATCACGGTGTCCGGCTTCACGCCCATGAGCGCCGCCACCCGCGGGTTTTCCGCGGTCGCCCGCATCGCGCGGCCCAGCCGCGTGTAGCTGACCAGGTAGGTGAGCACTGCCAGGGACAGCACCGTCACCACCAGGATCATGATCTGCGTCCAGGTGATCACGGCGCCGCCCACGTTCAGCGGCTCCATCGGCAGCAGCGTCGGGTAGGCCTTGTAGTTCGGCTTGAAGATGATCATCGCCAGCGTCTGCAGCAGGATCGACATGCCGATGGCGGTGATCAGGGGCGCCAGCTTGGGACTGTTGCGCAGCGGCCGGTAGGCGACCTTCTCGATCACGTAGTTCAGCGCCGCCGCGACGACGCAGGCGATCAGCGTCGCCACCAGCAGCAGCAGCCAGCCCGGGATGCCCGGCATGGTGTGCTGCACCTTGGTGATGATCGCCCAACTCGTGAGGGCTCCCACCATCAGCACGTCGCCGTGCGCGAAGTTGATCAGGTTGATGATGCCGTACACCATGGTGTAGCCGAGAGCCACCAGCGCGTACATGCTGCCCAGGACCAGACCGTTGATGATCTGCTGCAGCAGGATATCCATAGAGGTTTTCTCCGTTACTAAGCCGCCGCGTTGGCGGGAGCGCCTTTGTGGGGCGTCTCGCCAGCTAGCAAAAAACCCGCCATGCGGATCCGTGGGCGGGTTCTCGGGGCGCGATTGTAGCGGCGGCAACTGACCGGACCGCCCCCGGGCGCCTAGGGGTTTGCCCCTTGGCGCGCCCGGTTCAGGGCGCGTAATTCGCGCAGCTTTTCCGCGATGCGGATCTCCAGGCCGCGCTCCACCGGCCGGTAGAACTGCGGGGCGCGCAGCCCTTCGGGGAAGTAGCTCTCCCCGGCCGCGAAGCCCCCTTCCTCGTCATGGGCGTAGCGGTAGTCCTTGCCGTAGCCCAGGTCCTTCATGAGCCGCGTGGGCGCATTGCGCAGGTGCAGGGGCACCGGTCGGGTGCCGTCTCGGCGCACCAGCGCCCGCGCCTCGTTGTAGGCGACGTAGACCGCATTGGACTTGGGGGCCACCGCCAGGTAGACCAGGCACTGCGCCAGCGCCAGCTCGCCCTCGGGCGTGCCCAGGCGCTCGTACACCTCGGACGCGTCGAGCGCCATCCGCAGCGCCCGCGGGTCGGCCAGGCCGACGTCCTCCACCGCCATGCGGATCATGCGGCGGGCGACGTAGCGCGGGTCGACGCCGCCATCGAGCATGCGCGCGAACCAGTACAGCGTCGCGTCGGGGTCGGAGCCGCGCACCGACTTGTGCAGCGCGCTGATGGTGTCGTAGAACTGCTCGCCGCCCTTGTCGTAGCGGCGCATGCGCTCGCCCAGCACCTTGAGCAGCCAGGCATCGGTGACCTCCGCCAGCTTCTCCTTGCCCGCGGCCACCGCCAGCGTCTCCAGCGTGTTGAGCAGCCGGCGGGCGTCGCCGTCGGCATAGGCGATCAGGCGGTCCAGCGCCGCCGGCTCGATCGCCGGCACCGCGCCGATGGCCTGCGCGCGCTGCACGATCTGCTTCAGGTCGTCCTCGGACAGGGGCTGCAGCACGTAGACGGCCGCGCGCGACAGCAGCGCCGAGTTCACCTCGAACGAGGGGTTCTCGGTGGTGGCGCCGATGAAGGTGAACAGGCCCGACTCCACGTGCGGCAGGAAGGCGTCCTGCTGGCTCTTGTTGAAGCGATGCACCTCGTCGACGAAGACGATGGTGCGCCGGCCGTGGGCCTGGGCGATCTGCGCCTGTTCCACCGCCTCGCGGATGTCCTTGACGCCCCCCAGCACCGCGCTGATGGTGATGAACTGGGCGTCGAAGGCATCGGCCATCAGGCGGGCGATGGTGGTCTTGCCGGTGCCGGGCGGCCCCCACAGGATCAGGCTGTGGGGCTGGCCGGACTCGAAGGCGATGCGCAGCGGCATGCCTTCTCCCAGCAGGTGCTGCTGGCCGATCACCTCCCCCAGGGACTTCGGCCGCAGCCGTTCGGCCAGGGGCGCGTGGGCGGGGTTGCTGCTCATGCCGGGCAGTTTATATTGCGCCCATCATGGAAGCCGCGCTGTGGTCCTCGCTCTCGGCCCTGCTGGGCGCCGCCGTGGGCGGGGGCATCAGCTTCCTGCTGAACCGGCAGCAGTTTCGCCACCAGCTGCGCGTGCTGCAGGAGCAGAACAAGGCGGAGTACATGGCGGAGACCACCGCCCGCCACTTCCTCGGCCACAAGGGCTTCACCGACCGCTCCTTCGACACCCTGCGCCGGGCGCTGGGCGGCTTCACCGACGACGAGCTGCGCAAGATCCTGGTGCGCGCCGGCGCCATCCGCGTGTACCGCGAGGACGGCTCGGAATGGTGGCGGCTGCTGTCGCGGATGGAGGAGTACATCGAGCGCAAGCAGCTCGACCAGATCGCGCGGGAGATCGACGCAAGGTGAACACAAGCCGCCTGGCGGCGGCTCGCGCTTCGGCGGTGCGCTGGGAGCGCCGGTTATGGGGACTTGACCACGTCCGCGCCCGGCGGCGGCGTGAAGCGGAAGGTGTCGGCGGGCAGGGACGCATTGACCTGCAGGTGGCCGAAGGTCAGCACGGAACGCTGGCCGAAGCTGTCCAGGATCTCCAGCTGCGCGAGCTGGTCGCCGCGGAAGCCCACCTTCATGCTCGTGAGCTGGCCGTCGCGGCGCCGGGGCGTCGCCTGCAGCCACTGCAGGCCATCGCTGTCGGGCAGGGCCTGCAGCTCGAAGTCGCGCCGGATCGCATCGAGGTCCGGCGAGGCGGCGATCACGGCGGCCGGCGTGGCGCCCAGCACCTGCGCCTGCCGGCGCTCGGTGACCTGGTTCAGGTCCTTGTCGTACAGCCAGAGGGTGCGGCCGTCGGCCACGATGGTCTGCTCGAAGGGCTTGCGGTAGTCGAAGCGGAAGCGGTCGGGCCGCTGGAACGCGAAGGAGCCGCTGGAATGGCGCGTGGGGCCGGGCCGGCCCTCGCGCGGCGGGTTGGTGACGACCTGGGTGAAGTCGGCGCGGCCGCTGTGCACGGTGCGCACGAAGTTCTCCAGGCTCTCCAGCGCGCCGGCATGCGCGCCGAGGGCGAGCACCGACAGCGCCAGGGCGGCGGACAGTTTCTTCAAGGACATGCCGTGTTGGTTCGCGTCGTGCCGGCGAAGTTCGCGCGCCCGGCTCATTCCCCGCCCCGCTGGGGCACGAGGATCTCGCGCTGGCCGCGCGCGTTCATCGGGCTCACCAGGCCGGCCTTCTCCATCGCCTCCAGCAGGTTCGCCGCCTTGTTGTAGCCGATGGCCAGGTGACGCTGCACCAGGGAGATGCTGGCCTTCTGGTTCTTCAGCACCACCTCCACGGCGCGGTCGTACAGCGGGTCGCCCTCGCCGCCGCCCTCGCCGCCCGCGGCGCCGCCGGGGCCGCCTTCCTCGCCATCCACGGTGCCGCCCTCCAGCACGCCCTCGATGTAGTTCGGCTCGCCGCCCTGCTCCTTCAGGTAGGCGACCACGCGGTGCACCTCCTCGTCGCTCACGAAGGCGCCGTGCACGCGCACGGGCAGGCCGGTGCCGCTGGCCATGTACAGCATGTCGCCCATGCCCAGCAGCGCCTCGGCGCCCATCTGGTCGAGGATGGTGCGGCTGTCGATCTTGCTGGACACCTGGAAGGCGATGCGGGTCGGGATGTTGGCCTTGATCAGGCCCGTGATCACGTCGACGCTCGGGCGCTGGGTGGCCAGGATCAGGTGGATGCCGGCCGCGCGCGCCTTCTGCGCCAGGCGGGCGATCAGCTCCTCGATCTTCTTGCCCACCACCATCATCAGGTCGGCCAGTTCGTCGATCACGACGACGATGTAGGGCAGGCGCTCCAGCGGCTCGGGGCTGTCGGGCGTCAGGCTGAAGGGGTTGTAGATGAACTGTTCCTTCGCCTTCGCCTCGTCGATCTTGTGGTTGTAGCCGGCCAGGTTGCGCACGCCCAGCCTGGACATCAGCTTGTAGCGCCGCTCCATCTCGGCCACGCACCAGGTCAGGCCGTTGCCGGCCTGCTTCATGTCGGTGACCACCGGCGCCAGCAGGTGGGGGATGCCCTCGTAGACCGACATCTCCAGCATCTTGGGGTCGATCATCAGCAGGCGCACGTCGCGCGCCTCGGCCTTGTACAGCAGGCTCAGGATCATCGCGTTGATGCCCACCGACTTGCCCGAGCCGGTGGTGCCGGCCACCAGCACGTGGGGCATCTTCGCGAGGTCGGCCACCACCGGGTTGCCGACGATGTCCTTGCCCAGCCCCAGCGTCAGCTGCGACTTCGCCTCGTTGTAGGCCTGCGAGCCGAGGATCTCCGACAGCTTGATCGACTGCCGCTTGGCATTGGGCAGCTCCAGCGCCATGTAGTTCTTGCCCGGGATGGTCTCGATCACGCGGATCGACACCAGCGACAGCGAGCGCGCGAGGTCCTTGGCCAGGTTGACGATCTGCGAGCCCTTCACGCCGGTGGCGGGCTCGATCTCGTAGCGGGTGATCACCGGGCCGGGCGCGGCGGCCACGACGCGCACGTCGACGCCGAAGTCCTTGAGCTTCTTCTCGATCAGCCGCGAGGTCATCTCCAGCGTGTCCGCGGAGACGGTCTCCTGGCGCCCCGCCGCCGCGTCCAGCAGGTCCACCTGCGGCAGCTTGCTGTCCGGCATGTCGGAGAACAGCGGCTTCTGCCTCTCCTTGGCCACGCGCTCGCTGCGCGGCACGTCGACCATCACCGGCTCGATCAGCACCGGGGTCGGGTGGTGTTCCTCGCTCTCGACGCGCTCGACCTGCACGGTCTCCTCGCGTTCGCGCGCGGCGCGCTGGCCGAGGGCCACGTCCTCGGCGATCTCGCGCTTCTCGCGCCGGGACTGGACGAAGCCGTCCACCGCCGAGCCGATGCGCTCGGCCACGTGGCTCCAGGAGAAGCGGAACACGACGCCCGAGGCCAGCACCAGCAGGGCGACGCACAGCAGGCCCGAGCCGGTGAACCCGAGCCACTGCACGGCAACGGGGCCGACCAGGTAGCCGAGGGCCCCGCCCGCGTGGTCCGGCAGGTGCGGCTCGTAGCGGTACAGGCGGGACCACTCCAGGCCGCAGGAGGCGACCAGCAGCACCGCCAGCGCGATCCAGAACGCCAGCCGCCCGTGCAGCCAGCGGTGGGCGGCCGACTCCGCGGCCGGCTCGGGCAGCGGCTCGTCCGCGCGCATCCAGCGCGCCAGCGACGCGAGCCAGGCGCGCAGGCCGGCGGCGAAGCACCACCAGACCGAGAAGCCCAGAAGGAAGAAGCTGCCGTCGGCGAGCCAGGCGCCCAGCCGGCCGCCCCAGTTGTGTGCCGGGCTGCCGTCGCCGGAGGTGGAGAAGGCGGCGTCGGCGGGCGAGTGCGTGGCCAGGGCCAGCAGCCAGAAGGCGAGGGCCGCGGCGCCCAGCACCAGGGCAGTCTCGTGGGCGAAGCGGGCCAGGCCGCTGCGGGCAGGGGGCGCCGCCGCGGCGGCGTCCGTGAGGGTGTTCAGCGAATACGTCATGACGCAGGCGCGAGCTTAGCGCAGCGCCGCCCGCCGCCCCGCCCGGGCAGGGGCGCCGGCTATCCCAGCGCCGTCAGCCGGTCCTTCACCAGCATCGAGCCGTCCTCGCGCGTCTCGATGAAGCCGCGGTCCTCCAGGTCCTTCATCACCCGGCTGACCATCTCGCGCGAGGCACCCACCATCTTGGCGATGTCCTGGCGCGAGATGCGTTCGCGGATCGTCATCAGGCCCTCGCGATCGGGCTGGGCGAACTCCAGCAGCGCCCGGGCGACGCGCCCGTAGACGTCCATGAGCGCCAGCGACTCGATCTTGCGGTCGGCCTGGCGCAGGCGCTGCACCAGGCCCTTCATGATCGCGTAGGCCATCGAGCTGTTCTCGGGCAGGCAGCGGGCGAACTCGGCCCGGCCCAGGGTCAGCATGTCGGTCTGCACCTCGGCGCGGCAGGTGGCCGAGTGCGGCTCGTTGTCGATGAGACTCATCTCCCCGATGTAGTCGCCCGGATGGAGCGTCGCCAGGATCACCTCGCGGCCGCGCTTGTCCGAGGTCACGACGCGCACGCGCCCGGTGAGGATGATGAACAGGGTGTTGGTCTTCTCGCCCTGCTCCACGACGGTCTCGCCGCGCTTGAAGCGGCGCTTGACCACCGCGTCGGCCACCGATTCAGCCTGGGCGGGGGTCAGCAGGGCGAACAGCGGCACCCGGCGGATCAGCTCCAGGTTGGACAGCATCGACATCGTTCAAGACCCTCCTGCGTGACGGCCGGCCATGGGTTCTTACAATCCCTGCCATCGAGACGGCGCATGCATGGCCCCTGACGGCATGCTTGATACTTCACGAAGCGCCTCGAAATGTACACCGACCTGTGGCGTTTCCCACACAGGTTTTTAGCACCATGAACAGCAAGCACGCCAAAGTCCTGATCCTCGGCTCCGGCCCCGCCGGCTACACCGCCGCCGTCTACGCCGCCCGCGCCAACCTGAACCCGGTGCTGGTCACCGGCATCGCCCAGGGCGGGCAGCTCATGACCACCACCGAGGTGGACAACTGGCCGGCCGACGTCGACGGCGTCCAGGGCCCGGACCTGATGCAGCGCTTCCTGCAGCACGCCGAGCGCTTCAAGACAGAGATCGTGTTCGACCACATCAACCGGGTCGACTTCTCGCGGCGCCCGTTCACTCTCACGGGCGACAGCGGCACCTACACCTGCGACGCCCTGATCATCGCCACTGGCGCGTCCGCCAAGTACCTGGGCCTGCCCTCGGAGCAGGCGTTCATGGGCAAGGGCGTGAGCGCCTGCGCCACCTGCGACGGCTTCTTCTACCGCGATCAGGTCACCTGCGTCATCGGCGGCGGCAACACCGCCGTGGAGGAGGCGCTGTACCTGTCGAACATCGCGAAGAAGGTCTACCTGGTGCACCGGCGCGACAAGTTCCGCGCCGAGCCGATCCTGGTGGACAAGGTGATGCACAAGGTCGCCGAGGGGAAGATCGAGCTGAAGCTGTTCAAGGCCCTCGACCAGGTGCTGGGCGACGCCACCGGCGTGACCGGCGTCCGGCTGAAGGACGTCAACACCGGCGCCACCGAGGACGTCGAGCTCAAGGGCTGCTTCATCGCCATCGGCCACCAGCCCAACACCGAGATCTTCAAGGGGCAGCTGGAGATGAAGGACGGCTACGTCCTCACGCGCGGCGGCAGCAACGGATTCGCCACCATGACCAGCGTGCCGGGCGTGTTCGCCGCCGGCGACGTGCAGGACCACGTGTACCGCCAGGCCATCACCAGCGCCGGCACCGGCTGCATGGCCGCCCTGGACGCGCAGAGGTTCCTCGAGCAGGAAGAATAGGCCCCCCCGAAGCGGCCTGCGGCCGCCTCCCCCTCAAGGGGGCGCCCCCGCGGCCCGGCAAAGCCGGTTCCGAGGCGGCCCTGGAAGGAACGGGCTATAATTTCCGGCTTTGCTGGACTTGGTCCGGCCGGTTACCGCCCCCGTCAGGGCGAGGTGAGCCCCTCACGGGAGTGACGGGCGGATCATGGAGAGTTTCAGATGGCACGCGTCTGCGACGTGACGGGCAAGGGCCCGATGGTGGGGAACAACGTCTCCCACGCCAACAACAAGACCAAGCGCCGGTTCATGCCGAACCTGCAATACCGCCGTTTCTGGGTCGAGAGCGAGAACCGCTGGGTGCGCCTGCGGGTTTCGAGCGCCGCGCTGCGCCTGATCGACAAGAACGGTATCGACGCTGTGCTGGCGGACATGCGCGCCCGCGGCCAGGCTTAATTCGCAAGGAGAAGCACCATGGCGAGCAAAGGCGGACGCGAGAAGATCAAGCTGGAGTCCACGGCCGGCACCGGTCACTTCTACACGACCAGCAAGAACAAGAAGACGATGCCCGAGAAGATGTCGATCATGAAGTTCGACCCGAAGGCGCGCAAGCACGTCGAGTACAAGGAAACCAAGCTGAAGTGACATCGGCGCCCGCCGGGCGCCTCGTCACTTCATCCCCGCGCAGGCGGGGATCCAAGAAAAAGCCCCGCATTGCGGGGCTTTTTCCATTCCCGAGGGGAAACCCCTCACGCGCGCGCCGCGCGCAGCTTCAGCGAGAACTGGCGCAGGGCCTCGATCCCGCTTTCCTCGGCCCGGCGGCACCAGGCCTGCAGGTCGGCGGCCAGCTGCTCGCGCGAGTGGTTCGTGTTGAGCCACATCTGGCGCAGCTCCTCGCGCATGCTGACCATCTTGTCCAGCACCGGGTGCTCGGCGCGCACCTGCTCCAGCTGCGGGCGGGCGGCCGCCGGCACGCGGTCGGCATCGCGGTGCAGCCAGCGCCGGGCCGCCTTGAGCATGCCCGAATCCTCGCCCCGGGCCTTCAGCTGGGCGATCTCGGCGCTGCAGGCGCGCCTCATTTCGCGGGCGTAGCCGGCCATCACCTCGTAGCGGTTGGCGATGATGGCCTCCAGGGTCTTCTCGTCGGCCACGGGCTGGATGGTGCCCAGGCGCAGCTTGGGCGGCACCTTCTTGACCTTGGCCCAGCCGATGCGCTGCATCAGGCTGATGTAGACCCAGCCCAGGTCGAACTCGTAGGGCTTGACCGAGAACTTGGCCGAGGTCGGGTAGGTGTGGTGGTTGTTGTGCAGTTCCTCGCCGCCGATGAGGATGCCCCAGGGCGAGACGTTGGTGCTGGCGTCCGGCGCCTCGAAGTTGCGGTAGCCCCAGTAGTGGCCGATGCCGTTGATGATGCCGGCGGCCGTGATCGGGATCCACAGCATCTGCACGGCCCAGACCGCCGCGCCGGCGGCGCCGAACAAGGCCAGGTCGAGGATCAGCATCAGGCCCACGCCCTGCCAGCTGTAGCGGGTGTAGAGGTTGCGCTCGATCCAGTCGTCGGGCGTGCCGTGGCCGTACTTGGCCAGGGTTTCCTTGTTCTTCGCCTCCGCGCGGTACAGCTCGGCACCCCGCTTGAGCACGGTCTCGATGCCGCGCGTCTGCGGGCTGTGCGGGTCTTCCTCGGTCTCGCACTTGGCGTGGTGCTTGCGGTGGATGGCCACCCACTCCTTGGTCACCATACCCGTGCCCAGCCACAGCCAGAAGCGGAAGAAGTGCGAGGGAATGGCGTGCAGGTCCAGCGCCCGGTGGGCCTGGCTGCGGTGCAGGAAGATGGTGACGGCGGCGATGGTGAAATGCGTGGTCACCAGCGTGTACAGCACGATCTGCCACCAGGACAGGTCCCAGAGGCCGTGGCCGAGCCAGTCGATGGCCGCGTTCAGCACGGCCCAATCGGGAAGCAACATGGAAGGGAGGATCTCTCGAGTAAGAAAAAAGACCGCAGAAATGCCTGCGTCTGCGGTTCGATGGATTGTAGGGCCGGGGGTTCCATCGCGCACCCCCTTTTTTCCTCAGGTCCTTGTCAGGACTGGACTTTTTCCCAGGCGGCGGCATAGAAGCCGTCGCTGCCGTGCCGGTGCGGCCACAGGCGCAGGTCCTGCCCGTCGGCACCGCAGAGCTCGGCCGCCTCCGGCACCTTGGCCTCCTCGAGCAGGGCCGGCACGGACAGGCGGCGGAACTCCGGGTGGGCGGCCGTGAAGGCGACGGCGATGTCCTCGTTCTCCGAGCGCAGCAGGCTGCAGGTGGCGTAGACGATGCGCCCGCCGGGCTTGAGCAGCCGGGCGGCGCTCTCCAGGATGGCCGCCTGCTTGGCTGTCAGCTCGGCTAGGGCCTGGGGCGACTGCCGCCATTTCAGGTCGGGATTGCGCCTGAGCGTCCCCAGCCCCGAGCAGGGGGCGTCGACCAGCACCCGGTCGATCTTGCCGGCCAGGCGCTTGACGCGCTCGTCGCGCTCGTGGGCGATCGCCGCGGGGTGCACGTTCGACAGCTTGCTGCGGGCCAGCCGCGGCTTCAGGTTGTCCAGCCGGTGCGCGGAGACGTCGAAGGCGTACAGCCGGCCGGTGTTGCGCATCGCCGCGCCCAGGGCCAGGGTCTTGCCGCCGGCGCCGGCGCAGAAATCCACCACCATCTGGCCGCGGCGGGCGTCCGTGAGCAGGGCCAGCAGCTGCGAGCCCTCGTCCTGCACCTCGATGGCCCCGCGGGCGAAGGCGTCCAGCTTCGTCAGCGCCGGCTTGCCCTGCACGCGCAGGCCCCAGGGCGAGTGGCGCGTCGGCTCGGCGCGGATGCCGGCCAGCTGCAGCTCGCGCTGCACGTCGGCGCGCTTGTCGGTGAGCGCATTGACTCGCAGGTCCAGGGGCGCAGGCTGGTTCAGGGCCTCCACCAGCGGCCAGAAGCCGTCCCCCAGCTGCGCCTTCAGCGGCTCGACCAGCCAGTCCGGCAGGTTGTGCCGGTGCCGCTCGGCGAGGCTCGCCGGGTCGATCGCGTCGCAGTGGTCGAGCCAGACCTTTTCCTGCTCGCTCAGCGCGCTCTTGAGGAAGTCGCGTGGCCCGGCGAAGCCGAGGATCGCCAGCCGCCGCTCGCGCGGTCCGCTGCCCGACTGGGCCAGGTGCTCGAACAGCAGCTTGCGCCGCAGCACCGCGTAGGCGGTTTCGGCCAGGGTGGCGCGCTCGCGAGGGCCCAGCGAGCGGTGCTCGCGGAAATAGCGCGAGACGATGGCGTCGGCGGGGTGGTCGAACTTCAGAACCTGCGCCACCAGGTCGGCGCAGGCGTCCAGCAGGGCTTTGGGATGCATGCGGGTCCTACAGGGTGGGCAGCAGCCGGGCGATCGCCCGCGGGTAGATCTGGTGCTCCTGCGCCAGCACGCGCGCAGCCAGCGTCGCCGCGGTGTCGTCCGGCAGGATGGGGACCACCGCCTGCTCCAGGATGGGGCCGTGGTCGAGTTCGGCGGTCACCTGGTGCACCGTCGCCCCGGCGAACCTGCAGCCGGCGGCTATCGCCCGCTGGTGCGTGTGCAGGCCGGGGAAGGCCGGCAGCAGCGAGGGGTGGATGTTGAGCAGCCGCCCCTGGTAGCGGCCCACGAAGGCCGGCGTCAGGATGCGCATGAAGCCGGCCAGCACCACGAGGGCCGGCTGGTGGCGGTCGATCGCGGCGGCCAGCGCCTCGTCGAAGGCCTCGCGGCCGGCGAACTGCTTGTGGTCCACCACCTCCGCCGCGATGCCCTGTTCGCGGGCAAAGGTCAGGCCGCCGGCGTCGGCGCGGTTGCTGATCACGGCCCGCACCTGGGCCCCGTAGGCCCTGGCCCAGTCGTCGCGCTGCGCCGCGCGTACGATGGCGGCCATGTTCGAGCCGCCACCCGAGATCAGGATCACGATGTTCTTCATGTCGACCGCGATTATCCCAGCCAGCTGAACATGGAACCGCTCACCCTTGCCGAGGCGCGCGTGCTGGGCACGCTGATGGAGAAGGCCCGCACGGTGCCGGACACCTATCCCCTGTCGCTGAACGCGCTGGTCGCCGGCTGCAACCAGAAGAGCAGCCGCGAGCCGGTCACCCACCTCACGGAAGCCGAGGTGCAGGAGGCGCTGGACGGCCTGAAGCGCCGTTCGCTGGCCTTCGCCTCCAGCGGCAGCCGCGTGGCCCGCTGGGAGCACAACTTCCAGCGCGCGCTGGTGGTGCCCGAGCAGTCCGCCGTGCTGCTGGGCCTGCTGATGCTGCGTGGCCCCCAGACCGCGGGCGAGCTGCGCATCCACTCCGAGCGCTGGTACCGCTTCGCCGACATCTCCTCGGTCGAGGCCTTCCTGGAGGAAATGCGCGAGCGCCCCGAGGAGCGCGGCGGGCCGCTGGTGGTGCAACTGCCCCGGGCGCCGGGCGCGCGCGAGGCGCGCTGGGCCCACCTGCTGTGCGGACCGGTGGACGCCGGCGCCCTCGCCGCCGCGCCGGCGGCCCCGGCGGAAGCAGCCGCACTGGAAGAGCGGGTCGCCCGGCTCGAAACGGAAGTGGTCACCCTGCGCGAGCAATTGCAGGACCTCGCCGGCCAGCTGGGTTTGTCGCAACCCGGACAGCCCGAAGCGAACGACCGTGCTTAAATCGCGAGTTCCCCCGGAGACAAGTCATGGACCTTGCATTCACCCCTGAAGAACAGAAGTTCCGCGAGGACATCCGCGCCTGGGTGCGCGCGAACCTGCCGGAGGACATCGCCCACAAAGTGCACAACGCCCTGCACCTCATGCGCGAGGACATGCAGCGCTGGGCGAAGATCCTGGGCAAGAAGGGCTGGCTGGGTTACGGCTGGCCCAAGGAATTCGGCGGCCCGGGCTGGTCGGCGGTGCAGAAGCACCTGTTCGAGGAGGAGTGCGCCCTGGCCGGCGCGCCGCGCATCGTGCCCTTCGGCCCGGTGATGGTGGCGCCGGTGATCATGGCCTTTGGCTCGCCCGAGCAGCAGAAGCGCTTCCTGCCCGGCATCGCCAGCGGCGAGGTCTGGTGGAGCCAGGGCTACAGCGAGCCGGGCTCGGGCTCCGACCTGGCGTCGCTCAAGACCCGCGCCGAACGCAAGGGCGACAAGTACATCGTCAACGGCCAGAAGACCTGGACCACGCTCGCCCAGTACGGCGAGTGGATCTTCTGCCTGGTGCGCACCTCCACCGAGGGCAAGCCGCAGACCGGCATCTCCTTCCTGCTGATCGACATGAAGTCGCCCGGCGTCACCGTCCGCCCGATCATCATGCTCGACGGCGGCCACGAGGTGAACGAGGTGTTCTTCGACAACGTCGAGGTGCCCGCGGAAAACCTGATCGGCGAGGAGAACAAGGGCTGGACCTACGCCAAGCACCTGCTGTCCCACGAGCGCACCAACATCGCCGACGTCAACCGCGCCAAGCGCGAGCTGGAGCGCCTCAAGCGCATCGCCCGCAGCGAGGGCGTGTGGACGGACACCCGCTTCCGCGACGAGATCGCCAAGCTGGAAGTCGACATCGTGGCGCTGGAAATGCTGGTGCTGCGCGTTCTGTCGGCCGAGAAGTCGGGCAAGAACCCGCTGGACATCGCGGGCCTGCTGAAGATCAAGGGCAGCGAGATCCAGCAGCGCTACTCCGAGCTGATGATGCTGGCCGCCGGCCCCTACGCCCTGCCCTTCGTGCGCGAGGCGATGGAAGCGGGCTACCAGGGCGACTACGTGGGCGCCGCCTACATCGCGCCCCTGGCCGCCACCTACTTCAACATGCGCAAGACCACGATCTACGGCGGCTCCAACGAAGTCCAGCGCAACATCGTGGCCCAAACCGTCCTGGGCTGAGGAGACACGGACATGGATTTCAATTTCACCGACGACCAGGAACAGCTGCGCGACGCCGTGCGCAAGTGGGTGGACCGCAGCTACGGCTTCGAGCGCCGGCAGGGCATCGCCCGGGCGGGCGGCTTCGACCGCGGGGCCTACGGCGAGCTGGCCGAGCTGGGCCTCACCGGCCTCTACGTGTCCGAGGAACTCGGCGGCATGGGCATGGGCCCGGTCGAGGCGATGGTGGTGCTGGAGGAACTGGGCCGCGGCATCGTGCTGGAGTCCCTGGGCGCTACGCTGGTGGCCAGCGGCGTGCTGGGCGGCTACGCGCCGGCGGCCGTGCAGTCGCAGTGGCTGCCGAAGATGGCCTCCGGCGAGGCGCTGGTGGTGCTGGCGCACCAGGAGCGCCAGGCCCGCTACCGCCTCGACGCCTGCGAAGCCACGGCCAGCCAGGCCGGCGGCGGCTGGAAGCTCACGGGCGCCAAGAGCATCGTGCCCGCCGGGGACCAGGCCGACGCCTTCCTCGTGCCCGCCAGGACGAACGGGAAGATCGCGCTGTTCCTGGTGGAACGCGGCGCCCAGGGCGTGTCCGCCCGCGGCTACCTGACGCTGGACGAGGCGCGCGCCGCCGAGGTTTCCTTCCAGGACGCCGCCGCGACGCTGGTCGCCGAGGACGGCCTGAAGGCCCTGGAGCACGCGGTGGACATCGGCGTCGCCTGCACCTGCGCCGAGGCCGTCGGCGTGATCGACAGGACCATGGAACTGACCGCGGAGTACATGAACACCCGCAAGCAGTTCGGCGTGACGCTGGCCACCTTCCAGGCCCTGCGCCACCGCATGGCCGACATGAAGATGCAGCAGGAACTGGCCCGCTCCATGAGCTACTACGCCTCCCTCAAGCTCAACGCCCCGGCCGACGAGCGCCGCCGCGCCATGGCCCGCGCCAAGTACCAGCTGGGCGTGTCGATGCGCTTCGTCGGCCAGAACTCGGTGCAGCTGCACGGCGGCATCGGCGTGACCGACGAATACGTGGGCAGCCACTACTTCAAGAAGCTCACCCAGCTCGAACTGGTCTACGGCGACACCCTGCACCACCTAGGCGAGGTGTCCGAGCGCATGCAGGACACGGCGGGCGTGTTCGCCTGACGCTGCGCGCCCTTCGGGGCGCCCCGGCGTTGCTCAGGAATCGTGCAATCGCGAGTTCTTGGGCAGGTGCGCCATCAGGAACTCCATCTGGTCCGCCAGGATGCGGCGGTTGCGCAGGATGAAGTCCTCCCACAGGCTGGGCACGTAGGGCGTGTACAGCAGGGTCATGCCGGCCTGCTCCGGCGTGCGGCTGCCCTTGCGGTGGTTGCAGGCCCGGCAGGCGGTGACCACGTTCATCCAGTGATCCTTGCCGTTCTGGGCGAAGGGGACGATGTGCTCGCGGGTGAGTTCGTCCTCGTGGTGCTGCTCCCCGCAGTAGGCGCAGACGTTGCGGTCGCGGGCGAACAGCTTGCCGTTGGTCAGGCCCGGCTTCAGCTCGAAGGGGTTGATGTTCGGCACGCCCTTGGTGCCGATGATGCTGTTGACCGTGATGATCGACTGCTCGCCCGTGCGGGCGTTGAAGCCCCCGCGGAACACGGCCACCTCCGCCCCGGCCTCCCAGCGCACCTGGTCGGCGGCATAGTGCAGCACGGCCTGCTCCAGCGAGATCCACGACTGGGGCAGTCCCTGGGCGGACAGCTTCAAGACCTTCAAAACGCGCCTCCATTCAACGACGAACAGACCGACAGCGCCCGGGAGCCTCGGCTCCGGTCAGCGTGAGAGACAATATACCGTGTTTTCGTGACCCACCCATGGCACGCCATCGGTGCACCGGCCACGCCCATCGGACGCGGCCTGCTATCAAAAAGATACCACCCGAGATGCAGATCCTGCGCGGCTTCCACCATCCCCAGATCGCCCGGGCCTGCGCGCTGACCATCGGCAACTTCGATGGCGTGCACCGCGGCCACCAGGCCATGCTGGCGCTGCTGAACAGCGAGGCCCGGCACCGGGGCGTGCCCAGCTGCGTGCTCACCTTCGAGCCCCATCCGCGCGACTACTTCGCCGCCGTGCACCGCAAGCCGGAGCTGGCCCCGGCCCGGATCGCGACCCTGCGCGACAAGCTCACCGAGCTGGCCCGCTGCGGCGTCGACCAGTGCGTCATCCTGAAGTTCGACGCCCGGCTGTCCGGCCAGTTTCCCGAGGCCTTCATCGAGGACGTGCTGGTGAAGGGACTGGGCGCGCGCTACGTGCTGGTGGGCGACGACTTCCGCTTCGGCGCCCGGCGCGCGGGCGACTACGCCATGCTCGACTCCGCCGGCAGCCGCTACGGCTTCGACGTGGCCCGCATGAACAGCTACGAGGTGCACGGGCTGCGCGTGTCGAGCTCGGCGGTCCGCGACGCCCTGGGGCGCGGCGACATGGCCGGCGCCGCCGCCCTGATCGGCCGCCCGTACAGCATCAGCGGCCACGTGGTGCACGGGCGCAAGCTGGGGCGCGAGCTCGGCTTCAAGACCCTCAACCAGCGCTTCGCCCACTGGAAGCCGGCAGCCAGCGGCATCTTCGCCGTGCGGGTGCACGGGCTGGACGAGCGCCCCCTGGAAGGGGTGGCCAACCTGGGCGTGCGGCCCTCGCTGGACCCTCGCGACGCCAACGGCGGGCGCGTGCTGCTGGAGACCCATTGCCTGCAATGGCCCGCCCACCTGGGCCACGAAGGGGCCTACGGTAAAATCGTCCGCGTGGAACTGCTGCACAAACTGCACGACGAGCTGCGCTACGACGGCCTCGAGGCCCTGAAGGCGGGCATCGCGCGCGACTGCGACGCCGCCCGTGCGTTCTTCGCTTCCACGCACGCCGAAACCCGGCGGCAGACCACGCGCGACCGAATTTAGCGGCCTTGTCACCGGCGGCCCCCGGCCGCCATCCGCCGCCCCACGGGCTGCTGGAACCGTGGATGCCCGGGCGCAAGCCCGGCCCGACAAGTTCGCAAAGGCTTTCCCATGACCGACAAGACCGACTACCGCGCCACCCTCAACCTGCCCGACACGCCGTTCCCGATGCGCGGCGACCTGCCCAAGCGCGAGCCGGGCTGGGTCCAGGAGTGGGAGGAGCAGGGCCTGTACAAGCGCCTGCGCGAGGCGCGCCGCGGCCGCCAGAAGTTCATCCTCCACGACGGCCCGCCCTACGCCAACGGCCAGATCCACATGGGCCACGCGGTCAACAAGATCCTGAAGGACATGATCGTGAAGTCGCGCCAGCTCAAGGGCCTGGACGCGGCCTACATCCCGGGCTGGGACTGCCATGGCCTGCCGATCGAGAACGCGATCGAGAAGAAGTTCGGCCGCAACCTGCCGCGCGACGAGATGCAGGCGAAGAGCCGGGCCTTCGCCACCGAGCAGATCGGCATCCAGATGGCCGACTTCAAGCGCCTGGGCGTCCTGGGCGACTGGGACCATCCCTACAAGACCATGGACTTCGTCAACGAGTCCCTGGAGATCCGCGCCTTCAAGCGGGTGATGGAGCGCGGCTTCGTCTACCGCGGCCTGAAGCCGGTCTACTGGTGCTTCGACTGCGGCTCCTCGCTGGCCGAGTTCGAGATCGAGTACGCGGACAAGAAGTCGCAGACGCTGGACGTGGGCTTCCAGGCCAACGCGCCGGCGCAGGTGTACGCGGCCTTCGGGCTGCCCGCCGAGAGCGCCGACGTCTTCGCCGTGATCTGGACCACCACGGCCTGGACCATCCCGGCCAACCAGGCCCTGAACCTCAACCCCGAGATCGTCTACGCCCTGGTGGATACGCCGCGCGGCCGCCTGATCCTGGCCGAGGTCCTGGTGGAGAAGGCGCTGGCCCGCTACAAGCTGGAAGGCAAGGTGCTCGCCACCACCGCCGGCAAGAACCTCGGCGGGCTGGAGTTCCGCCACCCCCTGTACGACGTCGACGCCGGGTACCGGCGCCTGTCGCCGGTCTACCTCGCCGACTACGCCACGGCGGAAGACGGCACCGGCCTCGTGCACTCCTCGCCCGCCTACGGCCTGGACGACTTCAACAGCTGCGTCGCCCACGGCATGAAGTACGACGACATCCTGAACCCGGTGCAGGGCAACGGATCGTACGCGCCGGACTTCCCGCTGTTCGGCGGCGAGAACATCTGGAAGGCCGTCCCCCACATCATCGACACGCTGGACAAGGCGGGCCGCCTGTTCGCCACCGAGATCATCGTCCACAGCTACCCGCACTGCTGGCGCCACAAGACGCCGGTGATCTACCGCGCCGCCGCCCAGTGGTTCGTGCGCATGGACGAGGGCGAGGGCGTGTTCACGAAGGACAAGGCGCCCGACACCCTGCGCAACATGGCGCTCAAGGCGATCGAGGACACCAGCTTCTACCCCGAGAACGGCAAGGCCCGCCTGCGCGACATGATCGCCGGGCGGCCCGACTGGTGCATCAGCCGCCAGCGCAGCTGGGGCGTGCCCCTGCCCTTCTTCCTGCACAAGGACACGGGCGACCTGCACCCGAAGACGCCCGAGATCCTGGACCTCGCCGCCGACCTGGTGCTGGCCGGCGGCATCGAGGCCTGGAGCAAGGCCACGACCGAGGAGATCCTCGCCAAGGTCGGGGCCGCCGCCGACGCGCCCGCCTACACCAAGAGCCAGGACATCCTGGAGGTCTGGTTCGACTCCGGCACCACGCACACCACCGTGCTCAAGGGCTCGCACGCGGGCGCCGCGCACGAGAACGGTCCCGAGGCCGACCTGTACCTCGAAGGCCACGACCAGCACCGCGGCTGGTTCCATTCCTCGCTGCTGACCGCCGCCGCGATGTACGGCCGCGCGCCCTACCGCGGCCTGCTCACGCACGGCTTCACGGTGGACAGCCAGGGCCGCAAGATGAGCAAGTCGCTGGGCAACGGCATCGAGCCGCAGCAGGTGAGCGGCAAGCTGGGCGCCGAGATCATCCGCCTGTGGGTGGCCGCCTCCGACTACTCGGGCGACATCGCCGGCGACGACAAGATCCTGGCCCGCGTGGTGGACGCCTACCGGCGCATCCGCAACACGCTGCGCTTCCTGCTGGCCAACGTGAGCGACTTCGACCCGGCGAAGGACGCCGTGCCCCGCTCGGAGATGCTGGAGATCGACCGCTACGCCCTGGCGCGAGAGGCCGAATTCCAGGCCGAGGTGCTGGCGCACTACGAGGTCTACGAGTTCCACCCGGTGGTGGCCAAGCTGCAGGTGTACTGCTCGGAGGACCTGGGCGCGTTCTACCTGGACGTGCTGAAGGACCGCCTCTACACCACCGCGCCGAAGTCGCTCGAGCGCCGCAGCGCGCAGACGGCCCTGTGGAACATCACCCATGCGATGCTGCGCTGGATGGCGCCTTTCCTGTCCTTCACGGCCGAGGAAGCCTGGAAGGTGTTCGGCGACTCGCCCTCGATCTTCCTGGAGGAGTACGCGGAGATCGGCGCGCCGGATACGCAGTTGCTGGCGAAGTGGGCGGACATCCAGCAAGTTCGCGCCCTGGTCAACAAGAAGATTGAGGAATTGCGTGCGGAAGGGAAGCTCGGATCTTCTCTCCAGGCGAATATTCGCATCCGCGTGAACGATCCCATGTACTCAGAGCTGGCCTCACTCGGCGACGACTTGAAGTTTGTCTTCATCGTCTCGAAGGCCGTTCTGGAGAAGGCACCCGACGGTGACCCGGTGACGATCTGGGTGGAATCCTCCACTGACACCAAGTGCGAGCGCTGCTGGCACTGGCGCGCCGACGTGGGCGCCGACCCCCGGCACCCGGCGATCTGCGGCCGCTGCGTGAGCAACCTGTTCGGGTCCGGCGAGCGCCGGGCCCACGCCTGATGGCCCGCGGCGGCCCGCTCATGGGCCCGGGCGGCAGCCGCGGCGGCATGCTGCCCTGGCTGGGCCTGGCCCTGATCGTTCTCATCGCCGACCAGTTCACCAAGGTCCTGATCCTGGGCTACTACCGCCTGGGCGACGCCACCTACGTGACCTCGTTCCTGAACATCGTCCGGGCGCACAACACGGGCGCGGCCTTCTCCTTCCTGGCCGCCGCCTCCGGCTGGCAGCGCTGGCTGTTCACGGGCATCGGGGTGGCGGCGGCGCTGTTCATCCTGTACCTGCTGCGCACGCATGCCGGGCAGAAGCTGTTCTGCTTCGCGCTGGCCTGCATCCTGGGCGGCGCGCTCGGCAACGTGATCGACCGCCTGATGCACGGCTACGTGGTCGACTTCGTGCAGGTGCACTGGCAGGACCGCTGGTATTTCCCGGCCTTCAACGTGGCCGATTCGGCCATCACCATCGGTGCGGCCTGCCTGATCCTCGACGAGCTCCTGCGGGTGCGGCGCAGCCGCTGACGCGCGTCCCGCCGCGGCGGGACCGGGCCGGGTGTGGGCCGCGTGACACACGCCCTCCCACGCGGCGGAGCCGGCGCGTATCATTGCTCAAAAATGAAGCACCTGCTGAACCTGCTGGCGGCCGTCGCGCTGCTGGTCTGGGGCACGTACCTGGTCCGCACGGGCATCCTGCGCGTGTTCGGCGCCAACCTGCGCCAGGTGCTCGCGCGCAGCATCTCCACCCGCCCGGCGGCCGCGCTCGCCGGCCTCGGGGTCACCGCCCTGGTGCAGTCCAGCACCGCCACCGCGCTGATCGTCTCCTCCTTCGTGGGCCAGGGCCTGGTGGGCCTCGCGACGGCGCTGGCCGTGATGCTGGGCGCCGACGTGGGCACCAGCCTGATGACGGTGGTCTTTTCCTTCGACCTCTCGTGGCTGTCGCCGCTGTTCATCCTGGTGGGGGTGGTGCTGTTCATCACGCGCCAGTCCTCGCCGCCGGGGCGCGTCGGGCGGGTGCTGATCGGCCTGGGCCTGATGCTGCTCGCCCTGCGCCTGGTGGCCGAATCCACCGCGATCATCGTGGCCTCGCCGGCGGTGAAGGCCATGCTGGAGTCCCTGTCGAGCGACATCCTGCTGGAGATCACGGTGGGCGCGGTGCTGGCGGTGGTCGCCTATTCGAGCCTCGCCGTCGTGCTGCTCACCGCCACGCTCGCGGCCTCCGGCGCCATCCCCATCGACGTGGCGCTGGGGCTCACCCTGGGCGCCAACCTGGGCAGCGGACTGCTGGCCGTGCTGGCCACCGCGAACGCCGCGGTGGAGGTGCGCCAGGTGCCCCTGGGCAACCTGGTGTTCAAGGCCGTCGGCGTGGTGATGGCCGCGCCCTTCGTGGGGCTGTGGGTGCGGCACGTCAGCCCCTACATCGCGGAGCACAACCAGCTCGTGGTGCTGTACCACCTGGTGTTCAACGTGCTGATCGCGCTGATGTTCCTCGCCTTCACCCGGCGCGTGGCGAAGTGGGTCGAGCAGTGGCTGCCCCGGCCGGACAAGACCCTGGTGGCGGGCCGGCCGCACCACCTGGACCCCTCGGCGCTGGCCACGCCATCGCTGGCCATCTCCAACGCCGCGCGCGAGGCGCTGCACCAGGCCGACGTGGTCGAGACCATGCTGCTGGGCATGCTGCGGGTGATCCGGGAGAACGACCTGCGCCTCGCGCAGGAGCTGCGCAAGATGGACGACACCGTCGACCAGCTCTATTCGGCCATCAAGTACTACCTGACCAAGATCTCGCGCGAGGCCCTGGGCGAGGAGGAAAGCCGGCGCTGGACCGACATCATCAGCTTCACCATCAACATGGAGCAGATCGGCGACATCATCGAGCGCGTGCTGATCGACATCGAGGACAAGAAGATCCGCAAGGGCCGCAGCTTCTCCGACGCGGGCATGGCGGAGATCTGCGAGCTGCACGCGCGCCTGGTCGACAACCTGCGACTGGGCATGAGCGTGTTTCTCAACGGCTCGGTGCGCGACGCCCAGCGGCTGCTGCAGGAGAAGGCGCGCTTCGGCGACCTGGAGCGCGCCTACGCCCAGACGCACCTGGCGCGGCTGGCCGAGAACACGCCGCAGAGCATCGAGACCAGCTCGCTGCACCTGGACCTGATCAGCGACCTGAAGCGCATCAACTCGCACATCTGCTCGATCGCCTATCCCATCCTCGACCCGGCCGGCGCGCTGGGGCCGGGCCGCTTCGGCGCCGCGCCGCCTGGGCAGTCACGCCTGCTGTGAGGCGGCCTCGGGCCCGTGGGCGGCCAGCAGGATCAGCGCCGCGTCGACCGTGAACTCGCCCGCCTCCAGGCGCCCGGTCACCTCCTCCGGGGCCATGCAGCGGAAGGCGGCGACCTCGCCGTCCTGGTTGCTCGGCTCCACGCCCGCAGGCAGCGTACACGCCGACCAGTGCAGCACCTCCACCACGTAGCCGTGGTCCTGCTCCGGCAGCGGCCGGCGCGTCACGATGCGCCCCCCCGCGCGCAGGCCCTGCAGCTGCGGCGGGCGCAGGCCGGCCTCCTCCCACGTTTCGCGTTCCAGCGCCCGGGCCAGCGAGTCGCTGGCCGGCACCAGGCCGCCCACCAGCGTGTCCCAGCGGCCGGGATCGGTCGGCTTGTCCAGGGCGCGCTGCTGCACCCAGATGGCGCCGTCCGGCGCCAGCGCCGTGAGGTGCACGGCGTCGGTGGCGATGCCCAGGGCGCGGGCCACGCCCCGCTCCACGGTGCCCACGCTGGTGCCGCCCTCGCCGCGCACGGCGAGCTGCTCGTGGCGCCAGACGTGCGCCAGCCCGCTTTCGCGCAGGGCGTCGGCGATGCGTCCCAGCGTGGCCGTGGCATCGCCCTCGCCCAGCCACCAGCCCTCCGCCGCGGCGCGCACCAGCGTGCCGCCGGCCAGGCCGGCGCGTTCGAACAGGTCGGGCTCCACCGAGCCGATGCGCTGGCCCCCGCACCACAGGGGCACCCGCGGGCGCCGCGGCGGCGCATTCGCGGCGGCGGCCAGGCGGGCGCGCCAGGCCGCCGACGGCGCGAGCACCGTCACAGGGTCAGGATGGTGCAGCCGGTGGTCTTGCGCGCCTCCAGCGCCTGGTGGGCTTCGCGCACCTGGGCCAGGGGGAACTTCTGGTCGATGCGGATCTGCACCTTGCCGCTGGTGACCGCCTCGAACAGGTCGTCGGCCATCTGCTGGTTGGCCTCGCGGGTGGCGATGTGCGTGAACAGCGTCTGGCGCGTCACGTACAGCGAGCCCTTCACGCCCAGGATGCCGGGGGCGAACGGCGCCGGCGAGCCGGAGGAGTTGCCGAAGCTGGCCATCAGGCCGAAGGGCCGCAGGCAGTCCAGCGACTTGTCCCAGGTGTCCTTGCCCACCGAGTCGTACACCACCTTCACCCCCTGGCCGCCGGTGATCTCCATGACGCGGGGCTTGAAGTCTTCCTTGCTGTAGTTGATGACGTGCGCCGCGCCCAGCGACTTGGCCAGCTGGCATTTCTCGTCGGTGCCCGCCGTGCCGATCAGCTGCAGGCCCATGGCCTTGGCCCACTGGCAGGCGATCAGGCCCACGCCGCCGGCGGCCGCGTGGAACAGGACGTAGTCGCCCGGATGCAGGCCGCCCTGCGGCAGGGTGCGCTTGAGCAGGTACTGGGCGGTCAGGCCCTTGAGCATCATCGCCGCGCCGGTCTCGAAGCTGATCGCGTCGGGCAGCTTGCACACGTTCTTGGCCGGCATCACCCGCGCCTCGGAATAGGAGCCGGGCGGGTTGGCGGCGTAGGCCGCGCGGTCACCCGCCTTCAGGTGGGTCACGCCGGGGCCCACGGCCTCCACGATGCCCGAGGCTTCCATGCCCAGCGTCAGCGGCATGGGCAGCGCGTACAGGCCGGTGCGCTGGTAGACGTCGATGAAGTTCAGGCCGATGGCCTTGTGCCGGATGCGGATCTCGCCGGGGCCGGGATCGCCCACCTGCACGTCCACCAGTTCCATCTGCTCGGGGCCGCCGTTCTGGCGGATCTGGACCGCTTTGCTCACTTGTGTCTCCTGGGATGTGGGGCTCGGGGATGGCGCGCATCCTGCCACGAATCGGCCCGCGCTGCCTCGGCAGGGACACCAGGGCGTCCGTTAAAGTGCGCGGCTGCCCCATCGCCATGAACCAGCGCCTCACCCCCGCCAATGCCCTGCTGCTGACCCTCCCGCCCCTGCTGTGGGCGGGCAACGCGGTGGTTGGCCGGATGGTGGCCCCGCTGGTGCCGCCGCTCACGCTCAACTTCCTGCGCTGGGCCTGCGCCTTCGCGCTGCTGCTGCCGCTGGCCTGGCGCGTGCTGCGTCGCACCAGCCCCCTGTGGGGCGCGATGCGCCGCTACGCCGTGCTGGGCCTGCTGGGCGTGGGCTGCTACAACGCCCTGCAGTACCTGGCGGTCAAGACCTCCACGCCCATCAACGTGACCCTGGTCGGCAGCAGCATCCCGGCCTTCATGCTGGGGCTGGGCGCCGCCTTCTTCGGCCAGCGGGTCTCGCTGCGCCAGCTGGCCGGCGCGGTGCTGTCGATCGCCGGGGTGCTGGTGGTGCTGGCGCACGGCGATCTCGCCCACCTCGCCGCGGTGCGCTTCGTGGCCGGCGACCTCTACATGCTGGTGGCCACCGCCGGCTGGGCCCTCTACAGCTGGCTGCTGACGCGCCCGGGCGACCCGCCGGAGATCCGCGCCGACTGGGCCGCCTTCCTGATGGCGCAGCTGGTGCCCGGCCTCGCCTGGTCGGGCCTGTTCGCCGCCGGCGAGACGGCGGTGACCACCCAGTCCATCCATTGGGGCTGGCCGCTGGCCGCGGCGCTGGCCTTCATCGCGGTCGGGCCGGCGATCGTGGCCTACCGCAGCTGGGGCCTGGGCGTGCAGCGCGTGGGTCCCAACGTGGCCAGCTTCTTCTCCAACCTCACGCCGCTGTTCGCGGCGATCTTCTCCGCCGCCTTCCTGGGCGAGCCGCCGCACCTGTTCCACGCCGTCGCCTTCCTCCTCATCGGGGGCGGCATCGTGGTGTCCTCGCGCCGCTAGCGCACGTACTGGTCGACGAAGCCGGCGCCGAGGCCGCAGGCCTCGTAGTGCCGGCGGCACATCTCGATCTTGGTGAAGACGTCCTCGTAGCCGGTCGTGGCGCCCTGCTCGTCGACGTAGACCATGGCGCCGTGGATGTTGAAGAAGGTGATCATCTCCTGCGCGCCGACGGCCTCGTCCACCACCAGGGTGTGGATCTCGCCCGGCGGCTCGTAGACGAAGGAGCCCTCGCGCGCGACCCAGTCGTGCTCGAGGTAGCGCCAGGCCCCGCGCAGCACCAGCCCGGTCACCCAGGACGGGTGGATGTGCCGCGACAGCACGCCCGCCTTGCACACCCGCAGCAGGTTGCACCAGCTGCCGGTGACGGTGTTGAGCAGCAGGGGGCGAAACCAGACATCCTTGGCCTGGGGCACCCAGACGCGCTCGTCCTCGGGGATGGCCTGCTCGGCGATCTCGGGACGGATGCCGGGAAGCTGCACGATCATCGGAATCCTTTCAGGTCACCAGATAGCCGCCGTCCACCGGCAGCACGACGCCGGTGACGAACGCCGCCGCCGGGGACGCCAGGAACAGGACGGCGCCGGCCACGTCCTCGGGCCGGCCCCAGCGCCCCAGCGGCGTGCGCCCCAGGATCGCCTGGCTGCGCGCCGGGTCCTCCTGCAGCGCGCCGGTGAGCCGGGTGGCGATCCAGCCCGGCGCCACGGCGTTGACGCGGATGCCCTCGCCCGCATAGGCGATGGCCAGCGACTTCGTGAGCTGCGCCACGCCGCCCTTGCTGGCGGAGTAGCCGGGGACCAGCGGGCCGCCGAAGAAGCTCAGCATGGACGCCGTGTTGACGATGCAGCCGCGCGTGGCCGCCAGCTTCGCGCGGGCCGCGGCGCAGGTGCGCATGCTGCCGTTGAGGTTGATGTCCACCACCTGCGCGAACACGGCGGGGTCCAGCTCCTCGCCGCGGCGCAGGATGCCGGCGCAGTTGACCAGCACGTCCAGGCGGGGCAGCGTGTCGATGCAGGCCTGCACGGCGCCCTCGTCCCGCACGTCCAGCTGCGCCACCGCGGCGCCGCGCAGGGCCTCGTCGTCCGCCGCGCCCTGCACGTCCGCCGCGGTCGCGCCGGTCACCTGCACCTGCGCCCCCGCCCGCAGGAAGGCGGCAGCGATGCCCGCGCCGATGCCCGAGCTGCCGCCGGCCACCAGCACCTGGCGGCCGGCGAAGAGCCCCGAAGGGAAGGTGCCGAGGGCCAGGTCGCTCGTCATGCGGCGCCCGCGCTCAGTAGGTGCCCGGGTAGGCGCCGCCGTCGGTCAGCACGTTCTGGCCGGTGATGTAGCTGGCCTGCGCGCTGCAAAGGAAGGCGCAGGCGGCACCGAACTCCGCGGGCGTGCCGAAGCGCCGGGCGGGAATCGAGTTCATCCGCTGCTGGCGCAGTTCGTCGACCGACTTGCCGGTCTTCTTCGCGCTGCCTTCGAGCGTCGTCTTGATCCGGTCGGTATCGAACACGCCCGGCAGCAGGTTGTTGATGGTGACGTTGTTCGACGCCAGCTTGGTGGTGCGCGCCACGCCGGCGACGAAGCCGGTCAGGCCGCTGCGCGCGCCGTTGGACAGGCCCAGGATGTCGATCGGCGCCTTCACCGCGCTGGAGGTGATGTTGATCACGCGCCCGAAGCCGCGCGCGGCCATGCCGTCCACCGTCGCCTTGATCAGCTCGATGGGCGTGAGCATGTTGGCGTCCACCGCCTTGATCCAGGCCTCGCGGTCCCACTCGCGGAAGTCGCCGGGCGGCGGGCCGCCCGCATTGGTCACGACAATGTCGTAATCCTGGCGGAAGGCGAACACCTCGGCGCGGCCTTCGGGGGTGGTGATGTCCACCGCGATCGGCTCGACCTGTGTGCCCTGGGGCACCTGCGGGTCCTGGCGCAGGCGCGCGGCCGCCGCCTGCAGCCCCTCGGCGCCGCGGGCCACGATGACGACGTGCACTCCTTCACGCGCGAGTGCTTCCGCGCAACCGAAACCGAGACCCTTGCTCGCGCCGCACACCAGTGCCCATTTGCCCGCGATACCCAAGTTCATAGAATGCCTCTGGAAAGGAATGACCCGCGAATGATACGCACCGTCCTGCGGGCGGCGGCGCTGGGGCTGCTGCTCGCGTCCCCGGCCTGGGCGCAGGAAGCCGCCGTCACCCGCCGCGCCACCGAACTGCGCGAGACGCCCGCCGAGGGCGGCCGCAGCCTGGCCGCCCTGCCGGCGCAGGCCGGCGTCACCCGCACCAGCGAGCGCAGCGGCCCCTGGGTGCGCGTGCGCACGGCCGACGGCGCCACGGGCTGGGTGCACCTGTTCGACCTCGGGCCGGCCACCGGCGCGGCTCCCTCCGGCGGCGGCGGCTTCATGACCGGCGCCCTGCGCGGCGTCAGCAGCCTGTTCGGCGGCGGCGGCGCCAGCCGCCCCTCGCAGACCGCCACCACGGCGGGCATCCGCGGCCTGGGCGCCGAGGACCTGGCCCAGGCCCGGCCCGACCTGGCCGCGGTGCAGCGGATGGAGTCGCTGCGCGTGAGCGACGCCGACGCCCGCGCCTTCGCCGGCCGGGCCGCCTGGCAGGCCGCCCCGGTGGACCCGCTGCCGGCGCCCGCGTCCGTCCCCGGCGGCAGCGCCGGCCCCGGCAACCCCGGCCAGCCCCAGTCGCCATGAACCAGCCCACCCGCTTCCTCCTGGCCGCCGGCCTGGCCGCGTGCACCTGCGCGGCCCCGGCGCAGGACGCGGCCAAGGCCCTGGGCGGCCTGCTGCGCCAGTTCGCGCCCGGCAACCTCGCCCTCCCCAGCCCGTCCGCCGCCCCGTCCGCCGCCCCGGCCGGCAACGACCTGGTCGGCCTGCTCGCGCAATCGGTCGAGACCATCGACGAGCCCAGGGAGATCGAGATCGGCCGCCAGCTCGCCGCCGTGCTCCTGGGCAGCAAGCCGCTGGACCGCGACCTGGCCCTGCAGCGCTACGTGAACCGGCTGGGACGCTGGATCGCGCTGCAGTCCTCGCGGCCGCAGCTGCCCTGGACCTTCGGCGTGCTGGACGACCCGGGCTTCAATGCCTTCGCCACGCCCGGTGGCTACGTGTTCGTCACCCGCGGCCTGGTGGAGCGCGTCGACGAGGCGGAGCTCGCCGGCATCCTCGCGCACGAGATCAGCCACGTCACCGAGAAGCACCACCTGAAGGCGCTGGCGGCCAAGGCACGCGCGGGCCTGGCGACCCAGCTGGTGGCGTCGCAGCTGCGCGGCAACCTGGCCGGTGCCGTCTCGGACCGGATGCTGGCGCTGGGCCGCGAGCTCTATTCCAGCGGCCTGGACCAGTCCGACGAATTCGAGGCCGATCGCCGCGGCGTCGGCCTGGCGGCGCGCGCCGGCTTCGACCCCTACGGCCTGCCCTCGGTGCTGCAGCAGCTGCGCACCGCCTCGCCGGACAACCCGCTGTTCACGCTCACGCTGGCCACGCACCCGCCGGCGCAGCAGCGGCTCGACCGGCTGGAGGTTGCGATGGGCACGCGCCTGGATGCCTACGCGGGCCAGCCGCCGGTGAGCATCGCCAGCCGGCTGCAGGCGCGCTGACGCGCCTCAGCGCGCCGCGGCGCGGGTGAACACGAAGATCCCCGCGATCACCAGCGCCGTGCCGGCGGCGACCCAGGCGGTGAAGGGCTCGCCCAGCAGCCACACGCTCATGAGAATGGTGGACACCGGCCCCACCATGCCGGTCTGCGCCGTCACCGAGGCGCCGACCCGCTCGATCGCCATCATCACCAGCAGCACCGGCACCGCGGTGCACGCGGTGGCGTTCAGCAGCGAAAGCCAGATCACCTCGGGCGCGACCGTCAGCGCGCTGGCCACCGGGCGCAGCAGCACGAACTGCGCGACGCACAGCAGGCAGGCCACGCTGGTGGCCAGGCCCACCAGGCGCAGCGAGCCCAGGCGCTTGACCAGGTGCCCGCTGTACACCAGGTAGACGGCATAGCTCACCGCGCTCAGGAACACCAGCAGCGCCCCCAGCGCCACGTTGCTGCCCTCCAGCCGCGCCTCGTGGCCGAACACCAGGACCACGCCGGCGTAGCTCACCGCCATGCCCGCGACCTGCATGCGGCCGAAGCGCTTGCGATACAGCAGCCAGCCGAGCAGCAGCACCAGGGTGGGGTTGAGGTACAGGATCAGCCGCTCCAGCGAGGCGGTCACGTACTGCAGCCCGAGGAAGTCGAGGAAGCTCGCCAGGTAGTAGCCGGTGGCGCCCAGGCCGAGGACGCCCAGCCAGTCGCCGCGCGACAGCGCGGGCTGGCCGCGCCCGGCCCACCAGGACATCGCCAGGAAGATGGGCAGCGCGAACAGCATGCGGTACATGATCACCGTGACGGCGTCCACGCCGTAGCGGTAGGCCAGCTTGACGATGATGGCCTTGCCGCTGAAGGCCATGGCTCCGACCAGTGCCAGCGCGACGCCGGTCGCGTCGGCACCGCGCGCCTCAGTGCCCGAGGAGCCGCGCATGCAGACGCCGCAGGGACAGCCAGACGGCCAGCGCCACCACCGGGATCGCGCAGGCCGCGGTCGCCTCGGCCGAGAACGGCCAGCCGATCGCATGCGCCCCTTCGGCGAGGTGGCTCACCAGGCCGACGATGTAGTAGGTGATGGCCGCGACCGACAGGCCCTCCACCGTGGCCTGCAGCTTCAGTTGCAGGTCCTGGCGCTGGTTCATCGTCGCCAGCAGGGCCTGGCTGCTTTGCTGCTGCTCGATCTCCACCCGCGTGCGCAGCAGGTTGCTGATGCGCGAGACACGCTGCGACAGCGCGTCCTGGCGCCGCACCGACCAGGCGCAGGTGGCGCGCGCGGGCGACAGGCGCCGCTCGATGAACTCGCCGATCGTCTGCAGCGAGTCCAGGCGCGACTCGTGGATGTCCTGCACGCGGGCATCCACCAGCTCGAAGTAGGCGGCGCTGGCGGAAAAGCGGGAGTGGGTGGCGGCGTAATGGCTCTCCACCTGGCCGGCTAGGCGGGTGAGGCGGTCCAGCAGCTGGGGCTCCTGCTCGCGCCCGGCGACGCGGATCGCCTCGGCGAGCGACGCCAGTTCGTCCTCGGCCACGCCCAGCACCGCGGCCGATTCGCGCGCCGCCGGCAGCCCCAGCAGGGCGGCCATGCGGTAGGTTTCGATCTCCAGCAGCCGTTGCACCAGGCGGCCGAGCCGCCGCGCGGTGATGCCCTCGGCCAGCAGCACCATGCGCGCGTAGCCGTCGGCGTGGATCGCGAAGTCGGTGTAGACGGCGCCCTGGCCGTCCACCACGCGCGACCCGACCAGGCTCTCCTCGCGCAGCAGCTGCCGCGTGAGCTCCTGCGCGGGCAGCGCGCCCGTGGGCAGCGCCCACAGGTGCAGCGCGGCCAGGCACTGGCCCGGGAGGGCCGCCAGCCAGTCCTGCGGCACGGCCTGGGCCGCGGTGGGCGGCTCCGGCTCGGCGAGGCCCTGCGGGTCGATCGGGCGGGAGAAGGTCCAGCTCACGAACTCGGTGTGCAGCTCCCAGCGGATGCGGAACCCCGCCACGTCCAGCCGCAGGTGGGTGGCGCCGGCGGCCGGTTCGGGCAGGTGGTGCTCGCGCAGCAGCGCGGCCAGGTGGGCGCGGCTCGCCTCGCGAACGGCGGCGTCGCCGACCATGACGACATGCGACAGCGCGAGCGGCGCGACCATCGCCTCGGGCGGGCGGGCATGCACCTCGTTGTGGAGGACGCCGCGCAGGGGGTGGATGGTGGGCAGGACCATGCGGCGATTGTGGCCCAAAGGGCAAGGGCGCCCCGTGGGGCGCCCTTCTGCGATGGCGAAGGCGCGGCTCTCGGATCGACGCCCCCCGAACACGACGGCGCGGACCGTTCCAGTGCCACCGCGGAACCGGCTTTGCCGGGCCGCTGGTGGCGCCCCCTTGAGGGGGAGGCGCCGCAGGCGCTTCGGGGGTGGGCTTTCAGTCCTCGACGAAGGCTTCCTCGCGCTTGCTCTTGACCGCCGGCAGCGCCACCACCACCACCAGCGCCACCGCGGCGGCCAGCAGGCCGGCCGACAGCGGCCGGGTCACCAGCACGCTCCAGTCGCCGCGCGAGAGCAGCAGGGCCCGGCGCAGGTTCTCCTCCATCATCGGCCCCAGGATGAAGCCGAGCAGCAGCGGCGCCGGCTCGCAACCGAGCTTGATGAACAGGTAGCCCACCACGCCGAAGATCGCGACCATCCAGATGTCGAACACGTTGTTGTTCGTGGAGTAGACGCCGATCGCGCAGAACAGCACGATGGACGGGAACAGCCAGCGGTACGGCACGGTCAGCAGCTTGATCCACATGCCGATCAGCGGCAGGTTCAGGATCACGAGCATCAGGTTGCCGATCCACATCGAGGCGATCAGGCCCCAGAACAGCTGCGGGTTGCTGGTCATCACCTGCGGGCCCGGCTGGATGTTGTGGATGGTCATGGCGCCCACCATCAGCGCCATCACCGCGTTGGGCGGGATGCCCAGCGTCAGCAGCGGGATGAAGGAGGTCTGCGCGCCGGCGTTGTTGGCCGACTCCGGCGCCGCCACGCCGCGGATGTTGCCCTTGCCGAAGGGCACCTCGCCCGGATGCAGCCGGGTCTTCTTCTCGATGGTGTAGGCGGCGAAGGACGCGAGCAGCGCGCCGCCGCCGGGCAGGATGCCCAGCGCCGAGCCCAGCGCCGTGCCGCGCAGCACCGCCGGCGTCATGCGCCGGAAGTCCTGCCTGGTCGGGAACAGGCCCTGCACCTTGCCGGTGAACACCTCGCGCTTTTCCGCGCTGTGGCTCAGGTTGCTGATGATCTCGCCGTAGCCGAACACGCCCATCGCGATGGTGATGAAGCCGATGCCGTCGGTGAGCTCGGGAATGTCGAACGAGAAGCGCGCGACGCCGGAATTCACGTCCGTGCCCACCAGGCCCAGCAGGAGGCCGAGGACGATCATCGCGATCGCCTTGACCAGCGAGCCCGAGGCCAGCACCACGGCGCCGATCAGGCCCAGCACCATCAGCGAGAAGTACTCGGCCGGGCCGAACTTGAACGCCACCTCCGTCAGCGGTGCCGCGAAGGCGGCCAGGATCAGGGTGCCGACGCTGCCGGCGAAGAACGATCCCAGGCCGGCGGCGGCGAGCGCCGGGCCCGCGCGGCCCTGGCGCGCCATCTGGTAGCCGTCGATCACGGTCACCACCGAGGACGACTCGCCCGGCAGGTTCACCAGGATGGCGGTGGTCGAGCCGCCGTACTGGGCTCCGTAGTAGATGCCGGCCAGCATGATCAGGGCCGACACCGGAGGCAGTGCGTAGGTGGCGGGCAGCAGCATGGCGATGGTCGCCACGGGGCCGATGCCCGGAAGCACGCCGATCAGCGTGCCCAGCAGGCAGCCGATGAAGGCGTAGAGCAGGTTGAGCGGCGTGACGGCGACGCCGAAGCCGGTGGCGAGGTTGGTGAGCAGGTCCATGGCTTTCCTCGCTTCAGCCCGAGATGAAGCTGGGCCACACGGGGAACTGCAGCTTCAGCAGCACGACGAAAGCCAGGTAGCTGCCGGCCGCCAGGACGGCGGCGAGGATGGCGACTTCCCTGACGCGGAATTCCTCGCCCGCCAGCGCCGCCACGAAGGTCAGCGCGAAGATGGCCACGATCAGGCCCATCGCCGGGATGCCCAGCCTGGGCAGCCCGCCCAGCAGGATGCCGAAGACCAGGTTGGCGCCGATGATGAAGGCCAGCGGCTTCCAGGCCCAGCGGCCGATCTTCTCGCCGTCCTCCGTCTCCACCACCAGGGACTCGAAGGTGATGAACAGGCCCAGCAGGGTCAGCAGGATGCCCAGCATCAGGGGAAAGTAGCCGGGGCCCATGCGGGCGGCCTCGCCGATGGTGTAGCTGGTGGCGCCCCATGCGAAGGCGACCCCCGCGGCCATGAACATCAGCCCCGACCAGAAATCCTTCTGGCTCTTGATTTTCATGTTGTCTCCAGTCACGGATAGGAACCGCGCGGATTGTGGCGGCGAAATCCGGACCTACCCATGTGGAGATCACCTACACCGGAAATCCGGACCGGAGCCTGACTTCCCTTCCATACTGAAGGGTTATTTCCTCACTCCAGCGGTGGGGTGGCGGTGAGCACCTCTTCCAGGGTGGTCAGGCCTTCGGCCACGCGCAGGGCGCCGGCCAGGCGCAGGGGCCGCATGCCGTCGGCGATGCCCTGGCGACGCAGCGCCTGCAGGCTGGGTTCCCGGTGCACCCGCTCCTTGAACGCGTCGGTGACCGTGAGCAGTTCGTACAGGCCCATGCGGCCCAGGAAGCCGGTCATGCGGCAGTCGACGCAGCCCACGGGCCGGTAGGGTTGCCAGCCGCCACTGAGCTTCCAGGGCCGCACGAACTCGTCGAGGGCTTCGCGCGAGGCGGCCGGATCGGGCTGCCGGCACTGCCTGCACAGCGTGCGCACCAGGCGCTGCGCCAGCACGCCCAGCACGGTGGCGTTGATCAGGTAGGCCGGCACGCCCAGCTCCAGCAGCCGGCTGATCGCCGAGGGCGCGTCGTTGGTGTGCAGGGTCGAGAACACCAGGTGGCCGGTGAGCGCGGCCTGCACCGCCATCTCCGCCGTGGCCAGGTCGCGGATCTCGCCCACCATGATGATGTCCGGGTCCTGTCGCATCAGCGCCCGGAGGCCCTCGGCGAAGCCGAACTCCAGCTGCGGCTGCACCTGGGTCTGGTTGAAGGCGGGCTCGATCATCTCGATCGGGTCCTCCACGGTGCAGACGTTGACCTCCTCGGTCGCCAGCCGCTTGAGCGTGGAATAGAGCGTGGTGGTCTTGCCCGAACCGGTGGGGCCGGTCACCAGGACGATGCCGTGCGGGCGCCGCACCAGTTCCTCCCAGCGCTGCGCGTCGTGCGGGCTGAAGCCGAGCGCGTCCAGGTCCTTCACCGCCGTGTCGGGATCGAAGATGCGCATCACCATCTTCTCGCCGAAGGCCGTGGGCAGCGTCGACAGGCGCATCTCGACCTCCTCGCCGCGCGGGTTGCGGGTCTTGATGCGGCCGTCCAGCGGCCGGCGCTTCTCCACCACGTCCATGCGGCCCAGCAGCTTGACCCGCGCGATCATCGCGTTGAGCACCGCCATGGGCATCTGGTAGACCGGATGCAGCACGCCGTCGATGCGGAAGCGGATCACGCCCTGCTCGCGCCTCGGCTCCAGGTGGATGTCGCTCGCGCGCTGGTCGAAGGCGTACTGCCACAGCCAGTCCACCACCTGCACCACGCCCTGGTCGTTGGCGTCCAGCTGCCGGTTGGACTTGCCCAGCTCCACCAGCTGCTCGAAGCTGGCCGCCCCGCTGGCGCCGCCGGTCTTCTGCGCCGCCCGCACCGACTTGGCCAGGGCGAAGAACTCCGCCGTGTAGCGGTGGATGTCCAGCGGGTTGGCCACCACGCGGCGCACCGCCCGCTTGGCCTGGCGCTCGACCTCGTCCACCCAGTCGGCCAGGAAGGGCTCGGCGGTGGCCACCACCACCTCGGTGGCCGTGACCTGCACCGGCAGCACGCCGTGGCGCTCCGCGTAGGCCGCGCTCATCGCGTCGCCCACCTTGGCCACGTCGACCTTCAGCGGGTCGATGCGCAGGTAGTCCAGCCGCGCGCGGCCGGCGAGGTACTGCGTCAGCGCCTCGATGTCCAGCGGCTTGCCGTCGCTCGCGCGCTCCATGGCCACCGCGGCCAGCCGCACCAGCGGGTGCTGGGCGCTTTCGGCCTGCGAGCAGCGGGCGATGGTGCGGCGCGCCTCGTCCGCCGAGATCACCCCGTCCTCCGACAGCCACTCCACCAGCTGGCGCCAGTGCAGCGGGCCGTGCGGCGCGGCGCGGGACGAGGGGCGGGGTTTGGGGTGCGCGCTCATGCCCCCATGGTACTCAGCCGGCCGGCCGCAGCACGCGCAGCCACTTGCGCGCGGGCAGGCCCCAGCGGGCCTCGATCGCCTCCGCCCGCTCGGCCAGCCGGGCGCGCGTGGGGTGCTGCGGCTCGCGCAGCGCCAGCACCACGGTGTTGCCTTCGCGCGTCGGCTTGAAGGCCCAGACCGCGTCGGCGCCGAAGGCGGCGCGGATGCGCTGCAGGCTGCGCTCGTAGCTGGCGGAGCGCCCGAACAGGTTGACGGTCATGCAGCCGTCCTCCGTCAGCAGGCTGCGGCAGTCGCGGTAGAAGGCCTCGCTGTCCAGGACCGGGGCGGCCGCCTCCTGGTCGTACAGGTCGACCTGCAGCGCATCGACCTGGCCGCGCCAGTGCGGGTGCGCCGCCACTTCGGCCGCGTCCCCCAGCACCACCGACAGCCGGCTGTCGTCCTTCGGCAGCTTGAACCACAGGCGGCAGGCGGCGATCACCTGCGGGTTCAGCTCGATCGCCGTGGTCTTCATGCGCAGCCGCTTGTGGCAGAACTTGGTCAGCGCCGCAGCCCCCAGCCCCAGCTGCATCGCGTGGCGCCGCGCCACCGACTGCGGCTCCACGAACAGCAGCCAGGCCATCATGCGCTGCACGTATTCCAGGTCGAGGGCATAGGGGTCGTCCAGGCGCATCGCGCCCTGGATCCACTCGCTGCCCAGGTGCAGGTAGCGGGTGTCTCCGTGGTCGGAGAAGTTCACTTCGGGCAGGGAGGCGGCGGAGGCTTTCACGGCGGCGCATTATCCGGGTGTGCCGCCGGGTGCACGCGGGCGCACCGCTCGTCGCTGCCGGGTGACGGGCCAGCAGGCGTGGAGGCTCTTCCGTGATGAAGTTCACGCGGAGTGCCACCCCCGGGGCAACAAGTGGTTACAGAATGCGGGAAACGCACCCCACGCCGTACTGCATGACCGACTTCCAGCCGGAATCCTCCTGGATCGAATCGGTGGACCACTCCGCCTCGGTCTTCCGGGAGTCCGACCGGCCCGCGCTGGCCGAGGACGAGGGCACCATCACGCCCGCATCGGTCCGCTCGCCGCGGCCGGCGGCGGCGCTGGCGGCCGATGTCCACGAATTGCTGGAATCCATGGCGCGCAAGCGCGTGCCGCGCCTGGACGCGGTCCGCAAGCGCCTGCAGGACTCGCTGCCGGCCCTGCCCAGCGCGTCCATCGAGCAGACGCTGCAAGGCCTGCACGATGCGATCGGCGCCGTCGATTTCATGGCCGGGCGCAGCGGCGGCGACCGCGCGGGCGAGTTCCTGCGCCAGGGCGGCGCGCTGGCCGGCGCCCTGCGCGAGCTTCGGGCCGAGCTCACCACTTTCCTGCAGCGCGAAACGGTGGGCGTGCCGGTCACGCGCTTCGTCTGGGCCGACCTCGTGATGGAGTCCGCCTCGCTGCGCAAGCGGGTGCGCCAGGGCGCCCACTGGCTGGCCGAGATGAGCCACGACCTGCTCACGCGGCGCCGGGGCGGGCACAGCGAGGTGGCGCAGCTGGCGATCGGCGAACTGGCCCGCCGGGGCATGGTGATGCACGAACGGCTGCAGGAAGTGCACCGGCTGTGCGGCCAGGCCCGGGCCGCCCACGCAGCCAGCGAGTGCCTCGCCGCCGAGCGTTCCGCCCTCGACGACACCCTGCACCTGCGGGTGCTGCCGGCCTGCGGCGGCCTCGACGACGCCCTGCAGCCCCTGCTCCATGCGGCCGGCTACCGGGCGCTGGTGCCGACCGAGCTGATCGTCGCGGTGGAGGCCGGCCACGCGCTGCGGGTGGTGCTCACGCAGGCCTGCGCGCAATTCGAGCGCCTGCGCGCCGTCCACGAGGAACTGCTCGCCGAACTCGCCGTGCTGGAGCAGAAGGCGCTCCAGCTCACGCGTCCCCAGTAGGCCGCAGCCGCGCCCCGGCGGCTTCCTCAATGGGGCGCCAGGAGCGCACGCAGCCGCGGCAGCGCGGCGCAGGCATTCCCGCGGGTGGCTTCGGCCAGTTCGCCCGCGTCCATGCCGCGCAGGCGCGCCAGCACTTCGCCGATGCGGGGCAGTTCGGCCGGCTCGTTGCGCGCCTGGGCGGCGCCGGCGGCGCGTTCCTGCGCGGTCCGGTACAGCCAGTGCGGCGGCATGTCCGGCGCGTCGGTTTCCACGACGATGGCCGCCAGCGGCAGCTCGCGCGCCAGCCGCCGCAGCTGGAGCGCGCGCTCGAAAGTGAGCGCGCCGCCGAAACCCAGCTTGAAACCCAGCCGGACGAATTCCGCGGCCTGCTGGGCGCTGCCGTTGAACGCGTGCACGATGCCCGTCACCCCGTCGCACAGGCGCAGCTGCTTGAGCAGCTGGTCGGCCGAGCGGCGCACGTGCAGGAGCACCGGCAGGTCGTGGCGGCGCGCCAGTGCCAGCTGTTCGCGGTAGAAGTGTTCCTGCCGCGCCCGGTCGAGACCGGGCACGAAGTGGTCCAGCCCGATCTCTCCCACCGCGACCAGACGGGGATCGTCGCGCCGCGCGGCCAGGGCACGGTCGAGCGCCACCAGGTCGTCCTCGCCCGCCTCGCCCGTGTACAGCGGATGGATGCCCAGCGCATAGCTGTCGCCGAACCGGTGGGCGAGCACGCGCACCCGCTCGAAGTCGCGTGCCGCCACTGCGGGCAGCACGCAGTGCGCGACGCCGGCGGCCGCAGCGCGCTCTCGCACCGCGGCCACGTCCGCGGCGAATTCGGGCGCATCCAGGTGGCAGTGCGTATCGATCCACATCGCGCCGTCGATCATGCCGCAACCCGTGCACCGGCCGGAAAACCGTGATACCGTAAGCCATGGCCAGGGCCGCACGGTCGCGGCTCGGGGACGATCGGAACAGCCAAGGATCCCGGATGCGCAGGCCCGCCCTCTACAGCTCCAGCCGCCCTGAC
>JAGWTH010000029.1 GCA_028868995.1 Burkholderiales bacterium | reverse complement strand
CCGGTGGCCGAGGCCGACGTGTACCTCGCCTACGGCCGCGACCTGCAGGCGGAGGAGATCCTGAAGGAGGCGCTGCGCATCAACCCGCAGCGCGTGGCCATCCATGGCAAGCTGCTGGAGATCTATGCCAAGCGGCGCGACGTGAAGGCCTTCGAGGCGGTCGCCGCCGAGGCCTACAACCTGACCCATGGCGCCGGCCCCGACTGGGACCACATCTGCGACCTGGGCCGCGATCTCGACGCGTCCAACCCGATGTACCGTCCGGGTGGCCAGCCCGGGGCGGCCCCGGCCCCGGCCCCGGCCCCCGCCTCGCCCAGCCCCGCGCGTGCGGCAGCCCCCGCCCCGGCCCCGGTTGCAGCGACGCCTCCCGACCTCGACCTGGACCTGGACTTCTCCCTGGGCGACGAACCCGCCGCGGCCCCGGTGGCCGCGCCGGCACCCGCCCCCCGTGCAGTGAAGGCGCCGCCGCCGGCACCGGTGGAACCGGCCCCGCTGGTGATGGACTTCAGCATGCCGCCGCCCGCGGCGCCGGAGCCCTCGCCCCTGCTGGACCTCGGCAACGTGGTGGCCTTCGAGACCACCGAACCGGCGCCGATCGCCAAGCCGCAGGCCGCACCGGCCCCCGCGGCCAAGGGCGACATGCTCGAGTTCGACCTGGGCGGCCTGTCGCTGGACCTGCCGGGCAGCGCTCCGGCCCCGGCGCCCGCGGCAGCGGCCCCGGCTCCGGCCGCGGCCATCGCGGCACCCTCCCTGAGCCTGGACATGCCGGCTGCGGCCGGCGGCGACGGCGCCGACAGCCCGCTCGCGACCAAGCTGGCCCTGGCCGAGGAGTTCAACGCGATCGGCGATGCCGACGGTGCCCGCAGCCTGGCCGAGGAAGTGCTGGCCGAGGCCTCCGGCGACCTGAAGTCGCGGGCCCAGAAGCTGCTCGCGGAAATCGGCTGAGCCATTCACTCGAAGAGTTCGCAAGCGACTTTTCGAGTGGCCTGATCCCTGGGAAGAGGCCCGGCGAAGCCGGATCCACTTCCCGAGCGGGACCGCGCTGCATGCCATTCCGCACGGTCCTCGTGCCGCTGCGCGATGGTGAGCGAGAATCCCGCCTCCCCCATGAGACTCGCCCTCGGCATCAGCTACAACGGACAGGCCTACGACGGCTGGCAGAGCCAGCCTTCGGGGAAGACCGTGCAGGACCAGCTGGAGCGGGCGCTCGAGCGCTTCAGCACCACGCCCATCTCCACCGTCTGCGCCGGGCGCACCGATGCCGGCGTGCACGGCCTGATGCAGGTCGTGCACTTCGACACCGAGGTGCGGCGCGAGGACTTCTCCTGGGTGCGCGGCACCAACACCTTCCTGCCGCCGGACATCGCGGTGCAGTGGGCGCGCGCCGTTCCCGACAGCTTCCATGCGCGCAACAGCGCGAGGGCCCGGCGCTATGCCTACGTGCTGCTGGAGTCGCCGGTGCGCCCCAGCGTCGAGGCCCACCGCGTGGGCTGGGTGTTCCGGCCACTGGATGCCGATGCCATGCGCGCGGCCGCAGCGCACCTGGTCGGCGAGCACGACTTCACTTCCTTCCGCGCCTCGTCCTGCCAGTCGCCCACCCCGGTGAAGACCCTGGCGCCGGTCGGCATCGCCCGGCGCGGGGCCTACTGGCGCTTCGACTTCCAGGCGAACGCCTTCCTGCACCACATGATCCGCAACATCATGGGCTGCCTGGTCGCCGTGGGCCAGGGCCTGCACCCGCCGCAATGGATGGGCGAGGTGCTCGCCGCGAGGAGCCGCGACGCCGCGGCACCGACCTTCTCGCCCGACGGCCTGTACTTCCTCGGGCCCGTGTACGAGCCGCACTGGGGCCTGCCGGACCGGGTCCCTGCGTATGATGGGCTGCCATGAGCCTGCGCACCCGCATCAAGATCTGCGGCCTGACGCGCGAGCAGGACGTGGACGCGGCGGTGGCCGCCGGCGCCGATGCGATCGGGCTGGTGCTGTACCCGAAGAGCCCGCGCCACGTCAGCGCCGCGCGCGCGGCCGAACTGGCCCGCCGCCTGCCGCCCTTCGTCACGCCGGTCCTGCTGTTCGTCAACGAGCCGCCGGAGGGCGTGCGCGCGGCCTGCGAGCTCGTGCCCGGCGCCATCCTGCAGTTCCACGGCGACGAGACGCCCGAGGACTGCCGGCGGGCCGCGGCCGGCCGGCCCTTCCTGCGGGCGGCGCGCATCCCGGCCGACCCGGCCTTGCCCTTCGACTTGCTAAAATTCGCTTCCGACTATCCCGAGGCGCAGGCCCTGCTGCTCGACACCCATGTCGAGGGCTACGGCGGCGCCGGCAAGACATTCCCTTGGTCACGCCTGCCACCAAACGCCAGCTGTCACGCCGTTTTGTCTGGTGGGCTCACACCTGCAAACGTGGGCGATGGCATCGCGCAGGTGCGGCCGCGTTTCCGGACGCTGGCCGTTGACGTGAGCTCCGGCGTCGAGGCCTCCAAGGGGGTCAAGGACGCCGGCCTGATCCGAAGTTTCGTCGCCGCCGTCCGGGCCGCCGACGAACGCCTTGCAGAGTCCATCCATGTCCCTTTACGAGCAACCTGACGCCACCGGCCACTTCGGCACCTACGGCGGCAGCTTCGTCAGCGAGACGCTGACCCACGCGATCGAGGAGCTGCGCGAAGCCTACGCGCGCTACCAGCACGACCCCGAGTTCCTGGCGGAGTTCGCCTACGAGCTCAAGCACTTCGTCGGCCGGCCCTCGCCCATCTACCACGCGCAGCGCATGAGCCGCGAACAGGGCGGCGCGCAGATCTACCTCAAGCGCGAGGACCTCAACCACACCGGCGCCCACAAGATCAACAACGTGATCGGCCAGGCCATGCTGGCCCGCCGCATGGGCAAGCCGCGCGTGATCGCCGAGACCGGCGCCGGCCAGCACGGCGTGGCCACCGCCACCATCTGCGCGCGCTACGGCCTGGAGTGCGTGGTCTACATGGGCAGCAACGACGTCGCCCGCCAGAGCCCCAACGTCTACCGCATGAACCTGCTGGGCGCCCGCGTGGTGCCGGTGGAGTCGGGCAGCAAGACGCTGAAGGACGCGCTCAACGAGGCCATGCGCGACTGGGTCACCAACGTCGAGAACACCTTCTACATCATCGGCACCGTGGCGGGCCCCCACCCCTACCCGATGATGGTGCGCGACTTCCAGAGCGTGATCGGCAAGGAGTGCCTGCAGCAGATGCCCGAGATGGCCGGCCGCCAGCCCGACGCGGTGATCGCCTGCGTGGGCGGCGGCAGCAACGCCATGGGCATCTTCCACCCCTACATCCCGTTCGAGCAGACGCGCCTGATCGGCGTGGAAGCCGCCGGCGAGGGCCTGGACTCCGGCAAGCACTCGGCCTCGCTGCAGCGCGGCAGCCCCGGCGTGCTGCACGGCAACCGCACCTACATCCTGCAGGACGCCAATGGCCAGATCACCGAGACGCACAGCGTGAGCGCTGGCCTGGACTATCCGGGCGTCGGCCCCGAGCACGCGTGGCTGAAGGACACGGGCCGCGCGGAGTACGTCGGCATCACCGACCAGGAGGCGCTCGCCGCCTTCCACTACCTGTGCCGCACCGAGGGCATCATCCCGGCGCTGGAATCCAGCCACGCCATCGCCTACGCGATGAAGCTGGCGAAGACCATGCGTCCCGACCAGCACATCCTGGTCAACCTCTCCGGCCGCGGCGACAAGGACATCGGCACGGTGGCCGACCTGGCGGGCGTGGAGTTCTACGACCGGCCTTCGATGCGCGGCCTGACCCTCAAGGGAGCGCCAAAGCAATGAGCCGCATCCCCGCCACCTTCGAACGACTGGCCCGGGACCAGCGCAAGGCGCTGATCCCCTACCTCACCGCCGGTTTCCCCTTCGCCGACATCACGCCGGAGCTGATGCACGCGATGGTCGAGGCCGGCGCCGACGTGATCGAGCTGGGCGTGCCCTTCTCCGATCCCATGGCCGACGGCCCCGTGATCCAGAAGGCGGGCGAGAAGGCGCTCACCTTCGGAGTCGGGCTGGCCCAGGTGCTCGACATGGTCAGGGCCTTCCGCCAGCGCGACACGAAGACGCCCGTTGTCCTCATGGGCTACGCCAACCCGGTGGAGCGCTACGAGCTCGCGCACGGCGCCGGCAGCTTCGCGCGCGACGCGGCGGCCGCGGGCGTGGACGGCGTGCTGATCGTCGACTACCCGCCCGAGGAATGCGAGGCCTTCGCCGCGCAGCTGAAGGTGCACGGCCTGGACCTGATCTTCCTGCTGGCGCCCACCAGCACGGACCAGCGGATCCAGCAGGTCGCGCGCATCGCCAGCGGCTACGTCTACTACGTGTCGCTCAAGGGCGTGACCGGCGCCGGCCACCTGGACACCGCGGCGGTGGAGGAGGCGCTGCCGCGCATCCGCCGGCACGTGAAGATCCCGGTGGGCGTGGGCTTCGGCATCCGCGACGCCGGCACCGCCCGGGCCATCGGCCGCGTCGCCGACGCGGTGGTGATCGGCACCAAGGTCATCCAGGTCGTGGAAGACCAGCCGCGCGAGCACGTCGCCGTGGCCCTTTCCGATTTCCTGCAGTCCATCCGGACTGCCCTAGACTCGAACACCCCTTGAGGAGCCCCCCATGAGCTGGTTGGAAAAACTGCTGCCGCCGAAGATCCAGCCCACGGATCCGAACGAGCGGCGCAGCGTGCCGGAAGGCCTGTGGATCAAGTGTCCCAGCTGCGAGACGGTGCTGTACAAGACCGACCTGGAGCAGAACGTCAACGTCTGCCCCACCTGCGGGCACCACCACCGCATCGGCGCGCGCGCCCGCCTGAATGCCTTCCTCGACGCGGAAGGCCGCTACGAGATCGGCCAGGAGGTCGTGCCGGTCGACGCGCTGAAGTTCAAGGACAGCCGCAAGTACCCCGAGCGCCTGAAGGAGGCGATGGAGAACACCGGCGAGACCGACGCGCTGGTGGTGATGGGCGGCTCGGTGCACAGCATCAACCTGGTGGCCGCCGCCTTCGAGTTCGACTTCATGGGCGGCTCCATGGGCAGCGTGGTGGGCGAGCGCTTCGTGCGGGGCGTCGAGACCGCGATCGAGCAGAAGGTGCCCTTCCTGTGCTTCACCGCCACCGGCGGCGCGCGCATGCAGGAAGGCCTGCTGTCGCTGATGCAGATGGCCAAGACGAACGCCGCGCTCACGCGCCTGGCCAAGAAGGGCCTGCCCTACATCAGCGTGCTGACGGACCCGACCATGGGCGGCGTGAGCGCGGGCTTCGCATTCGTGGGCGACGTGGTGATCGCCGAGCCCAAGGCGCTGATCGGCTTCGCCGGCCCGCGCGTGATCGAGTCCACGGTGCGGGTGAAGCTGCCCGAGGGCTTCCAGCGCGCGGAGTTCCTGCAGGAAAAGGGCGCCGTCGACTTCATCTGCGACCGGCGCGAGCTGCGCAAGACCGTCGCCAACGTGCTGGCCATGCTCACGCGCCAGCCGGCCGACGCGGTCGAATAAGGCCTCAGCGCAGCAGCGCGTCCTGCAGGTTGGCCACGACGATGGCCAGGACCTGCAGGGCCACCAGCAAGGCCAGCGGCGACAGGTCCAGGCCGCCCACCAGCGGGATCAGGCGGCGGAGCGGCCGCAGCAGGGGCGCCGCCAGCCGCTCGATCACGTCGGCCATGGGCGAATCCGCGTTCACCCAGGACAGGATCGCGTAGACGATGACCAGGCCGGTCACTCCCGAGATCACCAGCCGCACCAGGCCGAAGGCCGCCAGCAGGGGAACCGCCGCCGCGCCGCGCCCGATCATCAGGGCGAGCAGGCCGTACTGCGCCAGCTCGAACAGCCAGGCGGCGATCAGGCTGGAAAGATCCCAACGCCGGTAGGCCGGCAGCACCTTGCGCAGCGGCAGCACGATCCAGTTGGTGAGCGCGAACACGAAGCGTCCGACCGGGTTGCCGAAAGGGATGCGCTGCAGCTGCATGTACAGGCGCAACAGGCAGGCACCGCCCAGCAGGCCGGCGGCGACGTCGAGCAGGAAAGAGGTGATCTGGAAGAACATGGATCGTCGGCAGTCGTGGGATGATAGCGGCAGCCACTGGAATCGCTGTGCCCGCCGTCCTGACCCTGCAGTCCCTCCCCCTGTTTCCCCTGAGCGCAGTTCTCTTCCCGGATGGCCTGCTCACCCTGCGCGTCTTCGAGGTGCGCTACCTGGACATGATCGCCAAGTGCCGCAAGGCCGGCGCCCCCTTCGGGGTGGTGTCGCTGACCGAGGGCGGCGAGGTCCGCCGGCCCGGCGTGCAGGAGGCCTTCGCCCAGGTCGGCACGCTGGCGAGCATCGAGGAGCTGGAACAGCCGCAGCCGGGCCTGATGCTCGTGCGCGCGGTGGGCGCCCAGCGTTTCCGCATCCGTTCCAGCGAGCAGCTGAAGCACGGCCTGTGGGTGGCCGACGTCGAAAGCATCGCACCGGACCTGCCGGTGCCGGTGCCCGGGGACCTGCAGCCCGCCGCCGACGCCCTGGAGCGCCTGATCCAGTCGCTGCAACTGCGCCCCGAGGGCGGCGGGGCGCTGCCGCTGAAGCCGCCCTTCCGGCTGGACGACTGCGGCTGGGTCGCCAACCGCTGGTGCGAGCTGCTGCCGCTGCCGGTGACATTGAAGCAGCGGCTGATGGAGCTGGACAACCCGCTGGTGCGGCTGGAGCTGGTCAGCGACGTACTCACCCGCACCGGCATCATGACCTGAGGCCGAACCCCGCCGCTCAAGGCCGGACCGCATCCTCCCGCGGCTGGTACTCCGGCACCCTTTCACGCAGCCACTGGCGCAGCACCGCAGGTGCGGGCTGTGCCCCCGCCTCGGCGATCCAGCGCACCACCGCCTCGACGTCCGGCAGCGGCCCCGCCGTCTTGGCGATGCGCAGCTTGGCGTGCGGCGTGGGTTCGGTGGTCTCGTCGTCGGCGAGCAGCTCCTCGTACAGCTTCTCGCCGGGGCGCAGGCCGGTGTAGGTGATCGGCACCTCCTCCTCGGTCTTGCCCGACAGGCGGATCAGCATGCGCGCCAGCTCCACGATCTTCACCGGCTCGCCCATGTCCAGCACGAAGATCTGGCCCGAGCGGCCCATCAGCCCCGCCTGCAGCACCAGCTGCGCGGCTTCGGGGATGGTCATGAAGTAGCGCACGATGTCCGGGTGGGTCACCGTCACCGGCCCGCCGTGCCCGATCTGCTGCGTGAACAGAGGCACCACCGAGCCGCTGGAGCCCAGCACGTTGCCGAAGCGCACCGCCACGAACTGCGTGCGCGGCTCGCGCGCGGCCAGCGCCTGCACCAGCAGTTCGGCCAGGCGCTTGCTGGCCCCCATCACGTTGGTGGGATTCACCGCCTTGTCGGTGGAGATCAGCACGAAGCGCTTCGCGCCGCAGGCCGCCGCCGCGCGCGCCGCGTTGAGGGTGCCCAGCACATTGGTGCGCAGCGCCTCGATCTCGTTGAGCTCCTCCATCAGCGGCACGTGCTTGTAGGCCGCCGCGTGGAACACGACCGCCGGCTGGTGCTTCGCCAGGATCGCATGCACCCGCTCGAACTCGCGCACGTTGGCGGTGTAGTAGGCGCCCTGCATTTGAGGGTGCGAGCGGCGCAGCTCCTGCTCGAGCTGGTAGATCGCGTACTCGGACACGTCGATGCACACCAGCCGCACCACGCCGAAGCGCGCGATCTGCCGGCACAGCTCCGAGCCGATGGAGCCGCCCGCGCCGGTCACGGCCACCACCTGCCCCGAGAAGAGGCCGGACAGGCCGGCGACGTCGAGGGCCACGGGGTCGCGGCCCAGGAGGTCCTCCAGCTCGATCTTGCGCGGCCCGGCGCTTTCCGCCTTGAGCCACTCGTCCGGCCGCGGCAGCGTCAGCAGCGAGATGTGCGCCTGCGCTGCCAGCAGCAGGGCCCGTCGGCGCTCGGCCGACCCGGGCGGGCTGGCCACCAGCGCGGCCCGCGCGTCGGCCGCCTCGCAGGCCCGGGCGAGATCGTCCACGGCGCCCAGCACGCGCACGTGCTGCAGCGTGCGCCCGCGTTCGGAGGCCACCGGCGACAGGATGCCGACGGGCCGCCAGCGCTGCGATCCTTTCAGGGCCCGCAGGGCGCCGGCGGCTTCGTCGAGCCGGCCCACGATGACCACCGGGGCGCCGCCCCGCAATTCGGTGCGGCGCTCCGCCAGGGTGCGCCAGGCGGCCCGCGCCGCCCCCATCGCCAGGAAGGCGAGGATCGGCTGCAGCAGCAGCACCGAGCGCGGGAAGTCGGGCAGGCGCAGCATCAGCACGATCACCGCGGTGAAGACGCCGCCCAGGAACACGCCGCCGGCCAGCTGGCGCAGCTCGGGCAGGCCGGTGTAGGTCCAGACCTGCCGGTCCACCCGCCGCAGGACCAGGCCGGCCGCCAGCCCCAGCAGGCTCCAGCCGCTGGACCGCGCGGCCAGCGCCAGGAACTCCGGCGGGATCTCGAAGTTGAAGCGCAGCCAGAACGCGGCCCACCAGGCCGCGAAGCCCAGCGCCAGGTCCGCCGCGAGCAGGGACAGCGCGTCCCTAGACAGCAGCCGCCGCACCCGGCGCCTCCGCGCGCCCCAGGGCGCGCCGCAAATGGTCGATCACGCGGGCCTGCTGCTCCTCGGCCAGATTGGAGCCGGAGGGCAGGCAGATCCCGGCCGCGAACAGCCGGGCCGACACGTCCTCGCGTTCGGCGTGCGGGAAATAGGGCGCGCCGCGGAACAGCGGCTGCAGGTGCATGGGCTTCCACACCGGCCGTGCCTCGATCGAATGGCGCTCCAGGCTGCGCAGCACGTGGTCGCGCCGCGCCGAGGCGTCCGGGCCCGGCAGCAGCATGCACGTGAGCCAGCGGGTCGAGCGCATCCCCTCGGGCTGCGGCATCCACTGCACCTGCGGCAGGTCGGCCAGCGCCTGCCGGTAGGTCTCGAACACCTCGCGCCGCCGCTGCACGCGCTGGTCCAGCACGCGCAGCTGGCCGCGGCCGATGCCCGCCAGCACGTTGCTCATGCGGTAGTTGAAGCCGACTTCCACGTGCTCGTAGTGGGGCGCCGGCTCACGCGCCTGGGTCGAGAGCTTGCGCGCCCGGGCCACCAGGTCGGCGTCGTCGGACACCAGCATGCCGCCGCCCGAGGTGGTGATGATCTTGTTGCCGTTGAAGGAGTACACGCCGACGCGGCCGAAGGTGCCGCTGGCGCGCCCCTTGTAGGTCGCGCCCAGCGACTCCGCCGCGTCTTCCAGCAACGGCACGCCGTAGCGCTCGCACAGCGGCAGCAGCGCGTCCATGTCGGCGCTCTGGCCGTACAGGTTGACGACGATCACGCAGCGCGGCAGGCGGCCCTCGCGCCGCGCCCATTCGAAGGCGCGCTCCAGCGCCTGCGGCGACAGGTTCCAGGAGCCGGGCTCGGAATCGATGAACACCGGCTGCGCGCCGCAGTACAGGATGGGATTGCAGCTGCCCACGAAGGTGAGCGAGGAGCAGAACACGGTGTCGCCCGGCCGCACGCCCAGCAGCAGCAGGCCCAGGTGGATCGCCGCCGTGCCGGAGCTCAGCGCCGCGGCATGGCCGATGTGCGCGTAGGCGGCCAGCTCGCGCTCGAAGCCGTCGACATGCGGTCCCAGCGGCGCGATCCAGTTGGTGCGGAAGGCCTCCTCGACGAAGGCGGTCTCCTCCTCGCCCAGATGCGGCGAGGACAGCCAGATGCGCTGCGACAGCTCGCGCCGCAGCACCAGGTCCACGGGCCGGCCCTCGGCGTCGACCACCGGCAGCTGGTCGATCTGGTGTTCGTCCATGAGGGCGAGCGCGCGGCCCACCGGCTCCTGCTCCGCCAGGGTGATGGGGGGCTGGCCCGGCAGCGTGGCGATGAAGGCGTCCTCGGGCGTGCGCGCCAGCGCGGCGCGGCGCAGATCGCCGTCGGTGAGCGTGCGGCGCAGCCGGCCCTTGCTGTCCAGGACCAGCAGGATGCCCTTGGCCGTGCGCTCCAGTGCGTCCAGGGCCTCGCGGATGGTGCAGGTCGCGGGCACGCACAAGGCGTGGAACTGCTGCTCGTTCATCGCACCCTCCGCGCCGGCACGCCGGCATAGGTGCCCGGCGCTTCCAGGTCGCCGAGCACCACCGCGCCCGCGCCGATCACGACGCCGGCGGCGACCCGCACGCCGGACAGCAGGTGGGCGCCGGCGCCCACCAGGACGCGGGCGCCGATGCGGACCTGCCCGCCCAGGGTCGCGCCCGGCGCGACGTGGGCGAAGTCGCCCACCTCCGCGTCGTGGTCCACCACGGCACCGTGGTTCACGATGACCGACCGGCCCAGGCGGGCCCCCGGCGCGACGACGCTGCGGGCGGCCAGGAAGGAGCCTTCGCCGACGATGGCGAAGGGCGAGACGCTGGCATGCGGATGCACCACCGTCGCCAGGGGCAGGCCCAGCGCCGCGCACTCGCGCTCGCGGGCCGGGGCGGAGCCGATCGCGACGTGCACCTGCGTCGCCTGGGCCGCGGCTTCCTGCGGCGCCTCGACGCGCAGCCCCGGCAGGAAGGCCTCGCCCACGCGGGCGGGGTCCCGGTCCGAAGCGCGGATGCGGTCCCAGCGCCCCTGCGCGAGCGCGGCGTCGGCCACCACGCGGCCGTGGCCGCCGGCGCCGAAGATCAGGAGGGTGGAGGCGGGCACGTCAGTAGCTGTTGGATTTTTCCAGGACGGCACGCGCGAGCGGCAGGGTCGCCAGCAACTGCGCGATGCGCTCGCCGGCGCGGCCGTCGCCCCAGGGATTGTCACACGGCCAACGACCGTGGTCGCGCTGCGCGCGCAGCGCCCGCGCGATGGCGGCGGGATCGGTTCCCACGTCCACGACGTTGGGACCATGCTCGCGCAGGTGCTGGCGCACCCCGATGTTGACCACCGGCGTGCCCAAGCTGGCCGCCTCGATGATGCCGGAGGAGGAATTGCCGGCCATCACCGCGCAGTGGCGCATCGCCGCACAGAAGTGCGGGCGAGGCAGGTGCGCCAGCCGCCGCGACCCGGGCGGCAGGGGGTCCGCCGCCAGCGCCTGCAGGATCTCGCGCGAGCCCGCATCGGCATTGGGATCCAGCCACAGCACCGGCAGGCCCAGCTCGCGCAGCGCCTGCATCACGGCGCGCGTCTGCCGCGCCGCCTCTTCGGCCTGCTGCACCACCGGGTGGAACAGGGCCAGCACGAACTCGCGGTCCGCGGGCAGGTCCAGGGCCGCCAGGGTCTCTTCGCGCGAACCGGCAGCCAGGTCCCGCAGGCCGTCCAGTCCCGGCGCGCCGGTCACGAAGACGCGATCGGCCGCCTCGCCCATCTTCAGCAGGCGCTCGCGCGCACCCTCGGTGGCGGCGAAGTGGTAGCTCGCCAGCTTGCTGATCGCGTGCCGCACCGGCTCGTCCACGGTGCCGGAACGCTCGCCGCCGTGCACGTGCACGCAGGGCACCCCGACATGCAGCGCGGCGATCGCGCCTGCGAGCATCTCGCCGCGGTCGCCCAGCAGCAGCAAGGCATCCGGTCGCTCGCGTTCCAGCAGTTCCGTCATGCCTCGCAGGACTTCGGCGATCGCGAATGCCATGCTGGCGCCGCTGCGGGTGAACACGTCCACCGGGATCTCGGCGATCACCGGCAGGCCGCTGGCCTTCACCTCGTCGACGGTGGAGCCGTGCTCCCGGCTCAGGTGCGTGCCGGTCACCGCCACCTGCAGCTGCAGGCCGGGGGTGGACAGCACGCGCTGCAGCGTGGCCTGCATCAGGCCGAAGTCGGCCCGCGTGCCGGTGAGGTAGAGGATGCGCCGCGCACCCATGGCTTCAGGCCTGCCCCTCGCCCAGCTGGTCCCACTGCAGCACGCTGCCCGCCGGGATGGCGGCACGGGCGGTGCGGCCGACGACGCGGTCCCACTCGCGCGGCGGGATCCCGGTGGCCGGGCGCCGGCACGCCAGCATGGCCGCCTGCAGCACGGCGCCCGCCGGAATGTCGACCGCGGCCACGACGCTGCGGCGGGCGACGCGCGCGGCGTCCTGCTCCTCGGGCCGCGGCGCCTTGACCCCATCGCCCAGCATCGCCGTCACGCGCCGGATGCCGCGCACCATGGCCGCGAACTCCCCGGGTTCCAGGGAGGCGGCGTGGTCCGGCCCGGGCAGCGTGCGGTCCAGCGTCAGGTGCTTCTCGATCACGGTCGCCCCCAGGCTCACCGCCGCCAGGGCGGCCTCGATGCCCAGGCTGTGGTCCGAGTAGCCGACCGGCAGGCCCAGCGCCTCGCGCATCGTGACGATCGCGCGCAGGTTGAGCGCCTCGTCGGGCGCCGGATAGGCCGAGGTGCAATGCAGCACCGTCACGCCCGCCAGCGAGCCGCGCACGCCCCGCGCCCAGCCCAGGGCCTCGCGCACCTCCTCCAGCGTCGCCATGCCGGTGGACAGCAGCACCGGCAGCCCGGTCGCGCAGGCGCGCTCCAGCAGCGCGCGGTGGGTGAGCTCGCCCGAAGGCAGCTTCATCCGGCGCACGCCCAGGGCCACCAGCAGGTCGACGGCTTCCAGCGAGAAGGGCGTGGAGAAGAACTCGATGCCGATCGCGGCGCAGTGGTCGCGGATGCGCTCGTGCTGCGCGGGCGACAGTTCCAGCTTGCGCAGCATGGCGAACTGGTCCTGCTCGCCGGTCTGGCGCTGCTGGTACTGCGCGGTCGGCGCGCCGGGCAGGACCAGGTCCTCGGCGCGGAAGGTCTGGAACTTCACGGCGTCGGCGCCGGCGTCGCGCGCGGCATCGCACAGCGCGAGCGCCCTGTCGACCTCGCCGTCGTGGTTGACTCCGGCCTCGGCGATGACGAACACCGGCTGCATCACCACACCGTCCAGCCGCCGTCGACCACCAGGTTGTGGCCGTTGAGGTAGGAGGAGGCGTCGCTGGCGAGGAACAGCATGCCGTTGACGATGTCCTCGCGCTGCGCCATGCGGCCCAGCGGCACGCGCTGCGAGTAGTTGCGCACGAAGGTCTCGTTCTGGCCGCTCGATACGCCGCCGGGCGTGATCGCGTTGACCCGCACGCCCTGCCCGCCCCAGTAGCTGGCCAGGTACTGCGTCAGGCCCCACAGGCCCGCCTTGCTGGCCGAATAGATGGCCGGCGTGTTGATCGCGCGGCCCAGGTACTCCGAGCCTTCGTAGATGCGCTGGTCGGGCGCCACGATGCCGTAGATGGACAGCGTGTTGACGATGGCGCCGTGCCCGCGCTTCGCCATCGGCGCGCCGAAGGCCTGGGCGCACAGCATGGCGCCGGTGAGGTTGACCGCCATCACGGCGTTCCAGTCTTCCAGCGGGAAGTCCTCGAAGGGAGCGAAGAAGTTCTCGCTCTTGGTGGCGGCGTTGTTGAACAGCACGTCGGCCACGCCCCAGTGGGCATGCAGCCGGTCGGCGGCGGCGCGCACGCTGGCCGGGTCGCTCACGTCGGTGACGACCTTCAGCAGGCAGTCGCTGTCGGGACCCAGCCGGTCGAGGTCGGCCGCGCTGCGGTCCAGCGCGCAGACGCGCGCACCGGCCTCCAGGAAGGCCGCGACCGCGCCCTGCCCCAGGATGCCGGCGGCGCCGGTCATGGCGAGGGTCTTGCCGTCCAGGCGAAAGGCAGACATTCCCATATCAGTTGAACTGCCGGAAGACGGGCTTGATGGCGGGGCCTTGCAGGAAGCGCTCGACGCCGCCTTCCAGCGCCTGCGCGTAGACGGCCAGCGCCTTGCGCGCGGCCTCCAGGGTGCGTTCCAGTTCCACCGGACCGTGCGCGAAGCTCTGTGCGATCCAGGGCATCAGCACGCCCTGGCGGATCATTTCCTGCGAGAACAGCGTGCGCAGCGGCAGGCTCGCCTGGCCCTGGGCGTCGAAGGTCACATAGTTCAGCGACACGGCGCTGCCCTGCATGCGGAAGGCCTGCCCGATGCCGGCCTCGCGGGCCAATGCCTCCAGCCCGGTCGAGAGCTGCGCGCCGAAGTCCCACAGGTGGCGGACCACGTCCCGCTCCTCGTAGATCGCCACGGTCTCGAGGAAGGCCGCCAGGCTGGCCATCTCGCCGCCGTGCGTGGTGGAAACGAGGAAGGTGCGCTCCTGCCCCGGCTTGTTGATGGCGCCCACCTCCATCACCTCGCGCCGGCCCACCAGGGCGGCGACCGCGAAGCCGTTGGCCATGCCCTTGCCGAAGGTGCTCAGGTCCGGCTGCACGCCGAACAGGCGCTGGGCGCCGTGCAGGTCCCAGCGGAAGCCGGTGATCATCTCGTCGAGGATGAACAGGGCGCCCTCGCGCCGGCACAGGTCCTGCACCTGCTTCAGGAAGTTGCCCGGCCACTGCGCAACCTGGGGCGTGGGCGGCCGCAGCCGGTCGTAGCCGGGCGCGCCGTCGCAGGGGCCGACGGTGGTGGCCGGCTCCAGCATCACGCCGGCGATCTGCCCCGGATGCTCGGCGAACAGCTGCTGCAGGCTGGCGAGGTCGCCGTAGTCGAACACCAGCGTGGTCGCGTGGTGCACCTCGGGGATGCCGCGCTTGATGGCGGTGGCGCCGATGAACCAGTCGTCGAAGGAGAAGAAGGGATGCTGGCGCGGCACGCAGATGTAGCGCCTGCCGGTGAAGGCGCGCGCCACCTTGGCCGCGGCGGTGGTGGCGTTGGAGCCGTTCTTGGCGAACTTCACCATGTCGGCGCCGACCAGGGCCACCATCTTCTCGGCCGCCTCCAGCTCCAGAACCGAGGCCCGCGTGAGGTTCACGCCCAGCTCCATGCCGCGGACGGCGGCGCGGTTGACGCGCTCGTCGGCATAGCCCAGCGTCACGGCGCGCAGGCCCATGCCGTAGTCCAGCAGGACGCGGCCGTCGGCGGCGGTGACGTAGGCACCCTTGCCGCTCACGAGGATCTCCGGCGCGTTGGCCGGGTACTGGTCGTCGCCGCGCGAATAGGTGTGGGCGCCGCCCGGGATCACGCGGTGCAGGCGCTCGCTGTAGGAGGAACTCATGGGGAGGCTTCGATCTGTTCCAGCAGGCCGAGCACGCGGATGTCGTCCTGCAGGCTGTGGGGGAAGGAGGCGCGGCCCTCGGCAGCGGCGAGGAAGGCTTCGACCTCCGCGATGTACATGGCCTCGCCGATGTTCTGGTGGTAGCCGGCGTGGGCGCTGCTGCGCGGCTGGTGCAGCTCCACGAGGCGGCCGGGATCGGCCTCCCAGACCCGCACCACGCCGCTGTCCCAGTCCCAGGACAGCGAGGCCTGCTCGAAGTTCAGGGTCAGCTTGCGCACGGCCTGGCGGGCCACCACGTCGACGACGATGCTGCCCGCGAAGCCGTCGAAGCGCAGCAGCGCGGCGTAGGTGTCGTCGATGGGCGCTCCCACATCCGCGGTGCGCATCTTCAGGCCCTGCGCCTGCTGCGGCCAGCCGAAGGCGTCCACCATCCAGGTGAGCTCGAAGGGCACGATCTCGCGCGCGCCGCCGGTCGCCGGGTTGGACACGTAGTAGTCGGTGACCTTCTCCCAGGGATGCCAGTCGGGCAGGTACTGGCCGCAGTGGTAGGAGAAGTTGCAGACCTTGCCGTAGCGGCGCGAGCGCACGACCTGCGTGATCTCGCGGATGGCGGAGTGGAAGCGCAGCGTGCACGAAGGCGCCACCAGCACGCCCTTTTGCCGCGCCTGCTGTTCCAGCGCCGGCAGCGGGTCCCGGATCACGCTGGCCTCGACGAAGCAGGGCTTGCCGGCGGCGACGGACCAGGCGATCGCGGTGTGGTGCTGGTCGGGAGGCGTGGAGATCACCACGAGGTCGAAGGCACGCAGGTCCCCGGCGGCGAGGCTGTCGCGCAGCTCGATCCCGTATTCCTGCCCCGCCTGGGCCCGGCGGTCCGCCCGCGGGTCGTAACCCGCGATGGCCTGCACGCCCAGCGTGCGCAGGCAGCGCACGCGGCGCCGCCCCATGGAGCCCAGTCCGATCACCAGCGCCTTCACGGCAGCATCCCCTTGAAATGTTGCATCACGGCTTCCACGCAGAGGAAGTCGAACAGGTCGTCGACCTCGTAGTTCTGCCAGCGTTCGATTGTGTACCCCAGCACCCGCGGCGGGTAGAAGGTCCGGTGCCGCTCGAGCGCCCCGGTCTTGACGGCGTAGGCCACGCCGTAGGGAAACCAGGCCGCGGGCGGCGTGCCCTCCCCCAGCGCCTCGGCCGGGACCCAGGGGGCGAGCCGGCCGTGGTCGTCCATGCGCTTCATCACGGCCGGCTGCTCCAGTTGCACCCGGCCGACCGTGACGACCGCGTCGGTCTCGTCCCAGCGCCGGGTGAGCAGCTCCGCCACGCCCGGCAGGTCACCGCTCGCGCGCAGCGGCGAGGTGGGCTCCAGCAGGATCACGGCGTCGAAGGCGGCGCCCTCGTGCTCGCGCAGCCAGGCGAGCGCATGCAGGGCGGCGTCGGCCGAGGTGCTGGTGTCGCCGGCCAGCGCCGGCGGGCGAAGGAAGGGCGCGCGGGCGCCGTGCGCGCGGGCGGCCGCGGCGATCGCCTCGTCGTCGGTGGACACCACCACGTCGGCGATCGCGGCACAGGCGCGCGCCGCTTCCACGCTCCAGGCGAGCAGCGGCTTGCCGGCCAGCGGCCGGAGGTTCTTGCCCGGCAGGCGCTTGCTGCCGCCGCGGGCGAGGATGAGTCCGAGGATGCGGGGCGCCTTCATGCGCGATGTCCTTCCGGCCGGCGCGCGGCCAGTCCTGCAATTTCCCGCGCCACCCTCTGCGCCGCGCCGCCGCCCGGCCCGGCGGCCGGTGCATCGCGACGGACGGCGGCCAGGCGTTGCGCCAGCAGCGCGGGCAGTGCGTCCAGGGCGGGCACGCCCGTGCCCAGGCCGAGTGCTCCGTAATCCATGCCGGTGCGCTGCACCAGGGGCGAGAACGAGAGGCCCAGCACCTGCTTGCCGGCCGCATGGGCCTGCGCGCCGACGGTGGTCGCCTGCACGACGACCACGTCGGCAGCGGCCAGCACCGGCAGCAGCGGCTCGCGGTCCGGCTGGCTCCAGTGGACGCGGGCATGGGGCGCAGGCGGGGTGAAGCGGTGCCACTCGTTGGGGTGGTAACGGATCGCGAGGCAGGCGTCCTCGCGCGCGAGGGTGCGGCGCAGGAGTTCGTCCTGCACCGCCTGGCCCAGCGCGGCGCCGGCCCAGCGCGGATCGGCATCGTCCGGCTCCATGTGACCGGCCCACAGCACCACGGGCCGCTCGCCCCAGCCGCGTTCCGCCCGGAAGCGCGCGCCGGCTTCCCGCGCCTGCGGTCCCGCCAGCGGGTCGAAGGCCGGATTGCCGGTCACGACGATGCGATCGGCCGGCACGCCCGCTGCCACCAGATGGCGCCGCGTGCCCTCGGACAGCACGGCGATGCGGTCGGCATGGACAGTGCGGCTGCGGTAGGGGTCGCCCGGCAACGCGAACAGGTCGACCATCGAAAGGGTCGGAAGGCCCAGCGCCTGCGCCGCCTCGATCGCCGCCTGCTCGCTGCGCGGCGAGTTGGTCGCGACCACCACGTCGGGATGCAGCTCCCCGAGGATGCGGCGCATCAGCCGCACCGGGCGGAAACCCTGGCGGCCCCGCTCGCGCCAGCGCTGCCAGGCGCCCTCCTCGCCGAGCTCCTGCACCCATTCCAGGAAATTGAGGCCCAGGTAGGCCAGCGACTCTTCCCGCGCGACGTCCGGATGCTGCTGGTCGCCGAGCAACTGCTCGCCGTAGCGCAGGGCCCGATCGCCCTCGGGGCCGGTGCAGAAGTCCCGGAAACCCAGCGGCTGCTCGCCCGCGCGCCGGGCCACACCGGCGGCCGTGGTGAGCGCGAGGATGCGGGCGTCGCAGCCGGGGACGAGCGCGCGCAGCGCCTGCATCACCGGCAGGCACATCTCCACGTGGCCGCCGCCGTAGCTGACGAACAGGACCTTCATCGTCCCTCGTCCCACAGCGCCAGGGCCGCGAGCGCGCGCAGCTCGCGCGTGTAGTTCGCACGGCCCTCGCGGTGCGCGACCAGCATGCGCTCGATCTCCGCCGGCTCGAACAGCTCCCGCAGCAGGCCGCTGCCGGCCAGCACCTGCCGCAGCCAGCCGTGGCTCTCGTGGCGGAACCACTCGCCGATCGGCACGGTGAACATCTGCTTGCGCCGGTAGGCCAGGTCCTCGCCGATCAGGGGCGTGACCGCGCGCTTGAACCAGTGCTTCTTGTCGCCGCTCGCCGAGAGCTTGGTGCGCCCCGGCGCCCGGAAGGCGAATTCCATCATCCGCCAGTCCAGGAAGGGCGTGCGCGCCTCGATCGACACGGCCATGCCCATGCGGTCCGGCTTGACGAGGTTGTTGCCCGAAAGGAGCAGCTGCATGTCCAGGTAGAGCGCCTGGTTAATGCGGTCGAAGTGCGCGGCCTCCTCGAACCAGGGTCGCGCGGCGACCTCGAAGCTGTCGACATCGCGCAGCCGGCGCGCGGTCTGCGGCCGGTACAGCGCCTGCTTGGCCTCGGGCGTGAACAGCGAGATCGCGTCGAAATAGCCGCGCCGGAAGGCGGCCTCGTCCTGCGTGAAGGCGTCGGGCCGGACGAAGTAATCGGCGTACTTCTCGTAGCCGGCGAACAGCTCGTCGCCGCCGTCGCCGGTCAGCACCACCTTCACGTGCTTCGCCGCCAGCTCGCTCACCCGCAGCGTCGGCATGAAGGAGGCGTCGCCGTGCGGCTGGTCCAGGTGGTACAGCACCTGCGGCCAGCGATCCAGCATGTTCAGCTCGGCGACCTCGCTCGTGTGGGCACAGCCGAAACGCTCGGCCACCTGGGCCGCGTAGGCGGATTCGTCGAAGCGCGGGTCCGCGAAGCCGATGCAGAAGGTCCGCACAGGCTCGCGCACGTGGCGGGCCATGAGCGCGACGATCGTGCTCGAATCGACGCCTCCGGAGAGGAAGGCGCCCCAGGGCACGTCGGCACGCAAGCGGATGCGGGTGGCGTCGTCGAGGATGGCCAGGAACTCCTCGGACCAGGTGCCGAATTCCTGTTCGCTTTCCCGCTGGCCGGCCAGGTTCCACCAGCGGCCCTGCTCCACCCCGCCGCGCGTGAACTTCATCCAGCAGCCGGGCATCAGGTGCCGGATGCCCTGCCAGACGGTCCACGGCGCCGGGATGTAGTTGAAGCTGAGGTAGTGGTGGACCGCCTCCAGGTCCAGCTCCGGCCCGGCCGGCAGCGCCTGCAGCAGAGCCTTGATCTCCGAGGCGAACAGGTGCCGCTCGCCCTGGCGCGCCACGTACAGCGGCTTCACGCCGATGCGGTCGCGCACCAGCGTGAGGGTGTCCTCGCGCGCGTCGTCGATGGCGATGGCGAACATGCCGTTGAGGCGCCGCACGAAGGTGAGCCCCTCGCGCTCGTACAGGCGCAGCAGCACCTCGGTGTCGGAGTTCGTGTCCAGCCGCACGCCCTGGGCCTTCAGTTCCGCGGCCAGTTCGACGTAGTTGAAGATCTCGCCGTTCTGGACCACGGTGATGCGGCCGTCGTCCGAGACGAAAGGCTGGTGGCCGTGCGCGAGGTCGATGACGGCGAGGCGCCGGTTGCCCACGGCCACGCCGCGCTCCGGCTGGTGCCGGATGCCCTCGTCGTCGGGGCCCCGGTGGACCAGCGAGCGCGCCATGGCCGCCAGCGCCTCGGGCACCAGGGGACGGCGCTCGCGGTCCCAGTAGCCGAAGATGCCGCACATCGCTAGTTGCTCCCCCGGCCCGTGAGGCGACCCACGGTCCGGGCCAGGATCTTCAGGTCCAGCCACATGCTCTGCTCGCGCACGTAGCGCAGGTCCAGCTCGCGGCGCTGGTCCTCGGTGCCTTCCGAGCGCAGCACCACCTGGGCCAGGCCGGTGATGCCCGGGCGGACGCTGCAGCGCAGGGCCCAGTCGGCGTCGCTGTACAGGGCGCGCTGCACCGGCACGTCCGGCCGCGGACCCACCAGGCTCATGTCGCCGCGCAGCACGTTCAGCAGCTGCGGCAGTTCGTCCAGGCTGGTGCGGCGGATGAAGCGGCCCACGCGCGTGATGCGCGGGTCGCCGGCCGCGGTGTTGAAAGGTCCGATCGCCGCGGCGTTGCGCACCATGCTGCGGAACTTGAACATGCCGAAGGTCGCGCCGCCGCGGCCGACGCGCAGCTGCCGGAAGAACACGGGAAAGCCGCTGTCGATCGCCACGGCCGCCGCGGTGGCGAGCAGCACGGGCGACAGCAGCACCAGCGCGAGGCCGGCCAGCAAGACGTCCATCGGGCGCTTCATGGGCGCGCGGCCAGCTCCGCGGCGATGGAGCGGATGCGCGCGGCGATCCGTTCGGCGTCGGCCTGCACCTGCTGCGGGGTGCGGCGCGCCAGCTCGCGCTCGGCCTCGCGCAGCGCCGCGACCTCGCGCTCGAAGTCCATCTCCGAGTCGCGGTGGAAGGTGCGCGAGAGGATCACGGCGCCGGAACCCAGGCGCTGGTGCTCCGCCAGCACGTCGCGTCCGGGCAGCAGGCCCTCGTCGAGCCGGGCGATGCCGCCGAAGCCGAAGCGCAGGCCGCGCGAGCGCGCGACGCGCGCCACCCGCTCGACGCTGCCGTCGGCCAGCGGCTCGAACATGAAGCGGCAGCCGAGCGACAGGTGCAGGTCGTTGAGCCCGACGAAGATCTCCTGCAGGCCGGGCGTGCCGGCCCAGTCCTCGACGCTGCGCAGGGCCGCGGCCGTCTCGAGCAGCGCCACGACGGGCGCCCGGCCGGCGACGATGGCGCAGAAGGCCGCCAGCTGCGGCGCGCCCTCGAACATGGGCAGCATCAGGCAGTCGGCGCCCTGGGCCAGCACCGCGTCGACCTCGGCCCGTGTGCCTTCGTGCAGGGGATTCACGCGCACCATCAGCCGCGCCTGGCGCAGCACGGCGCGCACGCGGCCCACGTCCTGGAGCTGGTGGGCGCTGATGAAGGTGTTGCGGCCGGCCTGGCGTTCGGCCTTGCCGAGGCGCTCGAGATCGACGAACAGGCGAAAGCCGCCCAACGCGTCGCAGCGTCGGGCAAACGCCGGATCGTTGGTGATCTGAATCAGCTCGAGCATGCCCAGGTCGAATTATCGCGCCAGCGCGGAGCGCAGGTCGGTGCTGGCCCACCAGGCCGAGCCGCCCACCAGGACGGCCGCGCCGATGGCGGCCAGCCACTGGCCGGCCGCGCCGCCGGGGATCCCCGCGACCAGCACGGCGGCCTGGACTGCGAGCAGCGCACCGCCCGCCGCGCTCAGCGCCCGCCAGGGCAGCCAGCCCTGCGCCGCCGGCCGCACCGAGCGCAGCAGGACCAGCGCGATGGCCGCCCACAGCCCGTCCAGCCAGGCCATGAGCACGCCGCCCTGGCCCGGGTGGGCGAGCAGCAGCCCGGCCAGGGCCCCGGCATAGGCCAGCACGGCCAGGCGCAGGCGGTCCTGCGCCGCGAGCACCGCCAGGGCGATGGCGATCAGCGCCTGCGGCGGCAGGCTCCAGGCACCGATGCGGCCCCACTGTGCCACCTCCGCCAGCGCCCGGGGCTGCATGCGGCCCCATCCGAACAGCAGGTGCGCGATGGCGGGCGCGGCCACCAGCAGGCCGGCCGCGCTCGCGCAGGCCAGTGTCCAGGCCAGCGCGAAGCCGCGCCTCAGGGTGGCGGCCGCCTCGTGGGACGCGTCGCCGCGCAGCGCCCGGGCGATCGGCCCCAGCGCCAGGGTGCCCACCAGCTGGATCGCCAGCACCAGCGGCAGTTCGACCAGCTTCCAGGCGTAGTTGAAGGTGGCCAGCGCGCCGGGCGCCTGCTGCGAGGCCAGCGACCGCGCCGCGAACGGCAGCGCCAGCGGCAGGCCGGCCGCAGCCGCCGCCCACAGCCACACCGGGGCCCGCGGCAGGGCCGCTTCGGGCGGCGCGGCGACGGTGGCGAAGGGCCGCTGCCTCCAGTGCAGCCAGGCCAGGCGGGCGGCCATGGCCCCCAGCAGGCCCGCCCCCAGCCAGGCCACCGACGCGCCGGCCGCGGCCTTCGCCGCCAGCAGCAGCAGCAGGACGGCGATCAGCACCGCGTTGACCACCAGGTTGGCCGCGTACATCCCGACGAAGTCGCGCTCGTGCTGCAGCCGGGTCACCCACAGCGCCGCCAGCAGCGCCAGCGGCACCGCGGCCGCGCTCCAGGCGAGGCCCGTTGCGGCCGGGCCCTGCAGCGCCGGCGGCAGGCCGGAGGCCAGCCACAGCGCGACGGGCTGGCGCGCCAGCAGCAGCAGCGCCGCGAGCAGCAGGCCGCCTCCCAGCAGCCAGCGCGCCACCCGGCGCTGGCCGGCGGCGATGCGCGCGCCCTCCTCGTGGGCCCACATGGGCAGCAGCACGTAGGCCAGCGCGCCGCTGGCCAGGAGGCCGGAAAGCAGGTCGGGCAGGGTCAGCATCAGGACGGCCACGTCGCCCATGCCGCTGGCGCCGAAGGCCGCCGCCTGGGCCGACTCGCGCACCAGCCCCAGGATCCGGCTGGCGAGGAGCAATGCGAGGGACAGGGCGCCGGCCTGGAGGAACATGGCGGGGATTATCGGCGCCGCCGCGCGGGCGCCCCCGGCCGAAACTTACAATGGACGGTTTCGCCCGCCGCCGGCGCGACAGCGCACTGCCATGTCCCAAGAACAGACCCCCCCGCCCTCCGACGAGAACCAGCTGATCGCCGAACGCCGCGAGAAGCTCAAGGCCCTGCGCGAGGCGCACCGCAACGGCCAGGGCCCGGCCTTCCCCAACGACTTCAAGCCGGGCGACCCGGCGGCGGCCCTGCACGCCGCGCACGGCGCCAAGGCCGCGGAGCAGCTGGAGGCCGAGGGCACGGTGGCCCGCGTGGCCGGCCGCATGATGCTCAAGCGGGTGATGGGCAAGGCCAGCTTCGCCACCCTGCAGGACGCCAGCGGCCGCATCCAGGTCTACGTGACCCGCGACGCGGTCGGCGAGGAGGCCTACGCCGCCTTCAAGCACTGGGACCTGGGCGACATCGTCGGCGCCGAGGGCAAGGTGTTCAAGACGCGCACCGGCGAGCTGTCGCTGCACGCCACCTCGATCCGCCTGCTGACCAAGAGCCTGCGGCCCATGCCGGACAAGTTCCACGGCATGCAGGACCAGGAGCAGAAGTACCGCCAGCGCTACGTGGACCTGATGACCGACGAGGAGGCGCGCAAGCGCTTCGTCGCGCGCAGCAAGGCCATGTCGGGCATCCGCGAGTTCATGGTGCACCACGGCTTCCTGGAGGTGGAGACGCCCATGCTCCACCCGATCCCGGGCGGCGCCAACGCCCGGCCCTTCATCACCCACCACAACGCGCTGGACCAGGAGATGTACCTGCGCATCGCGCCGGAGCTGTACTTGAAGCGGCTGCTGGTGGGCGGCTTCGAGCGCGTGTTCGAGATCAACCGCAACTTCCGCAACGAAGGCATCTCGGTGCGCCACAACCCCGAGTTCACCATGATGGAGTTCTACGCGGCCTACTGGAACTACCGCGACCTGATGGACTTCACCGAGGCCCTGCTGCGCGACGCCGCACAGAAGGCGGTGGGCACGCTGAACCTCCGCTACGGCGGCAAGGAGGTCGACCTCTCCAAGCCGTTCGCGCGCCTGACGATCCGCGAGGCGATCGTGCAGCACACCGACGCCGGCGGGAACGTCGACAGCCGCGACTGGCTGGTCCAGCAGCTGCGCCGCCTCGGCCTCTCCGAGGAGAAGGATCGCCTCTCGGGCCGCTCGCTCGCGGCGCTGCAGGTGCTGTTCTTCGAGGAGACGGTGGAGGAGAAGCTGTGGCAGCCGACCTTCATCATGGAGCACCCGACCGAGATCTCGCCGCTGGCGCGCGCCAACGACGAGCGTCCCGAGGTCACCGAGCGCTTCGAGCTGTACATCACCGGCCGCGAGATGGCCAACGGCTTCTCGGAACTCAACGACGCCGAGGACCAGGCCGCGCGCTTCCAGGCGCAGGTCAGCGCCAAGGACGCCGGCGACGACGAGGCCATGTTCTTCGACCACGACTTCGTGCGCGCCCTGGAATACGGCATGCCCCCGGCGGGCGGCTGCGGCATCGGCATCGACCGCCTGATGATGCTGCTGACCGACAGCCCCAGCATCCGCGATGTCATTCTTTTCCCGGCGCTGCGGCGGGAAGGATAAGTCGTCATTCCCGCGCAGGCGGGAATCCAAGGCCTTTCAACAAGCGGCGTAACTCGCCGCTTGCCGCTGCGAGCAGCAAGGCGGCTGGCAAGCCGCGTGCGGGCGGGCCGGATCGCGCTGGCATGGCGTCCGGCGCGCAAGCGCGCCGGCAGACCTGCGCTGGCCGGGCGGGCGGCCCCCGCTCGACAACTCGCCTGGAGTTTGCCTGCACGCAGGCAAACCCCAGACTTGGACAGTCTCGCGAGTCAGAAAGGTACGCGCGGCTCGATGCGGTCGCTGCGCTCCCTCTCGTAACCGCGCTGGGCCGCCCGCCCGGCCAGCGCAGGCGCCATGCCTTCATGCGCGATCCGGCCCGCCCGCACGCGGCTTGCCAGCTTCAGAGCGGTGGCGCATCGGGTCGAGGCTGAGCGTGCCCTGCGTCACGGCAGGCGGCGCAGGAATGGGTGAGAACGCGCTCAGGGCAGCAGCGACAGCGCCTGCATGTAGCGCGGCTCCGTCATCAGCGCATCCCAGGTGATCGGGTGCCCGCCGGGCAGCAGCGCCAGCCGGCGGTGCTCGCTTGCCTCGCTGGCGCGCCATTCGCCGCGCTTGCGCGCCGCCACCAGGCCTTCGAGCATTTCGTCGATCGCCCGGCCGCCGTCGGCGGCTGCCGACTCGTTGCACAGCAGGACCATGTCGCAGCCCGCCGCGAGCGCGGCGACCGCGGCCTCGGTGTAACTTACTTCCCGGCCGGCGATCCTGCGGGCGCCGGCCATGCTCAGGTCGTCGCTGAAGACCGCGCCCTGGAACTGCAGCTGCCCGCGCAGGATGTCCTGCAGCCACTGCGGCGAGAAGCCGGCCGGCAGCGGATCCACCTTGCCGTAGACCACGTGGGCCGGCATGACGCTCGCGAGCGCCGTGCCCAGCCAGTCGTAGGGGATGGCGTCGTCCTGCAGGATCGCCTTCAGGCTGCGGCCGTCGACCGGCACCTCCAGGTGCGAGTCCGCCTTCACGTACCCGTGCCCGGGAAAATGCTTGCCGCAATTGGCCATGCCCGCCTGCAGCAGGCCGTGCATCAGGCTCTTCGCCAGCAGCGTGACGACGCGGGCGTCGCGGTGGAAGGCGCGGTCGCCGATCACCGAACTTTCACCGTGGTCCAGGTCCAGGACCGGGGTGAAGCTCAGGTCCACGCCGCAGGCCCGCAGCTCGGCGCCCAGCACGTAGCCGGCGGCGGTGGCCGCCGCCATGGCCCGCATCGCGCCGGATCCCTCGCGGCCCTTCCCGTCCTGCGACCACAGCTCGCCGAAGCGGCGCATCGGCGGCAGGTGGGTGAAACCGTCGCTGCGGAAGCGCTGCACCCGGCCGCCCTCGTGGTCGACGCAGATCAGCAGGTCCTCGCGCACGGCCTTGATCTCGGCGCACAGCGCGGCGAGCTGCTCGCGGTCGCGCCAGTTGCGCGCGAACAGGATCATGCCGCCGACGAGGGGGTGCGCCAGGCGGCGCCGGTCCGCGTCGTCCAGGGCCAGACCGGCGATGTCGATGACGACGGGTGCGTGTTCACTCATGGGGGTTCTCTTGTTGTTCGACGATGACGAAGCTCGCCGCGTAATCGGTCTCGTCGGTGACGCTCACCTGCGCCGACAGGCCCTTCGCCTCGCACCAGGCCTTCAACTCGCCGTGCAGGACGATCACCGGCTTGCCGCTGGCGAGCTTGCCGACCTCGCACGAGCGCCAGGTCATGGGCATGCGCATGCCCAGGCCGACCGCCTTGCTGAAGGCCTCCTTGGCGGAGAAGCGCGTCGCCAGGTAGCGCACCCCGCGCTCGGGCCAGCGGGCGCTGCGCGCCTTCCAGGTGGCGAACTCCGCCTCGCTGAGGACCTTCGCGGCGAAGCGGTCGCCGTGCCGCTCCAGCGAGGCCCGGATGCGCCGGACGTCGCAGATGTCGGTGCCGATCCCGTAGATCACGAGCCGGTCACTGGTCGTAGCCGACGGCGCCGCGCCGGATGGCCGCGAGGTAGGCGCGCACGGTGGCGTCGTAGCCCAGCTCCAGTGCGTCCGCGATCAGCGCATGGCCGATCGACACCTCCAGCACGCCCGGCACCGCGCGCAGGAAGTCCGGCAGGTTGTCGCGGTTCAGGTCGTGGCCGGCGTTGATGCCCAGGCCGGCGGCGTGGGCCGCCTGCGCGGCGTCGGCGAAGCGGCGCAGCTCGCCCGCCTGGCGGGGCGTGCCCCAGGCGGCGGCATAGGGTTCCGTGTACAGCTCCACGCGGTCGGCGCCCACGGCCTTGGCCAGCGGGATGGTGCGCGCGTCGGCATCCATGAACAGGCTCACCCGCACGCCCAGGGCCTTGGCCTCGGCGATCAGCGGCCGCACGCGCTCGCCGTCCTGCTCCAGGTCCCAGCCGTGGTCGCTGGTGAACTGGCCCTGCGCATCCGGCACGAAGGTGACCTGCTGCGGGCGCAGCTCGCGCACGAAGTCCATCAGGTTGTGGAAGGGATTGCCCTCGATGTTGAACTCGGCCCGGGGCCATTCCTTCTTCAGCAGGGCATGCAGCTCGCGCACGTCGCCGGCGCGGATGTGGCGCTCGTCGGGCCGCGGATGCACGGTGATCCCGTGGGCGCCGGCCTTCAGGCACAGCGTGGCCGCGCGCGTGACGCTGGGGATGCCCAGGTGGCGGGTGTTGCGCACCAGCGCAACCTTGTTCAGGTTCACCGAGAGGGCGGTACTCATAGGGCTTGCAGGTCCATCATCAGTTGCCGCGTGCGCAGCGTCGCGACGCCGCAATGGTAGTGCAGCAGCGTCCGCAGCTGGGGTTTCAGCTCGCCCAGCTGCGCGGCCAGTTGCAGCGTCGCGTGGAAGGGGGCCGGGTCGTCCAGCGCCTGCTGCAGCGCCATCCACTGTTCCCCGGCCAGGCTGCCGCGCTCGTCGTCCGGCCCGGCCTCGACCAGGCCGCCCTCGGGCCGCAGGCTGTAGCGCTGCCCGGGCCGCAGGGGCGCCAGCGTGGCGGTCTGCAGGTCCAGGGCCGGCAGCAGGCCGATCTCGCGCAGCAGCAGCAGCTCGAAGGCGCGCAGCGCCGGCTGCAGCGTGAGCGCGTCCTGGGCCGCCAGCACGCGCACGGTGGCTGCATAGAGGTCGAACAGCGCCGGGTGCGGGTCGTCGCGGGCCAGCAGGCGCAGCAGCAGCTCGTTGAGGTAATAGCCGGACAGCAGCGCCTCGCCCGTGGGCATGACCTGCCCGCCCAGCCACTCGGCCGACTTCAGGGTGCGGATCTCGGCGTCGCCGCCGAAGGCCACGTGCAGCGGCTGCAGCGGCAGCAGCACCGGGCGGAAATTGGAGCTGGGCCGCTTGGCCCCCTTGGCGACCACGGCGATGCGGCCCTGGTGGCGGGTCAGCAGCTCCAAGATCAGGCTGGACTCGCTCCAGTCGTAGCGGTGCAGGACGAAGGCGGGTTCGTCGGCGATGCGCCGGGCCATGGCATCCGCCGCCGCTATTCGTAGCCGAAGCTGCGCACCCGCGCCTCGTCGTCGGCCCAGCCGGAGCGGACCTTCACGAACAGCTGCAGGAAGACCTTGGCGTCGAACAGCTGCTCCAGCTCCTGGCGCGCCTCGGTGCCGATGCGCTTGAGTTTCTCGCCGGCCTCGCCGATCACCATCGCCTTGTGGCTGTCGCGCTCGACCACGATGGTCGCCGCGATGCGCACCATGCGCTTGAATTTCGGGCTGGGCTCCTCCTCGAACTTGTCGACGACGACCGTGGAGGTGTAGGGCAGCTCCTCGCCGGTCAGGCGGAACAGCTTCTCGCGGATCATCTCGCCGGCCATGAAGCGCTCGCTCTTGTCGGTGAGCTCGTCGGCGTCGTACCACCAGGGCTGCTCGGGCAGGTACTTGGCGCAGACCTCCAGCAGGCGCAGGATGTCCTTGGGCTGCTTGGCCGAGATCGGCATGAATTCCGCGAACGGGTGGCGCTGCTGCATGTCGCGCAGCCAGGGCGCCAGCTCGGGCCGGCGGTGTACCAGGTCCAGCTTGTTGGCCACCAGGATCGCCGGGATGCCCGGCTTGAGCAGGGCCAGCACCTTGGCGTCGGCCAGGGTGAAGTTGCCGGCCTCGACCACGAACAGCACCAGGTCCACGTCGCCCACGACGCCGGTCACCGCGCGGTTGAGGGAGCGGTTGAGGGCGGAGCCGTGCCGGGTCTGGAAGCCCGGCGTGTCGACGAAGACGAACTGGGTCTCGCCCTCGGTGCGCACGCCGGTAATGCGGTGGCGCGTGGTCTGCGCCTTGCGCGAGGTGATGCTGATCTTCTGGCCGACCAGCGCGTTGAGCAGGGTGGACTTGCCCACGTTGGGCTTGCCCACGATGGCCACCAGGCCGCAGCGCCGGCCGGCGGCCGGGACGCCCGGGCCCGGAGCGCCGTCTTCGGCTTCGGTATTCATTTCAGCTTTGCCCTCAGGGCCAGGAGCATAGCCGCTGCGGCGGCCTGTTCGCCGGCCCGGCGCGAGGCGCCGATGCCGCGCTCGACCAGGCCGAGCTCGGGCACTTCGCACTCCACGTCGAAAGTCTGCTTGTGCGCCGCTCCCAGCGTCCCCACGACCCGGTAGACCGGCAGCTTCAGCCGGCGGCCCTGCAGCAGTTCCTGCAGCTCGGTCTTGGGATCCCGGGCGGCGGCGGACATCTCCGGCCGGATCTCCACCTGGCTGAACAGGCGGTGCACCAGGGCCTCGGCGACCGCATAGCCGGCATCGAGGTAGACGGCGCCCAGCACGGCCTCCAGGGCATCGGCCAGGATGGAGGGGCGCTTGTGGCCGCCGGAGCGGGACTCGCCCTCGCCCAGGCGCACGAGGCCCGGCAGGCCCAGGTCCACGGCCAGCCGGTGCAGGGTTTCCTGCTTGACCAGGTTGGCGCGCACGCGGGAGAGGTCGCCTTCGGGCAGGTCCTTCAGGCGCCCGTACAGCAGCGCCGCCACCGCCAGGTTGAGGACCGAATCCCCCAGGAACTCCAGCCGCTCGTTGTGTTCGGCCGAGAAGCTGCGGTGCGTGAGGGCCCGCGCGAGCAGCCTGGGGTCCTGGAAGCGGTGCTGCAGGCGGTCCTGCAGCGCCGCAAGCGCTTCGGCCACGGGAGCGGAACTACCTTCCGGGGCGCGAGCGCCCCTCGTACTTCATCGTCAGCCAGGCCGGGCCGAACAGGTGGAATTCCTTGTTGTAGGCGAAGGACACGACCATCTGGTCGCCTTCCCGGGCGACGGTGAGGTCCTTGCCGGTGATGGCGTCGATGCTGTCCACCTGGGCGTAGCGGTCGAACGCGTTGCGCACGGCGACGACGGTGGCCTCGTCCCGGGCCTTGTTGATCGCCCGCAGGGCGGCCTGGTACTCCACCAGCGAAGGGAACACCTGCATCCCGATGGCGCCGACCACGCCCAGGACCACCAGGAAGAAGATGACCGTGATCAGCGAAGCGCCGGCCTGGCGCGGCTTGAGTCCCATGGAATGCCCCCGTCCTTGCGTCATTGGAACGACCCGATGCGCTTGAAGTCGCCGAAGTTCATCCAGATCAGAATCGCCTTGCCGACGATGTTCTTGTCCGGCACGAAGCCCCAGTAGCGCGAGTCGAGCGAATTATCGCGGTTGTCGCCCATCATGAAGTACATGCCCTGCGGCACCTTGCAGACGACCCCCTCGAGACTGTAGCGGCAATTCTGCTTGAACGGGAAATCCTCCACGCCCGGCACGAAGGCGGGGCGCTCGTCGTCGTTCAGGAGGCGGTGGGTGTGGTCCCCGAGCTGCTCCTGGAACTGCTTGAAGTAGCGCATCGCGTCGCGGTCGAAGTAGTCCGGCAGCTGCGTCGTGGGCACCGGCTTGCCGTTGATGGTCAGCCGCTTGTTCAGGTAGGCCACCTCGTCGCCGGGCAGGCCCACCACCCGCTTGATGTAGTCCAGGCTCGGCTGGGGCGGGTAGCGGAACACCATCACGTCGCCGCGCTTGGGCGGGGTGCCCTGGGTGATCTTGACGTTCACCACCGGCAGCCGCAGGCCGTAGGTGAACTTGTTGACCAGGATGAGGTCGCCCACCAGCAGCGTCGGGATCATGGAACCCGAGGGGATCTTGAACGGCTCGAACAGGAAGGAGCGCAGCAGGAACACCGCCACGATCACGGGGAACAGGCCGGCGGTCCAGTCCAGCCACCAGGGCTGGGCCAGGATCCTCTGCTTCGCCTCGGCGAGCTGCGGGTCGTCGACGACGATCCCCTGCGCGCTCAGGCTGGCCCGGCGCTCGGCGGCGCGGGTCTCCAGTTCCGCGGCCGCCCGGCGCCGCCGGGGCAGGAACCAGAAGCGCTCGGCCAGCCAGTACAGGCCGGTGACCACGGTGGCCAGGAACAGCAGCAGGGCGAAGTCGCCCTGGACCAGCTCGAAATACCAGGCGCCGGCATAGCCGGCGAAGGCCGCGAGGACGGCGGCGGTCAGAAAGGGCATCATTCTTCGACTTGGAGGATGGCGAGGAACGCTTCCTGAGGCACTTCGACCGAGCCGATCTGCTTCATGCGTTTCTTGCCTGCTTTTTGTTTTTCGAGGAGCTTTCGCTTGCGGGTGATGTCGCCGCCGTAGCATTTTGCCAGCACGTTCTTGCGCAGCGCCTTGATGTTCTCGCGGGCGATGATGTTGGCACCGATGGCCGCCTGGATGGCCACGTCGAACATCTGTCGGCTGATGATCTCCCGCATCTTGGCGGCGACCGCCCGGCCGCGGTACTGGGCCTGGCTGCGGTGGACGATGATCGACAGGGCGTCGACCTTCTCCCCGTTCAGGAGGATGTCCACCTTCACCACGTCGGAGGCGCGGTACTCCTTGAACTCGTAGTCCATGGAGGCGTAGCCGCGGCTGACGGACTTCAGCTTGTCGAAGAAGTCCAGCACGATCTCGCCCAGCGGCAGCTCGTAGGTGAGCATCACCTGGCGGCCGTGGTAGGCCATGTTGACCTGCACGCCGCGCTTCTGGTTGGCCAGGGTCATCACCGGGCCGACGTACTCCTGCGGCATGTACAGGTGCACCGTCACGATCGGCTCGCGGATCTCGCGGATCTGCGCCTGCTCCGGCATCTTGGAGGGGTTCTCCACCATCAGCACTTCGCCGTCGTTGCGCACCACCTGGTAGACCACGCTGGGGGCCGTCGTGATCAGGTCCTGGTCGAACTCGCGCTCCAGGCGCTCCTGCACGATGTCCATGTGCAGCAGCCCCAGGAAGCCGCAGCGGAAGCCGAAGCCCAGCGCCTGGCTGACTTCCGGCTCGTAGTGCAGCGACGCGTCGTTGAGCTTGAGCTTCTCCAGGCTGTCGCGCAGGGAGTCGTACTGGTTGGCCTCGACCGGGTAGAGGCCGGCGAACACCTGCGGCTGGATCTCCTTGAAGCCGGGCAGCGGCTCGGTGGCGGTGAACGCGGCGCCGCCCGTTCCCGGCTTGATCAGGGTCACCGTGTCGCCCACCTTCGCGGCCTGCAGTTCCTTGATGCCGGCGATGATGTAGCCCACCTCCCCGGCTTCCAGCGACTCGCGCGGCGAGTTGGCCGGCGTGAACACGCCGAGCTGGTTGGCCTCGTAGCTCGCCTCGGTGGCCATCAGCTTGATGCGGTCGCCCTTGGCCAGGCGCCCGTCGACCACGCGCACCAGCATCACCACGCCGACGTAGCTGTCGAACCAGCTGTCGATGATCATGGCGCGCAGGGGGCCGTCCGGGTTGCCGCGCGGCGCCGGGATGCGCGCGACGATCGCCTCCAGGATGTCGTCGATGCCCATGCCGGTCTTGGCGGAGCACGGGATCGCCTCGCTCGCGTCGATCCCGATCACGTCCTCGATCTCCTCCTTGGCGCGCTCGGGGTCGGCCTGCGGCAGGTCCATCTTGTTCAGGACCGGCACCACCTCCACGCCGAGGTCCAGCGCCGTGTAGCAGTTGGCGACCGTCTGCGCTTCCACGCCCTGGCTCGCATCCACCACCAGCAGCGCGCCTTCGCACGCGGACAGCGAACGCGACACCTCGTAGGAGAAGTCGACGTGGCCCGGCGTGTCGATCAGGTTGAGGTTGTAGACCTGTCCGTCGCGCGCCTTGTAGGTGAGCGCCGCGGTCTGCGCCTTGATGGTTATCCCACGCTCCTTTTCGAGATCCATCGAGTCCAGGACTTGCTCTTCCATCTCGCGATCGGAGAGGCCGCCGCAACGCTGGATCAGGCGGTCCGCGAGTGTCGATTTGCCGTGGTCGATGTGCGCGATGATCGAAAAGTTTCTGATGTGATTCATCAACGGGAACCGATAAGTGATTGATTCAAAAGCCGCGCACAAAGAAAAAAGGGCGCGTCAAGAAGGTGACGCGCCCTGAACCAACAATCTATGGCAACTGCGATAGTTGGAACTTCATTGTAGGCAAAACGCGCCGGGCGTACAGCCGTGGGCTCAACCAACCCGGCCGTTGCGGGTCCGCAACTCGCAGTTTGTACACAGGTTTTCAACAATGCTTGGGGACGGTCGGCAGGACAACATGTGGGTCACTTGTGGATCGGCAGTGCACGGGCTGCCGGTCATCCCGCATGGTGGTGGGCAGGCCTGGCGATATGCATCGAATGGCCGCTGGCTGGCACAAATTCTACCCAATCCGGTTCTTAGGCCCAGGTCGATGTGAGCGGACGCAAACATCTGGAGCTTCACCACCGCTCACCAAAAAAAGAAGGCCGCCTGTCGTTTTTGGATCAGGGGCTGGACAAAAGCCCCAAACCCGAGCAAGGGTTCGGGGCTTTGCTTGCGTGCCGCCGCGGCCGTTCAGGTTCAGCCGCGCGCCGGTCGCAGAAGCAGGTAGCTGGCGAGCTCGCCACGGCGCACGAGCACCGGGATCGGCTTGCTGCGGTCCAGCTTCGCCACGGCGGCCTCGAATTCGCGCACGCTGTGGATCTCGGTGTTGCCGACGGCCATGATGATGTCGCCCTCGCGCACGCCGGCGCGCATGGCGGTGCCCTCGCTCACGGACTCGACGCGCACGCCGGCCTTGACCTTCGCGTCCTTCTTCTGCGCCGAGGTCAGGTCGGACACGACGATGCCGACGGACTGCGCCGCGGGCGAGCCCTTGGCCTGCTCCTGCGGCGCCTGGCCGGCCTCGGCACGGGCCTGGTCCTGCTCGAATTCCGCCACCGTCACGCTCAGGTCGCGGGTGCTGCCGCGGCGGAACACGGTCAGGGGCGCGCGGCTGCCCGGCTTGGTCTCACCCACCATGCGCGGCAGGTCCGTGGCCCGCTCGATGGCCTGGCCGTTGAACTTCGTGATGATGTCGCCCGCCTCCACGCCCGCCTTGTCCGCCGGCGAGCCGCTCTCGACGCTGCGCACCAGCGCGCCCCGCGGCCGGCCGAGGCCGATGGATTCCGCCACGTCGCGCGTGACCTGGTCGATCTGCACGCCGATGCGGCCGCGCTGCACCCGCCCGCTGGTGCGCAGCTGGTCGGCCACCCGGCTGGCCTCGTCGATCGGGATCGCGAAGGAGATCCCCATGAAGCCGCCGGAGCGGGAATAGATCTGGCTGTTGATCCCGATCACCTCGCCGCGCATGTTGATCAGCGGGCCGCCGGAGTTGCCGGGATTGATCGCGACGTCGGTCTGGATGAAGGGCAGGTAGTCGCCGGTGTCGCGGGCCTTGGCGCTGACGATGCCGGCGGTCACGGTGTTGTCCAGGCCGAAGGGCGAGCCGATGGCCATCACCCACTCGCCCACCTTCACCTTGCTGGCATCGCCGAGGCGCACCGAGGGCAGCCCGGTGGCGTCGATCTTCACGACCGCCACGTCCGTGCGCTTGTCCGCGCCGACGATCTTCGCCTTGAACTCGCGCTTGTCGGTCAGCGTCACCATCACCTCGTCGGCCCCGTCGACCACGTGCGCGTTGGTCATCACGTAGCCGTCGGGCGTCAGGATGAAGCCGGAGGCCACGCCGCGCGGCACCTCCTCGCCGCTGCCGGGGCCGGGCCGCTGCTGGCGCGGCACGTTGGGCAGGGGGACGCCGAAGAAGCGCCGGAAGAACTCCTGCATCTCCTCGTCCGCGTCGCCCTGGGCGCCGGGACGCACCCGCTCCACGGTGCGGATGTTGACCACCGCCGGTCCGACCTGCTCCGCCAGCGCGGTGAAATCGGGCAGCGAGGACGGCTGCGGCGCCGACTGCGCCAGGGCCGGGGCGGCCGGCGCGAGGCTCAGCGCGCCGGCCAGGGCCAGGGCCATCGCGACGGCGCCGCTGCGCAGGCGCCTGGAATCCATGCGGGACATACGGACCTCTCCAGAAGGGTCAGGGAACATCAGGTTGCCGAGGATACGGCTTGCCGCGGCGGCGCGCAGCGCGGGCGCCGCTCAGGCCAGCCGGCAGGTGGGGATTCAGGGCCGGCGCTCAAGGCCGAGCGCGAAGGCGCGCAGCGTCTGCGGCGGGACTTCGCCGACCACCGTGATCCACCAGTTCTGCAGCCGGCGCGTGAGGGTGTGGGTGGCCCCGCTCGCGTACAGGCCTTCCTGCACGTGGCGCTCGTGGTCGTAGTCCTCGATGAACAGCGACACCGAGGCCAGCCCGTCGGAGAAGATCCACTGCAGGACGCCCTCGGACGGGCGCTTGTAGCAGCTCACCGACTGGAAGCCGGCCACCGGCGACCTGAGGGCCCAGCCCTCCGCCGCCGCCGTGGTCTTGACCGCCTCCTGCTTCTCCACGTGCCAGCCCGCGGGCACCGCCATCATCTGCGCCAGCCGGTCCATGCGCACCGGCGCGTCCAGGCGCAGCTCGGAGAAGGCGGCCTGCTCCAGCACGCGGCCCGCATCGTCCAGGGTCTGCAGCTTCACCACCAGGCCGCTCTTCTTCTCGCTCCAGATCCGGTAGCCGAATCGCAGCGCGTCCCGGGGCTGCACCTGCACGATGTCGGCGTCGAAGCCGGCCACGCGGTCGCTGCCGATGCGGCGCGCCGAATAGAAGTGGGGGATCGTGCCGGACTCGTCCGGCTTCTGCAGCTCGGGAAACGCGCCCACGGACTCGCGGCGCTCGCTGCGCACCGTCTTCGTCTCGGGCAGGAAGGTGAGCACCTCGTCGTCGCGCCGGAAGGTGGAGCGGCGCTCGCCCGAGAGGGTCTCGATGCGCTCGACCTGGCGGTGCCCGTCGCAGGCATGCCAGATGCGTGCGCTGGTCAGGGAGCCGTTGCGCGAGGACACGACGAAGGTGCCGACGTAGCTGCGCCGACGCGAGGCGTCGTGCATGCGCTCCAGCCACTCGCCGACGGTGCGTTCCGGCCCATCGTCGGCGGCGGCGCCGGGTGCGGGCGCGGCCGGCTGCGCCGCCAGCGCCCGCGCCGTGGCCAGCGCCAGCGCGGCGGCGGTCCACAGGGCCAGGGTCCCCTGGGCCAGGAACTGGCGACGGGCGACCGGAACCAGCTGCACGATCGTGCGGACCATCAGCGCGAAGGTCCTTCGAAGTTGGCGTTGAGCAGGTAGCCCGAACTGCTGCCCAGGGCGGTCGCGCTGCCCATCTGGCGATGCGCGGCCAGCAGGCGGTCCAGGCGGGCATCGCGGACCACGCGCGCGGGAGCGGGGTCGACCGCGCTCGCCTGGACCAGCGCCGACGCGGCCGGCTTCGCGGCGGCCAGCTCCGCCTGGGCCGGGGCGGCACCGCCGGCACCGCCCCAGAGATTCCAGCCGACCGCCGCCACGGCCGCGACCGAGGCCAGGCCGGCGGCCAGCTTCCACTGCCAGTCGTTGGCCGCCGGCCGGTGCTCGACGACCGCCGGCTGCGCCTGCGGCAGGGACGAAGCCTGGGCGGGCGCCTCCTGCTGCAGCCGCTGCTGCAGGCGGGCCAGGAAGGCATCCGGCGCGCTGCAGGGGTGGACCTGCCCGCTGCGCAGGACCTCGCCCACGAGGTGGTAGGCGCACCAGGCCTCGCGGCCGCGCGCGTCGGCCGTGGCCGCCTGCACGCCCAGGGCGAAGGCCTCGCCCTGCAGCTGTCCGTCGGCCAGCGCCGAGATCAGTTCCTGGTCGTCCATCCTGTCCATCGCGTCCACCTTTCGCCTTTCACCAGCGCTTGCCCGACTGGTTTTCCAGCAGCGGCTTGACCTTCGCCGAAATCGCCTCGCGCGCCCGGAAGATCCGCGAGCGCACCGTGCCGATCGGGCAGTTCATCACTTCCGCGATCTCCTCGTAGCTGAGGCCTTCGATCTCGCGCAGCGTGACCGCCTGGCGCAGTTCGTCCGGCAGCGCCTCCATGGCAGAGTTCACGGTCTGGGCGATCTCCTTGGCCGCCAGCACGGTCTCCGGCGTCTCGGCGGAGGTTAGTTCGTTCTCCACGCCGGAAGTTTCGTCCTCGTCGTCGCCCCCCCTGAGGGCGCTTTCGGACACCACCGGGTCTCGCTTGAGGTCGACCAGGGCCTTCTTGGCGGTGTTGACCGCGATCCGGTACAGCCAGGTGTAGAACTGCGCCTCGCCCCGGAACTGGGCCAGGGCCCGGTAGGCGCGGATGAAGGTCTCCTGGGCGATGTCCTCGACCAGGTCGGTGTCCCGGACCATGCGGCCGATCAGGCGCTCGATGCGCCGCTGGTACTTCATGACCAGCAGCTCGTAGGCCTTCTGGTCGCCCGCCACCGTCCGCTGCACGAGCATGAAATCGGTGTCGCCGGGCGGCGGCGCGGGGGCGGCGGGGGTCTTGGTCATCGTTCAGCCGCGGGCGGTGGGCCGGCTGAGGGCCCCTGCGCGCTCGCGCGCGAATATACCGCACGCCGCAGCGCCTCCCAGCGGGCCGGGTCCGACACCCGCTCGAGCCACAGCCAGCGGTTCGGCCCGGTCTGCGGGCGCCAGCGCACCAGCAGCCGCGACTGGAAATCCAGCGCGACCTCGGGCGCCCCCGGCACGGACCGCCCCCCTTCCTCCCAGGCCCAGGCGAGCCCGTCCCAGCGCAGCAGGCCCCGGGCGGTGCGCAGCCAGCCGCGCAGGGCCAGCCCCGCGCTGGCGCCGACCGCCGCGAACGCCAGCCCCTGGCGCCAGCCCAGGGGCGCCTGCAGGCTCCAGGCGAGCGAGACGGCCAGGCCCGCCAGCACGAGGAGGGCCGCCGCGCGGGCGGCGAACGGGCTGCGCCCCACCGGGTAGTTCACCGATGGGGCGGAGTGCATGGGAGTTCAGACGCGCTTGAAGACCAGGGAGCCGTTGGTGCCGCCGAAGCCGAAATTGTTCTTCAGCGCGAACTCGATCTTCAGGTCCCGCGCGGTGTTGGCGCAGTAGTCCAGGTCGCACTCGGGGTCCTGGTTGAAGATGTTGATCGTGGGCGGGCTCTTCTGGTGGTGGACCGCCAGCACGGTGAAGACCGACTCGATGCCGCCGGCGCCCCCGAGCAGGTGGCCGGTCATCGACTTGGTGGAATTCACCACCGCCTTCCTCGCGTGCTCGCCCAGGGCGAGCTTGATCGCATTGGTCTCGTTGACGTCGCCCAGCGGCGTGGAGGTGCCGTGCGCGTTCAGGTAGTCGATCTGGTCGGGGTTGACCCCCGCGTTGCGCAGTGCCGCGACCATGGAGCGGCGGGGGCCGTCCACGTTGGGCGCGGTCATGTGGTACGCGTCGGCGCTCATGCCGAAGCCCGCGAGCTCGGCGTAGATCCGCGCGCCGCGCTTCCTCGCGTGCTCGTACTCCTCCAGCACCAGCACCCCGGCGCCCTCGCCCAGCACGAAGCCGTCGCGGTCCTTGTCCCAGGGTCGGGACGCGGTCTTCGGGTCGTCGTTGCGGGTCGACAGGGCACGGGCCGCCGCGAAGCCGCCGATGCCCAGCATGGACACGCAGGACTCGGCGCCGCCGGCGATCATCACGTCGGCGTCGCCCGACTCGATCAGGCGGCCCGACAGGCCGATGGCGTGCAAACCGGTCGTGCAGGCCGTGACCACCGCGACGTTGGGGCCCTGGTAGCCGTGCCGGATCGACACGTGGCCGGAGATCATGTTGATGATCGACGCCGGCACGAAGAACGGCGAGATGCGGCGCGGGCCGCGGTTGATCATCTCGCTGTGGGTCTCCTCGATCATCGGCAGCCCGCCGATGCCCGAGCCGATGTTCACCCCGATGCGCGTGGCCAGTTCCGCGTCGAGCTGCTCGCCCGAGGGCAGGCCGGCATCCCGGATCGCCTGGTCGGCCGCGGCCAGGCCCAGGTGGATGAACCGGTCCATGTGCCGGGCTTCCTTCTCCGGCATGTAGTCCGCCACGTTGAAGCCCTTGACCTGGCCGGCGAACTTGACCGCGAGGGGCCCGGTGTCAAAGGAGGTGACGGTGTCGATGCCGCTGCGGCCCGCGAGCAGATTGCCCCAGGACTCGGCGACCGAGTTTCCGACCGGGCTCACGCAGCCCAGTCCCGTCACGACGACGCGGCGACGCATCTTCGATCAGGCCTTCTGGTGCTGCAGGGCGTAGTCGATCGCGTTCTGCACCGTCGTGATCTTCTCGGCGTCCTCGTCCGGGATCTCGATGCCGAACTCGTCCTCCAGGGCCATGACCAGTTCCACGGTGTCGAGGGAGTCCGCGCCGAGGTCGGCCACGAAGGCCTTCTCGTTGGTGATCTGGGACTCTTCCACGCCGAGCTGCTCGGCGATGATTTTCTTGACACGTGCTTCGATATCGCTCATGGGGTTCCCTCTGAGGGTTGTAGATGAATCCGCGATTTTAAGCCGGGCGGAGGGTCCGGCTGGGCTGGCCCCGGGGGCCGCCGGTCAGGCCATGAACATGCCGCCGTTGACGTGGATCTCCTGCCCCGTCACGTAGCCGCTCTGGGGCGACACCAGCCAGGCCACCGCGTGGGCGATGTCCGCCGGCTTGCCCAGGTGGCCCAGCGGGATCTGGCCCAGCAGCGCCTTCTGCTGCTCCTCGGGCAGCGCCGCCGTCATGTCGGTCTCGATGAAGCCCGGGGCCACGCAGTTGACCGTGATGCCGCGGCTGCCCAGTTCCCGCGCCAGCGCCCGGGTCATGCCCGCCACGCCCGCCTTGGCGGCAGCGTAGTTGGCCTGGCCGGGGTTGCCCGAGGCGCCCACCACGCTGGTGATGCTCACGATGCGGCCGTAGCGCTGCTTCATCATGGTGCGCATCACGGCGCGGCTCATGCGGAAGACCGCGCTCAGGTTGGTGTCCAGCACCGCGCTCCAGTCCTCGTCCTTCATGCGCATGGCCAGCTGGTCGCGGGTGATGCCGGCGTTGTTGACCAGCGCATGCAGGCCCCCGTGCTCCTTGGCGATCGCCTCGACCAGGGCCTCGCCCGCCTTGGCGTCGTTGACGTCCAGCTTCGCGCCGCGGCAGTCCGCGAACTGCGCCAGGGCCTGGGTGATCTTCTCCGCGCCCTCGTCGGTGGTGGCGGTGCCGACCACCTTCATGCCGCGGGCGGCGAGCTCGTGGGCGATGGCCGCGCCGATGCCGCGCGAGGCGCCGGTGACCAGGGCCACCTGGCCGTGCATGTCGATGTGCGTGGTCATGCCAGCATCCCTTTCACTTCGGCCAGCGTCGCCGGATCGTAGATGGAGGCGGCCGTGAGCGCGCCGTCGATGCGCTTGACCAGGCCGGCGAGCACCTTGCCGGGCCCGCATTCGACGATCGCGGCGATGCCGCGGCCCTGGATGGCGCGCACGCACTCGACCCAGCGCACCGGCCCGAAGGCCTGCTCGTACAGGGCGGCGCGGATGCGCTCGGGGTCGGTCTCGACCTGCACCGCGATGTTGTTCACCACCGGGATGCCCGGCGGCTGCAGCGCGGTCGCGGCGAGCCGGGCCTTGAGCTTCTCGGCGGCCGGCTTCATCAGGCTGGAATGGAACGGGGCGGACACGGGCAGCGGCAATGCGCGCTTGGCCCCCATGGCCTTGAGCACCTCGCAGGCCTTGTCGACGCCGGCCTTGCTGCCGGCGATCACGGTCTGCGCCGGGTCGTTGAAGTTGGCGGCCTCCACGGCCTCGCCGGCGCCCAGTTGGCGCAGCGCCTCGGCGCAGCCCTCGACCACCTTCTGCGCGTCCAGGCCCAGGATCGCGGCCATGGCGCCCGCACCCACCGGCACCGCCTCCTGCATGGCCTGGGCGCGGAAGCGCACCAGCGGCGCCGCATCGGCCAGGGTCAGCGCGCCGGCGGCGACCAGCGCGGTGTATTCACCCAGCGAGTGGCCCGCCACCACGGCCGGCTCAGCCCCGCCCTCGGCGCGCCAGGCGCGCCAGGCGGCGATGCCCGCCACCAGCATCACCGGCTGGGTGTTGGTGGTCAGCGCCAGGGCTTCCTTGGGGCCTTCCCGGATCAGGCGGCCCACGTCCTCGCCCAGGGCGTCGGAGGCTTCCTTGAGCGTCTCGGCGACGGCCGGGTGGTCGCCCCAGGCATCGAGCATGCCCACGGACTGCGAACCCTGGCCCGGGAACACGAAGGCGAACGGTTTCATGCTTGTCTCATCTCTCTGTCTCTGTTCGTGGTCGTTCGCGGGAGACCGCGCGCGCCTCAGAAGTCCAGCAGGACGGCGCCCCAGGTGAAGCCGCCGCCCACGCCTTCCAGCATGAGGGTGTCACCCTTCCTGATCTTGCCCTCGCGCACGGCCGCGTCCATCGCCAGCGGGATCGAGGCCGCCGAGGTGTTGCCGTGCTGGTCGACGGTGACCACCACCTTGTCCATCGGCAGCTTCAGCTTGCGGGCCGTGCCCTGCATGATGCGGATGTTGGCCTGGTGCGGGATCAGCCAGTCGATGTCGGCCTCGGTCCGGCCCGCCTTGGCGAGCGTCGCGCGCGCAGCCGCCTCCAGCACGCCCACGGCAAGCTTGAACACGGCCTGGCCGTCCATGCGCAGCAGCGGGTTGCCGTGCACCTTGCCGCCGTAGACACCGCCGGGCACGCACAGGATCTCCACGTGCTTGCCGTCGGCATGCAGGTCGCTGGCCAGGATGCCGGGCGTGTCGGAGGCCTCCAGCACCACGGCGCCGGCGCCGTCGCCGAACAGCACGCAGGTGGTGCGGTCGCTGAAATCCAGCAGGCGCGAGAACACCTCGGCGCCCACCACCAGCGCCTTGCTGGCGGCGCCGGTGCGGATCATCGCGTCGGCCACCGTCAGCGCGTAGACGAAGCCGCTGCACACCGCCTGCACGTCGAAGGCCGGGCAGCCCGCGACGCCCAGCTTGTTCTGCAGGATGGTCGCGGTCGAGGGGAACACCATGTCCGGGGTGGACGTGGCGACGATGATCAGGTCGATCTCGGAGGCCTGGCGGCCGGCCATCTCCAGGGCGTGCCGGGCGGCCTCGACCCCGAGGTCGCTGCTGCCGACGTCGCGCTCGGCGAAGTGGCGCGCGCAGATGCCCGTGCGCTCCACGATCCATTCGTCGGAGGTCTCCACGCCGGCGGCGGCCAGCTGTGCGGCCAGCTCCGCATTGGTCACGCGCTTCGGCGGCAGGTAGCTGCCCGTGCCCGTGATCCGGGAATATCTGCTCATTTGGACTCGTTGGTGGCCGGTTCCGGCTGCACTTCGCCGCCGGCGCTCGCGAGGAGCGGGCGGGCATGGGCGATGCGGCTGCGGACGCGGTCCAGCAAATTGTTTCGGGCCGCATCATACGCGCGGTCCAGGGCGTGCTCGAAGGCGAAGGCGTCGGCCGAGCCGTGGCTCTTGAACACCAGTCCGCGCAGCCCCAGCAGGGCCGCGCCGTTGTAGCGGCGGTGGTCCACGCGCCGCTTCAGAGCGCCGATCACCGGCCACGCGGCCAGGGCGGCCAGCCGCGTCAGCGGGTTGCGGGTGAACTCCTCCTTCAGGAAGCCGGCGATCAGGGAGGCCACGCCCTCGCTGGTCTTGAGCATCACGTTGCCCACGAAGCCGTCGCACACCACGATCTCGGTGGTGCCCTTGAAGATGTCGTTGCCCTCCACGTTGCCGTGGTAGTTGAGGTCGCCCGAGGCGCGGGCGGCGCGCAGCAGCTCGCCCGCCTTCTTGATCACCTCGTTGCCCTTGATCACCTCCTCGCCGATGTTCAGCAGGCCCACCGAGGGACTGTCGTGGCCGCTCATGGCGGACACCAGGGCGGAGCCCATGACGGCGAACTGCAGCAGGTGCTGCTCGGTGCAGTCCACGTTGGCGCCGAGGTCCAGCACCGTGGTCGCCTCGCCGCGGGCGTTGGGCAGCTGGGTGGCGATCGCCGGCCGGTCGATGCCGTCGACGGTCTTGAGCAGGTAGCGGGCGAGCGCCATCAGCGCACCGGTGTTGCCGGCCGAGACCGCCACGTGCGCCTGGCCGTCCTTCACCTGCTGGATGGCCACGCGCATGGAGGAATCCTTCTTCTTGCGCAGGGCGACCTCGACGTGGTCGTCCATGGCCACGACCTCGGAGGCGGGCACGATGCGGGCGCGCGGATGCCGCAAGCCGGCCAGCGCCTCGGGCCGGCCCACCAGCAGCAGCTGGGCCTCGGGGTGCTTGTCCAGGAAGTGCCGGCAGGCGGCCAGCGTGACGGGGGGGCCGTGGTCGCCCCCCATGCAATCGACAGCCAGGGTGGTCGTCATGGCCTCAACTGTAGAACCAAACCGCACGGGGTCCGGAGCTGCAGGGATCGGATGGGGAAAGGCCCTAGGGCGCCGGCAGCGGCCGGCCGGGCATGAAAAAGGCCCGGCACGCGCTGCGCGGCCGGGCCCGTGCGCCGATGCGGGATCAGGCGTCGTTCTTGGTCTTCAGCACCTTGCGGCCACGGTAGAAGCCGTTGGGGCTGATGTGGTGGCGCAGGTGCGTCTCGCCGGTGGTCGGCTCGACCGCGATGCCGGGCGCCCCCAGCGCGTTGTGCGAACGGTGCATGCCGCGCTTGGACGGCGACTTCTTGTTTTGCTGGACGGCCATGACGGGCTCCTGGATTCGGTGGGCCACCGGCGCAGCCCGCCGGCAGGTGTTGGGGTTGGACAAGGCGCCAACAGTGGACCGAAGCCGCATCTGCGGCAGCCTTCCTGGCGCGAAGCCAGCGATTATAGCCCAAGGCTACTTCCCCGTCTTGAGCCGCCCCAGGACGGCGAACGGGTTCTCCTTCTCGGTGCCGGCAGCCTCGAAATCCGCATCCACGGCCGACATCTTCACCGGCACCGGGCAGGTCTCGTGCCGCGGTGCCACCGGGACCTCCATCAGCAGCTCGTCCTCCACCAGCCCGGGCAGGTCGAAGCTGCGCGACAAGGCCAGCAGGTCCTCCTCGGCTTCCTCGTCCTCGGCGGCGGCGGTCGCCTCGTCGGCGACGAAGCGGAAGGAGCGGTCCACGGACAGGGGCACGTCCACCGGGCCCAGGCAGCGCTGGCACACCAGCGGCAGCGTCGCGTCCGCTTTCAGGCGCAACCAGATTTCCGGCTGCACGTGCTGCGGATGGAGCAGCTCCCCTCGCGCGTGCCAGTGCACCTCGCCGGCGGGGCGGCCGGGCACGGCCTCGGCCGCCAGGCGGGCGAACGCGCCCAGGGGCTGGCGCGCGTCCAGCTCGGCGCCTGCCTCGGCGAAGCGGCGCACATCCAGGCGGTGCGGGTCGAAGTCCTTGGCCATGCGGCCCAGTGTAAGAGAATCGGCGCATGCCCCTGCCCTCGGACACCCCCGCGCCCCGCGCGCTCGTGCTCGGTTCCACCTCGCCTTACCGCCGCGAGCTGCTCGCGCGCCTGCGCCTGCCGTTCTCGGTCGAACCCCCCGAGGTGGACGAGACGCCGCGGCCGGGCGAAGCGCCCGCCGCGCTGGCGCAACGCCTGGCCGCGGCCAAGGCGGCGGCGGTGGCGCGCCGGCATCCGCTGGCGGTGGTGATCGGCTCCGACCAGGTGGCCGACCTCGACGGCGAGCCGCTCGGCAAGCCCGGCAACCATGCCAACGCGGTGGCGCAGCTGCGCCGCATGAGCGGCCGCACGGTGGTGTTCCAGACCGCGATCACCGTGATGTGCGAGCAAAGCGGCTTCGTGCAGCACGACCTGGCGCCCGTGCGCGTGCGCTTTCGCACCCTGGACGAGGCCGAGATCGAAGCCTACCTGCAGGCCGAGCAGCCCTACGACTGCGCCGGCAGCGCCCGCAGCGAGGGCCTGGGCATCGCCTTGCTGGAGGCGATCGACAGCGACGATCCCACCGCCCTGGTCGGGTTGCCGCTGATCCGCACCTGCCGGATGCTGCGCGCCGCCGGCATCCGCGTGTTCTGATGCCCGCCGGCCGCCTGCTGCTCGTGCCGACGCCGCTGGACCACGGCTGCGAAGCCGCCGTGCCGCTGGGCGAGGTGCTGCCCGCCGGCACCATCGCCGCGGCGGCCGGCCTCACCCACTGGATCTGCGAGAACGCGAAGTCGGCGCGCGCCTTCCTCAAGCGCGTGGGCGAGGTGCGGCCGCTCGCCGCCCCCCTGCAGCAGCAGCAGATCCAGGAGCTGCCGCGCGCGGTGCACAAGAAGGGCGACCACCAGCCCGCCGCCTTCGATGCGCGGCCGCTGCTGCAGGCCGCCCTGCAGGGCGCGGACGTCGGCCTCCTGAGCGAGGCCGGGATGCCGGCCGTGGCCGATCCCGGATCCTCGGTGGTGCGCGCTGCGCACGACCTGGGCCTGGAAGTGGTGCCGCTCGTGGGCCCGGTTTCGCTGCTGCTGGCGCTGGCCGCCAGCGGCCTCAACGGCCAGAACTTCGCCTTCGTGGGCTACCTGCCGCAGGACGCAGGCGCACGGATCCAGCGCCTGCGCGAGCTGGAGGCGCTGGCGCTGCGCACCGGGCAGACGCAGCTGTTCATCGAGACGCCCTACCGCAACCTGGCGCTGTGGCAGGCGATGCTGCAGTCCCTGCAGCCGCAGACGCGGCTGGCGCTGGCGTCGGCGCTGACGCTGCCCGCCGCGCGCTGCCGCAGCGCCGCGGTGTCCGCCTGGAAGAAGGAAGCGGCGCCGGTCGCCAACGACAGTCCCGCCGTGTTCGCGATCGGCCCCTGACTCAGTGGATGGCGACCGAGCGCAGGGCCTTCACCGCGCCCTCGCCGATCGCCGCGCCGAAGCGCCGCGCCAGCTTCTCGGCCACGTTCTCGCGCTGGGTGTAGTCGACCAGGTCCTCGGCCTTGACCACGTCGCGGGCGACGTAGTCCAGGTTGCCCAGCTGGTCGGCCAGGCCCAGGTCCACCGCCTGCTGGCCGGTCCAGAACAGGCCGCTGAACAGCTCCGGGGTGTCCGCCTTCAGCCGCTTGCCGCGGCCGGCCTTGACCACGTCGATGAACTGCTGGTGCACGATGTCCAGCATCTCCTGGGCGTGCGCGCGCTGCTTGTCGGTCTGCGGGCTGAAGGGGTCGAGGAAGCCCTTGTTCTCGCCGGCCACCAGCAGCCGGCGCTCGATGCCCAGCTTGTCCATCAGGCCCACGAAGCCGAAGCCCTCCATCAGCACGCCGATGCTGCCCACGATGCTCGCCTTGTCGACGTAGATGCGGTCGGCGGACACCGCGATGTAGTAGGCGGCGGAGGCGCAGGACTCCTCCACCACGGCGTACAGCGGCTTCTTGTACTTCTCCTTCATCCGCCGCAGTTCGTCGTTGATGATGCCGGCCTGCACGGGACTGCCGCCTGGGGAGTTGATCAGCAGCACCACGCCGCGCGAACCCTCGTCCTCGAAGGCCGCCTTGGCCGCGGCCAGGATGTTCTCGGCGCTCGCCTCGTTCTTGGGCCCGATCTCGCCGTCGATCTGGATGACGGCGGTGTGCGGCGACAGCGTCTCGCTGGGCGCCCCGCGGTAGGCGACGGCCCAGACCAGGAAGATGAAGAAGGCGAGCCAGGCCAGGCGCACGAAGGCCCGCCAGCGCCGCGCCGACTTCTGTTCCTCCAGCGTGGCGAACAGCAGCCGCTCCAGGGTGCCGCGCTCCCACCCGGGCTGGCCGGCGGCGGGGGTGGCGGGCGCGGGTGCGCCCGCGGGGGGGTCGGCCGGGCGCTCCGGCGGCAGGTTCTCGTTCATCGTCCGGGTCTCAGAAAGAGATGGGTTGGAGGTTCCAGGCAGTATGCCAGTGCACCACGCCGTCCCTCTCGCTGACGGCGATCTTCACCAGCCCGCCGCGGCAGGGCCCGCCGGCGCAGGCACCGGTGTCGGGCTCGTAGGCGGCGCCGTGGGTGGAGCACAGCAGCCAGCGGCCGCTGTCGTCGAAGAAGCGGTTCGGCTGCCAGTCCATCTCCATCGCCACGTGGGCGCATCGGTTCAGGTAGGCATGCACCCGGCCCTGGTAGCGGATGGCGAAGGCCCGGCAGGTCTGGCCGCCGTGGACCACGTCGAACGGCACCGCGAGGCCGCCGTCGACGAGGTCGCGCGAGTTGCACAGCGCGATCCGCTGCGCATCCTCGGGCCGCGCCGTCATGCGTTGTCCCGCAGCCAGGCGTGCAGTTCGCCCACGGAGTGGACCACCGCCAGCGGCTGCAGCGCCTCGAAACCTTCCGGCGGGTGCGCCCCGTAGCTGACCGCCACGCTGGGGCAGCCGGCGTTGAGCGCCATCTGCAGGTCGTGGGTGGTGTCGCCGATCATCAGCGTGCGCCCGGGGTCGGTGCCGAATTCGCGCATCAGCTCGTGCAGCATGCGGGGGTCAGGCTTGCCGGCGGTCTCGTCGGCGGTGCGCGAGCCGTCGAACACGCCCGCCAGCTCCGCGCTGCGCAGCGCGTCGTCCAGCCCGCGGCGCGACTTGCCGGTGGCCACCGCCAGCCAGTGGTGGCGCCCGCGCAGGTCGGCCAGCATGGGCAGCACGCCCTCGAACAGGCTCAGGTCGTCCTGGTGCCGGGTGTAGTGCCGGCGGTAGCTGGCGCCCAGCTCCGGGTAGCGCTCGCGCGGGACGCCGGGCGCGGCGTGCGCCAGGGCCTCCATCAGGCCCATGCCGATCACGTAGGCCGCGTCCTGGTCGCTGGGCACCGCGCCGCCCACGTCGGCCACCGCCTGCTGGATGCAGCGCACGATGATCTTGGTGGAGTCGAACAGCGTGCCGTCCCAGTCAAAGGCGATCAGGTCGAACTGGCGGGGGCGCAAGGAGGCGGGCATGGTCTACGAATTTCTGCAGTTCCGGCGGCAGGGGCGCCTGCAGCGCGATGCGCTCGCCGGTGGCCGGGTGGTCGAACTGTAACCGCCAGGCATGCAGAAACATGCGGCGCAGCCCCTGCTTCTGCAAGGCCTTGTTCCAGTCGAAGTCGCCATATTTGTCGTCGCCGGCGATGGGGTGGCCGGCGCTGGCCAGGTGCACGCGGATCTGGTGGGTGCGGCCGGTCTTGATGGTGACCTCGAGCAGGGTCGCTTCCCGGGTGCCCCCGCCCTCCTCCGGCAAGGGAGGAAGTGCAAGGCGTTGCGCGACCTGGACCAGGGTGATGGCCCGCATGCCGTCGGGATCGTCGCGGGCGACCACCCGCACCCGCCGCTCGCCGTCGGCCTGCAGGTACTTGTGCAGGGGCTGGTCGATCACCTTCTTGTTGGCCGGCCAGGCGCCGGCCACCAGGGCCAGGTAGGTCTTGCCGGTCTCCCGGTCGCGGAACTGATCCTGCAGCTTCGTGAGCGCCGAGCGCTTCTTGGCGACCAGCAGGATGCCCGAGGTCTCCCGGTCCAGCCGGTGCACCAGCTCCAGCAGGCGGGCGGCGGGCCGGGCCTGGCGCAGCTGCTCGATCACGCCGAAGCTCACGCCGCTGCCCCCGTGGACCGCCACGCCGGCCGGCTTGTCCACCGCCAGCAGGTGCTCGTCCTCGAACAGGACGGGGAATTCCCGGGCCGGGGCCGGCCGGTCGGCCTTGGCCGCCGCGGCCTCGGACAGGCGCACCGGCGGCATCCGCACCACGTCGCCGGGGGCCACCCGGGTGTCGGCCGAGGCCCGGCCCTTGTTCACCCGGACCTCGCCGGACCGGATGATCCGGTAGACGTGGGTCTTGGGCACCCCCTTGAGCACCCGGATCAGGAAATTGTCCAGGCGCTGGCCCTCCGATTCCTCCCCGACGGTCAGAAATTGGACCTCACCGCTTGCAGGGGGCGGCCCGCCCCCTATAATCCGCTTCACCAGAGTTATGCCGTAAGTGGTTGATTTGGCTGGCAGTTTAGTCCACGCCTCGCAACCCGGGCAGTCTGGCAGGTCGATGCCACCGGCAGCGAGCCGCGCAGATTCCGGGCCACAGCCCGTCATGGCGCGGGCGCGGCCGGCAGGGTCAGGCTCTTCGAAACACTGATACGGAATAAATGGTCCGCCAGCCCCCTGGCTGGTGGGCGGATCAAAGCGAGACAAACGGTGCTGCTGGTCTACCTCCTGGCTTTCTGGCGCTGGCTGCTGCCGGCGCCTGCCATGCAGGTCCCGTGGTTCCTGGCTGGCGCCTCACCCACCGCAGCCTTCGCGCTGCAGCGCCACCGCACCCTCGCCCCCATCCCTGTGCCCTTGCGAAGGTTGCTGAGCTAGCCGCTCGGCCCACCCGTCCGCACTCCGGCAATTCCCTCCGTTTCGAAGCGTCCGTCCGGCACCGAAGTTCGCGCCCTCGCGAGGGGCGCGCTGGAAGTCTAGGGACAAGGACAACGCTATGAAGCGGATGCTGATCAACGCCACGCAGGCGGAGGAACGCCGGCTGGCCATCGTGGACGGGCAGAAGCTGCTCGACTACGAAATCGAGATCGAGGGGCGCGAACAGCGCAAGGGCAACATCTACAAGGCGGTCGTGACGCGGGTCGAGCCCTCGCTCGAGGCCTGCTTCGTCGACTACGGCGAGGACCGCCACGGCTTCCTGCCGTTCAAGGAGATCTCCAGGCAGTACTTCGCGCCCGGCGTGCCGGTGTCGCAGGCCCGGATCAACGAGGTGATCAAGGAAGGCCAGGAGCTGCTGGTCCAGGTCGAGAAGGAGGAGCGGGGCAACAAGGGGGCGGCGCTCACCACCTTCATCTCGCTGGCCGGCCGCTACGTGGTGCTGATGCCCAACAACCCGCGCGGCGGCGGAGTCAGCCGCCGGATCGAGGGCGACGACCGGGCCGAGCTCAAGGAGAACATGGACCAGCTGGAGTACCCCAGCGGCATGTCCATCATCGCGCGCACCGCCGGCATCGGCCGCAGCGCGCCGGAACTGCAGTGGGACCTCAACTACCTGCTGAAGCTGTGGGGCGCCATCGAGGGCGCGTCCAAGGGCGGCAAGGGCGCCTTCCTGATCTACCAGGAGTCGAGCCTGGTGATCCGCGCGATCCGTGACTACTTCAATCACGACATCGGCGACATCCTGATCGACACCGACGACATCTACGAGCAGGCCCAGCAGTTCATGGCCCACGTGATGCCGGAGCATGCGCAGCGCGTGAAGCGCTACCGCGACGACTCGCCCCTGTTCTCCCGCTTCCAGATCGAGCACCAGATCGAGTCGGCCTACGCCCGCGAGGTGAAGCTGCCCTCCGGCGGCGTGATCGTGATCGACCACACCGAGGCGCTGGTGTCCATCGACGTCAACTCGGCGCGCGCCATCAAGGGCGGCGACATCGAGGAGACCGCCACCCGCACCAACCTGGAGGCGGCCGACGAGGTGGCCCGCCAGATGCGCCTGCGCGACCTGGGCGGCCTGATCGTCATCGACTTCATCGACATGGAGGAGTCGAAGAACCGCCGCGAGGTCGAGAACCGCCTGCGCGACGCGCTGCGCCAGGACCGCGCCCGCGTGCAGTTCGGCTCGATCAGCAAGTTCGGCCTGATGGAGATGAGCCGCCAGCGCCTGCGCCCGGCCCTGTCCGAGGGCGCCTCCATCCCCTGCCCGCGCTGCGGCGGCCACGGCCACATCCGCGACACGGAGAGCTCCGCGCTGCAGATCCTGCGCATCATCCAGGAAGAGTCCATGAAGGACGGCACCGCCGCCGTGCAGGTGCAGGTGCCGGTGGAAGTCGCTTCGTTCCTGCTGAACGAGAAACGCACCGAGATCGCCAAGATCGAGCTGAAGCAGCGCGTGAGCGTGCTGATGGTCCCGAACAAGACGCTCGAGACTCCGAACTACCGCCTCGAGCGCCTGAAGCACGACGACCCGCGCCTGGACAACGTCAAGGCCAGCTACCACATGGCCGAGGACTTCGACGAGTCCACCGCGGTGACGCGGCGCTCGCACGAGCGCGTCAACAAGCAGGAGCCGGTGATCAAGGGTGTGCTGCCGGACATGCCGGCGCCGATGCCGGTGGCCAGGCCGCCGGCGCCCGAACCCGTGGCCAAGGCCGCCCCGGCTCCCGCCCCGGCACCGGTCGCGGCGCCCACCCCCGCCCCGGCCCCGGCCGAGAAGGGCTTCTTCGCCTGGCTGAAGGGCGCGCTCGGCCTGGCGCCGGCAGCCGCCCCTGCGCCGGCGCCCGCCGCGCAGCCGCGCAAGGAAGAAAAGCGCGGGGAAGGCCGCGGCGAGCAGCGGGGTGAGCGTGGCGAACGTGGCGAACGCGGTGAACGCGGCGAGCGCGGCGGCCGCCGGGGCGAGCGCGGTGGCC
>JAGWTH010000065.1 GCA_028868995.1 Burkholderiales bacterium | reverse complement strand
GACCAAGTGCAGCCAAACTTGGCGACCCTACGGGGATTCGAACCCCGGTACTCACCGTGAAAGGGTGATGTCCTAGGCCTCTAGACGATAGGGTCAAAACCTGGACTTTTTCGACATCCGCTTTGGTGGAGGTAAGCGGGATCGAACCGCTGACCTCTTGCATGCCATGCAAGCGCTCTCCCAGCTGAGCTATACCCCCTCGCAGGTGTCGAGCCTTGAATTCTACACTGAAAATTCAGGCCGCCCGCAGCCGGTCGAGCACATGCTCGCGCAGGCTCAGGGCCAGCACCGCATCCAGCGAGGGCGTCTGCGCCGTTCCGAGCACCAGGACGCGCACCGGCATGGCCAGCTGCGGCATCTTCAGGCCGGTGGCGCGCAGGGTCTCCTTGACCGCCTCGGCGATGTCCTCCTTGGTCCACGGGCAGGCCTCGAGCATCTTCGCCAGCATGGAAATCGCCGGGCGCACGCCGTCATGGACATGCTTGGCCATTTCGTCGGCGTCCGGAGTCACTTCGGCGTAGAAGCGCTGCGCCCAGTCGGCCAGCACCACCGTCGTGTCGCAGCGGTCCTTGAACAGGCCGCAGATCGCCGGCAGGCGGGCGTCGGCGGCGATGCCGCGCCGCTGCAGCAGCTCGCCCACGATCATGGCGAGCGTGTCGTCGGCGGTGGCCTTCATGTGCTGGGCGCCCACCCAGCGCAGCTTGGCCTCGTCGAACTGCGCGGCGCTGCGCCCCAGGTGGTCCAGGTCGAACCACTCCAGGAACTGCTCGCGGCTGAAGATCTCGTCGTCGCCGTGCGACCAGCCCAGGCGCGCCAGGTAGTTGATCATCGCCTCGGGCAGGAAGCCCGCGTCGCGGTACCAGGTCACCGGCTTGGCGCCGTGGCGCTTGGACATCTTCTCGCCCTGCTCGTTGAGCACCGTGGGCAGGTGCGCGAACACGGGCGGCTCGTAGCCGAGCGCGCGGAAGATGTTGATCTGGCGCGGCGTGTTGTTCACGTGGTCGTCGCCGCGGATCACGTGGGTGATCTCCATGTCGATGTCGTCGACCACCACGCAGAAGTTGTAGGTGGGCGTGCCGTCGGGCCGGGCGATCACCAGGTCGTCGAGTTCGTCGTTGCGGATCTCGATGCGGCCCTTGACCTTGTCGTCCCAGGCGACCGTGCCGCCGATCGGATTGCGGAAGCGCCACACCGGCTGCACGCCCTCGGGGATGGGCGGCAGGACCTTGCCCGGCTCGGGGCGCCAGGTGCCGTCGTAGCGCGGCTTCTCCTTGTTCGCCATCTGCCGCTCGCGCAGCGCGTCCAGCTCCTCCACGCTCATGTAGCAGGGATAGACCAGGCCTTTCTCGCGCATCTGGGCCAGCACCTGGCGGTAGCGCTCCATGCGCTGCATCTGGTAGAACGGGCCTTCGTCCGGCTCCAGGCCCAGCCAGCGCATGCCCTCCAGGATCACGTCGACAGCGGCCTGCGACGAACGTTCGAGGTCGGTGTCCTCGATGCGCAGCACGAAGGTGCCGCCCTGCGAGCGCGCGAACGCCCAGGGATACAGGGCCGAGCGGATGTTGCCCAGGTGGATGAAGCCCGTCGGCGACGGGGCGAATCGGGTTCTGACTTTCACAGTTTCGAGAGGCCGCGTTGCAGGTCGGCCTGGATGTCGTCCACGTGCTCCAGCCCCACGGCCAGGCGGATCAGGCCCTGGCCGATGCCCGCGGCCTGACGCTGTTCCTCGGTAAGGCGGCCGTGCGAGGTCGTGGCGGGATGGGTGATGATGGACTTGGTGTCGCCGAGGTTGGTGGCGATGCTCATGACCTCGGAGCTGTCGATCACGGTGAAGGCGTTGCGGCGCAGCGTCTGCGGATCGCCGCCCTTGACGTCGAAGGACACGACCGCCCCGCCCAGGCCCGACTGCTGGCGCAGCGCCAGCTCGTGCTGCGGATGCGACGCCAGGCCCGGGTAGTACACGCGCTGCACGGCCGGATGCGCTTGAAGAAAGCGCGCGATGGCCAGCGCGTTGGCGCTCTGTGCCTGCATGCGGATGCCCAGCGTCTCCAGGCCCTTGAGCACCACCCAGGCGTTGAACGGCGACAGCGTCATGCCGGCAGTGCGCACGATGGGGGCGAACACGTCGGCGATCCACTTCGATGGGCCGCACAGGGCCCCCGCCATCACCCGGCCCTGGCCGTCCAGGTACTTGGTGCCGGAATGGATCACGAAGTCGGCGCCGAGCTCGCTGGGGCGCTGCAGCGCGGGCGAGCAGAAGCAGTTGTCCACGGCCAGCACCGCGCCGGCGCCGTGGGCCACGTCGGCCAGCGCGCGGATGTCGCACACCTCGGTCAGCGGGTTGGTCGGCGTCTCGGCGAACAGCAGCCGGGTGTTGGGCCGCAGCGCGGCCTTCCACTCGGCCAGGTCCGTCTGCGAGACGAAGGTGGACTCCACCCCGAACTTGCCGAACTCCTTGGCGAACAGGTTGAGCGTGGAGCCGAACACCGAGCGCGAGCACACCACGTGGTCGCCGGCGCGCAGCACGCCCATGCCCAGCAGCAGGATGGCGGCCATGCCGGTGGCGGTGCCGATCGCGGCTTCGGTGCCCTCCAGCGCCGCCAGCCTCTGCTCGAAGCTGGTCACGGTGGGGTTGGAGGTGCGGCCGTAGGTGTAGCCCTCCTGCGGGTGGGCGAAGCGGTGCGCCATGGTTTCCGCGTCGGGCTGCACGAAGCCGCTGGTGAGGAACAGCGCCTCGGAGTTCTCGCCCCACTGGCTGGGGGGCAGCGCCGTGCGCACCGCGAGCGTTTCGCGGTGCAGGCCGGCGGGAAGTTTCTTCTCGGTCACATCAGACTTCCTGCGGATTGGGGATGGCCAGGCGCGTGGTGTTCTCCTCCAGCGGGTCCTCCTGGCCGATGCGCGCCTCGTTGATGCGGGCGATGTCCTCGGGGTTGATGTCGCCGGTGACGTAGACGCCGTCGAAGCAGGACGCGTCGAAGCCGTTGAGGCACGCGTTCAGCTTGCCGATGGCGTTCTTCATGCCGTCCACGTCCTGGTAGATCAGCGCGTCGGCCCCGATGATCTGGCGGACCTCCTCCACCGTGCGGCCGTGCGCCACCAGCTCGCTGGCGGTGGGCATGTCGATGCCGTACACGTTGGGGAAGCGCACCGGCGGCGCGGCGCTGGCCATGTAGACCTTGCGGGCGCCGGCGTCGCGCGCCATCTGCACGATCTCGCGGCTGGTGGTGCCGCGCACGATGGAGTCGTCCACCAGCAGCACGTTGCGGCCCTTGAACTCGCTGCTGATCACGTTGAGCTTCTGCCGCACGCTCTTCTTGCGCACCGCCTGGCCCGGCATGATGAAGGTGCGGCCCACGTAGCGGTTCTTCACGAAGCCCTCGCGGTAGGGCAGGCCCAGCAGCTGCGCCAGCTGCATGGCGCTCGGCCGGCTCGACTCCGGGATCGGGATCACCACGTCGATCTCGTTGGGCGGCACGGTGGAGATCACGCGCTTGGCCAGCGTCTCCCCCAGGTTCAGCCGCGCCTGGTAGACCGAGATGCCGTCCAGCACGGAGTCGGGGCGGGCCAGGTAGACGAACTCGAAGATGCAGGGCGACAGCTGCGTGCGGTCCGCGCACTGGCGGGTGTGGATGTTGCCCTGCAGGTCCACGAACACTGCCTCGCCCGGCGCGATGTCGCGCTCGAACTGGTGGCCCGTGCCCTCCAGCGTGACCGACTCGCTGGCCACCATCACGGTGCCGTCGGCGCTGCGGCCCAGGCACAGCGGCCGGATGCCGTAGGGGTCGCGGAAGGCCAGCAGGCCGTGGCCGGCGATCAGCGCCACCACCGCATAGGAGCCGCGGATGCGCCGGTGCACGTTGCCCACCGCGGAGAACACGTCCTGCGGGGTCAGCGGCAGGCCGCGCGTGGTGCGCTCCAGCTCGTGGGCGAACACGTTGACCAGCACCTCGGTGTCGCTCTCGGTGTTGATGTGGCGATGGTCGGCCGAGAACAGCTCCGCCTTCAGCGCCTGCGCGTTGGTGAGGTTGCCGTTGTGCGCCAGCGTGATGCCGAAGGGCGCGTTCACGTAGAACGGCTGCGCCTCCTCCTCGCTGTAGGCGTTGCCGGCGGTCGGGTAGCGCACCTGGCCCAGGCCCGCGTTGCCCGGCAGCGCGCGCATGTTGCGGGTGCGGAACACGTCGCGCACCATGCCCTTGGCCTTGTGCATGTAGACCTTGCGGCCCTGCAGGGTGACGATGCCCGCGGCGTCCTGCCCGCGATGCTGCAGCAGCAGCAGCGCGTCGTAGATCAGCTGGTTGACCGGGGCCGGGCTGACCACCCCCACGATTCCGCACATGATGACTTCTCTTTCCTTCAGGCCGGCAGGTAAGCCCCGAACCGTTCGGGGACCACCGGCTTCAATCCTCGCAAGGCCGACGTCGCGACGCCGGCCGTCACCGAATCCTTCCACCACGCGCCGTCCTGCAGCCGGCCCAGGTGCACCACCACGGCCAGAACCAGCACCGCCACCGCCGCGCGCGCCACGCCGAACAGGCCGCCCAGCAGGCGGTCCACCGGCCGCAACCCGGCCACCGCCACCAGCTTGCTGGCCAGCCAGGCGAGGAAACCGCCGGCGAACAGCGCCACGATGAACACCAGCACGAAACCCGCGGCGTACTGCACCGACTCGCCGGCGCGGCCCAGCGGCAGCGCCGCCGCCGCCCGCGGCGCCAGCCACTGGGCCAGCGCGAAGGCCGCGATCCAGTTCAGCACCGACATCACTTCATACACCAGGCCGCGCCACATTCCCAGCAGCACCGAGGCCACCAGCAGCGCCACCACCACCCAGTCCAGGGTCGCCACTACAAGGTGAGGACGGCGGCCGGAAGGTCCAGACCCTTGATCTTCTGGGCCGCCTTGTCGGCCTCGGCCCGGGTCGCGAACGGGCCCGCGCGCACACGGATGCGGGTGCCGTTCTTCGTCTCGGCCACGTTCGTGTAGTTCTTCAGCCCGGCCTTCTGCAACTTCTGCTGGGCCTGGTGGGCCTTGTCCTTCTCCGCGAAGGCGCCGACCTGCACCACGTAGCGCGCGCCGGTCGCCGCCTGGGGCGTGCTCGCCGGCTTGCCTTCCAGCAGCGCGCGGGCCTTCGCCGCATCGGCGGCCCTGGCGTCGGCCGGGGGCTCGGCCTTCCTGGCGGGGGCGGCCGGCTCGGCCTTGGCGACCTTCTCGGCGGGGGCGGGCTTCGCCTGCGCCTGCGCCTTCGGCTCCGGTGCCGGAGCCTCCGGGGCCTTGGCCTGCGGGGCAGGTGCCGGCGCAGCAACAGGCGGGAGCGCGGCGGGCGCGGCGGACACCGCGGGCGCCGGCGGCTCGACGGGGGCCTGCGCCACCTTCCCCGCGGCGACGGGCGCCTGCGGCAGGGGAGGCAGCGGCTTGACCTTGTTGCGGTCGGGAATCTCGATGGGGATGTCGACCGACACCGGGCGCGGTTGGGTGTCGAACAGGAGGGGGAAGCCGATCACGCCGACCAGCACCAGCACCACCGCGCCGATCAGGCGGTGCCGGGCCCGGCGCCGGATGGCTTCGATGCTTTCTGCGGGAGAGGCGGCGGCCACCGGCTCGTCGACCTTTTTCTTGCGCGACTTGAACAAGGCCATGGGTGAGGGTCAGCCGAGATGCTTGGCGGCCAGCCGGGGGGTCCCGTGCTGCAGCACGCCGCCGACGGTGTAGAACGATCCGAACACGAGGATTCTATCAGCCGGCTCCGCGGCGGCCACGGCGGCGCGCAGCGCCTCCTCGGGGCTCTCGTGGGTGCTCGCCGGCACCTCGCGCCGGCCCGGCAGGGCCTGCCAGCGCGCCAGCAGGTCCTGCGCGGAGGCGGCGCGGGGCGTCGGCAGGTCGGTGAAGTACCAGCGGTCGACGAGCGGCCCGATCTTCGCCAGCATGGGCGCGAGGTCCTTGTCCGCCATCGCGCCGAACACGGCGTGGGTGGCCGGGTAGAAACCCATCGCGTCGAGGTTGGCGGTGAGGGCCGCCACCGAGTGCGGGTTGTGCGCCACGTCCAGCACCAGCGTCGGCTGGCCCGGGACGATCTGGAAGCGGCCCGGCAGCTCCACCAGCGCCAGGCCGTTGCGGATCGCCTGCGCCGTGACCGGCAGCCGCTGGCGCAGCGCCTCGAAGGCCGCCAGCACGCCCGAGGCGTTGAGCAGCTGGTTGGCCCCGCGCAGCGCCGGGTAGGCCAGCCCGGGGTGGCGGCGGCCGCGGCCGGCCCAGGCCCACTGCTGCTTGTCGCCCGAGAAGTTGTAGTCGCGCCCGAGCAGCCACAGGTCGGCGCCGATCGCCTGGGCGTACTGGATCACGCTGTGCGGCGGCAGCGGGTCGCTCACGATGGCCGGCCTGCCCGCGCGCAGGATGCCCGCCTTCTCCCGGCCGATGCTCTCGCGGTCGGGACCCAGGTACTCCATGTGGTCCAGGTCGATGCTGGTGATGATGCCGCAGTCGGTGTCGATCACGTTGACCGCATCCAGCCGCCCGCCCAGCCCCACTTCGAGGATGGCGAGGTCCAGGCCGCTGGCGGCCATCAGGCTGAGGATGGCCAGCGTCGTGAACTCGAAATAGGTCAGCGTCATGCCGGCGCGGGCGGCTTCCACCCGCTCGAAGTGCGGCACCAGGGCTTCGCCCGCGACGATCTCGCCGCCGATGCGGCAGCGCTCCTCGAAATGCACCAGGTGCGGCGAGGTGTAGACGCCGGTGCGGTACCCCGCCTGCAGCGCGATCGCCTCCAGCATCGCGCAGGTGGAGCCCTTGCCGTTGGTGCCCGCCACCGTGACCACCAGGCCGTCGAAGCGCAGTTGCAGGCGCTGCGCCACTTCCCGCACCCGCGCGAGGCCCAGGTCGATGTTCCTGGGATGCAGGCGCTCGCAGTGCGCCAGCCAGTCCGCCAGTTCTTTCATGCCCGCATTGTCGCGGCTGCGCCCTGACTATCATCGGCCCATGGCCATCACCCTCTACGGCATCCCGAATTGCGACACGGTCAGGAAGGCCCGCGCCTGGCTGGCCGGACAGGGCGTGGATCACGCCTTCCACGACTTCAAGAAGCAGGGCGTGCCGCCCGCGCGCCTGGACGCCTGGCTGCGCGCTGCCGGGCGGGACCGGCTCCTGAACCGCCAGGGAACCACTTGGCGGAAACTGGACTCCCACACTCAGTTGCAGGCGGACAACGACGCCGGCGCCCGCGCCCTCATGCTGTCGCAGCCCAGCGTGATCAAGCGGCCGGTGGTCGAGTGGGCCGACGGCGAAGTGACCGTCGGATTCGACCCCGAAGCCTGGCGCCTGCGGAAAATGGCCTGAACCGCGCGGATTTACCACCGGTTTACGCTGGATTCAGCGAACGGACGGTTCACGCTGCCTAAGATCGGTGCACCTCTCCTCCCAAAGGAGGTTCCTGCCATGAAACAGACCGTTCTCTTCGCCGCCCTGGGGCTCGCCGCCTTCGGCGCCGCAGCCCAGGAGGTCGGCAACGTCCTCTCCGCGGTGCCCGTGATCCAGCAGGTCGCGGTGCCGCGCACCGTGTGCGCCCCGGTGGCGCCGGCCCAGGTCACGACCACCGGCGGCGGCGCCGTGGTGGGCGGCCTCACGGGCGCCGCCATCGGCAGCACCCTCGGCCAGGGCAGCGGCAACGCCGCTGCCATCGCCGCCGGCACGATCATCGGCGCCGTCGTCGGCAACAACGTCGAGGCCCAGAACCAGCGCTACGCTCAGACGGTGCCGCAATGCACGACCCAGACCACGGTGGAAAACCACATCGTGGCCTACGACGTGACCTACGAGTACCGAGGCCAGCGCTACAGCGCGCGCATGCCCTACGACCCGGGCCGCACGGTGCAGCTGCAGATGCAGCAGACCGCCTCTCAGGCCGTATCCGCGGGCGACGGCTCCGTGCCGGCGCAGGCTGCCGACGGCAGCCCGGCGCCCATGGTGACGACCCCGGTGCCCGTGGCCACGACGACGGTGCAGGCGGCGCCGACCTACGTGCAGGCCGCCCCGACCTACGTGCAGGCGCCCGCGCCGATCGTCTACGCGCCCTACCCTTCTTACCCGGCCTACCCGGTCTATTCCTACCCGTACGCCTATCCCTACCCGTACTACCGCCCCTACTACCCCTGGGGCGTGTCGCTGGGATTCGTGTTCGGCGGCGGCCACTACCACCACCACTGAGCCGCGCCGGATCCCGGGAGAGGGCGCCTGCGGGCGCCCTTTTCGCTGCCCGGGCCGGCCGGCCCGCCTCGCCTAAAATCGCAGGTTTCCCCCGAAGCAAGCCATGACCACCGAGAAATTCGACGCCGTATCCGTCGCCACGAAGGCCAACGTCTACTTCGACGGCAAGTGCGTGAGCCACGGCATCACCTTCCCCGACGGCACGAAGAAGTCGGTGGGCGTGATCCTGCCCGCCACGCTCACCTTCAACACCGGTGCGCCCGAGATCATGGAGTGCGTCGCCGGTTCCTGCGAATACAAGCTCGCCGGCACCAGCGAGTGGAAGAAGTCCGCCGCCGGCGAGAAGTTCTCGATCCCCGGCAACTCCTCCTTCGAGATCCGGGTGAGCGAGCCCTACCACTACATCTGCCACTTCGGCTGATCCCCGGACCTTCCCCCATGAGCACCATCCTCGAGAGCCTGCCGCTCGGCCAGAAGGTCGGCATCGCGTTTTCCGGCGGCCTGGACACCAGCGCCGCCCTGCACTGGATGCGCAAGAAGGGCGCCGTCCCCTACGCCTACACCGCCAACCTGGGCCAGCCCGACGAGCCGGACTACGACGCGATCCCGCGCAAGGCGATGGAGTACGGCGCCGAGAAGGCCCGCCTGGTCGACTGCCGCAAGCAGCTCGCCCACGAAGGCATCGCGGCCCTGCAGTCCGGCGCCTTCCACGTCAGCACGGCGGGCCTGACCTACTTCAACACCACGCCGCTGGGCCGCGCCGTGACCGGCACGATGCTGGTGGCCGCGATGAAGGAGGACGACGTCCACATCTGGGGCGACGGCAGCACCTTCAAGGGCAACGACATCGAGCGCTTCTACCGCTACGGCCTGCTGACCAACCCCCACCTGCGCATCTACAAGCCCTGGCTGGACCAGGCGTTCATCGACGAACTGGGCGGGCGCGCCGAGATGTCGGCCTTCATGACCGCCGCCGGCTTCGGCTACAAGATGTCGGCCGAGAAGGCCTACTCCACCGACAGCAACATGCTCGGCGCGACCCACGAGGCCAAGGACCTGGAGCACCTGAACTCCGGCATCAAGATCGTCAACCCGATCATGGGCGTGGCCTTCTGGAAGCCCGAGGTCGAGGTGAAGCCCGAGGAAGTGCGCGTGCGCTTCGAGGAAGGCCAGCCGGTCGCGCTGAACGGCCAGACCTTCGCCGACCCGGTCGAACTGATCCTGGAAGCCAACCGCATCGGCGGCCGCCACGGCCTGGGCATGAGCGACCAGATCGAGAACCGGATCATCGAGGCCAAGAGCCGCGGCATCTACGAGGCTCCCGGCCTGGCGCTGCTGTTCATCGCCTACGAGCGCCTGGTCACCGGCATCCACAACGAGGACACCATCGAGCAGTACCGCGAGAACGGCCGCAAGCTGGGCCGCCTGCTGTACCAGGGCCGCTGGTTCGACCCGCAGGCCATCATGCTGCGCGAGGCGGCGCAGCGCTGGGTGGCGCGCGCCGTGACCGGCGAGGTCACGCTGGAGCTGCGTCGCGGCAACGACTACTCGCTGCTCAACACCGAGTCGCCCAACCTCACCTACGCGCCGGAGCGGCTGTCGATGGAGAAGGTGGAGAACGCGCCGTTCACGCCCAAGGACCGCATCGGCCAGCTGACCATGCGCAACCTGGACATCACGGACACGCGCGACAAGCTGGGCATCTACACCCGCACCGGGCTGCTGACCCTGGGCGGGGATGCTCCGCTGCCCTCGCTGGGTCAGGACTGAAGCGCCCGGGCCGGGCGCCTGCCGCGCCCGTGCCGCCCTTCCCGCCATGACCACCGCCCCGGCGCCGGATTCCTGGTACGACCGCCACCTGCTGCCCTGGCTGGTGGATTTTGCCTGCGGCCTGGAGCCCATCGCGCGGCAGCGCCGCAAGGTGATCCCCCAGGCGAGCGGCCGGGTGCTGGAGGTGGGCATCGGCACCGGCCTCAACCTGCGCTTCTACGACCGGCAGCGCGTGCAGGCGCTCGTGGGGGTCGATCCGGCGCAGCAGATGCACCGCCTCGCGCAGCGCCGCAGCCGCGCGGCCGGCATCGCCGTCGACCTGCGGCCGCTGTCGGCCGACCGGCTGCCGTTCGAGGCGGGCTCCTTCGACACGGTCGTTTGCACCTACACACTGTGCACCGTACCCGATCCGCAGGCGGCCCTGGCCGAGATGCGGCGGGTGCTTCGGCCCGGCGGCACGCTGCTGTTCGCCGAGCACGGGCTCGCCCCCGATGCCGCCGTGGCGCGCTGGCAGCACCGGCTGGAGCCGCTGTGGGCGCGGCTGGCCGGCGGCTGCCACCTCACGCGCGACGTGCCGTTCCTGCTGCGCGAAGCGGGCTTCGCCGCCACGGTGGAGGCCGGCTATGTCGCCTGGCCGAGATTCGCCGGCTACAACTTCTGGGGTGCCGCCAGCGCCGCTTGAGCGCCGGCGGCCGCTGCGCTCAGCCCCCGCAGACCACCGCCTCGGCCGAGGCGATGGCGTCCCACTCCTCCTGCGTGATCACCTGGGGCACGTAGGTGACGCCGCGGGCCAGCAACTGCTCGTTGAAGGCGCGCAGGTGGTTGGTGGACCCGCACAGCAGGTGGTCGTAGGTGCGCAGGATGTCGGCGTTGTCGGTGACCGCCTTCTTCGCGTTGATGTCGCGGATGTCGGTCTCCTCGATCAGGGCGCCGACCTTGAGCGCCGCGATCTCGTCCGTGCGGCCGCTGGCCAGCAGCTGGTCGTACAGGGCCTGCAGGTGGGCATCCTCGAATTCGCCCGGGGCCTTGCCTGCCGCCGGGTCGTCGAGGCCGTACTTGACCAGCAGCGCCAGGATCGCGGCGGTGTGCTCCGACTCGCTCGCGGCGATGTTGTCGAACACGGCGAGCCCCCACAAGGCGAACAGCGCGGCGTAGACGTCGTGCGCCAGCTTCTCCTCCTCGCGCATGGTGCGCAGGGCGGCGATCTCCTCGGCGGTGAGGCTGGATGGGTCGCCCGCCGCGCTGGCCGCCGAGACGGCCACGCCGTCCCCCAGAGTCCCCGCCGTGCCGCCGCCCCCGCCGCAGCCCGACAGGATCGCCGCCGCGGAGCCGCCGAACACGGCGGTGTAGCGCAGGAAGTCCTTGCGTCGCATAGTGCTCCTTTCGGATTCATGAACGTTGGTCAGCTTGGGGTCAGGTCACCAAGCTCAAGGGCACCTCGTTCGGAGGGACTAGGGCCGGCACGGACCCGTGCGGCGAACTGGCAGGAACCGGGGGGAAGGACTAGGATCCAACCGTGGCGATCCAGTGAAAGGAGTCCGCCATGAAGCGCATCAAGCACTGGCAGGACCTCGTCAGCGCGCTGATCGGGGTCTGGCTCATCGTCTCGCCCTGGGCCCTGGGAATCCACGAACCGCTCGCCACCGTCGGCAACTTCGTCGCGATCGGCGCCGTGATGCTGGCCTTCGCGCTGGGCGCCCTGTTCGTGCCCGAGGCCTGGGAGGAATGGTCCGAGCTCGCGCTCGGCCTGTGGCTCATCGCCTCGCCCTGGGTCCTGGGGTTCGCGGGTGTTCCCCTGGCCTTGCAGAACGCCCTGTTCTGCGGCATCGTGCAGGTGATCCTCGCCCTGTGGGTGCTGGGCACCGACGACGAGTACGGCGGCTGGCTCCACCGCCTCACCGGCTGAGGACACGCCGCCGCCCGGCGGCCACAGGAGGTCCCCATGACGCGCGTGAAGCACTGGCAGGACCCGGTCAACGCCCTGGTGGGCGCGTGGCTGGTCCTGTCGCCCTGGATCCTCGGCTTCCACACCCTGGTGAGCGCCGCCGCGACGACGGCCGCCGTGGGCGCCCTGCTGTTGGCCACCAGCATCGGGGCGATGCAGTTCCCGCAGGCCTGGGAGGAATGGCTGGACGTCGTGCTGGGCGTGGCCCTCATGCTGCTGCCGCCCCTGTTCGGCTTCGACGACGTGCAGCGGGCCCTGCAGAACGCCCTGGTCTGCGGCGCGATCGTCACCTTCCTGGCGCTGTGGGTGCTGGCCACCGACGACGGGATGGCGGGGTGGTGGGAGAGGAACGTGGGTTAGGGCCTGTTAACACAAACCGCGAAGTCCGTCGGCGACCAGCACGAAGCTGAGAAAGCCGAGGAACATCACGTCGAGTTTCTCAAACCGAGAGAAGATGCGCCTGAAGCCTTTGAGGCGGCGGAACAAGCGCTC
>JAGWTH010000028.1 GCA_028868995.1 Burkholderiales bacterium | reverse complement strand
GGCCTGTTCACTTGACGAAATTATTCCGGACACCAGTGCGCGCAGGCGGGGATCCAGCCACGTTCAGTTCCCCGGCTGGATCCGCACCGCGCTCATCACGCTGGCCGTGCGGCGCAGGTTGCGCAGCACCGACTCCAGGTGCGTGCGGTCGCGCACCGACACCACGAAGCGCAGGTCGGTGGCGTCCTGGGCGCGTTCGTCGTCCATGTCCACGTGGGTGATGTCGGCCTCGGCGTTGGCCAGCGCCGCGGCCACGCGCGCCAGCGCGCCCTTGCCGTTGGCCACCGTGACCAGGATGCCGGTCTCGAAGGGCCGCACCGGCTCGTCGGCCCATTCCACGCCGATGAAGCGCTCGGCATCCTTGTGCTGCAGCCGCTTGGCCACCGCGCAGTCGGCGGTGTGGACCACCAGGCCCTCGCCGCGGCCCAGGTAGCCCAGGATCGGGTCGCCCGGCACCGGCCGGCAGCAGGTGGCGAACTGCACCGAGGCGTTCTCGCTGCCGTCCAGGGTGAGGCCGCCCTGGGACACGTTCTCGTGCGCGGTGAAGCGCTCGCGGCTGATCAGCAGGGCGTCGGGCTTCTCGCCCTGCTCGGCCAGCAGCGTCATCAGCCGCTTGGCCACGATGCCGGCGATCCGCTTGCCCAGGCCCAGGTCGGTGAGCAGCTCGACGCGGCTCTTGTTGCCGGTGAAGCGCAGCAGCTTCTCCCACAGGGCCTGGTAGGCCTCGGTCTCCGGCGGCAGCTTGTCCATGCCCTCGGCGCGCAGGGCCTGCGCCAGCAGCTTCTCGCCGAGCTGCTGCGACTCGGCCAAGGCAAGCGTCTTGAGGTGGTGGCGGATCTTGGAGCGGGCGCGGCCGGTGCGCACGAAGCCCAGCCAGGCGGGGTTGGGGGCGGACACGGGCGCCGTCACCACCTCCACCACGTCGCCGTTCTTCAGCTCGGTGCGCAGCGGCACCTGGGCGCCGTTGATGCGCGCGGCCACCGTGCGGTCGCCCACGTCGGAGTGGATCGCATAGGCGAAGTCGACGACCGTGGCGCCGCGGGGCAGGGCCAGGATCTCGTTCTTGGGCGTGAACACGTAGACCGCGTCGGGGAACAGGTCGATCTTGACGTGGTCCCAGAACTCCGCGGCGTCCCGTGTCTCGTTCTGGATGTCCAGCAGCGATTGCAGCCACTTGGTGCCCAGGCGCTCGCTCCCCTCGTCCGGTGGCACGCTCGCCTTGTACAGCCAGTGCGCCGCCACGCCCGACTCGGCCACCAGGTGCATGGCCTCGGTGCGCAGCTGGAACTCCACGTTCACGCCCGAAGGGCCCACCAGCGTGGTGTGCAGCGACTGGTAGCCGTTGATCTTGGGGATGGCGATGTGGTCCTTGAACTTGCCCGGCACCGGCTTGTACAGCTGGTGCAGCAGGCCCAGCGCGGTGTAGCAGTCGGTCACCGTCGGCACGATGATGCGCAGGCCGTAGATGTCGGTGACCTGGGCGAAGGACAGGTGCTTCTCGTCCATCTTCTTGTAGATGGAGAACAGTGTCTTCTCGCGCCCGGCGATGCGCACCTGCATGCCCGCCGCCTCGAAGGCGGCCTCCACGTCGCGCTGAACCTTCTGGATCAGGTCGCGCCGCCGGCTGCGTGCCTTGGCCACCGCCTTGGCCAGCACCGCATGGCGCCAGGGCTTGAGGTAGCGGAACGACAGCTCCTGCAGCTCGCGGTAGGTGTTGTTCAGACCGAGGCGGTGGGCGATGGGCGCGTAGATGTCCAGCGTCTCGCCGGCGATGCGGCCCCACTTCTCGCGCGGCACGTCTTCCAGCGTGCGCATGTTGTGGGTGCGGTCGGCCAGCTTCACCAGGATCACACGCACGTCGCGCGCCATCGCCAGCAGCATCTTGCGGAAGGACTCGGCCTGGCTTTCCTCGCGGGTGTTGAACTGCAGCCGGTCCAGCTTGGTGAGGCCGTCGACCAGCTCGGCCACCGGGGCGCCGAAGCGCTCGACCAGCTGCGGCTTGGTCACGCCGCAGTCCTCGATCGCGTCGTGCAGCAGGGCGGCCATCAGCGCCTGCGCGTCGAGCTTCCACTCGGCGCACTGCGCGGCCACGGCGATCGGGTGGGTGATGTAGGGTTCGCCGCTGGCGCGCATCTGGCCCAGGTGGGCCTCGTCGGCGAAGCGGTAGGCCTTGCGGACCATGTCCACGTCGGCCGGGTCCAGGTAGTCCAGGCGCGCGGTCAGCGCGGCGAAGCTGGCCCCGGCAGCATTGGCTGCGGCCGGGCTGGGCACGATCGTGCTGCTCGGCCGCTTGCCATGGCCCGAAACGGAGGGGAGCACCGCGCTCATGCCCCTAATGTAGCGCGGGTGCGGAAATCGGGGCCCGGAAACGAAAAGGCACCGCGCCGCGGTGCCCTTTCCGGTGCCGGGGGCTGGGTCAGCCGGGCACTTTCTTCAGCATTTCCAGCCCGATCTTGCCCTCGGCGATCTCGCGCAGGGCGGTCACGCCCGGCTTGTTCTTGCTCTCGATCTTGGGCGCGTGGCCCTGGCTCAGCATGCGGGCGCGGTAGGTGGCGGCCAGCACCAGCTGGAAGCGGTTGGGGATCTTCTCGAGGCAGTCTTCGACGGTGATACGGGCCATGGAACTCTCCGGTGGGGGGCTAGATCCCGAGGGCTTGGAAGGTGTCGGCGCGCAGGCGCTTCTGGGAGACGTACTTCAGCCGCTGGGAGTGCACGATCGCTTTGAGATCGAAAAGCGCGCGCTCGAATAACTCGTTGATTATAACGAAGTCGAATTCCCGGCACTGGGAGAGCTCGGAAGCCGCATTGGACAGCCGGGTTTCGATCACCTCGGGGGCGTCCTCGCCGCGGCGCTCCAGGCGCGATCGCAGTTCCTCCCAGCTCGGCGGCAGGATGAACACCAGCACCGCGTTGGCGAAGATGCGCTTGATCTGCAGGGCGCCCTGCCAGTCGATCTCCAGGATCACGTCGGCGCCGTGGGCGATGCGGTCCTCGATCATCTTCTTGGAGGTGCCGTAGCGCCGCCCGTGCACGTGCGCCCATTCGACGAAGGCGTCGGCCAGCACCATCTGGTCGAACTCGGCGTCCGAGACGAAGAAGTATTCCCGCCCGTGCTTCTCCTGCCCGCGCGGCGGCCGCGTGGTGTGCGAGACCGAGGGCTGGACGTGCGAATCGAGCTCCAGCAAGGCTTTCACCAGGCTGGACTTGCCGGCGCCGCTGGGCGCGGCGACGACGAACAGGTTGCCGGGGTAGTCCACCGCGGGAGTCTATCAGCGGGCCGGCCTCCCCCGCCCGGTCGATGACGCCACCCGGCCGGGCGCCCATAGTGGATTCGGCCCGTCACCCCGAAAGGAGCCGTCCGTGAACGACCGGCACTTCTGCTCCTGCATCCACCGCCAGGCGGAGGCGCTGGCGAACCAGAAGGCGGCCCTGCTCAACGAGTGCAAATGGCCGGTGGGCAGCGTGATCACCATCCAGTTCCTGGCCGGCTCGCCGCAGCTGCGCCAGCGCGTGCGCAAGGTCGCCGGGGAATGGACCCGGCTCGCCAACCTGGACTTCGACTTCCGCGAGGCGGGCGACACCGACGTCCGCATCGCCTTCCAGCCGGGCAACGGCTCCTGGTCCTACCTGGGCACGCAGTGCCGCACCATCGCCCAGGACCAGCCGACCATGAACTTCGGCTGGCTGGACGACACCAGCGACGACGGCGAGCTGCGGCGCGTGGTGCTGCACGAATTCGGCCACGCGCTGGGCCTGATCCACGAGCACCAGAACCCGATCAAGCCGATCCGCTGGAACCGCGACGCCGTCATCCGCGACCTGTCCGGGCCGCCCAACAACTGGGACCTCGCCACCATCGAGAACAACCTGTTCAAGAAGTACGAGCAGCTCGCGGTGACCGGCACCGCGGTGGACCCGACCTCGATCATGATGTACCCCATCCCCCGGGCCTGGACGGTGGACGGCGAGGTGTCCGCCGACTTCAACAGGGACCTCTCGGCGACGGACCGGCAGTTCATCGCCGAGGCCTACCCGCAGATGTGAGCCGGGCGGGGCTTCCGTGCAGAGCGACCACTACGCCATCCTGGTCGGCATAGACCGCTACCCGCAGCTGGGGCCGGGCAACACGCCGCTGGACCTGCGCGGCCCGCGCAACGACGTCGCCGCGGTGCGGCAGTGGCTGCGCGACCCGGCCGGCGGCGGCTTCGCGGACGACTCCACGATCTTCGAGTTCCAGGCGCCCGCGGGCACGCCGCCCGGCGCGGCCATGCCCACCGCGGCACAGCTCGACGACCTGGTGGCGCGCCTGGACCAGATCGCCCAGGACAACAAGGACCAGGGCCGCGGCCGGCAGGTGGGGCGGCGCATCTACATCTACCTGTCCGGCCACGGCTTCTCGCCGGGGCGCCAGCGCGCCTGCCTGTTCACGGCCGACGCGCAGGAGCGCCTGGGCCACAACGTGCACGCCACCGGCTGGCTCAGCTGGCTGCAGGACTCGGGCTACTTCCGCGAGTTCGTGCTGTGGGTCGACGCCTGCATGGACCGCGCGGCCTTCCTGCCGCCGCACGACCCGCCGCTGCCGCTGACCACCTCGCTGGTCCCGCCGCTGGCCAACTTCGTGGCCTTCGCCGCCCAGCGGCCGCTGCGGGCGGTGGAGCTGCCGATCGAGGAGGACGGCGGCAGGGTGCACGGCGTCTTCACCTGGACGCTGCTGGAGGGCCTGCGCGGCGCCGCCGCCGACGTCAACGGCCGCGTCACCGGGCGCAGCCTGGCCGACTGGGTGCGCAACGCCATGGTGGCGCGCTACGGCGACGCCGAGCGCAAGGACCCCAACGTGGCGCAGGAACCGGAGGTGATCCAGGAGGACGCCGGGCTGATCTTCGCGCGCGGCCTCGCCGCGCCCCTGTCCACGCTGAAGCTGGTCTTCCCGCCGGCCGCCGAGGGGCGGCCGGCCCGCATCTGGAGCGGGGCGCCGCCGCGCGTCGTGCAGAGCTTCACCGTCGCGGCCGCCGGCAACGAGGTGGCGCTCAAGCCGGGGCTGTACCTCGCGGAGGTGCCCGACCAGGCCCTGCGGCAAGGCTTCGAGGTGCTGCGCCCGGGCGCGGTGCAGGTGGGCGATGCCGGCGTGCCGGCGCGGGCCTGCGACGGCTCGGAGATCTTCACGCTCAGCATCGATCCCCGCGATCCCACGGCGGAGATCTTCGTGATCGACAGCCGCTTCTCGCTGGTGGACCGCGGCGTCGCCGCGCTCGGCACGCGTCTGCCGGCGGGCCTGTTCAAGGCGAAGGTGCGCGTCGGCAACGCCACGCGGCAGGACGTGGTGCTGCTGGACGGCGACGCGACGCTGCCCGCCGCCGCCGCACCGCCGCAGCAGGTGGCCACCGTGCTGCCCCTGCCCGACACGGCGGCGACGCACGAGTACCACGAGGGCGGGCGGCAGCGCGCGCTGGACGCGGCCCGGGCCCTGCAGGCGCAGCCGGGCGAGGCCGTGCTGCTGTGCCTGGTGCGCAGCTTCAGCTCGCGCGACGCGCCCGTGATGCCGGCCCGCCCGCCCTGGCAGGGCATGCAGGTGTTCGACGCCCAGGGCCGGCTGGTGCTGGACATGGACCACGACGCGCAGGTCGAGGCTTTCGGCGATCCGCTGGCCTTCGCGGTGAAGAAGCTCGCGCCCGGCTGCTACTTCCTGCGCCAGCCGCTGGACGGGCAGGGCGTGATCGAACAGAGCCTGGTGCTCGCCGCCGGCTGGCGCACCGAGGCCTACATGCTGCGGCGCACGACCGCGCAGGCGCAGGACGCGGAAGCCCGCCCGCGCACTTCCGTGCTGATGGGCCGGCTGGGCGCCGACCCGGCCCCGCTGGGGCAGGAGCGCGTGCTGGAGGTCGCCCGGCAGGCACTGGCCGACGAACGCAAGGTCCTCAACCCGGAGCTGGAAGACCTGCTGATGCAGAAGTTCGACGACCCGGTGGCCGGGATCATCGGCGGGCACCTGCTGCTGGTGGAGCGCGAACGCGACCCCGCGCGCGACCTGGGGCGGCTGGACGGGGTGGTGCGGCGGCTGCAGGGGCTGGTGGGCTCGGGTCACCCCGACGTCGCGGCGCTGGCGCTGCGCTGCGCCGACCCGCAGCTGCGCCAGCCGCAGGGATTGACGGGCCCGCCGATGTTCCAGCGCAGCTGGGCGCTGCTGGCCGCGGCGGCGGCCGACCAGCCGGCGCTGGTGCCGCCGGCGGTGTGGGCCCGGGTGCATGCGCTCAGCGCCATGCCGCCCTTCCTGGTCTGGAACACGGCCGACGAGGTCAAGGCCGCGGCCCGGCGGGCGCTGGCCGAGGCCTTGTTCGCGCCCGAGGCGCCGGTCGCGGCGCCCGCGCCGGCCGTGCCCGCGATGGGGCCGGCCCGCCCTGCACTCGACCTCCCCCTGGCGCAGCGGCGCGCGGCCCGGATGGGGATCCCGGCGAGCATGGTCGACTCCCTGCGCGCCGATCTGGATCGCTAGTGGCCCCGTTGGATCCGCGCGCGGGCTACCGTGGCTGGCGATTGCCCTGAAGCGGGCTATTCGAGGTTCTGGACCTGCTCGCGCATCTGCTCGATCAGGACCTTCATGTCCACCGAGATCTTCGTGAGTTCCAGGGCCGCGGACTTGGAGCCCAGGGTGTTGGCCTCGCGGTGCAGCTCCTGGATCAGGAAGTCCAGGCGCTTGCCGATCTCGCCGCCCTTGCCGATCAGGCGCTCGATCTCCTCCAGGTGCGCCGCCAGGCGGGTGAGCTCCTCGGCGACGTCGATGCGGATGGCGAAGGCGGTGGCCTCGGTCAGGGCCCGGTCCTGGGCGGCCTCCGGCGTGGCCGCGCCCTCGCCCAGGGCCATGGCTTCCTTCCAGCGATCCAGGAAGCGCTGGCGCTGCTGCTCCACCAGCTGGGGCACCAGGGGCTGGGCCTGGGCGGCTAGCGCGCGCAGCTGCGCCAGGTGGCCCAGGAGCATCTTCGCCAGCCGGGCGCCTTCGCGTTCGCGGGCGGCGACCAGGTCGTCCACCGCCCGGGCGGCGATCCGCATCAGGCCCTCGCCCCAGTCCACGCCGGTGTCGCCCTCGGACGCGGCCAGGCGCAGGACTTCGGCCACCGACAAGGCGGCCGCCGTGGGCATCCAGGTCTTGACCGTGTCCTGCACGGCGGCCAGCCGCTGCAGGGTGGCCATGGAGGGTTCGCGCACGACCTCGCCGCCGGCGCCTTCCACCCCGGCGCGCACTTCGACCTTGCCGCGCTTGATGCGCCCGGAGATCAGCTCGCGCAGGGCCGGTTCGTGGGCGCGCAGCTCCTCGCCCAGGCGGAAGGACAGGTCCAGGAAGCGGCCGTTGACCGACCGGATCTCCAGGCCCAGGCGCGCACCTGTTGCAGACTTGCCTCCTTCGGGGCCGACCGGCGCCGTCCCGGGGCTGAGTTGCACCGAGGCGTAACCGGTCATGCTGTAAACTGCCATGAAGAGGAGTCTTTGAGGTTGTAGCGGGGATTCCGGAGATTCCGGGGATCTTCGGGACGCAGTATCGCGCCCCATCCTTCAAATTATGTCAAAGCTCAAACCGGCCCCCTTGCCGCCGGACACGGTGATCGGCGGCTACCGCGTGGTGCGCAAGCTGTCCGCCGGGGGCTTCGGTGTCGTCTACCTCGCGGTGGACAACGAGGGCCAGCAGGTCGCCATCAAGGAATACCTGCCCTCGTCGCTGGCGACCCGCCCGCCCGGGGAGCTGCTGCCCCAGGTCGCCCCCGAGAAGCTGTCCCTGTACCGCCTGGGCCTGAAGAGTTTCTTCGAAGAGGGCCGCTCGCTCGCCCAGATCTCGCACAGCTCGGTGGTGAGCGTGCTGAACTTCTTCCGCGAGAACGAGACCGTCTACATGGTGATGAACTACCTGGAGGGCGCGACCCTGCAGGACTTCATCATCACCGCCCGGGAACTCAAGAAGCAGAAGGTCTTCCGCGAGTCGACCATCCGCTCGCTGTTCGACGAGATCCTGCGCGGGCTGCGCATCGTGCACCAGCACAAGATGCTGCACCTGGACATCAAGCCGGCCAACATCTTCATCACCGACGACAACCGCGCGGTGATGATCGACTTCGGCGCCGCGCGCGAAGTGCTGTCCAAGGAAGGCAACTTCATCCGCCCCATGTACACGCCGGGCTTCGCCGCCCCGGAGATGTACCGCCGGGACTCCTCCATGGGCCCCTGGACCGACATCTACGCGATCGGCGCCTGCATCTACGCGTGCATGCAGGGTTATCCCCCGAACGACGCGCCGCAGCGCCTGGAAAAGGACCGCCTGTCGCTTGCCCTGTCCCGCCTGCGCGGCGTCTATTCCGACAACCTGATCGAGGTGGTCGAATGGTGCATGTCGCTCGATCCGCTGTCCCGCCCGCAATCGGTGTTCGCGCTGCAGAAGGAACTCAGCCGCGAGGGTGAGCGCCGCTACACCAAGCTGTCGGTGGGCGAGAAGATGCGGCTGCAGTTCGACAACATGGTGACCGACACCAAGAAGTCGATGAAGCGCAGCGGCATCGGGGCGAAAATCAAATGAAGTTCTCCGTCTTCCAGATCAGCCGCAAGGGCGGCCGCGAGAAGAACGAGGACCGCATGGGGTACTGCTACACCCGCGAGTCCGGGATCTTCCTGCTGGCCGACGGCATGGGCGGGCACCCGGAAGGCGAGGTGGCGGCCCAGCTGGCGCTGCAGACCGTCTCGGCCCTGTACCAGAAGGAGGCGCGGCCGGTCGTCAAGGACGTGACCGAGTTCCTGTCGATCGCCCTGATGGCGGCGCACCACCAGATCATCCGCTACGCCAGCGAGAAGGGCATGCTGGACACGCCCCGCACCACGCTGGTCGCGGTCATCGTGCAGAACGGCCACGCCACCTGGGTCCACTGCGGCGACTCGCGCCTGTACCTCGTGCGCGCCGGCGAGCTGCTCACCCGCACCCGCGACCACTCCTACATCGAGCAGCAGAACGCCGGCGTGATCCGCATGGACCGGATCAACCGCAACATCCTGTTCACCTGCCTGGGCTCGCCCACCAAGCCGGTGTTCGACGTCACCGGCCCGGTGCAGCTGCAGCAGGGCGACAAGATCCTGCTGTGCTCCGACGGCCTGTGGAGCAGCCTCGAGGACATCGACATCGTGCGCGAGCTGTCCATCAAGCCCGTGTCCGAGGCGGTGCCCGACCTGGTCGAGGGCGCGCTGCGCAATGGCGGCGAGCAGTCCGACAACGTGACCGTGATCGCCCTGGAGTGGGAGACGCCCGACAGCTTCGAGTCCACCCGCGGCATCTCCACCGACAGCATCAGCGACGGCGTGTTCGCGTCCACCATCCAGGCCGGCGTGCTCGACACCCTGGTCGACGACCTCGACGACGCCGCCATCGAGCGCTCCATCGCCGAGATCAACGAGGCCATCCGCCGCTCGGCGGCCAAGAAGGCCTGAGGGCGCGCGGCGAGCGCCGCGCATGACCCTGCCGCTGCGCGGCGGCGGGCTGCGATGACACAATGCGGGATCGCCCGGCCGCCCGGGCCTTTTCCCTTCCCGACTTCCCATGAGCACTTTCATCCGGACCAACGGCCGTGCCGCCGACCAGCTGCGGCCCGTGCGCATCACGCGCGCCTTCACCATCCACGCCGAGGGCTCGGTGCTGATCGAGTTCGGCGCCACCCGCGTGCTGTGCACCGCCTCGGTGGAGGAGAAGGTGCCGCCGCACAAGCGCGGCAGCGGCGAGGGCTGGGTCACGGCGGAATACGGCATGCTGCCGCGCGCCACCCACACGCGCGGCGACCGGGAAGCGGCCCGGGGCAAGCAGAGCGGCCGCACGCAGGAGATCCAGCGCCTGATCGGCCGCAGCCTGCGCGCCGTGTTCGACCTGCGCAAGCTGGGCGAGCGCACCATCACCCTGGACTGCGACGTGCTGCAGGCCGACGGCGGCACGCGCACGGCAGCCATCACCGGCGCCTTCGTCGCCGCGCAGGACGCGGTGAACAAGCTGCTGGCGGCCGGCAAGATCGCCGAGTCGCCCGTCCTCGGCCCCGTCGCCGCCGTGTCGGTGGGCATCGTCGAGGCCACGCCGCTGCTGGACCTGGAGTACATCGAGGACGTCGCCTGCGACACCGACATGAACGTGGTGATGACCGGCGCCGGCCATTACGTGGAAGTGCAGGGCACGGCCGAGGGCGTGGCCTTCACCCGCGCCGAGATGGACGAACTGCTGCGCCTGGCCGAAAAGGGCATCGGCGAGCTGGTGGAACTGCAGAAGAAGGCCTTGGCCGCGTGATCGCCCGCATCGTCCTGGCCTCCAACAACAAGGGCAAGCTGGCCGAACTGCAGGCCATGTTCGCGCCGCTGGGCATCGCGCTGGTGCGCCAGGGCGAGCTGGGCGTGCCCGAGGCCGAGGAGCCACACCGCACCTTCGTCGAGAACGCGCTGGCCAAGGCGCGCAACGCCGCGCGCCACACCGGCCTGCCCGCGATCGCCGACGACGCCGGGCTGTGCGTGGACGCCTTCGGCGGCCTGCCGGGCGTGGACACCGCCTACTACGCCACGCAGTTCGGCTACGCCAAGGGCGACGACAACAACGTCAAGGCGCTGCTGGAGCAGATGCGCGACGTGACGAACCGGCGCGCGGCGCTGGTGAGCACGCTGGTGGCGGTGCGCAGCCCCGAGGATCCGGAGCCGCTGATCGCGGTGGGCCGCGCGGTGGGCGAAATCACGCGCGAGCCGCGGGGCAGCCACGGCTTCGGCTTCGACCCGGTCATGTTCATCCCCGCCTTCGGCAAGACCTTCGCCGAGCTGGACCCGGAAGTGAAGAACGCGAACAGCCACCGCGGCCAGGCCGCGCGGCAGATGGTGCAGCTCATTCGCGAACGCTGGTTGTAGGCATGGCCCACGACGTCTCGCACTTCCTGCGGCCCGGCACGCTGCAGCTGCCCTCGCTGCCGCCGCTGTCGCTGTACGTGCACCTGCCCTGGTGCCTGCGCAAGTGCCCCTACTGCGACTTCAACTCGCACGAGATGAAACAGGGCGATCTTCCCGAGCGGCGCTACCTGGACGCCCTGCGCGCCGATCTCGAAGCGGCGCTGCCCCTGGTGTGGGGCCGCGAGGTGCACAGCATCTTCCTCGGTGGCGGCACGCCCAGCCTGTTCTCGCCCGAGGCGATCGACCGGCTGCTGTCGGACATCCGCGCGCGCCTGAAGCTGGTGCCGGACGCGGAGGTCACGCTGGAGGCCAATCCCGGCACCTTCGAGAAGGACCGCTTCCGGGCCTTCCGCGCCGCCGGCGTCACGCGCCTGTCGGTGGGCGTGCAGAGCTTCCGCGACGAGCACCTGAAGGCCCTGGGCCGCGTGCACGACCGCCGCCAGGCGATCGCCGCGGTGGAGGAGGCCGCGGCCAGCTTCGAGACCTTCAACCTCGACCTGATGTACGCGCTGCCGGGCCAGACCCTCGCGCAGCTCGACGAGGACGTGCACCAGGCCATGGCGCTGCAGCCGCCGCACCTGTCGATCTACCACCTCACGATCGAGCCCAATACGTACTTCGCCAAGTTCCCGCCGGCCACCCCACCGGAGGACCTGGCCTATGCGATGCTGGACCGCATCACCGAGCGGACGGCCGCCGCCGGCCTTCAGCGCTACGAGGTCTCGGCCTACGCGAAGCCCGGCCACCGCTGCTGGCACAACTGGAACTACTGGCAGTTCGGCGACTACCTGGGCATCGGCGCCGGCGCCCACGGCAAGCTGAGCTTCCCGCACCGCATCGTGCGCCAGGTGCGTTACCGCGAGCCGCGGCTGTACATGGAGCACGCGCTGGCCGGCGGCGCCGTGGCGCAGGAAGAGGAGGTCGCACGCGCCGACCTGCCCTTCGAGTACATGCTCAACGCGCTGCGCCTGAAGGAAGGCTTCGCGCTGCAGGACTTCACGGACCGCACGGGCTTGCCGCTGAGCGCGATCGAGCACCCTCTGCGCGAGGCCGAGGCCAAGGGGCTCATCGAGCGCGACTTCGCCCGGGTGCGGCCGACCGGGCGGGGCTTCGACTTCCTGTCCGACCTGCAGGCGCTGTTCCTGCCCGCCTGAGCGGCGGTGCGCCGCGGTCCGGCGCATACTGCGGGCATCGCTCCAGGACAAAGAGGCCGCCATGGACGCCAGCACCTCCTCCCCCACGCCCGCCAGCACGCTGCTGCAATCGCAGCGCGCCTTCTTCGCCGGCGGCGCCACCCGCCCGGTCGCCTTCCGCCGCCAGGCCCTGCAGAGATTGCGCGCCGCCGTGGTCGCGCACGAGGCGGACCTGCTGGCCGCCCTGCGCGCCGACCTGGGCCGGCCCGAGGCCGAGGCCTACGCGAGCGAGGTCGGCTTCGTGCTGGGCGAACTGGACTTCACCCTGCGGCGCCTGGACGGCTGGGCGCGGCCGCGCCGCGAGCGCACGCCGATGCTGCTGTTCCCGGCCACGAGCTGGATCCATCCCGAGCCCTACGGCTGCACGCTGGTGATCGGTCCCTGGAACTATCCCATGCAGCTGCTGCTGGTGCCGCTGGTGGGCGCGCTGGCCGCGGGCAACTGCGTGGTGCTCAAGCCCTCCGAGCTGGCGCCGCACACCGCCGAGGCGGTGGCGCGCATCGTGGCACAAGCCTTCGATCCCGCGCACGTGGCCGTGGTGCAGGGCGGCGCGGAGGCGGTGACGGACCTGCTCGCGCAGCGCTTCGACTACATCTTCTACACCGGCGGCCCGCGCGTGGGCCGCATCGTGATGGGCGCCGCGGCGCGCTTCCTCACCCCGCTCACGCTGGAGCTGGGCGGCAAGAGCCCCTGCATCGTCGACGCGAGCGCCGACCTGGGCGTGGCCGCGCGCCGCATCGCCTGGGGCAAGTTCATGAACGCGGGCCAGACCTGCGTCGCGCCCGACTACGTGCTGGCGCACCAGTCCATCCGCGCGGAGCTGGTGCGGCGCATCGGCGAAGTGCTGCGCGGCTTCTACGGTGAGGACCCGAAACGCAGCCCCGACTACGGACGCATCGTCGATGCGCACCACTTCGACCGCCTCGCGGCCTTGTTGCACAGCGGGCGCGTCGCCTGCGGCGGCACCACCGACCGCGAGACCCGCTACATCGCCCCCACCGTGCTGGACGACGTGCAGTGGGACGATGCGGTGATGCAGGACGAGATCTTCGGCCCCATCCTGCCGGTGCTGGAGTACGAAACGCTGGACGAGGCGATCGCGCAGGTGCGCGCGCGGCCCAAGCCGCTGGCGCTGTACGTCTTCTCTGCCGAGCGCGCCGCGCAAGACCGCGTGCTCGCCGAGCTGCCCTCGGGCGGCGCCTGCGTCAACGACACGGTGACGCACCTGGCCAACCCGCGCCTGCCCTTCGGCGGCGTGGGCGACAGCGGCCTGGGCGGCTACCACGGCCGCCACAGCTTCGAGACCTTCAGCCACCTGCGCGCGGTGGTGCGCAGCGGCACCTGGTTCGACCTGGCGGCCAAGTACCCGCCCTACCGGCTGCCGCTTTCCGTGCTGCGGAAGGTGATGGCCTGGCTGGGTTGAGGAGCGCCGATGACGACTGCATCCGCTTCCCCGGTGCCCGGGCTGCTGCCCGGGATCGTGCAGGCCCTGCCCGAAGCCCTGGTGGTCGTCGACCTGCAGCAGCGCATCGTGCTGTGGAACCCGGCGGCCGAGCGGCTGTTCGGCTACGTCGAGGCGGAGGTGCTCGGCGCGGAGCTGAACTTGATCGTGCCGGAGCGCTTCCGCGCGGCGCACGACGCCGGCTTCGCGCGCGCGGTCGCCTCGGGCGAGCTGCGCGTCGCCGGCCGCGTGATGCGCACGCGCGCGCAGCCCAAGGACGGCCGCAAGCTGTACGTGGACTTCTCCTTCGCGCTGGTGAAGGACGCGCAAGGCCTCGTGGCCGGCGTGCTGGCCACCGCGCGCGACGCCACCGAGGTGCAGCTGAAGGCCGCGGCCGGCTGAGGCCGGGCGCTCAGAGCAGGAAGGGCTGCCCCGTCACCGGCGTGCTGGGTACCGCCATTTCCTGGCGCGCCATGATGCCGGCCTCGTACGCAAGGCGGCCCGACTCCACCGCGAGGCGGAAGGCGCGCGCCATCTTCACCGGGTCGTGCGACTGCGAGACGGCGGAATTCACCAGCACCGCGTCGTAGCCCAGCTCCATGGCGTGCACCGCATGCTGCGGCGAACCGATGCCGGCGTCCACCACCAGCACGGCGTCGGGCAGGCGGGCGCGCAGCGTGCGCAGCGCGGTGGGATTGAGCAGGCCCTGGCCCGAGCCGATCGGCGCGCCCCAGGGCATCAGGATGCGGCAGCCCGCGTCGAGCAGGCGGCGGCAGGTGACGAGGTCGTCAGTGCAGTAGGGGAAGACCTCGAAGCCGTCCTGGACCAGCGTGCGCGCGGCCTCCACCAGCTCGAACGGGTCGGGCTGCAGCGTGTAATCGTCGCCCACCACCTCCAGCTTGAGCCAGCGGGTGTCGAACAGCTCGCGCGCCATGTGCGCCAGCGTCACCGCCTCGCGCGCGGTGCGGCAGCCGGCGGTGTTGGGCAGCAGGTGTGCGCCGCTGGCGCGGATCATGGCGTAGAAGTCGCCGGGCGCGCCGCCCGCGGCCAGCTGGCGCTTGAGGCCCACCGTCACCACCTGGCTGCCCGAGGCGGCGATGGCCTCCTGCAGCACCTGCGGCGAGGGGTAGCCGGCCGTGCCGAGGAAGAAGCGGCTTGCCAGTTCGATGTCGCCTATGCGAAGGCCCATGCTCAACCTCCTGTGATGGGCTGGAAGGTGAAGACGGCGTCGCCCTCGCGCAGCTGCACGCCCTCGCGGGCGGCGCGCGGCACGAAGTCGCCGTTGACGGCCGTGGCCAGCGCCTGGGGCGGCTGCCCCAGCGCCGCCACCAGGTCGGCCAGCGTCGCGTGGTCGTCCACGCTGCGCGGCTCGCCATTGACCGTGATCTGCAATGTCATGTTCCCATTTCCGTCAGCGCCCGCTCCACCAGCGCCGGCGCGATCAGCCAGCCGTGGCGGAACAGGCCGTTGATGCGCGTGAGGCCGTCCTGGGTGGCCAGCAGTGGCAGGTTGTCCGGCAGGGCGGGGCGCAGGTTGGATTCGCTGTGCACGATGCGCGCCTCGGCCAGTTCGGGGATCACGCTGTGCGCCGCGGCCAGCAGTTCCACCGTGCTGCGCAGCGAGACCGGGGAGCGGTCCTCGCTTTCGATCTCGCTGGCGCCCACCACCACGAGGTCGGGCGCGCGCGGCACCAGGTAGACGCGGTAGCGCGGATGCAGCAGCCGCAGCGGCCGGCGCAGCGTGGCGCCCGGCGCCTGCAGCCAGAAGATCTCGCCGCGCACGCCGCGCACGGGCAGCTGCGGCCGCGCGCCGGTGCCGCGCACGTCGAACACCCGGTCGAAGCGCTGCTCGCCGTCGTCCAGGCGCAGCAGGCCCGGCTCGCAGGCGGTGACTGTGCGGTTCCAATGCCAGTGCACGCCGGGCACGGCGGCCAGCGCCTGCATGGCCTGCACGGTGTGGATGCGGCCCTCGTGCGGCAGCAGCCAGGCGTGGGCGGGGCCTTGCACGGAGGGCTCGAGGGCGCGCAGGTCGGCCGCTGCGAGCGGCTGCGGCGCCAGCGCACGGCCGGAATCGATGGCATCGACCTTGCCTTCCAGCAGCTCGATCACCCGCCGCGCCGCGCCCTCGTCGCCGCGGTGCGCGAGCAGCAGGCTGCCGTCGAACGAACACTCCACCGGCACGGCGAGATCGCCCAGCCACTGCGGCCACAGCTCCATGGTGCGCAGTCCCAGGCGGAACACGTTCTCGTCGGCGCACTCGAGTTCGGCCACCGGGCTGAGCATGCCCGCGGCGGTCCAGCCGGCGGCGCCGCGCGCCTCGGCATGCGGGGCCGGGTCGAACACGTGCACCTCGTGGCCCGCGCCCGCGAGGCGGAAAGCGAGCAGGCGCCCGAGCAGGCCGGCGCCGGCGATGGCGATCCTCATCGCGGCAGGTCCTCGGGAAGCGGGGGGAGGGAGTTCATGCGGCTCTCCTTACGCCGGTGCGAACCGGTTCAAGTTCACGGGTTTGGTGCTGGCCATCTCAGCGGAGCGGCACTTGCCGCCCGCACCCCGGAGCGAAGGCAAAGTATAGCGCCGCCGGGCCTATGATCGCGTGACCATGGGCCTGGCCTACCTCGACTTCGACTTCAGCGGCGACGCGCACGGCCACGGCAGCTTCGACGCCATGGCGAGCGCCACGCCGGCGCAGCTGCCGGCGCTGCAGGCCGAGGTGCTCGCGGTGCTGGACTGGGCCGAGCGCCAGTTCGGCCCCGCCGCCCCGCTGGAGGAGGGCGGCACCTGGGACTACGCCCTGCACGGCGTGCGCGAGGTGGCCACGCCGCTCGACGTGCGCTACGTGCCGGGTGCGGCGCGGCTGGACTTCGAGCCGGGCGATCCCGACCCGCCGCGCGTGACGCTCACGCTGACGCTCACCGGCACCGAGGACTTCTGTTCGGCCCTGCGCGAGGCCTTCGGCGACTGAAGGGCGCGCGCCGGACTCAGGGCGCGAAGTCCTCGGGCCGCAGCGCGATCGGCTGGCCGTGCGGCGTGCGGTCGGCGGCGTGGTCCCAGGCGCGCTGGTAGCGCTGCAGCTCGCCGGGCGAGCTCGCACCCTTGGCCGCCACGATGCCCTCCAGCGTCTGCAGCCACTGGCGCCAGTAGGCCTCGCCGGCGTCCTCGCCCGGCTGCGCGGGCGCCGCGCGGATGGTGTCGGCCAGCGCTCGCGCCCAGTCCTTCCAGTCGAACAGGCCGCGCTCGTGCAGCTGCACGGTCATGGCGAAGGCCTGCGCCTGCCAGGGCGCCGCGAAGACGGGACCGCCGTCGTCGCGCGGCAGGCCCGGCAGGTCCGGCACGGCGGTCACGCCGCCTCCAGGTAGGGCTGCCAGGCGTCGATGGACACGTGCAGGCCCGGCGCGGCCTGCGGCCCCCACAGCTCGGCGCCCTCGAACACCACGGTGTACAGCGGCTGCGGATCCTCGCCGAGCCCCTGGGCGTGCGAGTCGGCGAACACGTGGTTGCCGTGCACGCGCTCGATGGTGCCGAGCTTGCCGCGCGCGTAGCCGGGCAGGCGGGTGTGGTGCGGGGCCGCCTGCGCCAGCGTGCGCACGCTGGCGCCGACGCGAAAGCGCGCCGCCGGGCCGCCCGTGCGCACCGTGGGCGAGCCCCGGGCGAGCGCGGCCGCGACCTCGCCCGCATGCAGCACGCGCGCGACCGGCGCCGGCGCATGCAGCATGCGGCCGGCGGCGACCTCGTCGGGGAACAGCTGGCCGCGTTCGCGCATCAGCTTCTCCAGCGCCGCCAGCCAGATCTCGTAGTAGGTCAAGCTCTCGTAATCGGTCAGGGTCTCGCGCGCCGAGCGGCTCATGTCGATGTTCCAGCTGCCCGTCGCGCCCATGGCGAGCACGACGGCCAGGGCCGATCGCTCCCAGCCTGCGTGGAAGCGCACCGACTCTTCCTCGGGTTCGATGCGGCCGGGCACGTGCTGCCCGCCCAGGTCGGCATGCGTGGTGTAAGTCATGGATTCAGCGGCAGCCCGGTGCCGATCATGCTGTCGCGGGTGACGAGCGCGGCGAGCGCCTCCTCGTCCAGGCCGTCGGTGCCGGCCGGCCGCTGCGGGATCACGAGGTAGCGCACCTCCGCGGTGGAGTCCCACACGCGCACCTGCTTGCCCGGCGGCAGCGCGACGCCGAACTCCGCCAGCACGCCACGCGGGTCGCGCACGGCGCGCGAGCGGTAGGGCGCGCTCTTGTACCAGACCGGCGGCAGGCCCAGCACCGGCCAGGGGTAGCAGCTGCACAGCGTGCACACCACCATGTGGTGGACCTCGTCGGTGTTGGCCACCGCCACCATGTGCTCGCCCTGGCGGCCGGTGTAGCCCAGCGAGGCGATGGCGGCCGTGGCGTCGCGCAGCAGCCAGTCCATGAAGCGCGGGTCCGACCAGGCCCGCGCGACCACCCGGGCGCCGTTGCGCGGCCCGCTGCGGGTCTGGTAGGTGTCGACGATGGTGTCGAGCGCCGCCGGCTCGATGTAGCCCTTTTCGGTGAGGACGGTCTGCAGCGCGCGCACGCGCAGCTCGGTGGCGTCGAGTTCGCTGTGGTCGTGGTCGTGCGGGTGGTCGTGGCCCATGGCGGGAGTGTGCCCGCCGCCCGCGGACAGTTCAAGCGGACGTGCCTGCGGAGGCGGCGAGCGCATCGAGCGGGCTGCGCGTGCCGCCCGTGGCGGGATCGGTCGACAGCGAAGGCGCGGGAAACACCCAGAACCAGCCCCAGGTCCGGCCGACGTTCGGGTACTTGCGCTCCAGGGAGAACGGCACCTCCACCCCGCCGCGCGACTGGCGCCGGTCCAGGTTCCACTGCATCCGGGCCAGCTCCAGCTGGGAGCGCAGCGGCGCCTCCAGCGCCCGGGGCAGCATCACCACGCGGTCCTTGCTGCCCTTGGCCTCGCGGATCACGATGGCGTGCCGGTCGAAATCCACGTCCTTCACCCGCAGGCGCAGCGCCTCCATCAGGCGCATGCCGGTGCCGTACAGGAGACGGGCGACCAGCGCCATCTCGCCCGACATCGCCGCCAGCAGCGCGGCCACCTCCTCGCGCGTGAGCACGGTGGGAATGCGGCGCCGGTAGGCCGGACGCTGCAGGTCCTGCAGCCAGGGCAGGTCGATCCCCAGCACCTCGCGGTACAGGAACAGCAGGGCGCTGAGGGCCTGGTTGTGGGTGGAGGAGGAAACCCGGCGCTGGGTGGCCAGCATGGAGAGGAAGGCCTGGACTTCGGCCGCGCCCATGTCGCGCGGATGCTTCAAACCGTGCCAGCGCACGAAGAAGCGCGCCCAGTAAAGATAGGCTTTTTCGGTGCGAAGGCTATAGTGAAGATAACGGGCCCGCTCCCGCACCTGGTCCAGCAGGCGAGGGGACGGCAGCGGAGGCGGGGACGAGGCCATGGCGGTGCGGCGAAGGCGGGGGAAGCCGGAGCGGTCTAGGCACCGCGCCTGGCGGGGGACAAGTGGCCGGGGCAGGTTGCACAGGGAGGGAGTGATGGAATGTCAAAGTTCGCCCCCGGCGCAGCTGCGGGGCCGGCACGACAAGGGTTCGCCGCCGCGGCGATGCAGCAGTGGATTTATCCGGGGTGATATCCGGCAGCTCCGAGCCGGATCGCAGACGAATCAACAACTTTCCGCCGTCGTCCAGCAGGTCTTATCCCACGATTGCGGCGTGGGGGGTGCAGGGACGCGGCAGACATTACGTTAGACAGCATGGACGCCGAGTTTCTCACCCACGTTGCCGCTCTCAAGCCGAAGCTGGAGGCATTGCTGGCGATGCCGCCCGTTAATCCTGCCGACCTCCCGAAAAACATGCCCAAGGCGGGTGTCTATCTCTTCTCGGAAGGCGGAGAGTTCCTGTATGTCGGCCGAAGCAACGATATCCGCGCTCGGATCAGAAGGCATTGTCGTCCTGGTGCGACTCACCGCATGGCAGCTTTCGCATTCCGTCTCGCCCGCCGTGCGACCGGCCGCACCGAAGCAACGTATCGGCCGGGAGAGGGATCGCGCGCTGCGCTAGTCGCCGAGCCCGAATTCGCTGCGGCATTCCTTGAGGCGAAAGCGAGAATTCGCGGCATGGAGCTGAGATTCGTCGAAGAATCGGACCCAGTGCGGCAAGCGCTACTTGAGGTCTACGTGGCGCTTGCTGTGAAGGCGAAGCACAATGATTTTGACAACCACTGAGCTGCTGTCTAACTTGGCAGTCGACACGGACACGGAGATTGCCTCGATTTAGTTGACACTCTTACCTAACGGAGAGAGTGGTCAAATGGCTAGAGCAATCGGCCCGGTAAAGATCAAGCAGTACAGCCTGTGCTCACCCGACGAGCTGGAGCGCGGCACTGCGAAGCTGGCTGCGGACCTGCGGAGCGGATCCTTCGATTCGGTGAAGGCGGCGTACGACTCTGAGGGAGGTGACTATGCGTTCCTCATTGGACGGACTGAGGGCTGACAGGTCGGTCCACCCGGACACGGAGCTTGCGGTTCCACATCGATTTTAGACCGCAATGAAGCAGCTTCGTTTCAACGTGTTTGGTCGCATCTTCTCGGTTCAGCGGCAAGGCGAATCGTGGCAGGCCTACGCCGTGGGATCTGACGGAAAGCGGGCGCCTGCTGGATTCGTGGTCCCAGACTTCCTTGGCGAGGAGGATCTGGGGCAGTATCTTTTTGACCTGTTCCACGAAAGCGCCGCACCAGGCAACGGTGATGTGAGGCGGATCGAATGACGACGAATGCAGATGGAAGAGAAGCGCACGAGGTCCAGTGAGATGGCCGAGAAAGTCCCGTCGCTGTCGAACAGAACGGTCGACTCGGACACGTTGCGGCAAGGCGCCGCGAGGCGCGGTTGGACATCCTGCACCTCCCAACCCCTTGTCGCAACGCGGCAGGCACCGTCACGCTAGACGGGACGCACGACCATGGGAAAGACATACGCTGCCATCACGCCCGAGCTCGGGGCCTGGCTCACGCGCCAGCCTGTGTTCTTCGTGGCCACCGCGCCGCTCTCGCGGGACGGCCACGTCAACTGTTCCCCCAAGGGGCTCGACACGTTCCGGGTGTTGGGTCCGACCACGGTGGCCTACGCGGATCTCACGGGCAGCGGCGCGGAAACGGCCGCGCACCTCGAGGAGAACGGACGGATCGTCCTGATGTTTTGCGCGTTCTCGGGCCCACCCAGGATCGTGCGGCTGCATGGACGGGGCGAGGCCATTGTCCGGAGTTCCGCCGAATGGACCGAGGCAAGTGCAGGCTTCCCGTCGCACCCGGGCACGAGAGCGATCATCCGCGTCCATGTCACTCGGGTGAGCGATTCCTGCGGCTACAGCGTTCCGAACATGGATCTGGTTGGCGAGCGCGACACGCTGCAGCGCTGGGTTCAGACGAAGGGAGCAGCCAACCTGCCTGCGTACCGTCGAGAGAAGAACGCGAGAAGCATCGATGGACTGCCTGGGCCGGGGTTCGACGAGTAACGGCCGCAACGCCGCCGCTCCTGCTTGCCGGCCGGGCCATGGCATCCGCGCCATCGACGGCGCCGCGCTGTTGGCGAGATCGTTTTTCGGAGTGACAATCACCACGCAGTTCCAGGATCACCGAGCCAGCGGCCGCATGTGCAGGCGAGTGGAGTTGAAGATGCCTTCTGAAGCGATACAGCACCAGTCCCAGGTCCAGAGCCATTACACCGTCACCGGTCTGGGGCAGCGGATCCTCGATACGCTGGCCCAGGCCGGGCGCGACCCGAGCCGCCTCACGGCGGAGGACCTGGCGCCGATCGATGAGTTCCATATCCGGGGACGCGCCGCCACGCTGGATCTCGCGCGGGCCGCGAAGATCGGCCGCGCCATGAAGGTCCTCGACGTGGGCAGTGGATTGGGAGGTCCGGCACGGACTTTGGCCTCCGAGTACGGATGCCACGTGACGGGCATCGACCTGACCGACGAGTATTGCCAGGCCGCGCGAATGCTCTCGGACCGCCTGGGACTCAGCCACCTACTGCACTTCCAGCAAGGGAACGCGCTGGACCTGCCGTTTCCGGCGGCGTCGTTCGACACCGTGTGGACGGAACACGTCGCAATGAACATTTCCGACAAGGCGCGCCTCTACCGCGAGATGTTCCGGGTCCTGAAGCCGGGCGGCACCCTGGCGATCTACGACGTCCTCCGTGGTCGCACGGTCCCCGTGCACTTCCCCGTCCCCTGGGCCCGCACGCCGGAGACCAGCTTTCTCGCATCGCCCGAGGAATTGCGCACTGGTCTGACAGAGGCCGGGTTCCAGGTCACCGACTGGGTAGACAGCACGGAGACAGGAAAGGCGTGGTTCACTGCGCTCGCCGAGCGAATTCAGAGATTGGGCATGCCGCTCCTCAGCTTCGCATTGTTCATGGGAGAGGACTTCGCCGCCATGGCGCAGAATCAGCGGCGCAACCTCGAGGAGGGCAGGATCGTTCTTGCCCAAGTCGTCGCCACGAAGGGTGAAGCCTGAGTCCTGGCGCGCGCGCCGCCCCGATCGTTCAACACACAGGAGACACCTGAATGTTCAGCCATGTGATGGTCGGTTCGAATGACATCGAGCGCTCGAAACGCTTCTACGACGCCGTGCTCGGCGTGCTCGGTGCCGCGGACCCGCTGCGAAACCAGAACAACACCGGCCAGACGCGGCTGTTCTACAGGCACGACGGGGGCACGTTCTGCATCAGCGAGCCGATCAACGGCGAGTCTGCGAGCTTCGCGAACGGCGGCACCATCGGCTTCAAGTGCAACTCGCCCGAACAGGTGCGGGAGTTCCATGACGTGGCCGTCGCCCACGGGGGGACTTCCATCGAAGAGCCCCCGGGTCCCCGCGAGGGCAAGCTGGGCGTGCTGCATCTGGCCTACGTGCGCGACCCGGACGGCAACAAGCTCTGCGCGCTGCATCGTCCGAAGTAGTCCGCGACGTCCCGTTCCCTGACGCGTGGCCGGCAAGTTGCCTGAAGCGCGGATGCGCGGCACCATCGCGAGCGCTGGAAGCAATGCAAGGAGTGGAAGCGTGGCGATCGAGATCTCCAAGGAAGCCCGGAAGGAAGCGATTTCATCCATCGAGCGGTATTTCAGGGAGAACATGGAGGAGCCGATCGGCAACATCGCCGCGGGCGGCCTGCTCGCGTTCTTCCTGGAGGAGATCGGCCCGCTCGTCTACAACCGCGCCGTGCTTGACGTTCAGGAACGCCTTCAGGATCGCATCTCCGAACTCGACATCGAGGTCCATGAAGACGAGTTCCAGTACTGGCGCAAGTTCGACCAGGCGCGCAAGCGCCAGGGCTGAATCGACGGGGACAACGAGGAGGGAATGCGATGACTTGGGGGATGTACGGCGCCTTCGTCTTCACTGTTGCGCTGCTTTTTTTCACTGCATACTTCCTGCTGGGCGGATTGCCGCTGCTGATCTTGAAGCACGACGTGCCGCTCGATGCGCGATTCATCCGCGCCTTCTTCAACGTGTATTACAGAGTCTCCTTCTGGTCAGCCGTCGGCGCCGCGGTGAGCTATGCCGCTTGGGGACGCGTCGTGTTCGCCGTCGGAGCTGCTTTCATCGCGGTGGTCGTCGCCCTCCTGCGAAAGCACTTCCTCCGGGCCATGGAGGAGGTCGGTGCCCAGATCGTGGCCAGCGATGTCGAGCCCATCCGGCGGTTTCGCAGAATGCACGGCGCAGCGTTGCTGATGAATGTCGCCATGCTGGTTGTCCTCGTGTGGGGCACGATTCGCCTGTCCCAAGCGTTCTGATGGAGCTTCGAAAGGGTCTATCCGGATCCGGTGTCGACACCGGCCCGAGGAAGGTCCCCCGCGGAGCAACCCACCCGGAGAGATCCATGCCAGTCGCGTCGCCATTGCGCCATGGGCGCCCGTGATCCTGCGTTCACCGTTCGGATCCAGGCCCACTCCCGTGTCGACTCTACTGGCCGTGTGAAGGCTGGCACGTCTGAGAGCTCGAGAAAGTGGATCGGCGCGGCAGTCGCGCTTGCCGCCTTGCTGGCGCAGCTTGGCTGCACGCCCAACGCCACCACCTACTATCGCCCCTCCATGCCCGGTGGCCAGGTCCTCGCCGGGCGTTGCGTGCCCACCGAGTCCGCCGTGGCGTTCGGTGCCTTGCCGATGGAGGCCAGGGTGGTCGAAGGCCAGATCGGCTGGTTCGTCGTGCTGAGCCTGCCTTCGAGACGGCCCGCGCAGCTGGCCTGGCGAACCTTCCATTTCGCGGCTGCCGATTTCCGTGTCCGTGATCCGGCCAGCGGCATCACCACACCCGCGCTTCCGATCAACGTCCTGCGGGACGACCGTCGCGATTCGGTCGTCGAGCCTTATTCGCCCGCGCAGGGTGCGGGATGGCTCTATTCGGTCGACGTGAGGCTGGCCGGCCCGCCGCCGGAAAGGTTCGAGCTCCTGCTGCCGCCCGTGGTGATCGACGGGGCGCAGGTCCGGTACGCGCCGATCCTCTTTGAGCGCAAGGTCTGGGTGGGTGCCAGCCCCTTCAATTGCTGATGGCGACGGCGGGCGGCGGCGGCCCCGGCTTCCGCAATCGCCGGATCCGGGCTACCCTCCCGGCTCGCACACTCCGCACCCGCATCGAGGCCTCACCGACAGGAGGACTTTCATGGCCGAAACGCAACCTGCCTTCGACGCCGCGAAATACAAGAATGCGCAGCGCGAGCAGTGGAACCAGGACGGCGCGGCCTGGCGGCGCTGGACTCCGACCCTGGACCGCTGGTATGGCGAGCCCACGCGCCAGATGCTGGACCTCGCCCGGATCCGGCCCGGCCAGCGCATCCTGGATGTCGCCGCGGGCGCGGGTGAGCCTGCGGTCAGCGCCGCCGAACGGGTGGGCCCCGGGGGCTACGTGCTGGCGACCGACCTCTCCGAAGGCATCGTGGAACACGCTCGCCAGGTCGCCCGCGAGCGGGGGCTCCGCCAGGTCGACACGCGCGCCATGGACGGCGAGCAGCTGGACCTGCCGGAGACCTCCTTCGACGCGGTGCTGTGCCGGCTGGGCCTGATGTACATGCCGCATCCCGCGACCGCGCTGCGCGAATGGCGCCGCGTGCTCAAGCAGGGCGGCCGGGCCGCGGTCGTCGTGTTCTCCGCGCCCGAGCGCAATCCCTGGGGCGCGCTGCCGGCGTCCATCATCCGCCGGCGCGCGGGGCTGCCGGCGCCCGTCGCGGGGCAGCCCGGTCCGTTCAGCCTGGGCGGCCCCGGGGTGCTCGAGGGCCTGTTCCGTGAAGCCGGATTCACCGACGTCGAGGTGCGCGCGGTGCCGGTGCCCCATGGCGCGGCCAGCGCCGCCGACTACATCCGGGTCGCCCGGGAGGCCTTCGGCGGCTTCAATGCCATGATGGCCCACCTGCCCGCGCAAGAGCGCGAGTCCGTCTGGAAAGAGGTCCGGGAGTCGTTGCGCGAGTACGAGTCGGCGGGCGGGTTCGAGGTGCCGGGGGAAAGCCTGGTCGGAGCGGCGACGAAATGAACGAACATCCCATCGAGGTCTGGCACCGCCTGGTGCGGGAGCGCAATCCCCGGGGCCTGGACACCTTGCTCGACGAGGACGCGGTGTTCGTCTCCCCGGTCGTGCACACCCCGCAGCGAGGCAAGAAGATCACGGCGGCCTACCTGTCGGCGGCCTTCCAGGTCTTCTTCAACCCGAGCTTCCACTATGTGCGCGAGATCGTCGGCAGCTCGGATGCCATGCTCGAATTCGAGACCGAGATCGACGGCATCCAGGTCAACGGCGTCGACATCCTCCATTGGAACCCCGAGGGCCGGATTACCGAGTTCAAGGTGATGCTTCGCCCCCTGAAGGCCGTTCATCTCATTCACGAGCGCATGGCGGCGATGCTGGCGGCCCACAATCCGTCTCTGCGCAAGCCCGCATCGAAAGCATGAAGATCATCCGCAGCAAGGAATTCCGCCCGGCCAAGGCCTGGCAGGCGGTCGACATCGCCAGCATGAACGGCACCACGACCCGCCTGCACTGGACGGACCAGCCCTACAAGTGGCATGTGAACGACGGCGAGGAGGTCTTCGCCGTCCTGGCCGGCGCGGTGGACATGCACTACCGCGAGCAGGGCCGGGAGAAGGTCGCGCGGCTGGAGGCCGGTGACATCTTCTTCGCGGGCGTGGGCTGCGAGCACGTGGCGCACCCCGTGGGCGAGGCGCGCATCCTGGTGGTGGAGAAGGAAGGCAGCGTCTAGGCCAAGGGGTGACGGGCCTGGACGGGTACCTGTCCTGGGCCCAGCCGGTGGCGGTGTCAGCGGTGCCAGTCCGGAGGGGCCGGCCGTTGCCGCAGGCGTTTGCGCGCGGGCTCGCCGAAGCGGTGCCGGTGCCAGCGCGAGAAGGCGCTGGGGTCGGAGAACCCGAGCCGCGCCGACAGCTCGCCGAGCGGGCGCGCGCCTTCGGCCAGGTAGCGCGCGAGCAGGTCCTGCCGCACGCCGTCGACCAGGTCGACGAAGCTGGTGCCCTCGGCCGCGAGGTGGCGCGCCACGGTGCGGCGCGAGACGCCCAGGTGCTGCGCGAGGGTCTCGATGCGGCAGTGCCCGCGCGGGAGCAGAAGCACGATCAGCTCGCGCACGCGGCGGGCGGCGCTCGGCGCCCGCCGCGGCGACTGCTCCAGCAGGCGCCGGGTGTAGCGTGCCATCACCGTGTCGGCGCCCGGGTTGGGCGCATCGAGGTCGGCGGCGTTGCAGACGATGCCGTTGAATTCGTGGCCGAACTCCACCGCCCGGCCGAACAGGCGGCGGTGCACCGTCAGGTCCCTCGGTGCGCGGTGGCTGAAGCACACCAGGCGCGGCCGCCAGCCTGCGCCCAGGAACAGCGCGAACAGGCGGAACAGCACGCCCACCACCAGCTCGGTGGCCTGGCGATGGCCGCCGTCCGGGACCGCGGCCAGCTCCTCGCGGATCGTGACCAGCCCGCCGGCCTCCTCGATGCGGACCGACAGGGCCTCGTTGTGGACGTGGATGTTGTCCACGAGCACCTTCAGCGTGTCGCGCAGGGTCGGCTCGTCGCGCACGGCGAGGCCCAGCGGGCCGAGGTTGGACAGGCGCCGGCTCTCGGCCAGGCGCAGGCCGAAGGCGGGCTCGCCGCTGCGTTCGGCCGCCAGCTCCAGCAGCCGCCCGGCCAGGGGCGCGGGCACGCGCAGGTCGGGGTCCTCCAGCGCGCGCGCGGGCAGGCCGATGCCCGTCGCGAGAGCGCGCGCATCGAGGCCGAACGAGGCGCACAGCTCGGAGAAACCGGTGAGGCTGGCGCTGCGGACGAGGGCGGACAAGGGCTTTCCCGGAGTGGCTCCAGATGGTAAGTGACTGTCCCGGAATGTCAAGACAAGGGCAGGGCCGGCCGGAACAATCGCGCCACTTCCCCGCCGAGGCCGCCATGACCCAAACGCCCCCGACCGTCCCCACGCCCCTGTGCGACCGCCTGCGCGCCGCCGGCGAATGGAATCCCCTGTGGGACCCCTTCTACGCGCTCGATCCCGAGTGGACCGAGAAATTCATCGCCATGGGCGTGACACCCATGCTGCGCGGCGTGCTCGACCCGAAGGTGGTGGAGCTGATCGCCATCGCGGTGGACGCCTCGTGCACCCACATGTACGTGCCCGGCGTGCGCCGCCACATCCGCAAGGCGCTGGAGCTCGGCGCCACGAAGGAGGAGATCGCCGCCGTGCTGCAGCTCACCTCCGTGCTGGGAATCCACACCATGAGTCTCGGCGCGCCCATCCTGCTCGCCGAACTGTCCTCCGCCCCCCTTCCCACCGCCTGAACCGAAAGGACCCGCCATGCAATTCCTCGACGACTCCCTGCTGCCCGAGAACCAGCAGCCCCTGGTGATCCAGGTCGCACCCTACGGACCCGAGTTCCTGCCGGGCGACTCCGACGACATCCCCGTCTCGATGGCCGAACAGGTGCAGAAGGCGGTGGACTGCTGGAACGCCGGCGCCACCGTGCTGCACGTGCACGTGCGCGAGGCCGACGGCAAGGGCTCCAAGCGCCTGTCGATGTTCAACGAGATGCTGGCGCGCCTGCGCGAGGCGGTGCCGAAGATGGTGCTGCAGGTGGGCGGCTCGATCTCGTTCGCACCCGAGGGCGAGGGCGCCGACGCGAAGTGGCTCAACGACGACACGCGCCACATGCTGGCCGAGCTCGACCCCCAGCCGGACCAGGTGACGATCGCGATCAACACCAACCAGATGAACGTGTGCGAGCTGCTGAGCGCGGACGACGTCGCCGGCACCTCGCTGGCGCTGAAGCCCTACCAGGAGGCCTACCGCGAGATGTGGATCCCCTCGGGGCCGGCCTTCGTGGAGGAGCACCTGAAGCGCCTGCAGGCCGCCGGCATCCAGGCGCACTTCATGCTGGGCGACGCCGGCCAGCTGGAGACCGTGGAGCGCCTCGTGCGCCGCGGCGTCTACACTGGCCCGCTGGTGCTGAACTGGGTCGGCATCGGCGGCGGCGCCGACGGCCCGAACCCGTACAACATGATGGAGTTCGTCCGCCGCACCCCGCCCGGCGCGGTGCTGACCATCGAGAGCATCATGCGCAACGTGCTGCCGCTGAACACCATGGCCATCGCGATGGGCCTGCACGTGCGCGTGGGCATCGAGGACAACCTGTGGGGGAAGAAGGGCCAGCGCATGACCAGCGTGCAGCAGGTGGAGCAGATGGTGCGCATCGCCCGCGAGCTGCACCGCGAGGTCGCCACCGGCGCGCAGGCGCGCGAGATCTACCGCATCGGCAAGCGCTACCGCGACGCCGACGAGACCCTGGCCGCCCTGGGCTGGGCGCCCAACCGCCGTCCCGGCCAACGCGGCGAGCCGCTGCGCCTGGTCGCCTGAGCGCCCCCACGCCATCGAGGAGGCCGCCATGCGCTGGAAAGACCATCCCCGCGCCGTGCTGGGCGCACTGCTGTTCATCCACGTGCTCGCGCACATCGACCGCAACATGCTGCTGGGCTTCTCGCCGCAGATCACGCGCGACCTGGCGCTGGGCGACACGCAGTACGGCTTCCTCACCGGCGCGGTCTGGGTGCTGAGCTTCGGCGTGATGGCGGTGGTGCTGGGCGCGGCGGCGGACCGCTTCAGCCGCACCCGGGTGATGGCCGCGGGCCTGCTGGTGTGGAGCGCCTGCACCGCCGCCTCGGGCGCGGCGCAGGACTTCGGCCAGATGGTGGCCGCGCGCTTCCTGGTCGCCAGCGGCGAGGCCGCGCTGGTGCCGGCCGCCGTGTCGCTGCTGTCCGAGCTGTTCGACGAGAAGCGGCGCGGCAGCGCGCTGGGCGTGTTCTTCATGGGCATCCCGCTGGGCATCGGCCTGAGCTTCCTGCTGGCCGGCACGCTGGGCGCCGCCCATGGCTGGCGCGCCACCTTCGGCATGCTGGGCGTGGCCGGCGTGGTGCTCGCGCTGCCGCTGCTGCTGCTGCCCGACCACCGCGACGGCGCGCCCGAGGCGGAGCGCGGCGCGCCGCTGGCGCGGCAGCTGCCGGCGCTCGTCGCCGCCCTGCGCGGCAACCGCGGCGTGCAGGCGACCATCGCCGGCTTCGTGCTGGTGCACCTCGTGTTCGTGGGCCTGGCCTTCCTGCAGCTTTGGCTGGTGCGCGAGCGCGGCTTCGACGCCGGCGCCATCGCGCGCCGCATCGGCGGCCTGCAGATCGTCTTCGGGGTGCTGGGTTCGGTGATCGGCGGCGTGCTGAGTGACCGGGTCGCGCGCCGCATGGCGGGCGGGCATGCGGGCTTCATGGCGGCGCTGGTGGTGGTGTGCGCGCCGCTGATGGCCGCGTCGCGCCTGGCCGCGGCCGGCTCGCCGCTGTTCTACCTGGGCCTGTGCGCCAGCTTCTTCCTGCCGCTCGCGCTGTACGGGCCGGCGCTGGCGCTGATCCAGGGGCGCATGCCGGTGGCCCTGCGCTCCACGGTCACCGGGGCGACCATGCTGCTGATCAACCTGCTCGCGATCGCCGCCGGCAACCTCGCGGCCGGTGCGGCGAGCACCCGCCTGGCGGCCGCGGGCTGGGCCGAGCCGTTGACGGTGGTGCTGCTGGTCACCGATGGCGCCGCGCTGCTGGCGGCCGCGTTCTTCCTGGTGGCCGCGCGCGGTCCGCGCCCGCAAGGCGGCGGGGCGCCCGTGATCGCGCACTGATCCGGGCTGTGCTCACTCCGGCTTGCGCGCCAGCAGGAACAGCAGCGAGCCGGAGCCGGCCACCAAGGCCAGCAGGGTGAAGCCGGTGCGGTAGCTGCCGGTGGCGTCGGCGAAGGCGCCCGCGATCAGCGGGCCGGCCACCTGGCCGATCGAGATGAGGATGGCCGACAGGCCCAGGATCATGCCGATGGCCTGCAGCCCGAAGTAATCGGCCCGCAGCGCCTGCATGAAGGGCCCGCGCAGGCCCCAGGCCGTGCCGTGCAGCACCGCGAAGGCGCCCAGCATCAGCGGGTGCACCGCGTAGGTGAGCATCAGCAGGCCGGCCATGTGCGCCAGCATGCACAGGGCCGCGACGTGGCGCTTGTCCCAGCGGTCGCCGTGGGCGGCACCCAGCAGCACGCCGACGGCCTGCGACAGCGTCATCAGGGTGATCACGAACCCGGCCTGGGTGAGCGAGTAGCCCAGATCCTGCTTCATGTGGGAAATGGCGTGCACGTTGACCGCGGTCACGACCAGCAGCGCGAAGGCATGGCCCAGTCCCAGCAGCCAGAAGGCGCGGGTGCGCAGCGCCTGGGCGGCGGTGAAGGAGCGTTCCGGCGCGGCCGCCGCGCCGCCGGGGGCCGGCTCCTCGGGGGCCTCGGGCAGGCCGTCCACCGTCTCGCCGATTTCGGCCGGATTGCGCCGCACGACGCGCGCGAGCGAGAGCCCCGCCGCGAGGAAGATCACGCCCGAGGCGAAGGCCAGGCGCTGCCAGCCGAAGGTCTGCATGGCCCAGCCCACGGCCGGAGCGGAGATGCCGCCCAGGGCCAGGCCCAGGCTCATGAGCGAAAGGGCGCGGGCCCGGCGCCGCCGGAACCAGTGCACCAGCGTCACCGAGAACGGGAAGTAGCCGCACAGGCTGCCGCCGACCACCAGCACTAGCACCGCGGCGTAGAAGCCGGGCAGCGTTTCCACCTGCGAGAGGCAGCCGAAGCCCAGCGCCATCAGCACCACGCCGCCGTGCACCATGGCGCGGGGGCCGAAGCGGTCGACCAGCCAGCCCAGGAGCGGGCCGAGCACGGCGCCTTCCACCGACTGCAGCGCCGCGCCGCCGGCCAGCGCCGTCTTGCTCCAGCCCTTCTGCTCCGACAGCACCGCCACGTAGGCGCCGAAGGCCTGCACCAGGAAGGACGAGAGCAGGAACTGCATGGCGGCGCCGCCGAAGGAAATGCGCCAGCCGTGGAAGAGTTTCTTCGGGGGCATCGTCGTCGCGGCAGTGTAGCGGGGGCTACCCCTGCCCGCGCAGCGCCGCCGGCGACATCCCCGTCCAGGCGCGGAAGGCGCGGGAGAAGCTCTTCTCGTTGCGGAAACCCACGGCCGCGGCGACCTGCTTGACCGGCTTGCCGGTGCGATAGAGCAGGTCCTTCGCGCGCTGCAGGCGGACCTCGTCCTTGAGCTGCTGCAGGCTGGCGCCTTCCTCCTTCAGCTGGCGATGCAGCGTGCGCTCGGACACGTGCAGCAGGTCGGCGAGCGCCTGCGCGCTGCGGCTGCGCTCGGGGTCCGCGGCCAGGGCCTGGCGCACCTGCGGCACCAGCAGGCGGTCGCGCCGGTACTGCCGCACCGTGATGGACAACGCGCGCTGGAGCATCTGCGCCAGGGCCCGCTCGTCGCGCCGCAGCGGCAGCTTCAGGTAGCGCGCATCGAAGCGGATCTGCGCCGCGGGCGCGCCGAACTCCAGCGCGCCGGGGAACATGTGCGCATAGGCGTCCGCATGCGGCGGCGCCGCGAAGGGGAAGGCCGCCCCCAGCAGCGGGATGCGCGAGTCGACGTACCAGCAGGCCAGGCCGTGGATGTTGCGCAGCAGGAAGGCCAGGCTCAGCTCGCGCAGCTCGGGCGGCGGCGGCCGGCGCTCTTCCACCGTGATCGTGGCGAGCGGGCCGGCGACGTCCAGGCCCAGGCGGACGTCGTCGGTGAGCAGGCCGTGGTGGCGGCACCAGCGCTTGAGCGCCACCTCGAGGTCGGGCGCCGTGAGGGAGGCGCGCGCCAGCATGCCGTAGCTGCCCCAGGGCAGGCGCCGGGTGAAGGCGCCCAGGCCCTCGTCGTCCAGCTCCTGCATCGCGGCGCCGGAGAGGACTTCCATCTGCCGGGCGGTCATGCGCGCGCGCGGATCGCGCAGAAGCGCTGGCGTGATCTGTGCCAGCTTCAGCGCCCCGTCCGGCCGCAGGCCCCGACGCTGGTAGGCGGTGGCGATAGCCTGCGCAAAGGAGATGGGCGTGACGGAGGCGGGAGCGGGCGCCTTGCGGGGGCGCCGCGCGGCGGCGGTGGGCATGCCGGAAGTGTGGTGGACATTGGCAGGATTTGCAACCCGGTGGGTCTTGCGGCCGCGGCTGCGGGGCCTATGCTGGCGGGCTGCGTCCGACAACCCGGAGTCCCGTCATGCTCATCCAGCCGCGAGTCGCCCATGCGCGAGGGGCCACCCAGCCGCCCCTGATCGAACAGACCATCCCTGCGTTCTTCGACGCCATGGTGGCGCGCCAGCCGGACCACCCGGCGCTGGTCAGCCGCCACCAGGACCGGCGCTACAGCTACCGCGAGCTGCAGCGCGCCTCGCGCCAGCTGGCCGGCGCGCTGCTGGGGCTGGACCTGGCGCCGGGCGACCGCATCGGCATCTGGTCGCACAACAACGCCGAATGGGTGCTGATGCAGCTGGCCACCGCGCAGGTGGGCCTGGTGCTGGTGAACATCAATCCGGCCTACCGCACCGCCGAAGTGGAATACGCCCTGAACAAGGTCGGCTGCAAGGCGCTGGTGACCATGGCGCGCTTCAAGACCAGCGACTACCTGAGCATGCTGCGCGAGCTGGGCCCGGCCAGGCTGCCGCAGCTGCGCCACATCGTCTGGATCGACGAGGCCGGGCAGGGCGCCGACGAGCCCGGCGCCCGGCGTTTCTCGGAGCTGCTCGCGAGCGGCCGCGCCGACGACGCCCGCATCGATGCCATCGCGGCGACCCTGAAACCTCGGGACGCGATCAACATCCAGTTCACCAGCGGCACCACCGGCTTCCCCAAGGGTGCGACGCTCACCCACCGCAACATCCTGAACAACGGCTACTTCATCGGCGAGGCGATGAAGCTCACGCCGGCCGACCGGCTGTGCATCCCGGTGCCGCTGTACCACTGCTTCGGCATGGTGCTGGGCAACCTGGCCTGCTTCACGCACGGGTCCACCATCGTCTACCCGAACGACGCCTTCGACCCGCTGACGGTGCTGGAGACGGTGCAGGCCGAGCGCTGCACCGGCCTGCACGGCGTGCCCACCATGTTCATCGCGGAACTGGACCACCCGCGCTTCGGCGAGTTCGACCTGTCCACGCTGCGCACCGGCATCATGGCCGGCTCGCCCTGCCCGATCGAGGTGATGAAGCGGGTGGTGAGCGACATGCACATGGAACAGGTGACCATCGCCTACGGCATGACCGAGACCAGCCCGGTCAGCTGCCAGAGCAGCACCGACACGCCGCTGGACCGGCGCGTGTCCACCGTGGGCCAGGTGCAGCCGCACCTGGAGGTGAAGATCGTCGACCCCGAGACCGGCAGGACCGCGGCCACCGGCGCCGCCGGCGAGCTGTGCACCCGCGGCTACTCGGTGATGCTGGGGTACTGGGAAGACGAGGCCAAGACCCGCGAGGCGATCGACGCCGAGGGCTGGATGCACACCGGCGACCTCGCCACCATGGACGACGAGGGCTACGTCAACATCGTCGGGCGCATCAAGGACATGGTGATCCGCGGCGGCGAGAACATCTATCCGCGCGAGATCGAGGAGTTCCTCTACCGCATGCCGCAGGTGCAGGACGTGCAGGTGGTGGGCGTGCCGGACCGCAAGTACGGCGAGGAGCTCGCCGCCTGGATCATCGTCAAGCCCGGGCAGGCGCTCACCGAGGACGAGGTGCGTGCCTTCTGCAAGGGGCAGATCGCGCACTACAAGGTGCCGCGCTACATCCGCTTCGTTCCCGCCTTCCCGATGACGGTGACCGGCAAGATCCAGAAATTCAAGATCCGCGAGGCCATGAAGGACGAACTGGGCCTGCAGGAGGACAAGACGGCATGACCATCCTGGCGACGCAACTCAACCCCCGGTCCGCCGACTTCCAGGCCAACGCGGCCGCGATGCAGTCGCTGGTGGAGGACCTGAACGCGCAGGTGGCGCTGCACGCCGCCGGCGGCGGCGAGGCCGCGCGCAAGAAGCACTCGGCGCGCGGCAAGCTGCCGCCGCGCGAGCGGGTGCAGATGCTGCTGGACCCGGGCACGCCCTTCCTGGAGATCGCGCCGCTCGCGGCGCACGGCATGTACCTGGAGAAGGGCGGCGTGATGGCCGCGCCCTGCGCCGGCATGATCGCCGGCATCGGCCGGGTGAGCGGGGTGGACTGCATGGTCGTGTGCAACGACGCCACGGTCAAGGGCGGCACCTACTACCCGATGACGGTGAAGAAGCACCTGCGGGCGCAGGAGATCGCCGCGCAGAACCGCCTGCCCTGCATCTACCTGGTCGACTCCGGCGGCGCCAACCTGCCGAACCAGGACGACGTGTTCCCCGACCGCGAGCACTTCGGCCGGATCTTCTACAACCAGGCCAACCTGTCGGCGCAGGGCATCGCCCAGATCGCGGTGGTGATGGGCTCCTGCACGGCCGGCGGCGCCTACGTGCCGGCCATGAGCGACGAGACCATCATCGTCAAGGAGCAGGGCACCATCTTCCTGGGCGGCCCGCCGCTGGTGAAGGCGGCCACCGGCGAGGTGGTGAGCGCCGAGGACCTGGGCGGCGGCGACGTGCACACGCGCCTGTCCGGCGTGGCGGACCACCTGGCGATGAACGACGCCCATGCGCTGGCGCTGGCGCGCCAGGCGGTGGCCACGCTCAACCGGGCCAAGGTGCCGCCGGTGCAGCTGCGCCCGCCCGAGCCGCCGAAGTACGACGCCAGGGAGCTGTACGGCATCATCCCGACGGATGCCCGCAAGCCCTTCGACGTGCGCGAGATCATCGCCCGCATCGTCGACGGCTCCGAGTTCCACGAGTTCAAGGCGCGCTACGGCGCCACGCTGGTCTGCGGCTTCGCCCACATCGAGGGCATGCCGGTGGGCATCGTCGCCAACAACGGCATCCTGTTCTCGGAGTCGGCGCAGAAGGGCGCCCACTTCATCGAGCTGTGCTGCCAGCGCAAGGTGCCGCTGGTGTTCCTGCAGAACATCACCGGCTTCATGGTGGGGCGCAAGGTCGAGAGCGAGGGCATCGCGCGCCACGGCGCCAAGCTGGTGACCGCGGTGGCCACGGCCACCGTGCCCAAGTTCACCGTGATCATCGGCGGCAGCTACGGCGCCGGCAACTACGGCATGTGCGGCCGCGCCTATTCGCCGCGTTTCCTGTGGATGTGGCCCAGCGCGCGCATCTGCGTGATGGGCGCCGAGCAGGCGGCCAGCGTGCTGGCGACCGTCAAGCGCGACGGCATCGAGGCGCGCGGCGGCTCCTGGAGCGCGGAGGAGGAGGCGGCCTTCAAGCAGCCGATCCTCGACCAGTTCCAGCAGCAGTCGCACCCCTACTACTCCAGCGCCCGCCTGTGGGACGACGGCGTGATCGACCCGGCCGACACCCGGCGCGTGCTGGCGCTGGGGCTGTCCGCCTCGCTCAACGCGCCGATCGGCGAGCCGAAGTTCGGCGTGTTCCGGATGTGAGGACCGGCGCGTGCCGCAAGCCCTGAACGCCGCCCGCCGCCGCTGGTGCCTGGCCGCGCTCGCGCTGCCGCTGGCCGGCTGCGTGGCCGCGCCCTATGGCACCTATTACCGGCCGGCCACCGCGCAGCCCGGTGCGCGCACGGGACGCGGCTGGTGCCAGGGCAACGCGGGGCCGGTGACCACGCTGGACATCGACCTCGGCAGCGGCATGAGCCTGGCAGCGCGCACCGAACGGGCGGGCGAAGGCGGCGTGCCCCTGCAGGTCCTGCTGGACGTGCCGCCGCGCACCGCGCTGCACGCCGAGGGGCTGCCGCTGCTGCGCACGCTGGACGGCCGGCCGCTCGCGGTGCGCTGGTCGGTCCGGGCCCGGCGGGGTGTGGCCATCGACCCCTCCGCGCTGGTCGATCCCCAGCGGCTGCGGCCGGGTGCCGGCCCGGCGGCCGTGCACGACCCGGCCGCGCCGCAGGGCTGGCTCACGCTGCGCACCGTCCCCCTGCCGGCCGGTCTCGGGGAGCGCCTGGAGCTGGAGGGGCTCGCACTGCGGCAAGGGGACCGACTCCTGGCGGTGCCGGCGGTCACGCTCACGCGACCGGCCAGCCCGCGCCAGCCGGACCTGTACCGCTCGCAGGCGGAGCGGGCCGCGGTCCAGGCCCGCTTCGAGGCCTGCCGGCGCGACACGCCGCAGCGGGCCTGCGAGAACATCCTGGGTTACAGCGAGGACAGCGATGCCGGGTCCATTCCGGGGCTGCGCTGGCGCGGCCGCTGGGAGCGGCAGCGCTGGAGCGGCGGCGCCCTGGGCGGCGAGCTTCACCTGGCCTGCCAGCAGCCCGGTCCCTGGCGCCTGGAGGCCGGCCCCTGGAACCTGCGCGATGCCGCCGGCGGCGCCGTGCACCCTCTGCGCATCGCCTCCGCTTCCCTCTATTTCGACGACGCCGTCGACCTGCAAACCCCGATGCAGCCGGCCGATGCCGGCACCAAGGTGGCGCTGGATGCGCTGCTGCCGGCCGACACGCCCTCCTTCGAGCTCGTGCTGCCCGCGCTGCTGCGCGACGGCGAACGGGTTGCCATCGCGCCCCTGCGTTTCGAGCGGCGCAGCCTCGACGTCGGCGTGGAACCATTCAACTGCTGAAGCCGCCATGCATCCCACCATCTACGACACCCCCGAACACGAGCTGCTGCGCGACCAGGTCGCGCGCTTCCTGGCGCGCGAGGTCGAGCCGCACGGCCAGGCCTGGGAGGAGCAGGGCTTCGTGCCGCGCGAGCTGATGCGCCGCATGGGCGCGGCCGGCATGCTGGGGCTGATGTGGGACCCGGAGTACGGCGGCGGCGGGGCCGATGCGATGACCAACCTGGTGTTCGCCGAGGCGCTGTCGCAGTCGACCTTCGCCGGCTTCATCATCACCGTGCTGGTCCACACCGACATGGCCGGGCCGCACCTGCACCACGCCGGCTCCGCGGCGCAGAAGGAGAGGTACCTGCGCCAGGTGACCGCGGGCGAGAAGATCTGCGCGGTGGCGATCACCGAGCCGGGCGCCGGCTCCGACGTCGCCGGCATCCGCACGAGCGCGAAGCGCGAAGGCGACCACTGGGTGCTCAACGGCACCAAGATGTTCATCACCAACGGCGTGCATGCGGACCTCTACTTCGTCGCGGCCAAGACGGGGCCGGGCAAGCGCGAGGTGTCGATGTTCATCGTGGAGAAAGGCACCCCCGGCTTCAGCGTCGGCCGGGCGCTGAAGAAGACCGGCTGGCTGTCCTCCGACACCGCGGAGCTGGTGTTCGACAACGTGCGCATGCCGGCCGCCAACCTCCTGGGCGAGGAGGGCAAGGGCTTCTACTCGGTGATGAAGAACTTCCAGACCGAGCGCATCGCGCTGGCGGCGATGGCCGTGGGCCACTGCCAGCAGGCGCTGAAGCTCACGCTGGACTACGTGCGCCAGCGCCAGGCCTTCGGCGGGCCCCTGTGGGACCAGCAGGTGATCCGCCAGCGGCTGTCCATGCTGGATGCGAAGACGCGTGCCGCGCGCCAGTTCATGTACCACTGCGCCTGGCGCGTGACCCAGGGCCACGACATCGTGCAGGACGTGTCCATGCTGAAGGCCCTGACCGGCGAGCTGGTCAACGAGGTCGTGCAGGCGTGCCAGCAGTTCCACGGCGGCATGGGCTTCATCCGCGAGACCGCCGTCGAGCGGCTTTGGCGCGATGCCCGCGTGCTGGCGATCGGCGGCGGCGCCACCGAGGTGATGCTGGAGGAAGTGGCCAAGCGCTATTGAGGAAACGATGAAACACCTGACCCTGCATTTCGAGCGCGGCGTTGAGACCGTGACGCTGAATCGGCCGGAGGTGCGCAACGCCTTCAACGACGAGGTCATCGCGGAACTGACCGCGGTGTTCTCGGAACTCGCCCGGCGCAGCGAGGTGCGCTGCGTGGTGCTGGCCGGCAACGGGCCGGCCTTCTGCGCCGGCGCCGACCTGAACTGGATGAAGCGCATGGCCGGCTACACGCGGGAGGAGAACCTCGCCGACGCGGCAGCCCTGGCGCGCATGCTGGAGGTGATCTACCACTGCCCCAAGCCCACCGTCGCCCGGGTGCAGGGTGACGTCTACGCCGGCGGCATGGGCCTGGTCGCGGCCTGCGACATGGCCGTGTCGGTGGACAGCGCGCAGTACTGCCTGAGCGAGGTGAAGCTGGGGCTGATCCCCGCCACCATCAGCCCCTACGTGGTCCGGGCGATGGGCGCGCGCGCGGCGCACCGCTACTTCCTCACGGCGGAGCGCTTCGGCGCCGCCGAGGCGCTGCGCATCGGGCTGGTGCACGAAGTGGTGAAGGCGGAGCAGCTCGACGCGGCCGTGGCCGCCATCACGCAGGCGCTGGTGTCGGCCGGCCCCGAGGCGATGAAGGCCTGCAAGAAGCTGCTGCACGACGTGGCCGGCCAGGAGATCACCGCCGGACTGGTGCAGCGCACGGTGGAAGGCATCGCCGACATCCGCGCGAGCGACGAGGGCCGGGAGGGCATCCAGTCCTTCCTGGGGAAGCGCAAACCCAGCTGGTTGCTGGGTGGCTGAGGAGGACAGGATGTTCAAGAAGATTCTCATTGCCAACCGGGGCGAGATTGCGTGCCGCGTGGCGGCCACCGCGCGCCGCATGGCGATCAAGACCGTCGCGGTGTATTCCGAAGCGGACGCCGACGCCAAGCACGTGCATGCCTGCGACGAGGCGGTGGCCATCGGCGGCAGCGCGCCGCGCGAGAGCTACCTGCGCTGGGAGCGCATCATCGAGGCGGCCCAGGCCACCGGCGCCGAGGCGATCCATCCGGGCTACGGCTTCCTGAGCGAGAACGAGGGCTTCGCCGCCGCCTGCGCGGAAGCGGGCCTGGTGTTCATCGGCCCGCCGGCCTCGGCCATTCAGGCCATGGGCCTGAAGGCGGAGTCCAAGCAGCTGATGGAGAAGGCCGGCGTGCCGCTGGTGCCGGGCTACCACGGCGCCGACCAGGACCCGGAGCTGCTGAAGCGCGAGGCCGACCGCATCGGCTACCCGGTGCTGATCAAGGCCAGCGCCGGCGGCGGCGGCAAGGGCATGCGCGCGGTGGAGAAGGCCGAGGACTTCGCCGCGGCGCTGGCCTCCTGCCAGCGCGAGGCGCGCAACAGCTTCGGCGACGCCGCGGTGCTGGTGGAGAAGTACGTCACCCGCCCGCGCCACATCGAGATCCAGGTGTTCGGCGACACCCAGGGCAACTACGTCTGGCTGTTCGAACGCGACTGCTCGGTGCAGCGGCGTCACCAGAAGGTGCTGGAGGAGGCGCCCGCGCCCGGCCTGACCGAGGCGCTGCGCCGGCGCATGGGCGAGGCCGCCGTCGCCGCCGCGCGCGCGGTGAAGTACGTGGGTGCGGGGACGGTGGAATTCATCGTGGAGCAGCGCCAGGGCGAGATGAACTTCTTCTTCATGGAGATGAACACCCGCCTGCAGGTGGAGCACCCGGTGACCGAGGCGATCACGGGGCTGGACCTGGTGGAGTGGCAGCTGCGCGTGGCCGCCGGCGAGCCGCTGCCGCTGAAGCAGGAGGACCTGCGCATCCACGGCCACGCCATCGAGGCACGCATCTGCGCGGAGAACCCGGACAAGGACTTCCTGCCGGCCACCGGCACGCTGCACGTGTACCGCAAGCCGCCCGCCACCTCGTTCCAGCGCGCAACGGTGCGCTTCGACGACGGCGTGCGCGAGGGCGACACGATCTCGCCCTTCTACGACTCGATGATCGCCAAGCTGATCGTGCACGGCGCCACCCGCGCCGAGGCTCTGGCGCGGCTGGACGAGGCGCTGGCGGCCACGCACATCGTCGGCCTGGCGACCAACGTGCAGTTCCTGCGCCACGTGGTGGGCAGCCGCTCCTTCGCGCAGGCCGACCTGGATACGGCGCTGATCCAGCGCGAGTCGGCGGCGCTGTTCCAGCAGCAGCCGGTGCCGGTGGAGCTCGCCGCGGCGGCGGCGGTGGCCAAGACCCTGCTGGGTGAACAGGCCCTGGCCGGTGTCGACCCGTTCAGCCGCCGCGACGGCTGGCGCTCGCACGGGGTGGCCACGCGCCGCTTCGAGTTCAGCTTCGCCGGGCACCACCTCAAGGCCGAACTGGCCACGCTGCACGACGGCGCGCTGCGCCTGGCGGTGCACGGCGAGGCGGCGCCGCTCGCCTTCCGGCGCACGGGCGAGGCGATCGAGCTGCGCTACGGCGACCGGAGCGCGCGCGCGGTGGTCTACACGCAGGGCGAGACCGACCACGTGTTCACCGCCGCGGGCGCGGCGTCCATCGTATCGATCGACCTGCTGGCCCATGCCGGCGACGACGCGGCCGAGGGCGGGCGGCTCACCGCGCCCATGCCAGGCAAGGTGGTGTCCTTCTCGGTGCGGGCCGGCGACAAGGTGAAGAAGGGCCAGGCGCTGGCGGTGATGGAGGCGATGAAGATGGAGCACACCATCGCGGCCCCGGCCGACGGCACGGTACAGGAGCTGCTGTACGCGCCCGGCGACCAGGTGGCGGAGGGAGCGGAGCTGCTGCGGCTGGCGGCCTGATTTTCCTGCCCCGCGCTCGCGCACAATGCTGCCATGCGCATCGCCGTCTGCCTCACCGACAACAAGCCCGCACCCTGGGTCGAGGGCCTGCAGAGGCTGCTGCCGCGCGCCACGGTGGCGGCCTGGGAGCCCGGCGCCCCGCCGGCCGACCATGCGGTGGTGTGGGCGCCGCCCCAGGCCTTCCTGGACGCGCAGCCGCAGCTGCGCGGCCTCTTCAACATCGGCGCCGGCGTCGATGCCCTGCTCAAGCTGCGGCTGCCGCCCGACGCGCTGGTCGTGCGCCTGGACGATGCCGGCATGTCGGTGCAGATGGCGGAGTTCGTCTGCCACGCGGTGATCCGCCACTTCCGCGAGCTGGATGCCTACGGGCAGGACAGCGCCCAGGGCCGCTGGGGCTTCCGGCGGCCGCGCAGCCGCAGCGACTTCCCCGTCGGCGTGATGGGGCTGGGCGTGCTGGGCCAGCGGGTGGCGCGCTCGCTGGGCGCCTTCGAGTTCCCGGTGCGCGGCTGGAGCCGCACCCGGCGCGAGCTGCCCGGGATGGAATGTTTCGCCGGCGCGGAACAGTTCGACGCCTTCCTGGCCGGCACCCGCGTGCTGGTCAACCTCTTGCCGTTGACGCCCGAGACCGAGAACATCCTGGATCGCGAGACCCTGGGGCGATTGCTGCCCGGCGGCTACCTGGTCAACGTCGCCCGCGGCGCGCACCTGGTGGAGGAAGATCTGCTGGCGCTGCTGGACGCGGGCCACCTGGCCGGCGCGGCGCTGGACGTGTTCCGCACCGAGCCGCTGCCGTCCGACCACCCTTTCTGGCGCCACCCGAAGATCACGGTGACGCCGCACACCTCCGCGCGCACGCTGCGCGACGAGAGCGTCGCGCAGATCGCGCGCAAGATCGAAGCGCTGGAGCGTGGAGAGTCCATCGCCGGTGTGGTTGACAGAGTGAGAGGATACTGAAGCCATGCGCTACCCGACCAAAGTCAAGCTCGTCGACGTGGGCCCGCGCGACGGGCTGCAGAACGAGAAGCAGCCGGTCCCCGCGGCGGTGAAGATCGAGCTGGTCCACCGCCTGCAGGCGGCCGGCCTGAAGGAGATCGAGGTCACCAGCTTCGTGTCGCCCAAGTGGGTGCCGCAGATGGGCGACAACGCCGAGGTGATGGCGGGCATCCGCCGCCAGTCCGGCGTGCGCTACTCGGTCCTGGTGCCCAACATGAAGGGCTTCGAGGCGGCCCTGGCGTCGAAACCCGACGAGATCGTCGTGTTCGGCGCCGCCAGCGAGGCCTTCAGCCAGCGCAACATCAACTGCTCGATCGCCGAGAGCATCGAGCGCTTCGCGCCCGTGGTGGCGGCGGCCAGCGAACACGGCATCCACGTGCGCGGCGCCATCTCGGTCGCCGTCGGCTGTCCCTACCAGGGCGAGGTGAAGCCCGAGGGCGTGGAGCTGGTGGCGCGGCTGATGAAGGAGATCGGCGTGCAGCACTGCGGCGTGGCCGACACCATCGGCGTGGGTACGCCGCGCAAGGTGCAGGCCGCGATGGAGGCGGCGCTGAAGCACTACGCGCTGGACGACGTCTCGGGCCACTTCCACGACACCTACGGCCAGGCCCTGGGCAACACCCTGGCCTGCCTGGACATGGGCATCTGGCAGTTCGACACCTCGGTCGCGGGCCTGGGCGGCTGTCCCTATGCCAAGGGCGCCACCGGCAACGTGGCCACCGAGGACGTGGTGTTCATGCTGCAGGGCATGGGTATAGCCACCGGCATCGACCTCGACCGGCTGATCGACGCCGGCAAGTACATCAGCGATTTCCTGGGCCGCAAGCCCAACTCGCGCGCCGCCACGGCCATCCTGACCAAGAGGAGCAACGAGGCATGTGCGGAGCCGAGCTGAGCGCGCTGCCCGAGGGCGTGCGGCGTGTGGCTCGCGCCCTGCAGGACGCGGGTCACCCCCATGCGCCCGTGATGCTGGACGACGCCGCGCGCACCGCGCAGCAGGCGGCCGACGCGCTGGGCATCGCCGTGGGCCAGATCGCCAAGAGCATCATCTTCCGCCGCAAGTCGGACGACGCGGCGGTGCTGGTCATCACCTCGGGGGACCGGCGGGTGGACGAGAAGAAGGTCGATGCGATCGTCGGCAAGACCGGCCGCGCCGACGCCGATTTCGTGAAGGCGAAGACCGGCTTCTCCATCGGCGGCGTGTCGCCGGTGGCGCATGCGCAGGCGCCGGTCACGCTGATCGACCGCGAGCTGTTCCGCTTCGAGGAGATCTGGGCCGCGGCCGGCCATCCCCACGGCGTGTTCAAGCTGCGGCCGCAGGACCTGGAGAAGCTCACCGGCGCGCCGGTGGCCGACGTGGTGCAGGTGTCCGCGGCATGAGCCTGGGCGCGGCCAAGCTGATCCGCGACCGAGCGGCGGAACTGCCCGCGGACGGCTACGTGCCCTCGCCCTGCATCTGCGTATGCACCATGGACCCCGCGACGGGCCTGTGCACCGGCTGCTACCGCACGCTGGACGAGATCGCGGCCTGGTCGGGCATGAGCGACGACGACAAGCGCGCGGTCTGGCAGCGCCTGCTGGAAAGGGTCGGTCCCGCATGAAGCACATCACCTTCTGGTTCGACTTCATCTCGCCTTATGCGTACCTGGCGTTCGAGCGGCTGCCGCTGGCGCTGGAGGGCCTGAGCTACCGCATCGACTACCGGCCCGTGCTGTTCGCCGGCCTGCTGAAGCACCACGGCCAGCTGGGCCCGGCGGAGATCCCGGGCAAGCGAGACTGGACCTACCGCCAGGTGCCGTGGCTGGCGCACACGCACGGCATTCCCCTGCAGCTGCCGGCGGCCCATCCCTTCAACCCGCTGCCCCTGCTGCGCCTGGCGCTGGCCTGCGGCAGCGACGGCCTGGTGAACCGCCACGTCGCCGAGACCGTGTTCCGGCACGTCTGGCGCGGCGGCGCCGATGCCGTGGAGGCGCAGCGGCTGGAGGCCCTGCGCGCGCAGCTGCAGCCGCAGCGCGACCCGGCCGGCGAGGCGGTGAAGGCGGAACTGCGGGTCAACACCGATGCCGCGATCGCCCTCGGCCTGTTCGGCGTGCCGACCTGCGAGGTGGACGGGCGGCTGTTCTGGGGCTTCGACGGCCTGCCCCTGCTGCGCGCGTACCTCGCGGGCGACCCATGGTTCGCCTCCGGCGCCTGGGAGCAGGCCGCGGCGCTGCCGGCGGGGGCCGGGCGGCGCTGAACCGCCCGGGCGGCCCGCCGCGGGTCAGCGCAGGAAGCGCCCGTCCTGGCTGATGATGGACAGGTCGGCGAACTCGATGCCGGTGTGGTCTTCCGGGGTGTAGTGGATCTCCATGCCGCCGATGTCGAACTTCTTCATGCCCTCGAGGGCGGCTTCGATCTTGGCCCGGGTGGGGCTGGGGCCGGCGCGCCGCAGGGCCTCGACCAGCACCTTGGCTCCGGCGTAGCCTTCCAGCATCGCGGGGCTGAGGCTCAGCTTCTTCTCCTTCGCCAGGCCCGCGGCCTCCTGGATGAACGGGTAGGCGAACGAGCGCTCGTCGGGGAACACCTGCGTCACGATCACGCCCCGGGCGTCGGCGCCCAGGCTCTTGATGAAGCCGGAGGAGGCGTTGTTCGACAGGGTCACCACCTGCGCCGCCGAGCCGGCGGCGCGCAGCGCCTTGACGCCGTCGCTCACCGCGTTGCCCGAGGCGATCCACAGCACCGCCTGCGCATCCTTGGCCGTCAGCGCCGGGACGATCGTGCGGAAGTCGGGCTTGGCGCGGTCCGCCTTCACGATGACCACCGGCTCGAATCCGTCCTTCTTGAATCCGCGTTCGGCGCCCTGCAAGGCGTCCGCGCCGAAGGAGTCGTCGGCGTGCACCACGGCGATGCGGCTGATGCCCTGGGTGTGCAGGTGCAGCACCGCCTTCTCGGCCTCGTGCTGGTAGGTCGCCCGGACGTTGAAGACATACTTCTTCACCGGCTTGTGCAGCACCATGGCGCCGGTCGAGGGCGCGACCAGGGGGACACCGTGCGCTTCCAGCAGGGGCAGCATGGCCTCGGTGTGCGGCGTGCCCCGGGTGAGGAACATCGCGACGACGTTCTTCTCCTCGATCAGCACCTTGGCGTTGGCCGCGGCGAGCTTGGGGTCGAACTTGTCGTCCAGCGAGACCAGCTCGATCCTCTGGCCGTTGACCCCGCCCTTCGCGTTGACGCTGTCGATCCACAGCCTGGCGCCATCGGTCGTTTCCTTGACCCCCGCCGCCACCGGGCCGCTGAAGCCGGCCGTCTGGCCGACCAGGATTTGCGAAAGCGCCCAGGCGGGCGCGCAGGCGGCGACCGCCGCCACGATCCACTTCTTCAAGCTTGTCTCCTCGGCGCGCTCCCTCGCGCATCCTGGGAGCAGTCTAGGGACGCGGCTGCTTCCTGTCGACCGCCGCGTGCGGCCGGGCGAGCAAATGGGATGCGTACGCAACACTGCCGCGACATCCGGCCGGAGGACCCGAGCGGCCGGCAGGGGCATGTCCCGGACGGGCGGCACGCCCCGGCGGCCTCCCTAGAATGATCGGCCTCGTCTCCGGAAGGCCTGCTCCCCATGTCCCAGGGTTCGATCCGCATCCGCGGCGCCAGACAGCACAACCTCAAGAACCTCGACCTCGACCTGCGCACCGGCGAGCTGACCGTGGTCACCGGCCCCAGCGGCTCGGGCAAGTCCAGCCTGGTGTTCGACACCCTGTACGCCGAGGGGCAGCGGCGCTACGTCGAGACCTTCTCCGCCTACGCGCGGCAGTTCCTCGACCGCATGGACAAGCCGGCGGTGGACCGGGTGGAGGGCGTGCCGCCGGCGATCGCCATCGACCAGACCAACCCGGTGCGTTCCTCGCGTTCCACGGTCGGCACGATGACGGAGCTCAACGACCACCTGAAGCTGCTGTTCGCGCGCGCCGGCCAGCTGTTCGACCGCAAGACGGGGCTGCCGGTGCGGCACGACACGCCGGAGACGATCTACGAGCAGCTGATGGAGCGCACGAGGCCGGGCGATCCGCGCCTGGTGGTGACCTTCCCGGTGGAGCTGCCGGCCGGCACCACTGCGGAGGAGGTGGAGCAATGGCTGGCCGCCAGCGGCTTCACCCGCGTGCAGGCCGAGCGCGAGGTGGCCACGCCCACCGGGCCGCGCAAGGTGCTCGACGTGGTGGCCGACCGCTTCCGCATCCAGGGCGTGGAGAAGGCGCGCGCCATCGAGGCGATCGAGGTGGCGCTCAAGCGCGGGTCGGGGCGGCTGGCGGTGTACGCGGGGGATGAGGAGGACAAGGACGTCTGGAAGTTCTCCACCGGCCTGCACTGCCCCGAGTCCGACATCCGCTATGCGGACCCGGTGCCGTCGATGTTCTCGTTCAACTCGCCGGTGGGCGCCTGCGAGGCGTGCCGCGGCTTCGGCCGGGTGATCGGGGTCGACTACGGCCTGGTGATCCCCAACGACAAGCTCACCCTGCGCGCCGGCGCGGTCAAGACCTTCCAGACGCCCGCCTGGTCCGAGTGCCAGGACGACCTGATGCGCCACGCGGAAACGGCCGGCATCCCGCGCGACACGCCCTGGTCCAAGCTCACGCCCGAGCAGAAGCACTGGGTGATCCACGGTGCGCCGAACTACCGCGAGGGCAACTGGAACAAGCAGTGGTACGGGGTCAAGCGCTTCTTCGAGTACCTGGAGAGCAAGGCCTACAAGATGCACATCCGGGTGCTGCTGTCCAAATACCGCAGCTACACGCCCTGCGAAACCTGCGGCGGCGCCCGCCTGAAGACCGAGGCGCTGCTGTGGCGCCTGGGCAGCAAGGAGGACGCCGACGCCGTGCTGGAGCCCGCGCGGCGTTTCCTGCCGGCGGGCGTAGCCTGGACGCGCGCGCAGCTCGAGGCGCTCCCGGGCCTGACGGTGCACGACCTGATGCTGCTGCCGATCGAGAGGCTGCGCCGCTTCTTCGACCGGGTGGAGCCGCAGGCCGAGGCCCATGCCGGCGCCGGCGAGCTGCAGGCGCTCAAGCTGCTGTTCGAGGAGATCAACACCCGGCTGAAGTACCTGGTGGACGTGGGCATCGGCTACCTCACGCTGGACCGCCAGAGCCGCACGCTGTCGGGCGGCGAGGTGCAGCGGATCAACCTGACCACGGCGCTGGGCACCTCGCTGGTGAACACGCTGTTCGTGCTGGACGAGCCCAGCATCGGCCTGCACCCGCGCGACATGAACCGCATCACCCAGGCGATGCAGCGCCTGCGCGATGCCGGCAACACGCTGGTGGTGGTGGAGCACGACCCTGCGGTGATGGTCGCCGCGGACCGCATCATCGACATGGGCCCCGGCCCGGGCGAGAAGGGCGGCCGCATCGTCTTCGACGGCACCACCGAGGAACTGCGCCACGCCGACACCCTGACCGGCGCCTACCTGGGCGCGCGCAAGCACGTCGGCATGGGCTTCAAGCGGGCCGTCACCGATTCCACGCCGCGGCTGGTGCTGGAAGGCGCGCGCGAGCACAACCTGAAGAACCTGTCGGTGGAGTTCCCTCTGCAGCGGCTGTTGGTGGTCACCGGCGTGTCGGGCTCGGGCAAGTCGACGCTGGTGCAGGACATCCTGGCGCCGGCGCTGCTGCGGCATTTCGGCCGCGCCACCGAGACGGCCGGCGCGCACGACCGCCTGCTGGGCGCCGACCACCTGGGCGACGTGGTGTTCGTCGACCAGTCGCCGATCGGCAAGACCGCGCGCTCCAACCCGGTGAGCTACGTCGGCGCCTGGGACACGATCCGCGAGATCTTCGCGACCTCGCCGCTGGCGAAGCAGCGCGGCTACACGGCCGCCAAGTTCAGCTTCAACTCCGGCGACGGCCGCTGCCCCACCTGCGGCGGCTCGGGCTACGAGCACGTGGAGATGCAGTTCCTGTCGGACGTGTACCTGCGCTGCCCCGACTGCGACGGCAAGCGCTACCGGCCGGAGATCCTGGAGGTCACGATCGAGCGGCACGCGGTCGGCGAACGCGAGCCGCGGGTGCTGAACGTGGCCGACGTGCTGGAGCTGACCGTGAGCGAGGCGGCCGCCCTGTTCGCCGGCGACCGCGACGTGATCCGCGCGCTGCAGCCCATCGTCGACGTGGGCCTGGAGTACGTGAAGCTGGGCCAGCCGGTGCCGACGCTGTCCGGCGGCGAGTCGCAGCGCCTGAAGCTGGCGGGCTTCCTGGCCGAGGCCGCGCGCAGCGCGACCGCCAGCCGCCAGCGCCTGGCCCAGAAGGGCACGCTGTTCCTGTTCGACGAGCCCACCACCGGCCTGCACTTCGACGACATCGCCAAGCTGATGCGGGCGCTGCGCAAGCTGCTGGAAGGCGGCAACTCGCTGGTCGTGATCGAGCACAACCTCGACGTGATCCGCGCGGCCGACTGGCTGATCGACCTGGGCCCGGAAGGCGGGGACGCGGGCGGCCTGCTGGTGGCCGAGGGCCCGCCGGAGGAAGTGAAGCAGCATCCGGGCTCGCACACGGCGAAGGCGCTGCGGGAGTACGACGGCATACTGAGTGTCGCCGAAGGCGCTGGCTACGCCCTCTCCCGTGCGCGGGAGAGGGCCGGGGAGAGGGCCGGGGCTCCCATCCACCCTCACCCCGGCTCTCTCCCGCCAGCGGGAGAGAGTGAGAGCGGCCAGCGCGCGGAGCGCGCCGGAGTCGCACCCACGGCGATCCAGATCGTCAACGCCAAGGAACACAACCTCCGGAGCCTGAGCGTCGACATCCCGCACAACAAGTTCAGCGTGATCACCGGCGTGTCCGGCTCCGGCAAGTCGACGCTGGCCTTCGACATCCTGTTCAACGAGGGGCAGCGGCGCTACCTGGAGTCGCTCAACGCCTATGCGCGCTCCATCGTGCAGCCGGCCGGCCGGCCCGAGGTGGATGCGGTGTACGGCATCCCGCCCACCGTGGCCATCGAACAGCGCCTGTCGCGCGGCGGGCGCAAGTCCACCGTGGGCACGACCACCGAGGTCTGGCATTTCCTGCGCCTGCTGTACGTCAAGCTGGGCGTGCAGCACTGCATCCACGACGGCGCCGAGGTGCGGCCGCAGACGCCCGACAGCATCGTCGCGCAGATCATGAAGCGCTACCGCGGCCAGCACATCGGCCTGCTGGCGCCGCTGGTGGTCAACCGCAAGGGCGTGTACACCGAGCTGGCCGACTGGGCGCGGCCGCGCGGCTACACCCACCTGCGGGTGGACGGCAACTTCCTGCCCACCAGCGGCTTCCCGCGCATCGACCGCTTCAAGGAGCACACCATCGAGCTGCCGGTGTGCGACCTGGACGTCACGCCGGCGAACGAGGCCCTGCTGCGCGAGAAGCTGGCGCTGGCGCTGGAGCACGGCAAGGGCGTGGTGCACGTGCTGGCGCCGCTGGACGGCCTGCGCGCGGCCTTCGCCACGGGCCGGCACGAGGGCATCGGCGAGGTGGAGGTGTTCTCCACCCTGCGCGCCTGCCCGGTGTGCGGCACCAGCTACCCGGAGCTGGACCCGCGCCTGTTCTCCTACAACAGCAAGCACGGCTGGTGCCCCGACTGCGTGGGCACCGGCGTCAAGCTCACGCGCGAGCAGCGCAAGGCCCTGGACGACACGCTGCTGGCCGCCGACGACAAGGGCCGGGAGCAGACCTTCGCCGAGGCCGAGATCGAGGACGTGTCGGAGGAGGCCTGCCCGACCTGCCAGGGCACGCGCCTCAACCCGCAGGCGCGCGCGGTGCGCTTCGACGCGACGGCGATCTCGGACATCGCGGCGCTGTCGGTGCGCGACGTGCGTGCCTGGGTGGAGGGCCTGCACGAACGCGGCGTGCTGAGCGCGCGCGAGCAGGGCATCGCCCGCGACCTGATCCCCGAGATCCGCTCGCGGCTGGAGTTCCTGGAGGAAGTGGGCCTGGGCTACCTGACGCTGGACCGCGGCGCGCCCACGCTCTCGGGCGGCGAGGCGCAGCGCATCCGGCTGGCGGCGCAGCTGGGCTCCAACCTGCAGGGCGTGTGCTACGTGCTGGACGAGCCCACCATCGGCCTGCATGCGCGCGACAACCAGATCCTGCTGGACGCGCTGCACAAGCTGGGCGACAAGGGCAACACGCTGGTGGTGGTGGAGCACGACGAGGACACCATCCGGCGCGCCGACCACATCATCGACATCGGTCCCGGCGCCGGCAAGCGCGGCGGCCGGGTGATCGCGCAGGGCACCGCGGACGAGATCACGCGCTCCGGCGACTCGCTCACCGGGCGCTACCTGCTGCATGCGATGAAGCACCCGCTGAAGCCGCGGCGCGGCCCCGCGGAGAAGGCCCTGGCGCTGCGCGGCGCCAGCCTGCACAACCTGGCCGGCGTCGACGTCGACGTGCCGCTGCAGCGCCTGGTGGCGGTGACCGGCGTCTCGGGCTCGGGGAAGTCCACGCTGGCGCGCGACGTCCTGCTGGCCAACGTGCAGGCGGCCGTGCAGCAGCGTTCGACCAAGGCGGGCCGCGATGCCGACGCCGCGGGCAAGCGGCCGAAGTGGGCGGGCTGCCGGTCGCTCGACGGCTACCAGTCGGTCGACCGCGTGCTGGAGGTGGACCAGACCCCGATCGGCAAGACGCCCCGTTCCTGCCCGGCGACCTACATCGGCTTCTGGGACACCATCCGCAAGCTGTTCGCCGACACGCTGGAGGCGCGCGCGCGCGGCTACGGCCCGGGCCGCTTCTCCTTCAACACCGGCGAGGGCCGCTGCCCCGCCTGCGAAGGCCAGGGCGTGCGGACCATCGCGATGAGCTTCCTGCCCGACGTGAAGGTGCCCTGCGAGTCCTGCCACGGCGCCCGCTTCAATCCGGAGACCCTCGCCGTCACCTGGCGGGGCAAGAACATCGGCGACGTCCTGCAGATGGAGGTGGACGAGGCGGTGGAGTTCTTTGCCGCCATGACGAACATCGCCCACCCGCTGCAGCTGCTGCGGGATGTCGGGCTCGGCTACCTCACGCTGGGCCAGCCGTCGCCGACCCTGTCCGGCGGCGAGGCGCAGCGCATCAAGCTGGTGACCGAGCTGTCCAAGGTGCGCGACGACGTGACACGCCGCGGGCAGAAGGCGCCGCACACGCTGTACGTGCTCGACGAGCCGACGGTGGGCCTTCACATGGCCGACGTGGAGAAGCTGATCCGCGTGCTGCACCGCCTGGTCGACGGCGGCCACAGCGTGGTGGTGATCGAGCACGACCTCGACGTGATTGCCGAGGCCGACTGGATCGTCGACCTGGGCCCCGACGGCGGCTCGGCCGGCGGCCGGGTGGTCGCCGCCGCGCCGCCGGAGGAGGTGGTGCGGCTCGGCACGCACACCGGCAAGGTGCTGGCGCCGGTGCTGGCGCGCTAGCCAGCTAGGGCCTGTTAACACAAACCGCGAAGTCCGTCGGCGACCAGCACGAAGCTGAGAAAGCCGAGGAACATCACGTCGAGTTTCTCAAACCGAGAGAAGATGCGCCTGAAGCCTTTGAGGCGGCGGAACAAGCGCTCGAC
>JAGWTH010000064.1 GCA_028868995.1 Burkholderiales bacterium | reverse complement strand
CAACCGGTCCAGCCGTGCCGCGGAAGGTTCACCAACCAGCTCAGGCTCCCTTCAGGGGAGCGGAAAGTAGCGCAAAGGATGAGCGACCAAAGCTCCGTCTACACGGCCTATCAAGGCAATTCGTACCTTTTCGGCGGCAACGCGCCCTATGTCGAGGAGATGTACGAGAACTACCTCGCCAACCCGGGCAGCGTGCCCGACCACTGGCGCGAGTATTTCGACGCCCTCCAGAACGTACCCGCCGTCGACGGCAGCAACGCCAAGGACGTCCCCCACCTCCCGGTCGTCAACGCCTTCGCGCAGCGCGCCAAGCAGGGCGGCACCAAGGTGGTCGTCGCCGCCGGTGCCGACCTGGAACTGGCCCGCAAGCGCACCGCCGTCCAGCAGCTGATCGCCGCCTACCGCAACGTGGGCTGCCGCTGGGCCGACCTCGACCCGCTCAAGCGCACCGAGCGCGAGAACATCCCGGAACTCGAGGCCTCGTTCTACGGCTTCACCGATGCCGACCAGGAAGCGGTGTTCAACACCAGCAACACCTTCTTCGGCAAGGAGTCCATGTCGCTGCGCGAGCTGCTCAATGCGCTGCGCGAGACCTACTGCGGCACCATCGGCGCCGAGTTCATGTACATCAGCGACCAGGCGCGCAAGCGCTGGTGGCAGCAGAAGCTGGAGTCCATCCGCTCCAAGCCGAACTTCGGCACCGAGAAGAAGAAGCACATCCTCGACCGCCTGACCGCGGCCGAGGGCCTGGAGCGCTTCCTGCACACCAAGTACGTGGGCCAGAAGCGCTTCTCCCTGGAAGGCGGCGAGAGCTTCATCGCCTCCATGGACGAGCTGGTCCAGCAGGCCGGCGCCCGGGGCGTCCAGGAAGTCGTGATCGGCATGGCCCACCGCGGCCGCCTGAACGTTCTGGTCAACACCATGGGCAAGATGCCCAAGGACCTGTTCTCCGAGTTCGAGCACACCGCGCCGGAAGACCTGCCTGCCGGCGACGTGAAGTACCACCAGGGCTTCAGCTCCGACGTCAGCACCGCCGGCGGCCCGGTGCACCTGAGCCTGGCCTTCAATCCCTCGCACCTCGAGATCGTGAACCCGGTGGTCGAGGGTTCCACCCGCGCACGCATGGACCGCCGCGGCGACGCACGGGGCCTGCAGGTGCTGCCCGTGCTGGTGCACGGCGACGCCGCCATCGCCGGCCAGGGCGTGGTGCAGGAGACGCTGGCGCTGGCCGAGACCCGCGGTTACTTCACCGGCGGCACGGTGCACATCGTCATCAACAACCAGATCGGCTTCACCACCTCCGACCCGCGCGACGCGCGCTCGACGCTGTACTGCACGGACGTGGTCAAGATGATCGAGGCGCCGGTGCTGCACGTGAACGGCGACGACCCGGAGGCCGTGGTGCTGGCGACCCAGCTGGCCCTCGAATACCGCATGGAGTTCGCCAAGGACGTGGTGGTGGACATCGTGTGCTTCCGCAAGCTGGGCCACAACGAGCAGGACACGCCGGCGCTGACGCAGCCGCTGATGTACAAGAAGATCGCGGCCCACCCCGGCACCCGCCGGCTGTACGCCGACAAGCTGGCCGCGCAGGGCCTGGGCGACACGCTGGGCGACGACATGGTCAAGGCCTACCGCGCCGCCATGGACGCCGGCAAGCACACGGTCGACCCGGTGCTGTCGAACTTCAAGAGCAAGTACGCGGTCGACTGGGCGCCGTTCCTCGGCAAGAAGTGGACCGACGCCGCCGACACCGCCATCCCGCTGGCCGAGTGGAAGCGCCTGGCCGAGCGCATCACGACCGTCCCGGCGAACTTCACCGTGCATCCGCTGGTGAAGAAGGTGCTAGAGGACCGCGCCGCCATGGGCCGGGGCGAGATCAACGTCGACTGGGGCATGGGTGAGCACATGGCCTTCGCCTCGCTGGTGGCCTCCGGCTACCCGGTGCGCCTGTCGGGCGAGGACGTGGGCCGCGGCACCTTCGTGCACCGCCACGCCGTGCTGCACGACCAGAGCCGCGAGCGCTGGGACACCGGCACCTACATTCCGCTGCAGAACGTGGCGGACAACCAGGCCCCGTTCGTTTGCATCGACTCCATCCTCTCGGAGGAGGCGGTGCTGGGCTTCGAGTACGGCTACGCCTCCAACGACCCCAACACCCTGGTGATCTGGGAAGCCCAGTTCGGCGACTTCGCCAACGGCGCCCAGGTGGTGATCGACCAGTTCATCGCCGCCGGCGAGGTGAAGTGGGGCCGCGTCAACGGCATCACCCTGATGCTGCCGCACGGCTACGAGGGCCAGGGCCCCGAGCACAGCTCGGCCCGCCTGGAGCGCTTCATGCAGCTGTCCGCCGACACCAACATGCAGGTGTGCCAGCCGACCACCGCCAGCCAGATCTTCCACCTGCTGCGCCGCCAGATGGTGCGCAACCTGCGCAAGCCGCTGGTGATCATGACGCCCAAGTCGCTGCTGCGGAACAAGGACGCGACCTCGCCGCTGGCCGAGTTCACCAAGGGCTCGTTCCAGACGGTGATCCCCGAGCACCGCGAGCTCCGGGCCGACAAGGTCAAGCGCCTGCTGGTGTGCTCGGGCAAGGTCTACTACGACCTGGCCAAGAAGCGCGAGGAAAAGGGCGCCGACGACGTGGCGATCATCCGCGTCGAGCAGCTCTACCCGTTCCCGCACAAGGCGTTCGCGGCGGAACTGAAGAAGTACCCGAACGCGACCGAGGTCGTCTGGTGCCAGGACGAGCCGCAGAACCAGGGCGCCTGGTTCTTCATTCAGCACAACCTCCACGAGAACTTGGCGGAAGGCCAGAAGCTGGGCTACGCCGGCCGTCCGGCCTCCGCCTCGCCCGCCGTGGGCTATTCGCACCTGCACACGGAGCAGCAGAAGGCGCTGGTGGACGCGGCCTTCGGCAAGCTCAAGGGATTCGTGCTTTCCAAGTAGCGACATTTCCGACGCCTGCGGCGCGGAAATATCTCCGCGCGGTCGACACGGACCTGAAGGCCGGTCACCGCGCGGACTCGAACACAACAAGTTCCAGGAAAACAAATGGCTATCGTTGAAGTGAAGGTCCCGCAGCTGTCCGAATCGGTTGCCGAGGCGACCCTGCTGCAGTGGAAGAAGAAGGCCGGTGAGGCCATCGCCCAGGACGAGATCCTGATCGAGATCGAGACCGACAAGGTGGTGCTCGAAGTGCCGGCCCCCAGCGCCGGCGTGCTCGCCGAGATCGTGGTTGCCGACGGCGGCACCGTGACCAGCGACCAGGTCATCGCGAAGATCGACAGCGAAGGCAAGGCCGGCGCCGCCGCCCCAGCTGCGCCTGCAGCCGCCCCCGCGGCTGCGGCTCCCGCCGCGGCCGCGCCGGCCGGCGGCTCCAAGGCCGGCGTCGCCATGCCGGCCGCCGCCAAGATGATGGCCGACGCCAACCTGGCGGCCGGCTCCGTGGCCGGCACCGGCCGCGACGGCCGCGTGACCAAGGGCGACGTGATCGGCGCGCTGGCCGGGGGTGCCAAGCCGGCCGTCGCTGCCCCGGTGCCCGCACCCGTGGCCGCGCGTCCCGCGCTGGCCCCGGTCGCCGCGCCGGTGGCCGCCCCCGATCTGGGCGACCGCCCCGAGCAGCGCGTGCCGATGTCGCGCCTGCGCGCCCGCGTCGCCGAGCGCCTGCTGCAGTCGCAGGCCACCAACGCCATCCTGACCACCTTCAACGAGGTGAACATGGCGCCGGTGATGGAGATGCGTAAGCGCTTCCAGGAGAAGTTCGAGAAGGAGCACGGCGTCAAGATCGGCTTCATGTCCTTCTTCGTGAAGGCCGCCGTGCACGCGCTCAAGAAGTACCCGGTGCTCAACGCCTCCGTGGACGGCAACGACATCGTCTACCACGGCTACTTCGACATCGGCATCGCGGTGGGCTCGCCGCGCGGCCTGGTGGTGCCGATCCTGCGCAACGCCGACCAGATGTCCTTCGCCGACATCGAGAAGAAGATCGCCGAGTACGGCGTGAAGGCGCGCGACGGCAAGCTGGGCCTGGAGGAGCTCACCGGCGGCACCTTCTCGATCTCCAACGGCGGCGTGTTCGGCTCGATGCTGTCCACCCCCATCATCAACCCGCCGCAGTCGGCCATCCTGGGCGTGCACGCGACCAAGGACCGCGCGGTGGTGGAGAACGGCCAGGTCGTGGTGCGCCCGATGAACTACCTGGCCATGTCCTACGACCACCGCATCATCGACGGCCGCGAGGCCGTCCTGGGCCTGGTGGCGATGAAGGAAGCGCTGGAAGATCCGGCGCGCCTCCTCTTCGACATCTGAGGACACGGCCATGGCAAAGAACTTCGACGTGGTCGTCATCGGCGGCGGCCCCGGCGGCTACATCGCCGCCATCCGCGCGGCGCAGCTGGGCTTGAGCACCGCCTGCATCGACGAGTGGAAGAACCAGGCGGGCGGCCCGGCCCCGGGCGGCACCTGCACCAACGTGGGCTGCATCCCGTCCAAGGCGCTGCTGCAGTCCTCCGAGAACTACGAGGAGGCCGCGAAGCACTTCGGCGACCACGGCATCACGATGAAGGACCTCGCGATCGACATCGGCAAGATGGTCGCGCGCAAGGACGCCGTGGTGAAGCAGAACAACGACGGCATCCTGTACCTGTTCAAGAAGAACAAGGTCAGCTTCTTCCACGGCCGCGGCTCCTTCGTCCAGGCGACCGCCGAAGGCTACGAGATCCAGGTGGGCGAGGAGACCCTGGTCGGCAAGCACGTGATCGTGGCGACCGGCTCCACGGCGCGTGCGCTGCCGGGCGTGCCTTTCGACGAGGTGAAGATCCTCTCGAACGACGGCGCGCTGCGCATTCCGGCGGTACCGAAGAAGCTCGTGCTGATCGGTTCAGGCGTGATCGGCCTGGAGATGGGCTCCGTGTGGCGCCGCGTCGGCGCCGACGTCACGGTGCTGGAGGCGCTGCCCACTTTCCTCGGCGCGGTGGACGAGCAGATCGCGAAGGAGGCCCACAAGGCCTTCACCAAGCAGGGCCTGAAGATCGAGCTGGGCGTGAAGGTGGGCGAGATCAAGACGTCCGGCAAGGGCGTTTCGGTGGCCTACACCTCGGCCAAGGGGGAGGCGCAGGTCCTGGCGGCCGACCACGTGATCGTCTCCATCGGCCGCGTGCCCAACACCACCGGCCTGAAGCCGGAGGTGGTGGGCCTGAAGCTGGACGAGCGCGGCGCCATCGTCGTGGACGGCGAATGCCGCACCAACCTGCCCAACGTGTGGGCGGTCGGCGATGTGGTGCGCGGCCCCATGCTGGCGCACAAGGCGGAAGAAGAGGGCGTCGCCGTGGCGGAGCGCATCGCCGGCCAGCACGGGCACGTCAACTTCAACACCATCCCGTGGGTGATCTACACCTCGCCCGAGATCGCCTGGGTGGGAAGGACCGAGCAGCAGCTCAAGGCCGAAGGCGTGGCGTACAAGGCCGGCACCTTCCCCTTCCTGGCCAACGGGCGCGCGCGCGCGCTGGGCGACACCACCGGCATGGTGAAGTTCCTGGCCGACGCGAAGACCGACGAGATCCTCGGGGTGCACATCGTTGGCCCCATGGCCAGCGAGCTGATCTCCGAGGCCGTGGTCGCGATGGAGTTCAAGGCGTCGTCGGAGGACATCGCCCGCATCTGCCACGCGCACCCGTCGCTGTCGGAAGCGACGAAGGAAGCGGCGCTGGCGGTCGACAAGCGCACGCTGAACTTCTGAGGGTGCGGGCCCGGTGCCTTCCGTTCGCGAGGTCTACGAAGCCGAACTGACTGCGCGAGGCTACGCGAGCGATCCGGCGCAGCTGCGCGGGGTCGACGCGCTGGACCGCTGCGCGGCCGAATGGTCGGCGTACAAGGGGCAGCGCTCCAACGCCTTCAAGAAGCTGATCCACCGGCCGCCCATCCCGCGCGGGGTCTACCTGTACGGCGGGGTGGGGCGCGGCAAGAGCTTCCTGATGGACTGCTTCTTCCAGGCCGTGCCGGTGGTGCGCAAGACGCGCCTGCATTTCCACGAATTCATGCGGGAGGTGCACCGCGAGCTGGCCGAACTGCAGGGCACCGTCAACCCTCTGGACGCGCTGGGCGAGCGCATCGCCCGGCGCTACCGCCTGATCTGCTTCGACGAGTTCCACGTCGCGGACATCACGGACGCGATGATCCTGCACCGGCTGCTGGTGGCGCTGTTCGACAACGGCGTCGGCTTCGTCACCACCTCCAACTTCCGGCCGGACGACCTGTATCCCAACGGCCTGCACCGCGACCGCCTCCTGCCGGCGATCGCGCTGCTCAACGAGAAGCTGGAGGTGGTCAACGTCGACAACGGCACCGACTACCGGCGCCGGACCATGGAGCAGGTGAGGCTGTACCACATGCCGCTGGGGCCGCAGGCCGACGCCGAGATGAACGACGCCTTCACCCGGCTGGCCGCCTCGCACGACGAGGACCCGGTGCTGCACATCGAGCACCGCGAGATCCGCGCGCGCCGCAAGGCCGGCGGCGTGGTCTGGTTCGACTTCCGCACGCTGTGCGGCGGGCCGCGCTCCCAGAACGACTACCTGGAGATCGCCACCCAGTTCCATACGGTGCTGCTGAGCGACGTGCCGCGGATGGCGGTGCGCAATGCCTCCGAGGCACGAAGATTTACCTGGCTGGTGGACGTTCTTTACGACCGGCGTGTCAAACTGATCCTGTCGGCCGAAGTCCCTCCGGAGGCGTTGTACACGGAAGGGCCGCTGGCCCACGAGTTCCCGCGCACGGTCTCGCGCCTCAACGAGATGCAGTCCGCGGAGTTCCTCGCCCTCGAACATCGGACCGTCGACACCCGCATCACATGATCCCGCGCCGCTTCCTCCTGGCCTTCGCTCTCGCGGCGACGGCCGCAGGCGTCCAGGCGCAGGTCCCGGACGAGGCGGCCCAGCGGGAGCGCATCCGCGTCGAGCGGGAAGCCGCCGGCAAGCGCTTCGACGAGGCGCAGAAGGCCTGCCGCTCGAAGTTCGCCGTCAACGACTGCGTGGACCAGGCCCGGCGCGAACGCGACGACGTGCTGTCCGGGCTGAAGCGGCAGGAGCGGGTCCTCGACGACGCCGAGCGCATGCGCCGCGCCGCCGAGCGCCAGAAGGCGCTCGACGAGCGCCGGTCGCCCGAGCGGCAGCAGGAGGAAGCGCAAAGGCGCGCCAAGGCCCTGGCCGACCAGAAGTCCCGCGACGCGCGCGCGGCCGCCAAGGGCGCCGGCCGGACGCCCGATGGCCGGCCAGCGCCCCAGGGCACCCCGCGCGGTCCTGTGTCCCCCGGCAGCCACGGGATTTCCCCGGAAGAAGCCGCGAAGAACCGTGCCGAATACGAGCAGCGGATGCGGGAGGCGCAGCAGCACAAGGCGGAGGTCGAAGCGCGCAACGCCAAGCGGACGCAGCCGCCGGCGGCGCCCCTGCCGACGCCCCCGCGCACGGGCGCGTCGGGCTCCTGATTCAGCCCGCCAGCGGCTCCAGCTTGACGATCGCCAGCGACAGGTTGTCGCCGCCGCCGTGCCCGCGCTGGCGTGCCTTCTCGATCAGGAACTCGCTGGCCTCGCGCGGCGACAGCGAGGACAGCACCGAGCCGAGCTCCTCGGCGCTGAAGTAGTGCCAGACGCCGTCGCTGCAGGCGAGCAGGGTGTCGCCGGGGCGCAGCTGCTGGATGAAGTGCACGTCGGCCGGCGGGTCGTCCTCCGCCCCCAGGCAGCCCATGAGGATGTTGGACTGCGGGTGGACGTTGGCCTCCTCCTCGGTCAGCTCGCCCCGGTCCACCAGGGTCTGCACGTAGGAGTGGTCCATGGTGCGCTTGACCAGCCGGTTGCCGTGGAAGTGGTAGATCCGCGAGTCCCCGGCATGCACCCAGTGGCATTCGCCGTTGGGGTTGATGATGAAGGCCGCGATCGTGCTGTGCGGCTCCTGCTCGGAGGAGATGGCCGTCAGCTTGATGACCAGGTGCGACTCGTGGACCATCTGCTTGAGCACGGTCGGCGTGTCGTCGCCCGTGGGCGAATAGCGCTCGAACAGCTGCTTGCACGTCATCATCACCTGGTCGGACGCCTTGCGCCCGCCGCTGCGGCCGCCCATGCCGTCGGCCACCACGCCCAGCAGGCAGCCGTTGATGCGCGGATGGGCGATCAGGATGACCTGGTCCTGCTGGTACTCCCGGTCTCCCTTGTGGATGCCGGTGGACGCGGAGATTCGGTAGCCTTTGCTGTTGCTGCTCATAGGCGGGAAAGGATGCGCTGGCGCGCGTTCGCTCGATTATTGCCGGTCGAGGACGTATTATTGAATGATCCCCCGCGGCGCCCGCCTTTTTACTTTTGGACTCCAACCTGCATTCTCCCGAACGGCGCCTGATCGAGCTGCGGATGGAGCACGCCGACCTCGACGCGATGATCGACCGCGCGGCGGAACAGAGCCCGGTGGACGAACTCATGATGCGCCGGCTCAAGAAGCGCCGCCTCGCCCTGCGCGACCAGATCGCGCGGCTGGAATTGGCGCTCGATCCCAAAGAACCCGCCTGATGACGGATTCGGCAGTCGCGTCGCCCGGGCACCACGATGCGTCCGAGCGGGCCTGGCCCGACCGGGCGCCGCCCGACCTGGAGCAGCTTGCACGCGAGGCCTTCGTGCCCGGTGGCGTGCTGGCCCGGGCGGCGGAGGACTTCCGGCCCCGGCCGGGCCAGACCGAGATGGCCGTGGCCGTCGCCCGCACCATCGTCCATGGCGGCGCCCTGGTGGTCGAGGCGGGCACCGGGGTCGGCAAGACCTTCTCCTACCTGGTGCCTGCCCTCCAGAGCGGCGAGCGCGTGCTGCTGTCCACCGCCACCAAGACCCTGCAGGACCAGCTGTTCGCGCGCGACCTGCCCCGCCTGGCCGATGCCCTGGGCCTGCCGGTGCGCATGGCGCTGCTGAAGGGCCGCGCGAGCTACCTGTGCGCGCACCGGCTGGAGCTCGCGCGCCACGACGCCGGCCTGGCCGACCGGGCCGTCCTGCGCTCCCTGGCCCGCATCGAGCAATGGGCGCAGGGCACGCGCACGGGCGACCTGGCGGAGATGCCCGGCCTGGACGAGCGTTCGCCGCTGCTGCCGCTGGTCACCTCCACGCGCGAGAACTGCCTGGGCTCGCAGTGCCCGAAGTTCCGCGGCTGCCACGTGAATGCCGCCCGGCGCGAGGCCATGGCGGCCGACGTGGTGGTGATCAACCATCACCTGTTCTTCGCCGACCTCGCGGTGCGCGAGTCGGGCATGGCCGAACTGCTGCCCAGCGTGCGGGTGGTGGTGTTCGACGAGGCCCACCAGCTCAACGAGACCGGGGTGCAGTTCCTCGGCCGCCAGCTGGGCACCGGCCAGGTCCTGGACTTCGCGCGTGACCTGCTGGGCGCGGGCCTGCAGCTGGCCCGCGGGCTGGTCGACTGGCAGCAGCTGGCCGGAGCCACCGAACACGCCGCCCGCGACCTGCGCCTGGTCGTGGGCCGCACCGCGGCCGGCGCGCGCCTGCGCTGGACCGGCATGGCGCCCGAGGGCGTACCGCAAGAGGCCTGGGCCGGGGCCCTGGCCGCCCTGGAGCACGCCTTGCAGCAGGCCGCCGGGGGCCTGGCCACGGTCAGCGAGATCGCGCCGGACTTCATGCGCCTGCACGAGCGCGCCGGAGGGCTCGCGCAGCGCGTCGCCGCCTTCGGCCGGCCGGCCGAGCCCGGCGCCGTGCGCTGGCTCGACGCCGGCACCCACCTGCGCCTGGTGGAATCGCCGCTGGACATCGCCGAGGCGGTGCAGGACAAGCTGCTGAAGACGGGCCAGGAGGAGGCTGAGGAAGGAGGGGGCGGCCGGCGCGCCTGGATCTTCACCTCGGCGACGCTGGGCGACGACGCCCGCCTGTCCTGGTTCACCGAGCCCTGCGGCCTGGGCCAGGCCGAGGTCCTGCGCGTCGCCAGCCCGTTCGACTATCCCGCGCAGGCCGCCCTGTACCTCCCGCGCGGCCTGCCGCGGCCCAACGACCCGGGGCACAGCGACGCGGTGGCGCGGCTGGCGGCCCGGGCGGCCCAGCGCGTCGGCGGACGCACCATGGTGCTCACGACCACGCTGCGGGCCCTGCGATCCATCGGCGAGCAGCTGCAGGCCCGGTTCGAAGGCGCGGATGCGATCGAGGTGCTGGTGCAGGGGCAGTGGCCCAAGCGCCGCCTGATCGAGCGCTTCCGCGAGGGGGCGGGCGAGGGGCGCCCGGGCTGCATCCTGGTGGCTTCCGCGTCCTTCTGGGAAGGCGTGGACGTGCCGGGCGAGGCCTTGCAGCTGGTGGTGATCGACAAGCTGCCCTTCCCGCCGCCGGGTGACCCGCTGGTGGAGGCGCGCGGCCAGCGCCTGCAGGAGCAGGGCCGCAGCCCCTTCAACGACTACTTCGTGCCGGAAGCCGCGGTGGCCCTCAAGCAGGGCGCCGGCCGGCTGATCCGGCGCGAGACCGACCGCGGCCTGCTGGTGGTGTGCGACCCCCGGCTGGAGCAGATGGGCTACGGCCGCCGCCTGCTGGCGGCACTGCCGCCGATGCGCCGGCTGAAGGACGAGGCGGAATTCGAGGAAGCGCTGGACCAGCTCACGCGCTCGCCCGAAGCTCCCGGCCTATCCCCGCAGGGGCCCGTGGACCGCGCGGAATAACATGCAGCGCGGTCCCCCTTGCGGGGAAGATCCGGCTTTGCCGGGCTTCCTCGCACTGATCAGCCCACTTCAAGAAGTCGCTTGCGACTTCTTGAAGTGACTCACCAGAACTGGTACCAGGGCGTGGAGCCGCCCTTCGGCTTGCCCGTGAGGTAGTGGCTCTGCGGGTAGCTCTTCTCGAGCACGCGGCGCGTGTCGTCGCGCAGCTGGGTCAGGCCCAGCTCGTCGTAGGAGCGCATGAGGATGTACAGCGCATCCTCCAGCGCGGGGACGTCCCGGTAGTCCGCCAGTGCGCTCTGGGCCCGGTTGATGGCGGCCACGTAGGCGCCGCGGCTGTAGTAGTAGCGCGCGACGTGCACCTCGTAGCGGGCCAGGGAATTGACGATGTACGTCATCCGCTGCCGGGCGTCCGGGGTGTACTTGGATTCGGGAAAGCGGCTCACCAGCTCCTTGAATGCCGCGAAGGATTCCTTCGCGGCATTCTGGTCCCGCTCGGACAGGTCCTGCTTCGACAGGAAGGAGAACATGCCCAGGTTGTCGTTGAAGTTGATCACGCCCTTGAGGTACAGGGCGTAGTCCAGCGCCGGGCTGGCCGGGTGGAGCTTCATGAAGCGGTCCAGCGTGGCCAGCGCGTCGGCCTGCTCGCTGGCCTTGTAGTAGGCGTAGGCGCGATCGAGCTGCGCCTGCTGCGCCAGGGGCGTGCCGGCGGCGCGGCCTTCCAGCTTCTCCAGCAGCGGGATCGCCTTGTCATAGGCGCCGGAATCCATCTCGTCCCGCGCTTCCGCGTACAGCCGGTTCGGGCTCCAGCTGGCGGTCTTGTCCTCGTCCTTCAGGCTGGAACAGCCCGCCAGGACGGCGGCGGCGAGCAGGACGGGGACCACCGATAATTTCGCGCGAGCAAGCATGCAACTCTCTGGACCTGAAGGGCGACCCATTATATCGACCGACCTCCCGCAACCCGCGACCGAAGACCTGCTCGAGGAGCCCGGCGCCGAGTCGGAGACGCGGGCCTTCGTGGTCGACGCGGCCGCGCACGGCGAGCGCCTGGACCGCGCGCTCGCGCGGCTCGTGCCCGAGTTCTCGCGCAGCTACCTGCAGCAGCTGATCGAAGGCGGCGCGGTGCGACTGCGCGGCGCGCCGGCGACCCGGCCGGCGCTGCGGGTGCGGGCGGGGGACACCGGCGAGATCGAGCTGCGCCCCACGCCGCAGAGCCAAGCCTTCGTGCCCGAGGCGATCCCGCTGTCGGTGGTGCACGAGGATGAGCACCTGCTGGTGGTCGACAAGCCGGCCGGCCTGGTCGTGCACCCGGCGCCCGGCAACTGGCGCGGCACGCTGCTCAACGCGCTGCTGGCGCGAGATCCCGGCGCCCGCCTGCTGCCCCGGGCGGGTATCGTGCACCGCCTCGACAAGGACACCAGCGGCCTGATGGTGGTGGCGCGCACGCGCGCGGCGATGGACCGGCTGGTGGCCATGATCGCCGCGCGAGAGGTGTCGCGGCAGTACCTGGCCCTGGCGCACGGGGACTGGCAGGGGCCGCCGCAGCGCCGCGTCGAGGCGGCGATCGGCCGCGACCCGCGCAACCGCCTGCGCATGGCGGTGATCGATCCCGGGCGCCATGCCGGCAAGCCGGCGGCCACCGTGTTCCAGCTGCTGCAGCAGGCGCGCGAGGGCTGCGCGCTGCTGTGCACGCTGGAAACCGGGCGCACGCACCAGATCCGCGTGCACCTCGCGCACATCGGGCATCCCCTGGTGGCCGACGCGCTGTACGGCGGCGCGCCGGCGGCGGGGCTGGCGCGCCAGGCCCTGCACGCGTTCCGGCTGGCGTTCTCGCATCCCGTCACCGGCGCGTCGCTGGCCTTCCACGCCCCCTTGCCGGCCGACCTGCGCGCCGCGTGGGCCGCCTGGGGCCTGCGTTACAATGAAGCGGGCCGGCTCACCGGCCCACCGGCGGCGGCCCTCGATGGCCCGTCCGGCCCGGCACCCGCCGAGCGCGCCCAGGAGGGCAAGCGCCGCGGCGGCAGAACGACAAAGCCCTAGGCCCAACCGCAGTGCC
>JAGWTH010000027.1 GCA_028868995.1 Burkholderiales bacterium | reverse complement strand
CGCCGACCTGGGCTTCGACGTCGACATGGGCCCGCTGTTCCAGACCCCCGAGGAATGCGCCCGCCAGGCGATCGAGAACGACGTGCACGCCGTGGGCATCAGCACCCTCGCCGCCGGCCACAAGACCCTGGTGCCGGCCATCATCTCCGAGCTGGAGAAGCAGGGCGGCGGCGACATCATCGTGTTCGTCGGCGGCGTCATCCCGCAGCAGGACTACGAGTTCCTCTACAACGCCGGCGTCAAGGGCATCTACGGCCCCGGCACGCCGATCCCGGCCAGCGCGAAGGACGTGCTGGAGCAGATCAGGAAGGCGATCGCAAAATGACCCGGTCGTTACCCCCTCTCCCCACGGGAGAGGGCCGGGGTGAGGGCAAGCGGCGGTGAATCTCGCGGCGGACATCCTGACCTCCGGTGAGGCGTCCCAGCGCCGCGCCATCGCCAAGGCCATCACCCTGCTGGAGTCGACGCGCGCGGACCACCGCGCGCAGGCCGACGCGCTGCTGACGGAACTCCTGCCGCACACCGGCCGGTCCTTCCGCCTGGGCATCAGCGGCGTGCCCGGCGTGGGCAAGAGCACCTTCATCGAGGCGCTGGGCCTGGTCCTGATCGCGCAGGGCCACCGGGTGGCGGTGCTGGCGATCGATCCTTCCTCGACCGTGTCGGGCGGCTCCATCCTGGGCGACAAGACACGCATGGAGCACCTGTCGGTGCACCCGCAGGCGTACATCCGGCCCAGCCCCTCCAGCGGAACGCTGGGCGGCGTCGCGGCCAAGACGCGCGAGGCGATGCTGGTGTGCGAGGCGGCCGGCTACGACATCGTGATCGTCGAGACGGTCGGCGTCGGCCAGAGCGAGACCGCCGTGGCCGGGATGACCGACATGTTCGTGCTGCTGCAGCTGCCGAACGCGGGCGACGACCTGCAGGCGATCAAGAAGGGCGTGATGGAGCTGGCGGACCTGGTCGTCATCAACAAGGCCGACCTCGATCCCGACGCGGCCACCCGCGCGCGCGCCCAGATCACCAGCGCCCTGCGCATCCTGGGCCAGCACGGCCATCCCGGGCACGCGCACCACGACGCCGGCCTCTGGCACCCGGAGGTCCTGCAGCTGAGCGCGTTGAAGGGCGAGGGCCTGGAAGCCTTCTGGCAGGCCGTGACGCGCTTTCGCACCCTGCAGGAAGCCGGCGGGCGCCTGCAGGCCCGCCGCCGGCACCAGGCCCTGGCCTGGATGTGGGAGCGCATCGAGAGCGGCCTGAAGCAGGCCTTCCGGCAGGACCCGGCCGTGCAGGCCCTGCTGCCGGCATTGACCACGGAAGTGGAGCAGGGCACGCTCGCGGCCTCGACCGCCGCGCGGCGCCTGCTCGACGCCATGCAGGCGGGGACGCCACGCGCCCCCGCCCCGCGATGAATCAACGGAGAACGACATGCACGACATCCTGGAGCAGCTGGAGAGGAAGCGCGAAGCCGCGCGCCTGGGCGGCGGCGAGAAGCGCATCGATGCGCAGCACAAGAAGGGCAAGCTGACCGCGCGCGAGCGCCTCGAGCTGCTGCTCGACGAGGGCACCTTCGAGGAATGGGACATGTTCGTGGAGCACCGCTGCACGGACTTCGGCATGGAGAACAACAAGATCCCCGGCGACGGCGTGGTGACCGGCTACGGCATGATCAACGGCCGCCTGGTGTTCGTCTTCAGCCAGGACTTCACCGTCTTCGGCGGCGCGCTCAGCGAGGCGCACGCCGAGAAGATCTGCAAGGTCATGGACCAGGCCATGAAGGTCGGCGCGCCGGTGATCGGCCTGAACGACTCCGGCGGCGCGCGCATCCAGGAAGGCGTGGCGTCGCTGGGCGGCTATGCCGACGTGTTCCAGCGCAACGTGATGGCCTCGGGCGTGGTGCCGCAGATCTCCATGATCATGGGCCCGTGCGCCGGGGGCGCCGTGTACTCGCCGGCCATGACCGACTTCATCTTCATGGTCAAGGACAGCTCCTACATGTTCGTGACCGGCCCCGAGGTGGTGAAGACGGTGACCCACGAGGAGGTCACGGCCGAGGAACTGGGCGGCGCCACCACGCACACCGCCCGCAGCGGCGTGGCCGACCTCGCCTTCGAGAACGACGTCGAGGCGCTGATCATGCTGCGCCGCCTGTACAACTACCTGCCCCTGAACAACCGCGAGAAGGCACCGGTGCGCCCGAGCAACGACCCGGCCGACCGCATGGACTTCTCGCTCGACACGCTGGTGCCGGACAACCCGAACAAGCCGTACGACATGAAGGAGCTGATCCTCAAGACGGTCGACGACGGGGACTTCTTCGAGCTGCAGCCGGACTACGCGAAGAACATCCTGATCGGCTTCGCCCGCATGGAAGGCCAGACGGTGGGCATCGTGGCGAACAACCCGCTGGTGCTGGCGGGCTGCCTGGACATCAAGAGCTCGATCAAGGCGGCGCGCTTCGTGCGCTTCTGCGACGCCTTCAACATCCCGGTGATCACTTTCGTGGACGTGCCCGGCTTCATGCCCGGCACCTCGCAGGAGTACGGCGGCATCATCAAGCACGGCGCCAAGCTGCTGTACGCGTATGCCGAGTGCACCGTGCCCAAGGTGACCGTGATCACCCGCAAGGCCTACGGCGGCGCCTACGACGTGATGGCCTCCAAGCACCTGCGCGGCGACGTCAACTTCGCCTGGCCCAACGCCGAGATCGCGGTGATGGGCGCCAAGGGTGCGGTGGAGATCATCTTCCGCGAGGACAAGGGCGACCCGGCCAAGCTGGCCGCCCGCGAGGCCGAGTACAAGGCCCGCTTCGCCAACCCGTTCGTGGCGGGCGCCCGCGGCTTCATCGACGACGTGATCCTGCCGCACGAAACCCGCAAGCGCATCTGCCGCTCGCTGGTGATGCTGCGCGACAAGAAGCTCGAGAACCCGTGGCGCAAGCACGGGAACATTCCGCTCTGAGGGCCCGGGGAGAAGACAACATGTTCAGCAAGATCCTCATTGCCAACCGCGGCGAAATCGCCTGCCGCGTCATCGCCACCGCGAAGAAGATGGGCATCCAGACGGTCGCCGTCTACTCCGACGCCGACCGCGACGCACGCCACGTGGGCCTGGCCGACGAGGCCGTGCCCATCGGGGCGGCGCCCAGCCGCGAGAGCTACCTCGTGGCCGACAAGATCATCGCCGCCGCGAAGCAGACCGGCGCCCAGGCCATCCACCCCGGCTACGGCTTCCTGTCGGAGAACGAGGACTTCGCCCGGCGGGTGGAGGAAGAGGGCCTCACCTTCATCGGTCCCAAGCACTACTCCATCGCGGCCATGGGCGACAAGATCGCCTCCAAGAAGCTGGCCAGGGAGGCGAAGGTCAACACCATTCCCGGCTACAACGAGGCCATCGCCAGCGCCGAGCAGGCGGTCGGCATCGCCCGGGACATCGGCTACCCGGTGATGATCAAGGCCAGCGCCGGCGGCGGCGGCAAGGGGCTGCGCGTCGCCTTCAACGACAAGGAGGCCTACGACGGCTTCACCTCCTGCCGCAACGAGGCGCGCAACAGCTTCGGCGACGACCGCGTGTTCATCGAGAAGTTCGTCGAGGAGCCGCGTCACATCGAGATCCAGGTGCTGGGTGACGCGCACGGCAACGTGATCTACCTGAACGAGCGCGAGTGCTCGATCCAGCGCCGCCACCAGAAGGTGATCGAGGAGGCGCCGTCGCCCTTCATCAGCGAGGCCACGCGCAAGGCCATGGGCGAGCAGGCCGTGGCGCTGGCCAAGGCCGTGAAGTACCAGAGCGCCGGCACCGTGGAGTTCGTGGTCGGCAAGGACCAGTCGTTCTACTTCCTGGAGATGAACACCCGCCTGCAGGTGGAGCACCCGGTCACCGAGTGCATCACCGGCCTGGACCTGGTGGAGCTGATGATCCGCGTGGCCGCCGGCGAGAAGCTGCCGCTCGCGCAGGCCGACGTCCAGCGCAACGGCTGGGCGATCGAGTGCCGGATCAACGCGGAGGACCCCTTCCGCAACTTCCTGCCGTCCACCGGCCGCCTGGTGCGCTTCCAGCCGCCGCGCACCAGCATGTGGGCCTCGGACACGGAGCACCTGCTGGGCGTGCGCGTGGACACCGGCGTCGCCGAGGGCGGCGAGATCCCGATGTACTACGACTCCATGATCGCCAAGCTGATCGTGCACGGCAGCGACCGCGACGACGCGATCGCCAGGATGCGCGAGGCGCTCAACGGCTTCGTGATCCGGGGCATCTCCAGCAACATCCCGTTCCAGGCGGCGCTGCTGGCGCACCCGAAGTTCGTGACCGGGGATTTCAACACCGGCTTCATCGCCCAGCACTACGCGTCCGGCTTCCGCGCCGAGGACGTGCCGCACGACGACGAGGACTTCCTGGCCGCCATCGCCGCCTTCGCCAACCGCCGGGCCCTCGAGCGCGCCTGCGGCATCAGCGGCCAGATGCGCGGGCACGAGTTCAAGGTCAACGGCGAGTTCGTGGTGGTGAAGCTCGATGCCGAGGGGCGCCACGTCCACGTGCCCTTGAAGGTCTCCGCCTTCGACGGGGAGGCCGGCACCTGCGTGGTGGAGGTGCACGACAAGCGCTACGAAATCTCCAGCAAGTGGCACCTGGGCGGCGCGCGCATCCGCGGCACCGTCAACGGCAAGGACTTCACCGCGCAGGTGGAGCGTGGCATGGCCCGCAACCCGCTGGCCTACCGCATCGTCCACAACGGCACGCGCCTCGACGCGCTGGTGCTCACGCCGCGCACCGCCCAGCTCTATCAGCTGATGCCCTACAAGGCGCCACCGGACATGAGCAAGTTCCTGCTGTCGCCCATGCCGGGCCTGCTGGTGGACGTGGCCGTGCAGCCGGGCCAGAAGGTGCAGGCGGGCGAGCGGCTGGCGGTGATCGAGGCGATGAAGATGGAGAACGTCCTGTTCGCCGCCGCCGACGGCGTGGTCGGCAAGGTGCTGGCCGCCCAGGGCGAATCGCTCGCGGTCGATCAACCCATCATCGAATTCCAATGAGCAAGCGACCCTTCAAGGTGCTGGGCATCCAGCAGATCGCCATCGGCGGCCCCGACAAGCTGAAGCTGCAGAAGCTGTGGGTCGACCTGTTCGGCCTGGAGGTGACCGGCACCTTCCGCAGCGAGCGCGAGAACGTCGACGAGGACATCTGCGCCCTGGGCACCGGCCCGCTGAAGGTCGAGGTCGACCTGATGCAGCCGCTGGACCCGGAGAAGAAGCCGGCGGTGCATGCGACGCCCCTGAACCATGTCGGGCTCTGGGTGGACGACCTGCCGCAGGCGGTGGCGTGGCTCACGGCCCAGGGCGTGCGCTTCGCTCCCGGCGGCATCCGCCGCGGCGGCGCCGGCTTCGACATTTGCTTCGTCCATCCCAAGGGCAACGACGAGTTCCCGGTGGGCGGCGAAGGCGTGCTGATCGAACTGGTCCAGGCGCCGCCCGAGGTGGTACGCGCCTTCGCCAGCCTGGCCGCCACCCCGGCCTGACTGAGTCTCCCACTGTTGCTCCGGCGCCGCGCCACCGGCGCGGAATGGGCCGCTGGGGCCGCATTCGGGCCCGGCGGGCGCTCCGCGCCTTGTTGCATCTGGTAACTTGCATCCAGGTGCCGCAGAATGCGCTGGACGATCGCCCCGCCATGGACAAGGCCCCGCCCCAACTGCTGCAGGCCGCGCAGCCGGTCGCGCCGGCCGCGCCCGACGCCGTGCTGCGCTGCCAGGCCGCGCTGCTCGCGCGCACGCGCCTGGAGGAGGGCGCCAGCGCGCTGGCGGTGGAGCTGGCGGAGCTGCTGCGCTGCCGGCGCGTGAGCGTCGGGCTGCTGGAGCGCGAACGCCTGCGCATCGTGGGGAGTTCCCAGGCCGCCGAGATCGACGGCCGCCATCCGGCCGCGGCCGCCATCACCGCGGCCATGCACGAAGCCCTGGACCAGGACATGAGCGTCGCCTGGCTGGCCGTGCCGGGCACCCGACCCGTGGTGCTGGCGCAGCGCCAGCTGGCCGGCTCCGGCCAGGCCTGCAGCGTGCCCATCGTCGTGGAGGGCCGCAAGGCCGGCGCACTGAGCCTGGAGCGCGACGGAATGCCGTTCTCCGCGGGTGAAGTGGCCGCCGTCGAACACGTCGCCAGCTTCGCCGGTCCGGTCCTGGAGCTGCTGCGCCAGGCCGGGGCGCCCTGGCACCGGCGTGTGGCGTCCTCCCTGCGCGCATCGATCGCGGCCCGTGGCCGTCGCCAGGCGGCCTGGGGAGCCGCTGCCCTGGCCGTGCTGGTCGCGCTGGCCGTGCCCCTGCCCTGGCGGGTGAGCGCGCCGGCGCGCCTGGAAGGCTCCGTCCAGAGGGCGGTCGCCGCCGCTGCCGACGGCTTCCTGCAGCAGGCCAACGTGCGCCCCGGCGACCACGTCCAGGCCGGGCAGGTGCTGGCGCAGCTGTCCACCCAGGACCTGGAGCTGGAGCGCCGCCGGCGCGAGAGCGAGATGGCCCAGCAGGAGAATGCCTTCCGGGCGGCGCAGGCGCGCAACGACCGGACGCAGATGGTGATCAGCCAGTCGCGCGCGAGCGAGGCGCAGGCCATGCTGGAGCTGGCCCAGACCCAGCTGGAACGCAGCCAGCTGGTCGCGCCCTTCGACGGCGTCGTGATCAAGGGCGACCTCAGCCAGAAGCTCGGTGCGCCGGTGCAGAAGGGGGACGTGCTGATGGTGCTGTCGCCCAGCGACAGCTTCCGCTTGATCGTGGAGGTCGACGAGGCGGACATCGCCGCCGTCAGGCCCGGCCAGAAGGGCCAGCTGGCGCTGGCGGCCCGTCCCGACGAGCCGCTGCGCTTCACCACCCGCCGCATCGTGCCGGTGGCCACCGCCGCCGAGGGCCGCAACTACTTCGAGGTGGAGGGCAGTCCCGACGAGGCCCAGCCCGGCCTGCGTCCCGGCCTGAGCGGCGTCGCCAAGATCGACGTCGGCCGGCGCCCGCTGGCCTGGCTGCTGTTCCACCGCTTCGCCGCCTGGCTGCGCATGGCGGTGTGGACGGTGGCGTTGTAGCGCAATGACACGTCCTCTGGTCAGCGGTTCCTGGTACCTCGTCGCCGAGCTCAAACCGAGCTTGCCCGCGGGCCTGCGCATCGTGCGCCAGCAGGTGCGCGACCAGGTCTGGCACGTGCTGGTCGAGCCGGGCTCGGGACGGCAGGTGCGCCTCAACCCGGCGGCCTATGCCTTCGTCGGGCGTTGCGACGGCCAGGCCACCGTGGGCGAGCTGTGGCAGCTGCTGCTGGAACGCGAAGGCGAGGACGCCCCGGGCCAGGACGACATCCTGCGGCTGCTCGCGCAGCTGTTCCGAGCCGGCATGCTGCAGTTCGACACCGCGCCCAACCTCTCGCTGCTGTTCGCCCGGCGCGGCGAGGACCAGGATCGCAGCCGCCGCGCCTTCCTCAACCCGCTGATGCTGCGCCTGCGCCTGGCCGACCCGACGCGGCTGCTCGACGCGCTGGCGCCGCTGGCGCTCTGGCTGGGGCGCTGGCCGGTGCTGGTGGCCTGGCTCCTGCTGGTGCTGCTGGCCGGCCTGGCCGCCGCCGTGAATTTCGGCGGGCTGCGCGCCGATGCGCTGCGCGTGCTGACCACGCCGTCCAGCTATGCGATCGCCTGGTTGGCCTATCCCCTGATCAAGGCGCTGCACGAGCTGGGCCACGCGCTGGCCGTGCGCCGGTTCGGGGGCGCCGTGCCCGAGGTCGGCCTGTCCCTGGTCCTGCTCACCCCGGCCCCTTACGTGGACGCGAGCGCCGCCAATGCCTTCCCGCAGGCGCGCCAGCGCGCCCTCGTCAGCGCCGCCGGCATCATGGTGGAACTGGCGCTGGCCGCGCTGGCCACGATCGCCTGGGTGCTGGTGGCGCCAGGCCTGCTGCGCGACGCGGCGGTGGTGGTGGTCCTCATCGGCTCGGTGTCCACGGTGCTGTTCAACGCGAACCCGCTGCTGCGCCTGGACGGCTACCACCTCCTGTGCGACCTGCTGGAGCTGCCCAACCTGGCGCTGCGCAGCCGGGCCTGGTGGGCCGCGTTCTGGCGGCGCCTGGTGGGCGGAGAGACGGACCTGCCGGCCGGTGCGCTGGCGGCGGGCGAGGGCAAGTGGCTGGTGCTGTACGCGCCGGCCGCCCTGCTTTATCGCCTGGGCCTGCTGGCGGGACTGGTGCTGTGGATCGGCCACGCCTCCTGGCTGCTCGGCTGGGCGGCAGCGCTGGGGGTCCTGGCCTGGCTCGCGCAGGCCGGCGTGCGCGCGCTGTTGCGGCCGGCGGATGGCGCGGTCGAACCGCGCGCACGGCTGCGGGCGCTGGCGGCAGCCGCGGCAGCCGTGGCCGCGGCCCTGGTCCTGCTGTTCGCGGTGCCCGTGCCGGACAGCGTGGTGGCGCGCGGCGTCGTCTGGCCGCCCGAGCGGGCGCAGCTGCGGCCCGGGTCGGCGGGGTTCGCCGGGGCCGGGATGGTGCGCGGCGGCACGCAGGTGGCCGAAGGCGACGTGGTGCTCTCCTTGAGCGACCCGGCGCTGGAGGCGCAGCGGGAGAAGGCCGTCAGCGAGCGCACGGGCCTGCTGGCCCGGCAGTACCAGTCCCTGCTGGAGGACCCGGCGCGCGCGCGCGACATCAACGAGCAGATCGCGAGCAACGACGCGGAGCTGCAGCGGGCCGAGCAGCAGCTCGACGGCCTGAAGGTACGCGCCCGCGCGGCGGGTCGGGTGGTCTGGACGCGCGAGGAGGACGTCCCCGGCAGCTTCGCGAAGCGCGGTGCCATGCTGGGCTACGTGCTGGGGCCGGAGCCGGCGCAGGTGCGGGTGGCCTTGCGCGACGAGGACCTGCTGCGCGTGCGGGGCCGGGTGCGGGCAATCGAGGTGCGGCTGGCCGATTCGCCCTGGACCGTGCACCGCGCGAGCCTGCGCAGCGAGACGCCGGCGGCGACGCGGGACCTCCCCAGCGCCGCACTGGGGGACCGGCAGGGCGGGCCCGTGCCGGTGGATCCCGCCGACAAGGAAGGCCTGCGCACGCTCGCGCCGGTGTTCCTGTTCGACGTGCAGGTCCCGGACCTCGGCGCCGAGCGCATCGGCGGCCGGGCCTGGGTGAAGCTGGAGCTGCCGGCCGAGCCCGTGGGCCTGCAGGTCGTGCGGCTGGCGCGCCAGCTGCTGGTCAAGGAATTCAACCCCACCGACCGCACATGAGCGCCGCTGCCAACGCATCCTGGCCCTTTCCCGGCCTGGTCTGGGGCGACTACCCGGAGCAGGCCGCGGCCGCGGGCGTGCGTCGGGGTCATCGGCCCCTGGCGCGCGCGGCGCTCGAGCGCTTCGCGGACGCGGCCGCCAGCCAGCCGCTGCCGACCGAGGCGCTGGCCGAGGGATTGCGGCGCCTGCGGCAACTGCCGGCCGGCAAGGAGGCCTGGATCCTGGCGGCCGTGCGGCTCGCCGCCTGCGCGCTGACGTCCACTCTCGGCCATCCGCCGCATCGCCAGCAGCTGCTGGCCGCCCGGGTGCTGCTGGACGACCGCCTGGTGGAGATGGCCACCGGGGAAGGCAAGACGGCCGCGATCGCCCTGGCCGCCGCCGTGGCCGCCCTGGGCCGCACCCCGGTGCACGTGGTGACGGCCAACGACTACCTGGCGCAGCGCGATGCGGGGGCGCTGCGCCCCTTCTACGCCCAGCTGGGGCTGCGGGTGGCGTGCGTGACCCAGCCCATGCCCGCCCCCGAGCGCCGCGCCGCCTACGGCGCCGACGTCACCTACTGCACCGCCAAGGAACTGGCCTTCGACTGGCTGCGCGACAGCCTGCTGCGCACCGGCGAGCTGTCGGCGCTGGAGCAGCGCGCGCGGCGGCTGGCCGCGGGCGCGGCGCCGGGCGCGCCCGTCCTGCGCGGCTTGTGCATGGCCATCCTCGACGAGGCCGACACCGTGCTGATCGACGAGGCCCGGGTGCCGCTGGTGCTCGCCCAGCAGGAAGGCACTGGCGCGGAGGAAGAATTCCACCGCGGGGCGCTGGCGGTGGCGCGCCGTCTCGCGGCCGGCGCCGACTACCTGGAGCGCGACGACGGCCGCCGCTTCGAGCTCACGCCGCAGGGCCGCCAGCGCCTGGCCGCCTGGCCGCCGGCGAGCCATCCGCTGCTGGGCCACCGGGCGCACCGCGAGGCTGCCGTGGAACTGGCCCTGGTCGCCCTGCATGCGCTGCGGCGTGACCACGAGTACGTGGTGCGCGACGGGCAGGTGCAGCTGGTCGACGCGAACACGGGGCGCGCGGCCGCGGGCCGTGCCTGGTCGGCCGGCCTGCACCAGCTGGTGGAGCTGAAGGAAGGGGTGGATGCCACCCGGCGCAACGCGACGCTCACCCAGGTGAGCTTCCAGCGCTTCTTCCCCCGCTACCTGCGCCTGGCCGGTGCCAGCGGCACCCTGAGCGAGGCGCGCGCCGAGCTGCGCCATGTCTACGGCCTCGACCTGGTGGTGGTCCCGCCGCGCACGCCCTCGCGGGTGAAGTACGGGCCGACCGCGGTCTACCCCGACAGCGACAGCCTCTGGCAGGCGGTGGCGCGGGAGGCCCGCGAGGCCGCCGCCGCGGGCCGTGCGGTGCTGGTGGGCACCGAGACCGTCGCGCAGTCGGAAGCCCTGTCCGGCGTGCTGGCAGGCCTCGGCGTCGCGCACCGCGTGCTGAACGCGCGGCAGGACCGGGAGGAAAGCGAGCTGATCGCCACGGCGGGTGGCGCCGGGCAGGTGACAGTGGCCACCAGCATGGCCGGGCGCGGCACCGACATCCCGTGCACCCCCGAAGTGCTCCAGAAGGGGGGGCTGCACGTCATCCTCTGCCAACTGAATGCGTCGGCTCGCATCGATCGCCAATTCGCGGGAAGGGCGGGGCGGCAGGGCCAGGCGGGCAGCGTCCGGCGAATGCTGGCCCTGGATTTCCCGCTGGTCCGCAAGGCCTGGCCGGCGGCCTGGCTGCGCTGGCTGGCGGGCCTCGGCAGCGCCTCCAGTCTGGCAAACGTCACACTTGGTCTGGCGCAACGCCGCGAATCCTTTACCCAACGTAATGAGCGTGTGAAACTGTGCCGGGTCGCGACGCTGGTGGAGCGCGACTTCAACTTCAGCCGACAGGTGCAGCCATGAAATGGAGTCATCGGGCGCTGGCCGTCGCCTGCCTCGCGGCCACGGCGGCGCAAGCCGCCCCGCAGCAGCCCCTGGGCTGCCTGATCGAGCCCTCGCGCATGTCCGACGTGGGCAGTCCCGTGATCGGGGTGATCGAGTCCACGCAGGTCGAACGCGGCGACCGCGTCCAGGCCGGCCAGACCCTGGCCACGCTGCGCGCCGACGTCGAACGCCAGTCGCTGGCGGTGGCGGCCAGCAAGGCGCAGGCGGTCGGCGACCTGCAGGCCGCCGAGGCCAGCGCCGTGCTGGCCCGGCAGAAATTCGCCCGGGCCAAGGATCTCGCCGACAAGCAGTTCATCTCCAGCCAGGCGCTCGAGCAGGCGCGTGCCGAAGCCGAGGTGGCCGAGAACCGCCTGGCCCAGGCGCGCGAGCAGCGCAACGTGTACGCGCGCGAACAGGCTCTCGCGCAGGCGCAGCTCGCGCTGCGCACGATCCGCAGCCCGATTTCCGGCATCGTGGTGGAGCGCTACGTCTCCGCCGGCGAGCGCGTCGAGGACAAGCCGACCTTCCGCGTGGCCTCGATCAACCCGCTGCGGGTGGAGGTGGTGCTGCCGGCGGCGTTCTACGCCAGCGTGCGCGAGGGGATGGACGTCACCGTGACACCGGAGTTTCCCGGCGCCGCGCCGCGCCAGGCGCGCATCACCCTGGTGGACAAGCTGATCGACGGCGCGAGCAACACCTTCCGCATCCGGCTGGACCTGCCCAATCCCGACCTCGCCCTGCCGGCCGGGCTGCGCTGCAAGGCCGACCTCGCGCTCGACGCGCCGGACGCGCAGCGCTCGCCCCGCGCCGGGGCGGGCGCCGGGGTCGGCCCCGATCCCGCCGCCGGCCTGCGCCTGTCGCCCGTCGGGATGTCCCCGGCGCGGGACCGCTGAGGGCGGCGATGCGCTGGCTCGGCAGGCTGCGCGCGGACCCGGCCGAGCGTCGCGCGCCCGTCGCCGAGGTGCTGGAACCCCGGCTGCTGTATTCCGCCGACCTCGCCGCCGGCCTGGTCCTGGGGACCGATGCCCTGGCAGCCAACGAGCAGCGCACGCTGGACGCCAGCGGCGAATTCACGACCACGCAACAGGCGACGGACGCGGCCGCCTCGGCCAGCGCCGCCTATGCCCGGCTGGGCCTGCGTTTCGAGCAGAACGTCGGCCAAGCCGGCGCCGGCGCGGAGTTCGTCGCCAGCGGCAGCGGCTACGGCATCGCGCTGGCGGGCGGCAACGCCGACCTCACGCTGGCCGGCAGCAGCGGATCGCAGACGGTCCAGTTGACGCTGGCGGGCGCCAGGGCGGGAGTGGCCGGGCAGGCCGAAGGACTGCTCGCGGGGCAGAGCAACTACTACGTGGGCAACGACCCGTCGCAGTGGCGCACCGGCATCGCCAATTACGCGGCGGTGGCGTACCGCAACGTCTATGACGGCGTCGACGTGCGCTACTACGGCACGCAGAACCAGTTCGAATACGACTTCAACGTCGCCGCCGGCGCCGACCCCGGCGCGATCCGGCTGCAGTTCCAGGGTGCGCGCAGCCTGCAGGTGGCGGACAACGGCGACCTGGTGATCCAGGTGGACGGCAGCGATGCCCCCATCCGCTTCCAGGCGCCGGTGAGCTACCAGCGCGGCGCGGACGGCAGCCTGCAGCCCGTGGCCAGCCGCTACCAGGTGAACGCCGACGGCACCGTGGGTTTCGTGCTCGGTGCCTACGACAAGAGCCGCGAGCTGGTGATCGACCCGGTCCTGAACTACGCCAGCTACTTCGGGGGCACCGGTACCGAGAGCGCGCTGGGCGTGAGCACCGACAGCGCGGGCAACGTCTACGTCACCGGCCGCACGGCCAGCACGGGCTCTCCCTTCGGCGCCATCGGCACCGTGGGCGGCGCCGGCGACATCTTCGTCGCGAAGCTGAGCGCGGACCTGTCCACGCTGCTGTACGCCATGCGCATCGGCGGCAGCGGCGACGAGCAGGGCAACGCCATCGCGGTCGACGCCAGCGGCAACGTGGCCGTGGGGGGCTGGACGCAGTCGTCCGACTTCCCCCTGCAGAACGCGGCGGCCGGCACGATCAACGGCAGCCAGGACGCGGTGGTCTTCAAGCTGGACTCCAGCGGCGCGCTGGTGTTCAGCACCTACTTCGGCGGCGCCGGGCCCACCGACAGCGCCAACGCGGTGGCGTTCGACGGCTCGGGCAACCTTTATGTGGCGGGCGAGGAGACCAACCTCAGCAATCCCACCAGCACCCAGTCGGCCTTGTTCGGCGCCTCCGACAACGCCTTCGTCAACGAGTACTCCGCGTCCGGCGCGGTGGTCTACCAGCAGCTGCTGGGGGGCACCAGCACCGACGCCGCCACCGGCATCGCGGTGGGCGCCGCGGGCGATGTCTATGTGGCGGGCACCACGTCCTCGGCCGACTTCGCCATGGTGAACGGCGCGCAGACGGCGTTGCAGGGGACGTCGGACGGATTCCTCGTGCACCTGGACAGCACCGGGGGCAATGTCCTTTACTCCACCTACGTGGGCGGATCGGAGACGGACTCGGTCTCCAGCGTCGCCGTGGACGGTTCGGGCCGGGCCTACGTGGTGGGCCAGACCCTGTACAAGAACAACTCCACCTTCACCGTCACCAGCGGCGCCTACCAGACCGCGGCGAAGGTCCTGAACAACGTCGACACCGGGTTCCTGCGGACCTACGACACCACGCTGACCGGACCGGGTTCGCTCTTGTATTCGACCTTCCTGGGCGGTTCGTCGACCGATGCTCCCACCGGCGTCGCCATCGCGAACGGCCTGGCCGTGGTGGTCGGCAACGCCGGCTCGACGGACTTTCCCGTCACTTCGGGCGCCATCCAGGCGACCAATCCCGGCAACGCGATGTTCCTCGCCGTCGTCAACCCGGCGGGTGGCGGGACTTCCGACCTCCAGTACGGGACCTACTACGGCTCGGGATTCGCCACCGGTTCGGTGACGGTCGCCAACGGAAACGCGTACGTGGTGGGCAGCAGCAGCGCGGGCGGCTACGCCACCAGCGGGGCCTACCAGACGAGCCCTGCTTCGGGCAGTTCGGACGCCATGATTGTGGAGCTGGGAAACATCGCATCCGCACCGGCACCGGCACCCGCACCTGCACCCGCACCTGCACCCGCACCCGCACCCGCACCCGCACCCGCACCTGCACCCGCACCTGCACCTGCACCTGCACCTGCACCTGCACCCGCACCTGCACCCGCACCTGCACCTGCACCTGCAGCGGCACCTGTATCTGTTCCTGTACCCGCGCAGGCGGTTCTCGCGGCCGGTTCGGCCGAGGTTGCGCACGCGCCGACGAGCCCGGGACGACAGGGGAACGCCGCCGGCACTGCCGGTCCGGCAGCGGCGGTCGCCACCGGGGCGGAGCCGGACCTGGCGCCCGGGGGGGCGACCGCAGCATCCGCCGTCCTGGGTTCGACGTCGGCAGCGGGCAGCCTGGTCCCGGACGTCGATGCCGCGTCGCGCGCCGCGCGTGCGGCGGTGATCGACCGCCAGGGCATCCAGCTGGTGAGCCTGCAGGATCCCGCGGCCTTCTTCGGCAGTCTGGGTGCATCGGTGTGGTCCCAGCCGTACCCGCTGGAGAACCTGCAGCGCACCTTGCGTTCCGGCAGCTTCGTCCAGGCCCTGGACCGCCTGCGCCAGGACTCCGAGGAGAAGGTCGTGCTGGAACACACGCTGACGGTGTCCGCCGCCGGTGTCTCCCTGGGCTTCTCGCTGGTCTACGTGCTCTGGCTGATCCGCGGCGGCGTGCTCATGGGCAGCTACCTGTCGGCGCTGCCGGCCTGGCGCCTGCTCGATCCGCTGCCGGTGCTGGCACGCCCGGACGAGGAGGCCGAGGAGGGCGAGCAGGAGGACGGGGAGGACGACCTGCAAGGGCCCGGCCGCGGCGGCCGCGACCTGCTGCGGGGATTCGGATGAAGCTGCTGAACACGCGCACCTACATCGCGCTGGGGCTGGTCTCGCTGGTCAGCACGGCGCTGCTCGCCGCGTCCTTCCTGGGGCTGGTGCCCGATCGCACGGGGGCCATCCGCGACGGCCGCATCGCGCTGGCCGAATCCCTGGCCGCGGCGAGCACGGCCATCCTCAGCAGCCCCGACCCGCGGCCGCTGGAGGGCGTGCTGCGCTTCGTGCAGTCGCGCAACCCGTCGCTGCGCTCGATCGGCCTGCGCGGCGCCGACGGCCGACTCGTGTTCAGCATCGGTGACCATGCCCGCCAGTGGGCGCCGATGGACAGCGAGCGAGCGCACGACGCCCAGATCCAGGTCGACCTGCTGGCGCGCGGCGAACCGTGGGGCCGGCTGGAACTGCGCTTCGAACCGCTCACGCCTCCCGGGCTGGCCGGCATCCTGCACACGCCGATCGTGCCGCTGCTGGCCTTCTGCGCGGCCCTGTGTTTCCTGGGCTTCCAGGTCTACCTGGTCCGGGTGCTGCGGCACCTCGACCCCTCCAAGGCGATCCCGGGCCGGGTGCGCTCGGCGCTGGACTCGCTGGCCAGCGGGCTGCTGGTGATCGACCGCCAGCAGCAGGTCGTGCTGGCCAACGAGGCCTTCGTGCGGCTGCTGGGGCGGACCAACGCGCAGCTGATGGGCACGCAGGTCGACGCCATAGCCTGGCTGGACGACGCGGGCAACCCCCTGCCGGCCGCGGACCGTCCCTGGGCCGCGGCGCTGGCGCAGGGCGATGTCCAGCGGGACCGCCGACTGCGCCTGCGCGCCGCCGACGGCAGCGAGCGCACCTTCATCCTCAACTGCTCCCCCGTCCTGGGCGCGGGCTCCCGCGCCGGCGGCGCGCTGATCAGCCTGGAGGACATCACGCTGCTGGAACGCAGCCGCGCGGACCTGAAGGTGGCCAAGGACGAAGCCGAGGCGGCCAACCGGGCGAAAAGCGAGTTCCTCGCCAACATGAGCCACGAGATCCGCACCCCGATGAACGCCATCCTGGGCTTCACCGAGCTGCTGCGGCGCGGCTACGGCAAGAGCGAGCGAGAGTCCTCGCGCTACCTGGACACCATCCACCAGAGCGGGCGGCATCTGCTGGAGCTGATCAACGACATCCTGGACCTGTCCAAGGTGGAGGCCGGGCAGCTCGCCGTGGAGAAGATCGCCTGCGCGCCGCACGAGGTCGTGCAGGGCGCGCTGGCGGAGCTGGCCCTCAAGGCGCAGGAGAAGGGCATCCGCCTGTCGCTTCGCCTGCTCACGCCGGTGCCCGAGCGGGTGCAGTCCGACCCGGCGCGCATCCGCCAGGTGGTGCTCAACCTCCTGAGCAACGCAGTGAAGTTCACGCAGCAGGGCGGCGTCGAGGTCGCGCTGGCCTGCGACGGCCGCAGCTACAGCATCGAGGTGGGCGACACCGGCATCGGCATGGAGCCGGCGAAGGTCGAGTCCATGTTCGATCCCTTCACCCAGGCCGATGCGTCGATCACGCGCCGGTTCGGCGGCACCGGGCTGGGGCTGGCCATCAGCCGCAGGCTGGCGCGCGCGCTGGGCGGCGACCTGGTGGGCAGCAGCCAGCCGGGGGTCGGGACGACCATGATGTTCACCTTCGCCACGGGCTCGCTCCAGGGGGTGCGGATGCTGGACGCGACGCAGCTCGCCGCGGCCCCGGCAGCGGCGGCGGTGCAGCGCAGGCGCTGGCACATCCCTTCGGCCCGCGTGCTGGTGGTCGACGATGGCCCGGAGAACCGCGAACTCATCTCGCTGGTGCTGACGGAGCAGGGCCTGTGGGTGGACGAGGCCGAGAACGGCCGGGCCGCGCTGGACCGGCTGGAGCGCGTTTCCTACGACGTGGTGCTGATGGACATGCAAATGCCGGTGCTGGACGGCTTCGCGGCCACCCGCGAGCTGCGCCGGCGCGGCCTGAAGCTGCCGGTGGTGGCGCTGACCGCACACGCGATGAAGGGCTTCGAGGAGGAGGTGCTCGCCGCCGGCTGCACCGCCTACCTCACCAAGCCGGTGGATATCGACGCGCTGCTGCAGCAGCTGGCACAGCTGCTGGGCGGATCCGCGCAGGAGGCTCCGGCGGCACGCGCCTCCGTCTTCCTGGAGCCGGACGAGGTGGAGGTCCCGGAAGGGCCCGTGCGCTCGCGCTTCGCGGACGACGCGAGGCTGTCGCCCATCGTGCGCAAGTTCGCCGCCCGCCTGGAGGAGCAGCTCGCCCACCTGCGTCGCGCGGCCGATGCGGCCGACCGGCCGGAGGTGGAGCGGCTGGCGCACTGGCTGGCCGGCGCCGCCGGCACCGTGGGCTACGACGCGTTCACGGCGCCGGCGCGGGAGCTGGAACAGGCGGCCCGCGCCGGGGACGCCGACGGGGCCGAGGCCATTCTGCAACGCCTGGAGCACATGGCAGCCCGACTGGAAGTCCCGGAGGAAGCGCCGGGTCGATCACGGGGCACAATGTCCGCATGACGACGAGGGATTCGGGAGGATCGGGGTATCGCTCCAGCCGGCGGGACAGCGACGGCGAGGGGCCGATGACCCAGCCCACGGTGTTCGCGCCGGGGGAGGACCGGCTGTCGGACGCCGAGCTGCGGGCGCTCTCGCCGAAGGAGGCCCTGTGGCGCAACCGCTCGGTGGGCGAGCTCGCCAACGCGTTGATCATGATGGTCGACGACGAGATGCTCAACATCGAGATGACGCAGGCCTTCCTGCAGGATGCGGGCTACCGGCATTTCGTCTTCACCGATGCGCCCGAGCACGCGCTGGCCATGATGCGCAAGGAACCGCCGGCGGTGCTGCTGCTGGACCTGAGCATGCCCCGCGTGAACGGGCTGGACATCCTGGCCGCCATGCGCGACGACCCGAAACTGCGCCACGTGCCGGCGATCGTGCTGACGATCAGCACCGACCCGCAGGTGAAGCTGAAGGCGCTCGCGCTGGGCGCGATGGACTTCCTGTCCAAGCCGGTCGATCCCAGCGAGCTGGGCCTGCGCATCCGCAACACCCTGGCTGCCAGCGCCTACCGCGAGTACCTGAGCCAGCACGACACGCTGACCGGGCTGCCCAACAAGCAGCGCTACCGCCGCGAGGTGGAGGAGGTGCTGGCCGCTGCCAGGGTACAAGGCCATTCGGGGGCGCTGCTGCACGTCGGCGTGGATGCGCTCGGCCGCATCAACGACGCCCTGGGCCGCGGGGTCGGCGACCAGGCGCTGCTGCGCATCGCCAAGCGCCTGGAGTCCTGCGTGCAGACCGAGGCCGGAGGCGAGCTGAGCACCGACAGGCACAACCCGACGCTCTACCGCTTCGACGGCGACGAGTTCGCGATGGTCGTACCGTACATGGATGGCGTGCACAGCGCAGCGGCCTTCATCAGCAAGCTGCTGGAGGATGCGACGGTCGGCTTCCAGCGCAGCGGCGCGCCGGAGGTGTTCGTCACCTGCAGCGTGGGCGTGTCGGTGTTCCCCACCGACGGCATGGAGCCGGAGCTGCTCATGCGCAATGCCGGCCTGGCGCTGCGGCACGCCAAGCAGGCCGGCCCGCACCGCTACGAGTTCTACTCGCCGCGCTTCAACGAGGCCGCCCTCAGCCGGCTCGACCTGGGCGCCGAGCTGCGCCACGCCGTGCGCCGCGACGAGCTCGAGCTGCAGTACGAGCCGCGCATCGAGCTCGCGTCCGGCCGCGTGGTGGCCGCGCAGTCGCATCTGCGCTGGAAGCATGCCTCCGGCCGCGTCATCGAGGGCGACGAGCTGATGGACCTGGCCGGCAGCTGCGAGATGGACGTGACGCTGACGGAGTGGACCTTCGAGCAGATGCGCCAGCACGTGAAGAACTGGCGCGCCGCGGGCCTGCAGCCGGTGCCCATGGGCATCAAGGTCTCGCTGGCCAACATGCGCCCGGCCGACCTTGCGCAGCTGACGGACGCCGCGGTCGCCAGCGGCTTGGAGGCGAACAACCTCTCGCTGGAGCTGCAGCACGTGGGTGCTCTCGACCACCTGCCCGCGAAGGAGGCGGAGGTGATGGCGGCGCTGCGCAGGAAGGGCGTGCGCCTGGCCATGGACCGCTTCGGTTCGCAGGCCTCGGTGGCGCACCTGCGCAAGCTGATGTGCGACGAGATCAAGGTCGATGCCTCCTTCATGCGCGACCTGGAGAAGGACACCCAGGCCCAGGCCATGCTCCTGGGCATCGGCGACCTCGCCCGGCGGCTGAACCTGCGCTGCGTGGCTTGCGGGGTCGACACGCCCGCCCAGCTCGCCTTCCTGCGCCGCAATGGCTGTGACCTGGGCCAGGGCAGGCTGTTCGGCCAGGCGGCCAACGGCCTGGCGTTCGCGGCCCGCTGGCTCACCCGCAGCGGCAAGCCCCAGCGCGTGGTCCTGCCCGGCGAGCCACCGTAAAGCCTCGCGGACCGCGTCGGCCTAGTGGAATCCACGGAGAAGCGCATCCGTCGCGGGCGGCGTAGACTGGCCGCGGCTGCCGGGGCGTCCCCGGGGCCACCCGCGCGAGGAGGCCTTCTTGCAGCCGACGAACATCGCGAACCCGGCGTACTTCCACAAGGTGGTGGACTGCCAGTGGGCCTGCCCGGCCCACACGCCGGTGCCCGAATACATCCGCCTGATCGCCCAGCGCCGCTACGGCGACGCCTACATGGTCAACTGGGTGTCCAACGTCTTCCCCGGCATCCTGGGGCGCACCTGCGACCGGCCGTGCGAGCCGGCCTGCCGGCGCGGTCGGGTCGAGGAGAGCAACTCGGGCGCTCCCGAGCCGGTCGCGATCTGCCGCCTGAAGCGGGTCGCGGCCGACCACAAGGAGGACGTGCGCCAGCGCATGCCCGGGCGGGTCGCCCGCAACGGGCTGCGCGTGGCCTGCGTCGGCGCCGGGCCGGCCTCCCTGACCGTGGCGCGCGACCTGGCGCCGCTGGGCTACGAGGTCACCGTGTTCGACGGCGAGACGAAGCCGGGCGGCTTCATGCGCACGCAGGTCCCGCGCTTCCGGCTGCCCGAGGAGGTGATCGACGAGGAATGCGGCTACGTGCTGGACCTCGGCGTGGAGTTCGTGGCCGGCCGCCCCATCGCCTCGATGAAGGAACTGATGGGGCAGGGCTGGGACGCCATCTTCGTCGGCTGCGGCGCGCCGCGCGGGCGCGACCTCGACCTCCCGGGGCGCCAGGAGGCCGCCGCGCAGATCCGCATCGGGATCGACTGGCTGGCCTCGGTCTCCTTCGGGCACGTGACGAAGGTCGGCAAGCGCGTGATCGTCCTGGGCGGCGGCAACACGGCGATGGACTGCTGCCGCTCCGCCCGCCGGCTGGGCGGCGAGGACGTGAAGGTCATCGTGCGCAGCGGCTTCGAGGAGATGAAGGCCTCCCCCTGGGAGAAGGAGGATGCCATGCACGAGGGCATCCCGATCGTGAACTACCACGTGCCCAAGGCCTTCGTGCACGAGGCGGGCCGGCTCACCGGCATGACCTTCGAGGTGGTGCGCGCCGAGTACGACGCGCAGGGCCGGCGCAGCCTGGTGCCCACCGGCGAGCCCGATCCCTTCTTCCCCTGCGACGAGGTGCTGATCGCGGTGGGCCAGGAGAACGCCTTCCCCTGGATCGAGCGGGATTGCGGCATCGCCTTCGACAAGGGGGGCCTGCCGGCGCTGGACAAGGTGACCTTCCAGTCGACCGTGCCCAGCGTCTTCTTCGGCGGCGACGCTGCCTTCGGCCCCAAGAACATCATCACGGCGGTGGCGCACGGCCATGAGGCCGCGGTCTCCATCGCGCGCCTGCTGGCAGGCGAGGACCCGCACCGGCGGCCCGCGCCCACCGTCAACCTGATGTCCCAGAAGATGGGCATCCACGAGTGGAGCTACCACAACGAGACCTCGCTGGACGCGCGCTTCCGCGTGCCCTGGGCCAAGGCGGAACAGGCGCTGGCGAGCATCCGGGTCGAGGTGGAGCTGGGCTTCGACGCGGCGACCGCCTTCAAGGAGGCGCAGCGCTGCCTGAACTGCGACGTGCAGACGGTGTTCAACCAGGGCGCCTGCATCGAGTGCGACGCCTGCATGGACATCTGCCCGATGGACTGCATCAGCTTCACCGCCAACGGCGAAGAGCCCGAACTGCGCCAGCGGCTGAAGGCGCCGGCCCTCCACCCCGAGCAGGACCTGTACGTGTCCGGCCCGCTCAAGACGGGACGGGTGATGGTGAAGGACGAGGACGTGTGCCTGCACTGCGGCCTGTGCGCCGAGCGTTGCCCCACCGGGGCCTGGGACATGCAGAAATTCCTGTTCAAGAGCGCGCTCGCGGGCGCCCGCGACCAGGCCAGGGTGGAGGTGACCGCATGAGGCGCATCGAGGCCGTCAACGACTTTGTCGTCAAGTTCGCCAACGTCAACGGCTCGGGTTCCGCCTCGGCCAACGAGCTGTTCGCCAAGGCGATCCTGCGCATGGGCGTGCCGGTCAGCCCGCGCAACATCTTCCCCAGCAACATCCAGGGCCTGCCCACCTGGTACGAGGTGCGCGTGAGCGAGGCGGGCTGGCTGGGCCGGCGCGGCGGCGTCGACATGATGGTGGCGATGAACCCGCAGACCTGGGACGCCGACGTGGCGGAGCTGTCGCCGGGCGGCTACCTCTTCCACGACAACACCCGGCCGCTGCCGCCCTCGGCCTTCCGGGACGACGTGAACGTGATCGGCATGCCGCTCACCGAGATCTGCAACGCGGTCTATTCCGACCCCCGCCAGCGCCAGCTGTTCAAGAACATCGTCTACGTGGGCGCGCTGTCGGTGCTGCTGGAGATGGACCCGAAGGAGATCGAGAAGCTGTTCGCCGAGCAGTACCGGGGCAAGGAAAAGCTGCTCGCCTCCAACGTGCAGGCGCTGCAGCTCGGGCGCGAGTTCGCGCAGGAGCACCTCCAGGCCCCGCTGGGCATCCGCGTGCGCCGCTCGGACCGGTTGGGCGAGCGCATCTTCGTGGACGGCAACAGCGCCGCGGCGCTGGGCTGCGTCTACGGCGGCGCCACCGTGGCGGCCTGGTACCCCATCACACCCTCCTCCTCGGTCGCCGAGGCCTTCCAGCGCTACTGCGGCAAGTTCCGCGTCGACGCCGCCACGGGCGAGAACCGCTACGCCATCGTGCAGGCGGAGGACGAGCTCGCCTCCATCGGCATGGTGGTGGGCGCCGGCTGGAACGGGGCGCGGGCCTTCACGGCGACCTCGGGGCCGGGCGTGTCGCTGATGACGGAATTCATCGGCCTGGCCTATTTCGCCGAGATCCCGGTCACGATCATCGACGTGCAGCGCGGCGGGCCGTCCACCGGCATGCCCACGCGCACCCAGCAGGCCGACCTCCTGGCCTGCGCCTACGCGTCCCACGGGGACACGAAGCACGTGCTGCTGTTCCCGGAGGATCCGCACGAGTGCTTCGACCACGCGGCCCGCGCCCTGGACCTGGCCGACCGCCTGCAGACGCCGGTGTTCGTGATGACCGACCTGGACATCGGCATGAACCAGCGCCTGTGCGAGCCCTTCCAGTGGCAGGAGGGTGCCTACGACCGCGGCAAGGTGATGACCGCCGAGGAGCTGCAGGCCGGCCGGGACTTCGGCCGCTACAAGGACGTGGACGGCGACGGCATCCCCTGGCGCACGCTGCCCGGCACGCACCCGACGAAGGGGGCCTATTTCACCCGCGGCACCACGCGCGACCCCTACGCCCGCTACTCGGAGCGCGGGCCGGACTACATGTACAACATGGAGCGGCTGCTGCGGAAGTTCCGCACCGCCGCGGGCCTGGTGCCGCAGCCCGTGCTGCGGCGCGCCGCCGCGCCGACGCGCCTGGGGGTGATCTACTACGGCTCGACCAGCCCCGCGATGCAGGAGGCGCTGGAGGCGCTGGCGGGGCAGGGCGTGCACCTGGACGCGCTGCGCCTGCGCGCCTTCCCCTTCGGCGACGGCGTGGCGGAGTTCATCGCCGCGCACGACCGGGTCTTCGTCGTCGAGCAGAACCGCGATGCCCAGATGCGCACGCTGCTGGTCAACGAGCTCGAGATCGACCCGGCGCGGCTGGTGAAGGTGCTGCACTACGACGGCACGCCGATCACCGAGCGCTTCATCACCGGGGCCATCACCGGCCACGTGCAGGCCTTCGCGGAGAACGTGCAATGACCTACATCGCCAAGCCGGCGCTGCACCACCCCAGCCTGGAGAAGAACCGGGTGGGCTACACCCGGCGCGACTACGAGGGCAAGATCTCCACCCTGTGCGCCGGCTGCGGCCACGACTCCATCTCCGCGGCCATCATCCAGGCCTGCTGGGAGCTGGACATCCAGCCGCACCGCGTGGCCAAGCTGTCGGGCATCGGCTGCAGCTCCAAGACGCCGGACTACTTCCTGGGCGCCTCGCACGGCTTCAACACGGTGCATGGCCGCATGCCCTCGGTGCTGACCGGGGCCAACCTGGCCAACCGGGACCTGCTGTACCTGGGCGTGTCGGGCGACGGCGATTCGGCCTCCATCGGCCTGGGCCAGTTCGCGCATGCGATGCGCCGCGGCGTGCGCATGGCCTACATCGTCGAGAACAACGGCGTCTACGGCCTCACCAAGGGCCAGTTCTCCGCCACCGCCGACAGCGGCAGCAAGAGCAAGAAGGGCGTGGTGAACACCGACAGCCCGGTGGACCTGGTGGCGCTGGCGCTGCAGCTGGGCGCGACCTACGTGGGCCGGGGCTTCTCCGGCAACAAGGCGCAGCTGGTGCCGCTGATCAAGGGCGCGCTCAGCCACGGCGGCGCGGCCTTCATCGACGTCATCAGCCCCTGCATGGCGTTCAACAACCACCCGGGCAGCACCAAGAGCTACGACTACGTGCGCGAGCACAACGAGTCGGTGAGCCGCATCGACTTCATCACGCCGCGCGAGGAGATCACGGCCAGCATCGCGCCCGGGGAGGTGGTGGACGTGCGCCAGCACGACGGCACGCTGCTGCGCCTGCGCAGCCTGCAGCCGGACTACGACCCGACCGACCGCAATTCGGCCATGGCCTACATGCAGTCGCACCATGCGCGCGGCGAGATCCTCACCGGCCTGCTGTACGTGGACCCGCTGGCCACCGACCTGCACACCGCGCTCAACACGACGGCGCGGCCGCTCAACGCGCTGGATGCCACCGAGCTGTGCCCGGGGACTGGCGCGCTGGCGAAGATCAACGCATCATTGCGCTGAGGCCGCGCGCAGTCCGCCGCGCAAGGAGTTGGCCATGGCCGAACGCACCGTCTTCCAGTCCATCCCGAAGAAGCACGTCCTGAGCCTCGGGCCGAATGCCAGCGTCTGGGACGCCGCCTGCGTCATGACCCGGGCCAACTGCGGCAGCGTCCTGGTGATGGAGCCGCCCGACCGGCTGCTCGGCATCGTGACGGAGCGGGACCTGATGACCCGGGTGCTCGCCCGCGCGCTGGATCCGAAGCAGACCACGCTGGCGCAGGTGATGACCGCCAACCCCGTTTGCGTGCCCCCCGACACCCGGGTTTCGGATGCGGTGGTGATCATGCTGGAGCGGGGCTTCCGCCACCTGCCCATCGTGGGCCCGGACCGCCGCATCCTGGGCGTTTTCTCCAGCCGGGACGCGCTGCCGCGCGAACTGAGCGCCGCCCTGGGCGAGGCGGAGTTCCACGAGCAGGTGAACGACGCGCTGGGCTAGCCGCCCCGCTTCGCCCGAGCCCGCGCCAGCGCGGCCTCGATCACCGCCTTCTTGCGTGCCAGCTCGGCGCCCTCCGCGCCGTGCGTGAGCGCCGGCAGGTCGGCCAGCTTGGCTCGGGCCCTCTGTTCCATGCGTTCGGCGTGATCGGCTTCCTCGCGCACCAGGCGCTGCTTGCGGGCCTCGTAGCGCGTCAGCGCCGCAGCGGCCTGCGCCTGCGACCAGGCGTCCCAGCCCGTCCGTTCGCCGCTGGCGTCTTCCAGCGAGATGCAGTCGACCGGGCAGGCCGGAACGCACAGCTCGCAGCCGGTGCAGTGCGCCTCGATCACCGTGTGCATGCGCTTGTTGCCGCCCAGGATCGCGTCGGTGGGGCAGGCGTCCAGGCACAGGGTGCAGCCGATGCACCAGTTCTCGTCGATGACGGCCATCCGGCGCGGGCCTTCCGGGCCCACCTCCGGATCCAGGGGCACGGGGGGCCGCCGGGTGATCCCGGCCAGGCGCCCGATGCCCTCGGCGCCCCCGGGCGGGCAGCGATTGATCCCGGCCGCGCCGGCCGCGATGGCCTCGGCGTAGCCCGCGCAGTCGGGGTAGCCGCAGCGCGTGCACTGGGTCTGGGGCAGGGCGGCGTGCAGGCGGGCCGCCTCCGGGCTCACTGGCGGCGGGCGCGCGCCGCGGCGGAGGTACGCGCCGGGGCGGCGCCACGCTCCGCGGCCACGGCCTTGCGCGCCGCGCCCTTGCGGGCGCCTGCGGCGGGCTCGTCGAACTGCCTGATGAAGTCGCGCACCTGGGGGTAGACGGTCTCGCGCCAGCGACGGCCGCTGAAGATGCCGTAATGGCCGGCGCCCTTGACCTCGAGGTGCTTCTGGCGCGACTTCGGCACGCCGGTGCACAGCCCGTGGGCGGCCGCGGTCTGGCCGGAACCGGAGATGTCGTCCAGCTCGCCCTCCACCGTCAGGTGGGCGCTGGTGCGGATGTCCTGCGGGCGCACCCGCTCGAGCTTGCCTGCAGGGCTCATCACGTCCCAGGTGCCATGCACCAGCCGGAACTCCTGGAACACCACCCGGATGGTGTCGAGGTAGTAGTCCGCGTCCATGTCCAGGACCGCGTTGTATTCGTCGTAGAACTGGCGGTGCGCCTCGGCCGAGGCGTCGTCGCCGGCGATCAGGTGCTTGAAGTAGTCGTAGTGGCTGGACAGGTGCCGATCCGGGTTCATCGCCACGAAGCCCGAGTACTGCAGGAAGCCGGGGTAGACGCGGCGGCCGGAGCCGGGATACGAGGGCGGGACCCGGTAGATCACGTTGTTCTCGAACCAGTCGTAGCTCTTGTTCATCGCCAGGTTGTTCACCGCGGTCGGCGACTTGCGCGCATCGATGGGGCCGCCCATCATGGTCATCGTGAGCGGCGTCGGCTCGCCCCGGCTGGCCATCAGGGAAACCGCCGCCAGCACCGGCACCGTCGGCTGGCACACGCTGATCACGTGGCAGTTGCCGTAGGCCTTCTGCACGTGGCGGATGAAGTCCTGCACGTCGTTGACGTAGTCGTCCAGCGTGAAGCTGCCCTGGTCCAGCGGCACCAGGCGGGCATTGCGCCAGTCGGTGATGTAGACCTTGTGGTCGCGCAGCATGGTGCGCACCGTGTCGCGCAGCAGCGTGGCGTAGTGGCCCGAAAGCGGCGCCACGATCAGGACGGCCGGCTGCTGCTTGAGCCGGGTGAGCGTGGCCGGGTCGTCGGAGAAGCGCTTGAAGCGGCGCAGCTCGCAGAACGGCTTGTCGAGCTCCACGCGCTCGTGGATGGCGACTTCCACGCCGTCGACGTCCACGGTCTTGATGCCGAACTCGGGCTTCTCGTAGTCCTTGCCGAGCCGGTACATCAGGTCGTACGCCGCGGACATGCGCTGGGCGAACGGGTTCTGGCCGAAGGGCGTGAGCGGGTTGCTGTACAGCTTGGAGGCGGCCTGCGCGAAGTCGGCGAAGGGCTCCATCAGGGAGCGCTGTGCTTCGTAGATCTGGTAGAGCATGGGAACTCCCGTTGTTGCAGTGCAATATACCAGCCGCACCGCCCCTGCGCCTCAGGTGGAAACACGGATGGGCTGGTGGCGGCTCGGCCTGGCCGGGGCTGTCAGCCCAAGGGACCCGGCGCCGGCCCGTGGAATCCTGCCGACAACCGCGACCCCATGAGGCCTTTGCGTTCGCGAATTCCGGGCGGGGCCCTATGATGAGCCGCAACAACAAGCTGTTTTGAAGGGAGTCGCTTTGAATGTCGGGCCGGGGGGCCCGCGGCGCCGGTGGCTCTGGCTGCTGGCTGCGAGCGTGCTCCTCGCTGGGCTGTCGGCCCTGTTCTGGTGGACCGAGAGGCCGGATGCGCTGGGGCGCATCCGGGAACGGGGTTTCGTGCGTATAGGCTACGCGGTGGAGGCCCCGTATGCGTTCGTCACGCCAGGGGGGCGTGTCTCTGGCGAGAGCGCCGAGACGGCGCGCCTGGTGGCCTCCCGGCTCGGCTGGAAGACCCGTTGGGTCCAGACCGACTTCGACGAGCTGATCCCCGACCTGCTGGACGGCCGGTTCGACATGGTCGCGGCGGGCCTGTTCGTGACCCCGGAGCGCGCGCGCCTCGTACGCTTCGCGGCGCCGAAACTGCGGGTGCGTCCCGGCCTGCTCGTTCCCCGCGGCAATCCCGCGGGATTGCGATCCATGGCGCAGCTCAAGGATCTTGCGCGGCTGCGGGTGGCCGTCCTGGGCGGTTCGGAGGAGGAGCGGCGGCTGCGGGCCCTGGGGGTACCGCATCTGGTCACCGTGCCGGACGCGCGTGCTGGCGAGACTGCCGTGGAGACGGGGGCCGTCGACGTGCTCGCCCTGTCGCTGCCCACCGTGCGCACGATGGCCGGGCAGAACCACCGGCTGCAGGCCATCGCGGCCACCGATCCGGACGGCGTTCACCTGGTTGCCGCGGCGTTCCGCCCGGGTGACCGGGACCTCGTCGCGGCCTGGAACCGGGCTCAGGCGCAGGTGCTGGGAACGGCGGAGCACCTGCGGGAAATCGCGGCCTTCGGCTTCCAGGCGAGCGACGTGCCGGAAGCCCCCCGCACACCGTGACGATGACCCGAGCGACCTCGCCTGCGGTTTCCGGGCCCTGGGTCGGGCCGGGCGCCGGATGGGTGTTGGTGTCGTTCGTCGCGTCCGTCCTCGTGTGCACTTCGATGTTCGCCCTGCATGGGTCGCAGGAGCGCGCGCTCCGGCGGGCCTCCTCGTTCGTGCGGGAGCTGCGGCAGGCCCGCATCGACCTCTACCAGGGGTTCATGCACACGATGCTCGGCGGCGGGAGCGATTCCCCCTGGGACCGCGCGCGCGGCCCGGTGCTGATGGCGCAGGGGATCGCGGAATTCCGGCAGGTGCTGCCGAAGCTGGACGACGATGCCTTCGCACGCAATGTCGACCGGGAGCTCGGCCGGTTTTCGGGCCTCGTGGAGCAGGGTCGGCTGCCTGACGCCCGCGAGCAGGTCGAACTGCGCGTGGCCTTCGCCCGGCTCGACGGCTTCGCCCTGGAGGCCGACCGCCAGGCGCGCGCCCAGTTGCTCGACCTGCGGAGTCGCCAGTCGCGGGTGTTCTGGGCCGTTCTCGCTGCCTCGGCCGGTCTGCTGGTCGTCATCATGGCGGGTGCGGTGCGCTCGCTGCGGAGGGAAGGGGCGGCCGTCGCCGGCCAGCGCGAGAGCGAGCTGCGCTTTCGGCAACTGGCGGACAGCATCAGCGAGGTGTTCTGGCTGACCGACCGGGAGAAGAACAGCATCCTCTATGTCAACCCGGCCTACGCGACGGTCTGGGGGCGCTCCCCGCAGGCCCTGATGGCACGGCCGGAGGACTGGCTGGACGCGGTGCACCCGGACGATCGCGAGCGGGTCCTGGGCCGCCTGCCCTTGCAGCCCGCGGGAGGCTATGACGAGGAGTACCGGATCGTCCGTCCGGACGGCAGCGTCTGCTGGATTCGCGACCGTGCCTTCCCGGTGCACGACGCGCGCGGCTACGTGTACCGGATCGCCGGCGTGGCGGAGGACATCACGGCGCGCAAGGAAGCCGAGCGGAGGCTGCGGGAGAGCGAGGCGCGCCTGCGCCTACTGTTCGACCAGAGCCCGGAGCCGGTGCTCGTCCACACCGATGGCGTGGTCACGCTCGCCAACGAGGCGGCCCGGCGTGTGCTCGGCGCGGCCCGGAGCGAGGACCTGGCCGGACTGCGGCTGCTGGACCGGTTCGAGGAAGCGTCACGCGCCCAGGCCCGTGAATTGCTTGACTGCCCAGCCGACCGTCCAGCCGTCCAGTCGGCCGCGCCCCTGCCGGCCAGGCGACTGGACGGGGCGGCGCTGGAGCTCGAGGTCAGCACGGCATCGTTCGAGCGCGGAGGCCGCAGGCAGATGCTGACGATCCTGAGCGACGTGACCGAGCGGCGCGCCGCCCAGCTCGCGCTGCGGGACAGCGAACGGCGCCTGCGCGACATCATCGACCTCGTGCCGCACGCCATCTACGCCAAGGACCCCGAGGGCCGCTACCTGCTGGCGAACGAAGCCACGGCGCGCCTGTTCGGCGCGGCCGGGCCGGGGGACGTGGTGGGGCGCCGGGTCGAGGATTTCGGACTGCATCCCGCGGACGCCGCGGTGATCCGCCGGGTCGACCTGGAAGTCCTGGCGACGGGCCAGCGCCGCGACAGCACGGCCACGACGCACTGGCGCGGGGGCGAACCCGTGACGCTGGCCATGTGCAAGGTGCCTTTCAACTTCGCCGGGGCCGAGGTCGACTCGGTGCTGGGCGTGTCGACCGACATCACCTGGCTGAAGAAGGCCCAGGACGACCTGAAGCGCAACGTGGCCCTGCTGCGGGCCACGTTGCAGTCCACGGACAACGGGATGGCGGCGGCGGGCGAGGACGGGCGCCTGTTGCTCTGGAACGAACGGCTGGTCGAACTCGCGGGCGAGGCGGCGGTGGTCGCCGAAGGGACGGAGGCCGCCTTGCTGGCCTGCCTGGGCTGGGCACCCGACGGGCCGGGGGGACAGGCGACGGTGGCCCAAAGGACCGATGGGCGATTCATCGAGCGTCATGCCCGGCCCATGGTCATCGACGGCGGCGTCGTCGGCCGGGTCTGGAGCTTTCGCGACGTGACGGCGCGCGAGCGCGCCCTGGCGGACGCCCAGTCGCGGGAGCACGAGCTTGAAGCGCGCGTCGAGACGCGCACGCGGGACCTCGCGCAAGCCTACGCCGAACTGCAGTCGTTCAGCGATGCCGTCTCGCACGACCTGCGCGCGCCCCTGGCGGCCGTCGATGCCTTCGTCGCTGCCCTGTTGCATCAGTTCGGCGAGGGCCTGAACCCCCGGGCCAGGCACTTCCTGGACCGCGTGCTGGCTGCGAGCGCCAAGATGCGCGACATGATCGAGGGGCTGCTGGAGCTGTCGCGCCACTCCCGGGCACCGGTGCACCGCTGCGCGCTGGACCTGACGCGGATGGTGCACGAGGCCTTCGAACTGCAGTCCCAGGCGCTGGCGGGCCGCCGGATCGAGCTGCGGGTGCAGGAAGGGCTGGCGGCCACCGGAGACCCGGCGCTGGTGGCGACGCTGCTGCAGAACCTGGTCGGCAATGCGCTGAAGTACTCGCGCCAGCGCGACACCATCCGCATCGAGGTCGGCCGCTCCGGCGATGGCGCCGATGCGCACTTCTACGTGCGCGACAACGGTGCGGGTTTCGATCCCGCCTACGCCGACCGCCTGTTCAAGCCGTTCTCCCGGCTGCACTCCGAGAGCGAGTTCGAAGGCCATGGGATCGGCCTGGCCACCACCAGCCGGATCGCAGCCCGCCACGGCGGCCGCATCTGGGCCGAGGGTGCGCCCGACCAGGGGGCCACTTTCCGCTTCACGCTGGGGGACTGAAGGGCGAAGGCGCAAGCGCGGCTGCTGCCGGCGCGACGCCGGGCCCGTCCCGCCGCGCCTCAGGTCGCCTGCATCACCGACGGGCCGACGGCGCGCGCCGCCGGCGTGTCGGCCGGAAGGCCCAGCATGGATCTGCCGACCGCTTCGGCGACCTCGATGCCGTCGACGCCGGCGGACATGATGCCGCCCGCGTACCCCGCGCCTTCCCCGGCGGGGTAGAGCCCGCGCACGTTCACGCTTTCGTACTGCCGGTTGCGCGTGATGCGCAGCGGTGAGGAGGTCCGCGTCTCCACGCCCGTCAGCACCGCGTCGCGCATGGCGAAGCCGGCGATCTGCCGGTTGAAGGCGGGAAGGGCCTCGCGGATCGCCTCCAGCACGTAGGTCGGCAGGCTCTCGCGCCCCGGCTGCGCCAGGTCGGTCATGCGCACGCCCGGCTTGTACGATGGCAGCACGCCGCCCAGCGCGGTGCTGCGCTGCCCCTTCAGGAAGTCGCCGACCAGCTGGCCCGGTGCGACGTAGCCGCCTTCCCCGAGCTCGTAGGCGCGCGACTCCCAGAAGCGCTGGAAGCGCATGCCGTCCAGCGGGTTCACCGGGCCCTCTGCGCGGCCGTCCTGGCGGTAGTCCTGCGGCGAGATGCCGACCACGATGCCGGCATTGGCGTTGCGCTCGTTGCGCGAGTACTGGCTCATGCCGTTGGTGACGACGCGTTCCGGCTCCGAGGTCGCGGCCACCACCGTGCCGCCGGGGCACATGCAGAAGCTGTAGACGCCGCGGCCGTTGCCCGCGTGGTGCACCAGCTTGTAGTCGGCCGCGCCCAGGATAGTGTTGCCCGCGTTCGGCCCGAAGCGGGCGCGGTCGATCACGCCCTGCGGATGCTCGATGCGGAAGCCGACCGAGAAGGGCTTGGCTTCCATGAAGACACCGCGCTCGTGCAGCATGGCGAAGGTGTCGCGCGCGCTGTGGCCGAGCGCGAGCACCACGTGGTCGGCGCGCAGCTGCTCGCCCGAGGCGAGCGTGACGCCGCGCAGGCGCAGCGCCTCGCCCTCGGGCTCCAGCAGGACGTCCGTCACCTGCTGGCCGAAGCGGATCTCGCCGCCCAGCGCGACGATTTCGGCGCGCATCTTCTCCACCATGCTCACCAGCCGGAAGGTGCCGATGTGCGGCTTGCTCACGAACAGGATCTCTTCCGGCGCTCCCGCCTTGACGAACTCCGTGAGCACCTTGCGCGTGAGGTGGCGCGGGTCGCTGATCTGGCTCCACAGCTTGCCGTCGCTGAAGGTGCCGGCGCCGCCTTCGCCGAACTGCACGTTCGAGTCCGGGTTCAGCACGCCCCGGCGCCACAGACCCCAGGTGTCCTGGGTGCGCTGGCGCACTTCCTTGCCGCGCTCCAGCACGATCGGGCGCAGGCCCATCTGGGCCAGCAGGAGGGCGGCGAAGATGCCGCAGGGGCCGAAGCCCACCACCAGCGGCCGCGGCCGCTGCTGCGCCTGGAAGTCGGCGGGCGCGTGGCCGACGAAGCGGTAGGTGGTGTCGGGAGCCGGCTTCAAGTGCGGGTCGCCCGGGAGCGCTGCCAGCACCGCCGCCTCGTCACGGACCTCGCAGTCGATCGTGTAGATCAGGACGATGGCGCTCTTGCGCCGCGCGTCGTAGGCGCGCCGGAAGACGGTGAACGAGGCCAGGTCCGCATCGGCGATGCCGAGGCGGCGCACGACCGCCGGACGCAGGGCGTCCTCCGGATGGTCCAGGGGCAGTCGCAGCTCGGTGATTCTCAGCATGGGGCCTGAATGCAAAACGCCGCCCGGGGGCGGCGAGGCGCGGGAAGCGGGGGAGGATCAGCCGCCTTTGTGGGGACGCTTGCCCGGGTTCTTCTTGCTGCGGGTGTGGGAGCCGCGCTCCAGGCTCACCTTCTGGCCGCGGCCGGTGGTGAGGGTGACGCCCTTGGGGGCGGCGGGACGGGGGGTGGCCTTGCGGTCCGCTTCGGTGACGATCTTGTTGCCCATGACGGCTCCGTTGGATTCTGGGATGAGACGAATCGCCGATTATCCCTCAGGTCGCGCGCTCGTCCGCGAGCCACGCCAGGGCGCCCCGCGCCGCCGTGCGTCCGGTGGCCAGGCTGGCGGTGAGCAGGTAGCCGCCGGTGGGCGCCTCCCAGTCCAGCATCTCCCCGGCGCAGAAGGTGCCGGGCAGGGCGCGCAACATGCCGCGCGCATCGAGCGCCTCGAAGGCGACGCCGCCGGCGGTGCTGATGGCCTCGGCCAGGGGCCGCGGGCGCGCCAGCACCAGAGGCAGGGCCTTCAGGGCCTGGGCGAGCTGCACGGGGTCGGCCAGCTGCTGCGGGACCAGCAGTTCGTGCAGCAGCGCCATCTTCAGGCCGTGCAGGCCCAGCCGGCTCTTCAGGTGGGTCGACAGGCTGCGGGGGCCGCGCGGCCGGCGGGTCTCGGCCAGCACCTGTTGCGGCGTGTGCTGCGGCAGCAGGTCGACGTGGATCGTGGCCTGTCCTCGCGCCGCGATGCAGTCGCGGATGCGGGCGCTGAAGGCATACACGAGGCTGCCTTCGATGCCGGTGTCGGTGACGACGAATTCGCCGGGCTGCGTCTCGGTCCTGCCGGAGAGGTCGGTGAAGCGGATGGCGACGGTCTTGAGCGGCTGGCCGGCGAAGCGCTGGCGCAGGTGGTCGCTCCAGCCGCTGCGGCCCGGCGCGGTGGGGGCCACGTCGAAGCCGCAGTTCGAGGACTGCCAGGGGGCCACCGCCACGCCGCGCTCGCGCAGCCAGGGCGCCCAGGCGCCGTCGGAGCCGAGGCGGGGCCAGCTGGCGCCGCCCAGGGCCAGCACGGTGGCGTCGGCCGTGTGCGTCACCTCGCCAGCCGGCGTGGTGAAACGCAGCACGCCATCGGCCGTCCAGCCGGTCCAGCGATGGCGCGTGTGGATCCGCACTCCACTGGTCCGCAGTCGGTGCAGCCAGGCGCGCAGCAGCGGCGCCGCCTTCATGTCGGTCGGGAAGACGCGGCCCGAAGAGCCGACGAAGGTCGCTATCCCCAGGCCGGCCGCCCACTCGCGCACGGCCGTGCCGTCGAAGGCGGTCACGGCCTCGCGCAAGGCCTCGGCGCGCTCGCCGTAGCGGGCGAGCAGGGCGGGGGTGGGCTCGGAATGCGTGAGGTTCAGGCCGCCGCGGCCGGCCAGCAGGAACTTGCGGCCCACCGACGGCATGGCATCGAACAGGTCGACTTGCGCGCCGCCTTGCGCCAGCACCTCGGCGGCCATCAGGCCGGCCGGTCCGCCGCCGACCACGGCGACGCGACCGGGGGAATGCACTTACTGCACCACCTTGGCGATGGACTCGGTGACGTAGTCGATGTTCTTGCTGTTCAGCGCCGCCACGCAGATGCGGCCGCTGTCGATGCCGTACACGCCGAACTCGTTGCGCAGGCGGACCATCTGGTCCTTGCTCAGCCCGGAGTAGCTGAACATGCCGACCTGCTGGGTGATGAACGAGAAGTCGCCCTTCACGCCCTTCGCCGTGAGCTTCTCCACGAGGGCCGAGCGCATCTCCTTGATGCGCACGCGCATGGCGGCGAGCTCCTTCTCCCACAGTGCGCGCAGCTCGGGCGTGTTGAGGATGGTCGCGGCGATCTGGCCGCCGTGCGTCGCCGGGCTGCTGTAGTTGGTGCGGATCACGATCTTCAGCTGCGACAGCACGCGGGCGGCTTCGTCCTTGTCGGCGCACAGCACGGAAAGGGCGCCGATGCGCTCGCCGTAGAGGCTCAGGCTCTTGGAGAACGAGGTCGACACCAGGAAGTCCTGGCCGGAGGCGACGAACTTCTGCACCGCCAGGCCATCTTCGGCGATCCCCTGGCCGAAGCCCTGGTAGGCCATGTCCAGGAAGGCCACCAGCTTGCGCGCCTTCACGGCGGCGACCACCTGGTCCCACTGGGCGGGGCTCAGGTCGTAGCCGGTGGGGTTGTGGCAGCAGGCATGCAGGACGACGACGGTGCCGGCCGGCGCCGTGTTCAGCGCGCTGAGCATGCCGTCGAAGTTGATGCCGCGCTTCGCGGCGTCGTAGTAGGGATAGGTGTCGACCTCGAAGCCGGCGTCGCGGAAGATGCCGCGGTGGTTCTCCCAGCTCGGGTCGCTGATCAGGACCTTGGCCTTCGGGTTCAGCTTGAACAGGAAGTCCGCGCCGACCTTCAGGCCGCCGGTGCCGCCCAGGGCCTGGATGGTGGCGACGCGGCCGCTCTTCACGGGCTCGGAGTCGGCTCCGAAAACGAGCGACTTGATCGCCGCGTCGTAGGCCGCGATGCCGTCGATGGGCAGGTAGCCGCGGGCCGCATGGGCCGCCATCATCTTCTCTTCCGCCTTCTGCACGCACTCCAGCAGGGGCAGCTTGCCGTTGTCGTCGTAGTAGACGCCCACGCCCAGGTTCACCTTCCTGGGGTTGGTGTCGGCGACGAATTGCTCGGTCAGGCCCAGGATCGGGTCGCGGGGCGCCATTTCGACGGCGTTGAAGAGGGACATGGGGTTCCTTGGGATGCGGTGGCAGGAATGCCCGGCCTGTTGTACCCTGGCCGGCTGCCCGCAATTTTAGTCCGTCGTTTCAGTACTTACCCGCATGAGCGCGATTCCCGAGGCCGCCGAGTCCCAGCCGCAGGAGAAACAGGGCCGGTTCGTCACTTTCCCGGACTCCCCCTTCGAGCTGTTCCAGCCCTACCCGCCCGCCGGCGACCAGCCCCAGGCGATCGACCAGCTGGTCGAGGGCATCCAGGACGGCGAGGTGTTCCAGACCCTGCTGGGCGTGACCGGCTCCGGCAAGACCTTCACCATGGCGAACGTGATCGCCCGGCTCGGGCGGCCGGCCATCGTGTTCGCGCCCAACAAGACGCTGGCGGCGCAGCTGTACAGCGAGTTCCGCGAGTTCTTCCCGAAGAACGCCGTGGAGTACTTCGTCAGCTACTACGACTACTACCAGCCGGAAGCCTACGTCCCGCAGCGCGACCTGTTCATCGAGAAGGACAGCTCGATCAACGAGCACATCGAGCAGATGCGCCTGTCGGCCACCAAGAGCGTGCTGGAGCGGCGCGACACCGTGATCGTGGCCACCGTGAGCGCGATCTACGGCATCGGAGCGCCGGAGGACTACACGCAGATGCGCTTCATCATGCGGGTGGGCGACAAGGTGGGGCAGCGCGACATCATCGCCCAGCTCATTCGCATGCAGTACAACCGCAACGAGCAGGACTTCGCGCGCGGGGCCTTCCGCGTGCGCGGCGACACCATCGACATCTTCCCGGCGGAACACTCGGAACTGGCGATCCGCATCGAGCTGTTCGACGACGAGATCGAGGCGCTGCAGCTGTTCGACCCGCTGACCGGCCGCATCCGCCAGAAGGTGCCGCGTTTCACGGTCTACCCCTCCAGCCACTACGTCACGCCGCGCGAGAAGGTGCTGTCCGCGGTGGAGTCGATCAAGCAGGAACTCAAGGAACGCCTGGACTTCTTCGTCAAGGAAGGCAAGCTGGTCGAGGCCCAGCGCCTGGAGCAGCGCACCCGCTTCGACCTGGAGATGCTCTCCGAGCTGGGCCACTGCAAGGGCATCGAGAACTACACCCGGCACCTGTCCGGGGCCGCGCCGGGCGAGCCGCCGCCGACCCTGACCGACTACCTGCCCCGCGACGCGCTGATGTTCCTGGATGAGAGCCACCAGATGATCGGCCAGCTGAGCGGCATGTACAACGGCGACCGCGCGCGCAAGCTCACGCTGGTGGAATACGGCTTCCGCCTGCCCTCGGCGCTGGACAACCGGCCGCTGAAGCTCGAGGAGTTCGAGGCGCGCATGCACCAGGTGGTCTTCGTGTCCGCCACCCCGGCCGACTACGAGAAGCAGCACTCGGGGCAGGTGGTGGAGCAGCTGGTGCGGCCCACCGGCCTGATCGACCCGGAGGTGGAGGTGCGCCCGGCCACCCACCAGGTCGACGACGTGCTGCAGGAGATCCGGCTGCGGGTGGAGCAGGGCGAGCGGGTGCTGATCACCACGCTGACCAAGCGCATGGCCGAACAGCTCACCGACTACCTGAGCGACAACGGCGTGAAGGTGCGCTACCTGCACAGCGACGTCGACACGGTGGAGCGGGTGGAGATCATCCGCGACCTGCGGCTGGGCCAGTTCGACGTGCTGGTGGGCATCAACCTGCTGCGCGAGGGCCTGGACATCCCCGAGGTGTCGCTGGTGGCGATCCTGGACGCGGACAAGGAAGGCTTCCTGCGCGCCGAGCGCTCGCTCATCCAGACCATCGGCCGGGCGGCGCGCAACCTGCACGGCAAGGCGATCCTGTACGCCGACCGCATGACCGAGTCGATGAAGAAGGCCATCGGGGAGACCGAGCGTCGCCGCGCCCGGCAGGTGGCCTTCAATGAAGCCCACGGGATCACCCCGCGCAGCATCCGCAAGGAGATCCGCGACCTGATCGACGGCGTGTACAGCGAGAAGGCCAGCAAGGAGCAGGAGAAGCAGGAGCTGCAGCGCGCGCTGGTCGAGGACATGTCCGAGAAGGACATCTCGAAGAAGATCAAGCAGCTGGAAAAGCAGATGCTCGAGCACGCCCGCAACCTCGAGTTCGAGAAGGCGGCGCGCGTGCGCGACCAGCTGGCCCTGCTGAAGGAGCAGGCCTTCGGCGCGTCGGTGCACGACAACGTTGTGCCCATCGACGCCGGCCAGAAGAAGTGAGGCCGCGGGAGGACCGGGGCGGACCCGCCGGCCTGCTGCAGCGCGGCAAAACCCGAGTACCCGAGTCCCATGCCGGGTTTTCTGATATACTTGACGGAAACAGTCAGGAACCCCCAGGGAAGAGACCAATGGCCGGGCCGAGGAGCCGGCACCAGAGGGCCGGCACGACAAGCCGGAGCATGGGTGGAGACGGCCTGGCGCGGCGGGTGCCGCGGTGGGCAGGGCAAGCAAGCGAGCAACAAGGAGCTAGCGATGCGTCTCACGACCAAAGGCCGCTTTGCGGTCACCGCGATGATCGACCTGGCACTGCGCCAGAACAACGGTCCCGTCACCCTGGCGGCGATCAGCCAGCGCCAGCAGATCTCGCTGTCCTACCTGGAGCAGCTGTTCGGCAAGCTGCGCCGGCACGAACTCGTGGAATCCACCCGGGGCCCGGGCGGCGGCTACACGCTCGGCCGCAAGGCGGGCGAAATCACCGTGGCCGACATCATCGTCTCGGTGGACGAGCCGATCGACGCCACCCAGTGCGGCGGCAAGGAGAACTGCCAGGGGGACGGCGGCCGCTGCATGACCCACGAGCTGTGGTCGGCGCTCAACCAGCGCATGGTGGAGTTCCTGGATTCGATCACCCTGCAGAAGCTGGTGGACGACCAGCTCGCCAAGGGCATCCAGATCGAGGACAAGCCCACGCCCAAGCGGGCGATCTCCAGCGCCCCGGTGGTCAAGCCCATCCGGGTCAATGCGCCGAACTCCGTGTTCGCCCTCGGAAGCTCGCTCGCCAAGCAATAAGTAGCAACCCGCCAGCAGAAGAACGCCAGCAATGGACATGACGCCTCATTTCCCCATCTACATGGACTACGGCGCGACGACGCCGGTCGACCCGCGCGTGGTCGACGCCATGATTCCCTGGTTGCGCGAACACTTCGGCAACCCCGCCTCCCGCAGCCACGCCTGGGGCTGGGAGGCCGAGGAGGCCGTGGAGCGGGCCCGCCAGCAGGTCGCCGACCTAGTCGGCGCCGACCCGCGCGAGATCGTCTGGACCTCCGGTGCGACCGAGTCGGACAACCTGGCCATCAAGGGCGCGGCCCAGTTCTACAAGGGCAAGGGCCGGCACCTGATCACGGTGAAGACCGAGCACAAGGCCGTGCTGGACACCATGCGCGCGCTGGAGCGCGAGGGCTTCGAGGTGACCTACCTGGATGTCCAGGAGGACGGCATGCTGGACCTGGAGCAGTTCCGCGCGGCGATCCGCCCGGACACCATCCTGGCCTCGGTCATGCACGTGAACAACGAGATCGGGGTGATCCAGGACATCTCCGCGATCGGCTCGATCTGCCGCGAGAAGGGCGTGATCTTCCACGTCGACGCCGCGCAGTCCACCGGCAAGGTCGAGATCGACCTGAAGAAGCTCCCCGTGGACCTGATGAGCCTGGCCTCGCACAAGACCTACGGCCCCAAGGGCATCGGGGCCCTGTACGTGCGCCGCAAGCCGCGGGTGCGCCTGGAGGCGCAGATGCACGGCGGCGGCCACGAGCGCGGCATGCGCTCCGGCACGCTGCCCACCCACCAGATCGTGGGCATGGGCGAGGCCTTCCGCATCGCGAAGGAAGAGATGCAAAAGGACCTGGAGCACGCCCGCCGGCTGCAGAAGCGCCTGCTGGACGGCCTGAAGGACGTGGAGCAGGTCTTCGTCAACGGCAACATGGAACACCGGGTGCCGCACAACCTGAACATGAGCTTCAACTTCGTCGAGGGCGAGTCGCTGATCATGGGCATCAAGGGCATCGCGGTGTCCTCGGGCTCCGCCTGCACCTCCGCCTCGCTGGAGCCGAGCTACGTGCTGCGCGCGCTGGGCCGCAGCGACGAGCTGGCGCACAGCAGCCTGCGCATGACCATCGGCCGCTTCACGACCGAGGAAGAGATCGACTACGCGGTGGAGACGATCAAGCAGAACGTCGCCAAGCTGCGCGAGCTGAGCCCGCTGTGGGAGATGTACCAGGACGGCGTCGACCTGAGCACCATCCAGTGGACGGCTCACTAGGAAAAGAAAAGACAGATCAGGAGTACGAACATGGCCTATTCGCAGAAAGTCGTCGAGCACTACGAGAACCCGCGCAACGTCGGCTCCTTCGAGAAGGGGGACGACAGCGTCGGCACCGGCATGGTCGGTGCGCCCGCCTGCGGCGACGTGATGAAGCTGCAGATCAAGGTCAACCCGGACACGGGCGTGATCGAGGACGCGCGCTTCAAGACCTACGGCTGTGGCTCGGCCATCGCTTCCAGCTCGCTCGTGACCGAGTGGGTCAAGGGCAAGACGCTGGACGAGGCCGCGCAGATCAAGAACGCGCAGATCGCGGAGGAACTGGCCCTGCCGCCGGTGAAGATCCACTGCTCCATCCTCGCCGAGGACGCCATCAAGGCAGCCGTGGCGGACTACAAGAAGAAGCACGCGAACTGATCCGGCGATGGCTGTGACCCTGACCGAAGCCGCGGCGCGGCACGTCACCCGTTACCTCGCCAGGCGAGGCAAGGGCGTGGGCGTGCGCCTCGGCGTCAAGACCACCGGCTGCTCCGGCCTGGCGTACAAGCTCGAGTACGTGGACGAGGTGGCGCCCGAGGACATCGTGTTCGAGAACCACGGCGTGAAGCTGCTGGTGGACCCGAAGAGCCTGGCGTACATCGACGGCACCCAGCTCGATTTCGTGCGGGAAGGCCTCAACGAGGGCTTCAAGTTCAACAACCCGAACGAGCGCGACCGCTGCGGCTGCGGAGAATCCTTCCGCGTCTGACGTGAACCTGAACGACAGCGACTTCGAACTGTTCGGCCTGCCGCAGCGGTTCGCGCAGGAGCGCGCCGGGATCGACGCGCGCTGGAAGGACCTCCAGCGCGAGGCGCACCCGGACCGCTTCGCGGCGCAGGGCCCGGCTGCCCAGCGCGTCGCGCTGCAGTGGTCGGTGCGCATCAACGAGGCCTACCAGCGCCTGAAGGACCCGCTCAAGCGGGCGGCCTACCTGTGCGAGCGGCTCGGCGCGCCCATCGACGCCGAGAACAACACCGCCATGCCGCCGGAGTTCCTGATGGAGCAGATGGAATGGCGCGAGGCGCTGGACGAGGCGCGGGACGAGGAGGAGCTCGAGGACCTGTCGGACCGCGTGCTGCGCCGCCGCCGCGACATGCTGGCGCGCATCGGGCAGCTGCTGGACCAGGAAGGCGACGCGAAGGCGGCGGCGCAGCAGGTGAGAGCCCTCATGTTCATCGAGCGCTTTGCCGCCGACATCGATTCGCGGCTCGCACAGCTGGGACAATAGCGGCCCCTTCCCGAATCGCCATGGCCCTGCTCCAGATCTCCGAACCCGGCGCCTCGCCCGACCCGCACCAGCGCCGCATCGCCGTCGGCATCGACCTCGGCACGACGCATTCCCTGGTCGCCTCGGTGCGCAACGGCGTGGCCGAATGCCTGCCCGACGCGCAGGGCCGGGTGATCCTGCCCTCGGTGGTGCGCTACCTGGGGCAGGGGCGCCGGCAGGTCGGTTTCGAGGCCCAGGCCGCGCAGGCCGAGGATCCCGAGAACACCATCGCCTCGGTCAAGCGCTTCATGGGACGCGGCCTGGCGGACATCGCCGACCGCAGGAAGCTGCCCTACCGCTTCGCCGACCACCCCGGCATGGTCACGCTGCTCACGCGCGAGGGTGAGAAGTCGCCGGTGGAGGTCAGCGCCGAGATCCTGGCGACCTTGCGCTACCAGGCCGAGGACACCTTCGACGGCGACCTGTACGGCGCGGTGATCACCGTGCCGGCCTACTTCGACGACGCCCAGCGCCAGGCGACCAAGGACGCCGCGCAGCTCGCCGGCCTGAACGTCCTGCGCCTGATCAACGAGCCCACCGCCGCCGCGATCGCCTACGGCCTGGACAACGGCAGCGAGGGCCTCTACGCGGTGTACGACCTGGGCGGCGGCACCTTCGACATCTCCATCCTGCGCCTCACCCAGGGCGTGTTCGAGGTGGTCGCCACCGGCGGCGACTCGGCCCTGGGCGGCGACGACTACGACCGCGCGCTGGCGGACTGGCTGCTGCGGCAGGCCCGGCTGGATCCGGAGACCGCGTCCGAGAAGGCCCACATCAAGATGCTGGCGCGGCAGGTGAAGGAGCAGCTGTCCGCCGAGGACGCCGTCAACGTGCGCGTCGCCCTGGGCGGGCGCGCCACCGACGTGCGGGTCTCGCGGGCCGACTTCGAACGCGAGACGAGCGAGCTGACCGCCCGCACCATGGGTGCGGTGCGCAAGGCCTTGCGTGACGCGAAGCTCGCGAAGGACGAGGTGCAGGGCGTGGTCCTGGTCGGCGGTTCCACCCGCATGCCCCAGGTGCGCCGGGCGGTGGCCGAATTCTTCGGCCGCGAACCGCTCACCAACCTGAACCCGGACGAGGTCGTGGCGCTGGGCGCCGCGATCCAGGCCAACCAGCTGGCCGGCAACGACCCGCAGGGCGAACTGCTGCTGCTGGATGTGATCCCGTTGTCGCTGGGCATCGAGACCATGGGCGGCCTGGTGGAGCGCATCGTCCCGCGCAACGAGACCATCCCCACGGCCAAGGCACAGGACTTCACCACCTTCAAGGACGGCCAGACCGCCATGGCCATCCACGTGGTGCAGGGCGAACGCGACCTGGTGGCCGACTGCCGCAGCCTGGCGCGCTTCGAGCTGCGCGGCATCCCGCCCATGGCCGCCGGCGCCGCACGCATCCGCGTGACCTTCACGGTCGATGCCGACGGCCTGCTGGGCGTGTCGGCGCGCGAGCAGGGCTCGGGCGTGGAGGCGCACATCGACGTCAAGCCGTCCTACGGCCTGTCGGACCAGCAGATCGCCAGGATGCTGCAGGAGAGCTTCACCACGGCCGAGGCCGACATGAAGGCCAGGGCGCTGACCGAGGCGCGCGTGGACGGCGAGCGCATGATCATCGCCACGCGCAGCGCCCTGGACGCGGATGGCACCCTGCTGCAGCCACAGGAGCGCGCGGAGATCGACGCCCTCGTCGCGGCGCTGCGCGAAACGCTGCAATCCAGCGAGGACCCCGCCGCCATCGAGGCGGCCGTGCAGTCGCTCGCCAAGGGCACCGAGGCCTTCGCCGCCCGGCGCATGAACGAGGGCATCCGCAAGGCCCTGGCCGGCAAGAACCTCGAGGCCATCTGACCATGCCCGTCATCAAGATCCTCCCCCATCCCGAATACGCCCCCGACGGGGCCGAGGTGACGGCGCCGGCCGGCACCTCGATCTGCGAGGCATTGCTGGACAACGGCATCCCCATCGAGCACGCCTGCGACATGAGCTGCGCCTGCACCACCTGCCACGTGGTCGTGCGCGAGGGCTTCGACTCGCTCAACGAGCTGGACGAGAACGAGGAGGACATGCTGGACCGCGCCTGGGGCCTGGAGCCCCTGTCGCGCCTGTCCTGCCAGGCCATCGTGGCGCAGAAGGACCTCGTGGTGGAGATCCCGAAGTACTCGATCAACCTCGCGAAAGAGAAGCACTGAGCGGGCGCGGCGCCTACTCGTACTTCTTTCCCGCCGCCAGCAGCTGGGGCGTGCCGATGACGCCGTTCAGCCCGTCGAAGTCCAGCATCTCCCCACGCATCGCGGCCGTCGTGCCGTCGTTCTTGAGCGTGCCGTAATACCGCTGCAGCGTATGCGCCACCGCGCGCGCCGTGCCGCCGGGGAATATGACGATGCGGAATCCCAGCTGCCCCAGTTCCTGCACGCTCTTCACCGGCGTCTTGCCGCCTTCCACCATGTTGGCCAGCAGCGGGATGCGGGCGGCGAATCGGTCGCAGGCCGCGCGCATCTGCTCCGGGCTGCGCAGTGCCTCGACGAACAGCGCGTCCACTCCGCATTCCAGGTAGCGCTCGGCGCGCTCCAGCGCCGCGTCCAGGCCTTCGATGGCCAGCGCGTCGGTGCGCGCCAGGATCAGCGTTTCGCTGCTGCGCCGGGCGTCCAGTGCCGCGCGCAGCTTGCCGCACATCTCCGCCGCCGGCACCACCGTCTTGCCATCCAGGTGGCCGCAGCGCTTGGGAAAGCCCTGGTCCTCGAGCTGGATCATCGCGGCGCCGGCGCGTTCGAAGTCGCGCACCGTGCGCTGCACGTTCAGGGCGTTGCCGAAGCCGGTGTCGCCGTCGACGATGACCGGCAGCCGCACGCGGTCGGTGATGTGCGCCAGCGTCTGCGCCACCTCGGTGGCGGTGGTGAGGCCGATGTCGGAGCGCCCGAGGCGGGTGTAGGCGATCGAGGCGCCGGACAGGTACAGCGCCTCGAAGCCGGCCTGTTCGGCGACCAGGGCGCTGAGCGCGTCGTACACGCCCGGTGCGAGCAGGGCCTGCGGGCGGGCGAGGAGGTTACGGAGCAAGGAGGCCATGGGCTGGTCAGGTGGAGACCTGCTGCGCTGCGGTCTGGGCGGCGATCCAGCCGCCCGCCACGGCGCTCAGCAGGCCGTTGCCGGAGAGATAGCCCCAGACCGCGTTGCCGCTCACGCCGCGCGCAGCGCCGCCGGCGGCCAGCAGGTTGGGGAAGGTGGCGCCGTCGGGCCGGCGCACGCGGCATTGCGCGTCGATGTCCAGGCCGCCCTGGGTGTGGAACAGGGCGCCGGTGACGCGCACGGCGTGGAAGGGCGGGCCGAAGCTCTCGATCTCCGGCGCCAGCGCCCAGGGCTGGCAGCCGATGATGCGGGCCAGTTCCTCGCGATCGCGTGCGGTGCGCAGCGCACCCGCGGCTTCGGCGTCCCGGAAATCGGGGAACTCGCGCGCCAGCGAGAGCTGGTCGTTGCCGAACACGTTCCAGGCGATGCCGTCCGGCTGCGCCAGGACGTCCACCGCGGCCTCGGAATAGCCCTGGGTCTCGTCGTGGAAGCGCCTGCCCTGCGCGTTGAGCTGGACGCCGCCTTGCATCATCACCGCCCAGGTCATGAGGGCGCCCTGCGGCACCACCCAGGAGCCGTGGCCCTGGTAGCCGCCGAGGTCCGCCAGGCCGGCACCCAGGGCGCGTCCCCACTGGATCGCGCTGCCGTCGTTGCCCTGGTGCCCGGCGAAGATCGCGTCGCGCATCTCGGGCAGGAGCTCGCGCACCAGGGCGGGGTTGCCGCCGAAGCCATTGCAGGCGAGCAGGAGCATGTCGCAGGCGATGCGCTCCGCCTCGCCGCCCGGGCGGGCGATGCCCAAGCCCAGCACGCGATCACGGCTGTCCACGTAGAGATCCGTCACCCGCGCCGAGGTCAGGAAGTCGGCCCCGGCGGCCACGGCGGCACGATGCAGTGCCGCCACCAGCGCGGCACCGGTGCGCTCGGGCAGGCTGTGCATGCGGTGGACGCGGTGGCCCGGGTACAGGAAGTTCGTCAGCACCTCGAACTGCAGGCCGTGCTCGCCCAGTCGGTCGATGGCCGCGGCGCAGGCCTCGGCGTAGGCCTGCACCAGGTGGGTGGCGGCCGTGCCCTTGGCCTTGGCGCAGATGTCCTCGGCGAAGAGGGCGGGGCTGTCCTCGATGCCCAGCGATCGCTGCACGCGGGTGCCGGCCGCCGGGATGAAGCCCGAGGACAGCGCGGTCGAGCCGCTGGGCGTCGCGTCGCGCTCCAGCACCACGCAGTCCACGCCCTGGTCGCGCAGTGCGATCGCCGCCATGAGGCCGCAGGCGCCGCCGCCCACGATCGCCACCGGCACGTGCACCGGGGCGTCGAGGGTCTCCGTACGGATGACGCGTGCGACGTCGGACACGTTCGTCAGGCCGTGGGACGGAACAGGTACTGGCCGCGCGGCTGGCCGATCACGCCCCGGTCCTGCGCGTAGATCTGCTCGCCGCGCAGGAAGGTGGCCTCCACGCGGGCCGACAGCTCCAGACCCTCGAACGGCGTGTAGCCCTGGGTGGAGGGCGAGTCCGTGGCACGGATCGTCCAGGTCTTCGCCGGGTCGACCAGCGCCAGGTCGGCGTCGTAGCCCTCGGCGATGTCGCCCTTGCGGTTCAGGCCGAAGCGCTGCGCCGGCGCCCAGCTGGTGACGCGGGCCATGTGGTTGTAGCCCATGCCGCGGCGCGTGCCTTCGCTGACCAGCGAGGGCAGCAGGTATTCGGTGCCGCCGAAGCCGCTCTTGGCCATCCAGATGTTGCCGAAGTAGTGCTTGGGGACCTTCATCTCCTGGCGGCAGCAGGCGTGGTCCGAGACCACCCAGTCCAGCTCGCCGGCCAGCAGGGCCTGCCACAGGAACTCGACGTCCTCGCGCGGCCGGATCGGCGGGTTCACCTTGGCGAGTTCCGCCGCAGGCGAGGTGATGTCCAGCATCAGGTGGCCGATGGTGACCTCGCGCCTGAAGTCGATGTGCGGGAACACGTCGGCCATCATCAGGGCTGCCTGCACCGCCTTGCGGGAGCTGAGGTGCAGCAGGTTGATGTTGGGCAGTGCCGTCTCGTTGGCCAGGTAGCTGGCGATGAACACCGCCAGGCCCTCGGAGTGCTGCGGCCGCGAGGCGCTGTAGGCCGCCAGGCCCGACAGCGACTTGTCCTTCTCTACCAGCTTCGTGTAGGCGGTCATGATCTCCGCCGTCTCGCAGTGCAGCGACAGCGAGATCTGGTGGGCCCGCTCGGGCATCTGCTCGCGGGCGGCCTGGATACCGCGCATGATGAACTCGAAGTGCGCCAGGTCGTAGCGCTCGTCCTCGCCGATCATCAGGAACTCCTTCTGCGAGTTGCTGGCGCCGTGCAGGCCGTGCGAGCCGTAGAACATGAAGATCTTGAAGCTGGCCACGCCGTGCTTCTCGATCAGCATCGGGATCTCCTCGATGTGCTGGCCGCTCATGGGGGCCAGGTGGTAGCCGTAGTCCACGTGGAAGCGGTCCTTGGAGATCGCCAGCACCTCCGGGTAGAAGTCGGCATAGGAGCCGCCCTTGTTCAGGTAGTACTGGCCCGTGCGGAAGTAGTTGAGGCTGGAAGTCACGCCGCCCATGGCCGCGGCCTTGGACTCGGTGACTGCGTCCTCGGCCAGCGGCGAGTAGATGCCGCTGTGCATGTGCGCGTCGACCACGCCGGGGAAGGCCAGCAGGCCGCGGCCGTCCTGCACCTTCTTCGCAAGCGTGGGATCGATCCCAGGCGCGACGCGGGCGAACTTGCCGTCCCGGATGGCGATGTCGCCCTCGTGCACCACGTTGCCGTGGGGGCGCACCACGCGCACGTTCTTGATCAGGAGGTCGTAGAGGGGAGTGGTCACGTCGGGTTCCTCGGCTGGAAACGTTTTTGCAGTTGGGGAAGCAGGCCTCCGGCCTCGACCATGGCGAGGAGGAAGCCGGGGATGGGGTCGGCCGCCAGCACCTGGCCGTCGGCGCGGGTGACGGTGCCGGCGCGGGCGTCGAAGGCGATGCGCTCGCCTTCCTGGATGGCGTCGCAGCCCGGGCAGGTGAGCAGCAGCAGGCCCAGGTTGAAGGCATTGCGGAAGAACAGGCCGGCGAACGAGGGGGCGATCACCGCGGCCACGCCGAGGTGGCGCAGCGCCGCGGCGGCCTGCTCGCGCGAGGAGCCGATGCCGAAGTCGCGGCCGGCAACGACCACGTCGCCCGGCCGCACGCCGGGAGCGAAGTCGGGCCGCAGGGACTCCAGGCAGTGCTGCGCGATCACGTCGACGCCGTGCTGCATCCAGCTGCCGGGGGCGAGGGCATCGGTGTCGACCTCGGCGCCGAGGCGCCAGACGCGGTGGCCGTTCATGGCATCACCTCGCGCGGATCGGTGATGCGCCCCGCCACCGCGGAGGCGGCGACGGTGTAGGGGGAGGCGAGATAGACCCGGGTGCTGGGCGGTCCCATGCGGCCCTTGAAATTGCGCGCGGAACTGGAGATGACCGTCTCGTCGGCGGCCAGGCTGTCCCCGTAGCCAGCGCAGATGCCGCAGGCGCTGGGCAGCAGCTGGGCGCCGGCGTCCTGCAGCACCTGCAGGGTGCCTTCGGCGGCGGCGGTGTCGCGGTCGGCATGGCTGGCCGGCGCGACCAGCAGGCGCACGCCAGGGGCCACCCGCCTTCCCCGCAGCACCTCGGCGGCGAAGCGCAGGTCCTCCAGCTTGGCGCCGGTGCAGGCGCCGATGTAGGCGGCCTGGATCGCGGTGTCCGCGAAGCGCGTCGCGTCGCCCGCGTTGGCGGGGCTGAAGGGCGCCGCCACCTGCGGGGCGAGGGCGGCCGCGTCGAAAACGTGCTCCTCCGCGGCGCTGCCGGGATCGGAATGCCAGGGCTGCGTGTCGACGCCGGGCGCGCCATGCGCCTGCAGCCATTCACGCGTGACCTCGTCGGGCGCGACCAGCCCCACCTGGGCACCCAGCTCCGCACTCATGTTGGCGAGCGTCATGCGTTCCTGCATCGGCAGCGCCCGCACGGCCTCGCCGGCGAACTCCACCGCCTGGTAGGCACCCCCGTTCATGCCGAAGCGGCCGATCATCGCGAGCATCATGTCCTTGGCGGTGACGCCGCGCGCCAGGCGCCCGTCCCAGCGCATCAGGATCGTGCGCGGCACCTGGACCCAGATCTCGCCGGTGGTCACCACGCCCAGCATCTCCGTGCTGCCGATGCCGAACATGTAGGCGCCGAAGGCGCCGCCGGTGGGCGAGTGCGAGTCGCCGCCCACGCAGAACAGGCCGGGGCGGATGTGGCCGTGCTCGGGCACCACCACGTGGCAGATGCCCACGGAGTCGTAGACGTGCGGCAGCTGCTGCTCGCGCGCCCACTCGCGGGCGATCCGCACGATGCGGCGCGAGTCCTCGTTGCGCTCGGGGACGTAGTGGTCCATCACCAGGACCACCTTGTCCTTGTTCCAGATCGTCGCACCGAGCTGCTCCAGCATCGGCTTCAGGCGGCGCGGACCCGAGGAGTCGTGGAACATGGCGAGGTCGACCCGGCAGGTGACGATCTCGCCGACGCGTACTGCCTCCCGGCCGGCGGCTCGGGCGAGCAGCTTCTGCGCGAGGCTCATCGGCGTGCGGCCGCTGGGTGTGCGCTCCATGTCAGACCCCCAGGTAGGCCTGGCGCAGCCGGTCGGTCGCCAGCAGTTGCGCGCTGCTGCCGGAGAACTGGATCGTCCCGTTCTCCAGCACGTAGGCGCGCTGCGCGATCTCCAGCGATTGCGCCACGTTCTGTTCCACCAGCAGGATGGCGAGGCCCTCCTGGTGCAGGCGGCCGATCAGGCCGAAGAGTTCCTCCACCAGCAGCGGCGACAGGCCCAGCGAGGGCTCGTCGAGGATCAGCAGGCGGGGCTCGCCCATCAGGCCGCGGCCGATGGCCAGCATCTGCTGCTCGCCGCCGCTCATGGTGCCGGCGAGCTGCGCCGTGCGTTCCTTCAGGCGCGGGAAGATGGCGAACACGCGCTCCAGGTTGGCGGCGCGGTGGGCTCGGGCGCGGGTGAAGGAGCCGAGTTCGAGGTTCTCCAGCACCGTGAGGTTGGGGAAGATCTTGCGGCCTTCCGGCACGTGGATCAGGCCCAGGCCCACGACCTCGCGGTAGTGGGCGCGGGTGATGTCGTGGCCGTCGAAGCGGATGCTGCCGGCGCGTGCCTGCACCAGGGCGCTGGCCGTCTGGTTGAAGGTGGTCTTGCCGGCGCCGTTGCTGCCCAGGAGGGCGACGATCTCGCCGGCGCCCACATCCAGGTCGATGCCGCGCAGGACCTCCACCGCGCCGTAGCCGCTGCGCAAGCCGCGAACCGAGAGGAGCGCCTCGTTCATGCGGTCTCCTTCGCGGCCAGCCGCCCGAGGCGCTGCGCCGTCCCATGGCCCAGGTAGGCCTCGATCACGCGCGGGTCGCGGGTGACCTCGCCGGGCGTGCCCGAGGCGATCAGCTGGCCCTGCGCCAGAACCCAGACCTGCGAGGCGAGGTTCATCACGGCCTGCATGACGTGTTCGATCATCAGCACGGTCACGCCGCCGGCGGCGATCTCGCGCACCACCGGCACCATCTCGCCCACTTCCTGCGGATTGAGGCCGGCCAGCACCTCGTCCAGCAGCAGCAGGCGCGGTTTCGTCGCCAGCGCGCGCGCCAGCTCCAGGCGCTTGCGCCCCGCCACCGTGAGGTCGCCGGCGGGCTTGTCCAGCTGCGGCGCGAGGCCGACGCGCTGCGCCACCAGCTCCGCCTCGTCCAGCGCCTGCTGGCGGCCGGCGCAGTGCAGGTGGGCGCCGACGGCGATGTTCTCGCGCACGGTCTGGGCGGCGAAGGGCTGCACGATCTGGAAGGTGCGCGTCATGCCGAGCCGGGCGTTGCGGTGCGGGGGCTGGCCGGTGATGTCCGCGCCGGCGAAGGCGATGCGCCCGGTGTCGGGCGTGAGGAAGCCCGACATCAGCGCGAACAGCGTCGTCTTGCCAGCGCCGTTGGGGCCGATCAGCGCGCTCAGGCTGCCCGCGGGCAGCTCCAGCGACACCTCGCGCACGGCGGCCAGGCCGCCGAACGATTTGGAGACGTTCTCCAAGCGCAGCAGCGCTTCAGCCACGGGCCGCCTCCCGCGCCGCGTCGGCGGACGGCGGCTGCGCGCGCGACCAGAGCCGGCGCACCGACTGGCCCAGGCCCAGCACGCCGCGCGGCGCGAACATCACGATCACGATCAGCACCGCGCCGTAGATCACCATGTTGATGCCGGGCAGGGAGCCGAACAGGCTGCGGGTGCCCTCGGCGAGCAGGTTCAGCGCGAGCGCGCCCAGCACCGGGCCCCACAACGTGCCCAGGCCGCCGACGATCGCCGCGACCAGCGCTTCCACCGAGGTGGTCGGGCCGTACGCCAGGCCCGGGTCGATGTACTGGAACACCTGCACGTACAGGGCGCCCGCCGCGCCCATGATGGCGCCCGACAGGACGATGGCGCCCAGCTTCACGCGGAAGGGATCCACGCCGATCGCCCGCGCCGCATCCTCGTTGTCGCGCACCGCCTGCAGCCAGGCGCCGAAGCGGGAGTGGCGCAGCCAGGCGGTCAGCACGAGTCCCGGCACCACCAGGCCCAGGGCCAGCCAGACGAAGCCGTGCCGGTCGGCGAACTGCATGTTGCCCGGGCCTTCCTTGAGCGGGACCATCAGGCCGACGCCGGCGCCGGTGAAGGGCACCGACAGCGCCAGGATGCGGAACACCTCGGCGAAGGCCAGCGTCACCAGCGCGAAGTAGGAGCCCTTGAGGCCGTAGCGGAAGGTCAGCGCGCCGCACACCAGTCCGACCAGGGCGGCGGCGAGGATCGCCAGCGGCAGCGCCGCCCAGGGATCGAGGTGGCCCTGCAGCTGGGCGATCGCCTGGGCATAGGCGCCGGTGCCGAAGAACAGGGCGTGGCCGAAGGAGAACTGGCCACCATAGCCGCCCAGCAGGTTCCAGGCCTGCGCCATCAGGCAGGCATAGAGCGTCATCATCGCGAAATTCAGCACGACGCCCGAACTCGACGTCCCCGCCAGCAGGGCCACGGTGGCGACGAACAGGGCGATCAGCAGCAGGTCCTTCTTCATGCCTTCGCCCCGAACAGCCCCTGCGGCCGGAACAGCAGCACGGCGATGAACAGCAGGAAGATCCCGATCTGGCCCAGCGACTCGCCGAACCACAGCCCGCCCAGCGACTCGACGACGCCGATCAGCAGGCCGCCGACGAGCGCGCCGGCGAAGCTGCCCATGCCGCCCAGCACCACGATCGTGAAGGCCACCAGCACGAAGCCGCCGCCCACCTGCGGGTTCACGTAGTAGGCAGGCAGCAGGAAGCAGGCCGCGGCGCCCAGGCAGGCCAGGCCGATGCCGAAGCTCATGGCGTAAACGTGGTCCACGTCGATGCCGACCAGCCGCGCGCCCTGCTTCTCCCTGGCCACGGCGCGGATCGCCCGGCCGAGGTCGGTGCGCCTGACGATCCAGAGCAGCACCCCCGACGTGACCAGCGCGCCGAAGAAGGCGACGATCTTGGGCACGGCGATCATGGCCGGCCCGATGGCTACGGTGGCCAGGGAGTAGGAGGTGTCGATGGTGCGCGTGTCGGACTTGAAGGCGAGCAGGGCGACGTTCTCGAGCACGATCGACAGGCCCAGCGTGACCAGCAGGATGTTCTCGTCCTTGCCGTGGCTCGCGCGGTTGATGATGCCGCGCTGCAGCGCGTAGCCGGCCATGAACATCACCACCACCATCACCGGCAGGGCGAGGTAGGGGTCGATGCCGAAGGCCTGCTTGAGGAAGTAGACGCCGTACAGCGCCATCATCAGCGCCGCGCCGTGCGCGAAGTTGATGATGTGCAGCACGCCGTAGATCAGGGTCAGGCCCAGGGCCACCAGCGCGTACACCGCGCCGGTGGTGAGGCCGTTGAGGACCGCCGGGAACAGGATGGAGAAATCGAACACGCGGTCCTCTCAGGGGCGACGTCAGGCCTTCAGTGGGAACACGGGGTCGGCCTGGCGGTACTCGCGCGGGATGATGACCTTGATGTCCTTGTCCATCACCTGGGTCATCAGCGGCTGGGCGCCGAGGTTCTGGCCATTGACGAACTTGGTCGGGCCGTAGGGCATGAAGTGGTCGGAGAAGGTGCTGGACTCCAGGGCCTGGATGATCGCGGCGCGGTCGGTGGACTTCGCGCGCTCGATCGCGTCCGCCAGCAGCTTCATGGCGGTGTAGGTCAGGAAGATCTCGTAGCTGTAGAACAGGTTCTTCGCCTCGACGCGCTTCTTCAGCTCGAAGCTGCGCTTGTCCTTCGGGTTGAACCAGTGGTTGCAGTCGATGATGCCCTCCGCCGCCTCGGGGAACTCCTTGACGAACTTGTAGCTGGAGGCGCCGCCGCCCAGCACGGAGAAGATCGCCTTGGGCCGCACCTTCTGCTGCTGCATCGTGCGCACCAGCAGCACGTACTCGTTGTAGTAGTTGGCCGGGAT
>JAGWTH010000063.1 GCA_028868995.1 Burkholderiales bacterium | reverse complement strand
CCGTCGCCTACTTCAATCGCCTGGGAGTCCCTCGTTTCTCCTGACCTCAACTTCTCGAACCGCCCGGTGCGGACCCGCATGCCGGGTGGTGTGGGAGGGGCCCGATCACCGATCGGCCCCTATCCCGATTCATGCGCGCACAGCGCCATCGTGCGCTCGTCCTCCTGCCCGCCGTAGAAGCGCTCCAGGCATTGCCGGAACAGCGGCTCCTGCGGCTGCGCCAGTGCGAAAAGCGTGCAGCAGGAGCGGAACTTCAGGTCGTCGGGCGAGCCGAGGATCTCGTGCGCGCCGCGGCCCGGCACCTGCAGCATCAGCGCGCAGCATTCGCGCAGGCGGGCGCCCAGCACCGGGTGCGCGAGGTAGGCCCGCGCCTCGGCCAGCGAGGCGATGCCGTAGTGCAGGGCCGTGGCGCTGCGGCCCAGGGCCTTCAGCTGCGGGAACACGAACCACATCCAGTGGCTCGCCTTGCGGCCGGCGCGCAGCTCGGCGCGCACGTCCTCGATCACGCCGGCCTGGGCCGTGACGAAGCGATCGAGGCCGTGCGGACTGACCACGGCAGGCGCCCTGGTCAGTCCGTCTTGATGCCCAGCCGCTCGACCACCGGCGCCCAGCGCGCGGACTCGGCCTTCATCGTCGCCTCGGCGTCCTTCATGCTGCTGCCCACCGCGACCAGGTCGTGGACCTGCAGCTTCGCGCGCACCTCGGGATTCTTCATGATCTCCATCGCCGCCTTCTCCAGCTCGGCGAGCACGGGTGCCGGCGTGGCCTTGGGCGCCTGCAGCACCAGCTTGAAGCTGATGTCCAGGTCGGGCTTGCCCAGGGCCTTGGCGAGCGTGGGCACCTCCGGCGCCAGCGGCGAGGGCACGGCGGAGGAGACGGCCAGCGCGTTGAGCTTGCCGGCCTTGACCTGCGGCAGCACGGTGGGGGTGGCCAGGAAGCCGCAGTCCGCCTCGCCGGCGACCACCGCCAGCGTGGCCGGCGCCGGGCCCTTGTAGGGGATGTGCTGCATCCGGATGCCCGCCGTCTGCAGGAACATCTCGGCGGCCAGGTGCCCCGGCACGCCCGGGCCGCCCGAGGCGTAGGTCATGTGGCCCGCCTTGGCCCTGGCGATCAGCTCGGGCACCGTGCGCACGCCGGTGCCGGCGTTGCACACCAGCATCTGGGTGAAGTACGCCAGGATCGACACGTTGGCCAGGTCGGTGCGCGCGTCGAAATTGAGCTTGCGGTAGACCAGCGGGTTGACGGTGACCACCGTGTCGGGGCTCAGCACCAGCGTGTAGCCGTCGGGGTCGGCCTTGGCGACCACGCCGGCGGCGAGGCTGTTGCCCGCGCCCGGGCGGTTTTCCACCACCACCGGCTGCTTCTCGCGCTGGCTCAGCTCGTGGCCGAACACGCGCGTCACGATGTCCGACGGCCCGCCCGGCGGCGAGCCCACCAGGATGCGGATGGGCCGCGTCGGCCAGGCCGATTGCGCGGGGGCGAGGGACGGCAGCAGCAGCGCGGCGGCTGCGAGCAGGACGAGGCGGCAGGTTCTCATGGGGGGTCTCCTGCCACGATCCTAGCGGCGCGCGCCTCAGGGCCGGATGGGGGTTTCCTTGCCCGGCACGTAGCGCCGGCCGCCGCCGCCCTGGTTGCCGGCGTCGCCGCCGTGCAGCAGCAGCGTCACCAGCAGCGCCGACTCCGAGCGCGCCTTCACCGAATGCGGCTCCTTCGCCGGCACCACGATCACCTGGCCCGGGCGCAGCTGGCGCACGCCCGCCCCCATCTTCACATCCACCTCGCCTTCCAGGCAGTGGATGGTGCACTCGTCGTCCACGTGGTGACGCGGCAGGTCCTGGTGGGCCGCCAGCACCAGGTGCAGCAGCTGGAGGCGGTCCGTCTTGATCAGGCTGGTGCTCGGCTGGCCGTGCAGGCGCTCGCCCTGCGGCGCCACGTCGATCACGTCCAGGGGACGGGCATGCGGTAAGGCCATGGTTCACCTCGCTCGTTCACAGGGGCACGCCGCCGGCCGGCGCCGCCGGCGGCACCGACCCGGCGGCATGCAGGCGGATGGTGCCGGCGGTGTGAGCATTGCGCTGCCACTGGCGGTTGGTCCAGTAAAGGCCTTCCAGCAGCACGGTCTTGCGCACCTTGCGGACGTCGACGAAGCCGGCGCCCTGGTACACGGCCGGGTCGCCCGGCAGCGGCCCGGGCGTGCGCGCCTCGTACACGTACCACAGCCGCTGCTTGCGGGTGGCGGCGTCGCGCTCGGGCCAGACGGCGATGGTGCGCGAATCGGTGCGCCGGGCGTTGGAGGTGAAGGTGATCTCCAGCTGGAAGAAGTCCTGCTCGATATGCACCTCCACCCGGTCGGTCACGCGGGCACCGGCCGGCTGGCCCGAGGGCGCGGCCTGCAGCACCCCCTCCCAGTCGCCCGAGACGTCGGCGAACACCCGGTCGGAGAACCAGCGGGTGGCGGCCAGCGGCGACCAGAGGAACTTGCCGGCGAGCACGGTCACGATGGTGAACACGGTCGCCGTGGTCCACAGGGTGCCGAAGAGCTTGAACAGGCCCTTGCCGCCCTTCTTCAGGTAGTGCGGCTTGCCCTGCAGCCACCACATGGCCAGGAACACGATGGCCAGCCCGAACAGGAAATACAGGACCAGCCACTGGAGCGGGAGCATGCGCCACATGGCGGGGCCTCAGGCGGGAACGCGGGCGAAGCGGGGCCGGCGGACGCCGCCCTCCACCACCTCTTCGAAGAACATGGCGTGCGGACGCACCCACCAGCCGGAGTCGCCGGCCAGGGGCCGGTAGACCACCAGCGGCTCGTGCGTTTCGCTGTGGCGCGCCACGGCGACGACCTCGTATTCGCCGCCCTTGTAGTGGCGGTAGCGGCCGAGGGGGGTGGCGGGCAGCGGCGGCAACGCGCTCATTGCGCGGCCCACCGCGCCAGGGCCTCGAGCTGGTCGTACTGGGGCAGCTTGGGGGAGATGTCCAGGGCGCCGGTGTCCGACAGCGTGATGGCGTTCATGCAGCCGTCCTCCTTGCGGTCCCTCAGCAGCTGGCGCAGGGCGGCCTCGGCATTGTTCTCCACCACCGCGCGGATCTCGCCCAGCGCCTGCTCGCGCCGGCCCTCGGTGGCGGCCTGCGCCACGCGCTGGTCCAGGTACTTGGCCGAGGCCGAGACGTAGCGCACGTTGCGCTGCTGCCAGTCGGCCACGAAGGCCTGCGGCGTCTCGGGCCGGCCGACCAGCGCCAGGCACAGGGTGCCCAGGCGAGACACGACGAGGTTGGTGCTGGCGATGTCGATGGCGGCGAGGTCCCGCTCCTGGGTGGCGAAGGAGGCGGACTGGGCCCCGGCGGACGGGGCCAGGCAGGCGGCCACGAGGGCGAGCGTCAGGCGGCGATGGCGCATGCAGGAATTGTGGGGCGCACCGGCCGCATCCTCCAGGGCAGGGCCCGGGAAATTGCAACGATGGCGCTTCAGCCCGCCCCCGGCGTTGCGCGCAGGGAACGCCCGGCCGCTCAGCCGCCGAAATGGCGCCGCAGGCCGTACCAGAGGGTGTAAAGCAGCACCAGCGCCAGCGGGAAGCCGACCGCCCCCGCGACCGCGCGCAGCGCCGTGACGCGCTCGCTGCGCATCACCTCCCAGCAGGCCAGGCTCGCCACCACCATGGTGGCCTCCACCAGCAGCGTCTGCCCGGTGGTCGCCGTCGGCGAGAACTCGCCCCAGGGCGTGAACCACATCTGGTAATAGGCAGCCGCGACCAGCAGCGCCCAGCCGATCAGGAGGGGTTTGCGGGGCAACTGCACGGGCACGGCGCGGAAGGGGTCACGGGGCGTGACTATAGTCGCGGCGGCGGCGCGCCCCGGCGCCGGTGCAGCAGAGCCCGCACCATGGTCCACACGACCGCGACGTTGACGGCCAGGAGCGCGGCATGCAGCCAGGTCGGATGCCGGGCCGCCGCGTAGACCTCCAGGGGCAGGTAGATGCCGCCGCTGCCGGCGGCCAGCACCTCGGCCCAGGCGCGCTCGTGGAACAGGCCCCAGGCCTCGACGAAGCGCAGGGTGGCATAGGTGGCGGCGCCCAGGGCCAGCCAGCGCAGCCGCGTGTCCTCCAGCCGCTCCACCGCGTCGAGGAAGATGCGCGGGTAGTGCGAGGCGGGGTTCAGGTGCGCGTGCGCGATCAGGCGGGCGGCCATCTCGTGCAGGTTCTCGTGGATCAGCAGCAGCAGGCCGGAGCCGGCGGCGACGACGAGCAAGCCCTTGAAGGCTTCGAAGAAGGCCACCGCGCGGATGGCAGCGCGTTCTTTCACGAAGGGTAGGTGGGATGCAAGGCGTGGCTTTGTACCACGGCGGGGTCGCCGCCGGCGGCGCGCAGCGGGATGCGGCAGGGGCGCGGCAGCGGGGGGGCTCGAGCGTCCGGGTCACCCCCTACAAGGGAGTGAACGTCCAGACGTCGTCGAGGTCCCTCGGCGGATTGGCCGGCCGCGTCACGCCGCCGCAGATGACGATGCGCCCGCCGACGACGCTGCCGCCCTGCTGTTCGCGCCCGGCCCAGGGGCTGGTGGGCGCGACGGGAGTCCACGTGCCGCCGTCGTCCGAGCCGTGCATGTCCGCCGGCGTCGAGGCGCCGGCCTCCACGCCGCCCAGGACATACATGCGCCCGCCGAGCACGACCGCGCTCGCGCCGAAGCGCGGCGGGAAGGCCTGCTCCTGCTCGCAGCGCCAGCTGCTGCCGTCGGTGGCGCCGGGCCGCACCCAGGCCATCAAGGAGACGGGGCCCGCGAAGTCGAGCTTGGCGGGCGAGCCGATGTCGACCAGGCTGTGGTCGAGAGAGGCGTACAGCGACATGGCGATCCTCCTTCAGGGGAAAGGCGGAAGACGGCACCGGGGTCCATCACTGCATCGACCGGGGAACGCGGCGGCGATTGTTCTGCCCGACTCGCGTTTCGCCAATTACGTCATTTTCCTCAGGGCGCATGCGCCCGGGCATGGCCGTGCTGCCATGCCCGGCCGGCCGGGAGGGGACGCGCCGCGAGGCGCGTCAGGCCTGCGCGATCAGTTCCGCCGCCGGCAGCACGCTCGCGAACGACCCGTTGAGCGCCGCGAGGTAGGCGGCCTGCACGTCCGCGGCCGCGACCTGCCTGTCCCCGAACTGCAGGTTGCGCGTCGCGCAGGCGTCGTGCGCCAGCCGGCACTGGAAGCCCAGGTCCGCGGCCGCGCGCACCGAGGTGTCGACGCACATGTGGGTCATCATCCCGGCGAAGACGATCTGCGTCACGCCCAGCTCCTTCAGGGCCGCCTGCAGGTCCGTCTCGCGGAAGGCATTGGGGAAGTGCTTGACGATCACGCGTTCGCCCGCGGCCGGCCGCACGCCGGCATGGATCTCGGCCCCGTCGGTGCCGGGCAGGAAGAAGGTCGCGCCGGCGCGGGTGGAGAGGTGCTGGATGTGGATCACCGGCAGCTGGCGCCGGCGGAAGGCGGCGAGCAGGGCGGCGGCCTGGGCCACCGCGGCGTCGGCGCCGGCCAGCTCCATGCGGCCGCCGGGGAAGTAGTCGTTCTGCAGGTCGATGAGGACGAGGGCTGGAGACATGGATGGCTCTTTCCTGGGGAAGGTCCCGGCCATTATCCGCAGGCGCGGGCCCCGCTTTGGTTTGCAGGGGCAACCCTGATGCGGGCGCCGCGGCCGGCCCGCACAATCCGCGCGTCCTACCAGGGCGATGGGAGTCAGGCATGCTGCGCAAGGTCCCCGGTCTCTTCCTGTCCGTCTCGCTGGCCTGGGCCGTGCTGTCCGTGCCGGCCGCGGCGCAGGACGCGGCCTATCCCTCCCATCCCATCAAGCTGGTCGTGCCCTTCGCCCCCGGTGGCTTCACCGACGTGGTGGCGCGCATCCTGGGCAGGAAGCTGGGCGAGGCCCTGGGGCAGCCGTTCGTGATCGAGAACCGCCCCGGTGCCGGCTCCACCATCGGCACCGACTAGGTCGCCAAGTCGGCGCCCGACGGCTACACGCTGCTGATGGTGTCCAGCACGCACGTGATCAGTCCCTGGATCTACAAGAACCTGCCCTACGACCCGGTCAGGAGCTTCACCCCCGTGGGCAAGCTGGTGGACTCGGCCTACGTGCTGCTGGTGAACCCGAAGGTGCCGGCGCACAACGTGCAGGAGTTCATCGCCCTCGCCAAGGCCCATCCCGGCGAGATCCACTACGCCTCCTCGGGCAACGGCAGCGCGCAGCACCTCATGGGCGGACTGTTCGTCACCCTGACCGGCGCGCCGCTGAAGCACGTGCCCTACCGGGGCAGCTCCGCCGCCGCCCAGGACCTGGTCGCCGGCGTGGTGGAGAGCAGCTTCGCCGGCGTCACCAACGCGCTGGCGCAGGTTCCGCAGGGCCGGCTGCGGGCGCTGGCGGTCATGACGGCGAAGCGCGTGCCGCAGCTGCCCGACGTGCCCACCCTGCAGGAGGCCGGCGTCCCGGGCTATTCGGCCTCCGTCTGGCTGGCGCTGCTGGCACCCGCCGGCACGCCGCGCGACATCGTCCAGCGCCTCAACGGGGAGGTCGCCAAGGTGATGGCCGACCCGGAGACGCAGAAGGTGCTGTTCAACGCGGGCGTCGAGCCCGCGCCGTCCACGCCCGAGGAGATGCAGTCCTACCTGGTCGAGGAGCTGGCGCGCTGGGGCAAGGTGGTGAAGGACGCCGGCATCCGGGTGGATTGAGCCGGCGCGGCGTCCGGCGTCCCGGCGCCGCGTTCAGCCGTACACCTGCGCCGGCTCGGTGAAGAACGCGTGCAGGATGTGGTAGACGTTGTAGTAGTTCTTCTGCTGGAAGCTCGCGTGCGAGATGCCCTTCATGACGGCGAACTGCTTGTCCTGGTGCGGCAGCCGCTTGTAGAACTCGATCAGGTCGTCGAAGCTGGCGATGCCGTCGTATTCCCCGCGCATGAGGATGGTCGGCACGTCCAGCTTCGCGGGGTCCACCAGCGGCAGCTTCGAGCACATGTCGACGTAGGTGCCGGTGGGCATGGAGTCGTCCAGCGTCAGGATGGCCTGGGCGAAGGCGTCGATGACGCGGTCCTCGGCGGTGCCGGGATGGTCGCGGTTGAAGATGCTGTAGACGAAGTCGCGATCGATCCTGCGGCGGTTGCTCGCGGTCCACTCGGCCATCTTCTCGCGCCGCTTGGCCAGCGTGGGGCTGCCCTCGCCGGTCCAGACGAAGGCGTCCAGCGCCAGCCGCGCCACCCGTTCGGGATGCCGCTGGGCGAACAGCGCGCCCTTGAGCGCGCCCGAGGAGATGCCGTAGACCATCAGCTGCTGCGTGCGCGCGCGCTGCAGGATGTACTCGCTGCCCGCGGCCAGGTCGTCGGCGCCGTTGGCGATGTCGAAGTTGATGGCGCGGTGCTTGCTGGAGCGGCCGTAGCCCTCGTTGTCCATCGTCCAGGTGTCGAAGCCGCGCGCGCGGAACCAGTCCATGGCCGACGAGTCGGCCCGGCCGGGCACGGCCAGGTCGAAGGTCGGCTGCGAGGCCATCGAGGAGCCGTGCACGAACAGGATCGTCCCCCGGAAGGGCACGTCGGGCGCGGCGGGCTTGTGCCACAGGAACAGGTCGATCTCGCCGTCCAGGCGCGTGGTCCAGTGCTCCCGGCCTCCGGTCCAGCGGACGTCGTTCCCGGGGACGCCGGAGGAATGGTCTTGGGGCATGCGGTTTCTTCCTTGGTTGAAGCGTGACCGCCGGATCATCTGGATTCCGGGCCGGGGATGCAAGGCCCCCGGCGTGCACCAGGGGGAAAGGGGGATGCCGCAGAATGCGCGCGAGGAGGTTTTTCCATGCCCGACATCCCCCCGCCGTCGCCCGTTACCGCGCGCCGGCTCCTGGCCGGCCTGCGCGGCGCCTTCGATGCGGCGGCGCTCGCCCTGGCGCAGCGCTGCGCGATCGAGGGCCGGCTGGACGCGCGCCGGCTCGATGCGCACCAGGTCCCGTCCTTCGAGCTGGCCTGGGCCGCGGCCGAACTGCTGGCCGCCGAGACGGCCGTCGGCCTCCTGGGTCCCGACGCTGGCGACCTGGATCGGCGCCTCGCGCTGCTGTTCGCCGCCGACGCCGCCGCCTCGGTCACCTCCCGCCTCGAGGCCATCGCGCTGGACCTCGGCCTGCCCGAGGCACCGCTGCGCGCCCTGCGTGACGACCCGCACGGGGCCACATTCCGCCGCGCCGCCTGCGGCTCGCCCGCCCTCGAGGCCGCGGGCCTCGCGGTTGCCGCCGCTGGCGGAGAGGTCGGCGCCTTCGCTCTCGACGAGCCGCATGCCCTCGCGCAACAGAGCTTCCGCCGCTTCTCCGAGGAGGTGGTGGCGCCCCAGGCCGAACGCATCCACCGCGAGGACCTCACCGTGCCCGAGTCGCTGCTGCAGCCGCTGCGCGAGATGGGCGTGTTCGGGCTGTCGGTGCCCGAGCGCTTCGGCGGCAGCGCGCCCGACGACCGCGAGGATGCGCTGCTGATGGTGCTGGTCACCGAGGCCCTGTCCGAAGGCTCGCTGGCCGCGGCTGGCAGCCTGATCACCCGGCCCGAGATCCTCACGCGCGCGCTGCTGGCGGGCGGCACGCGCGAGCAGCAGGCCCACTGGCTGCCGCGGCTGGCCCAGGGCGATCCCCTGTGCGCGATCGCCATCACGGAACCGGACCACGGTTCGGACGTCGCCTCGCTCACGCTGCGCGCCACGCGCGTGCCCGGCGGCTGGCGCCTGGACGGCGCCAAGACCTGGTGCACCTTCGCCGGCAAGGCGGGCGTGCTGATGGTGGTGGCCCGCACCGACCCCGACCGCTCGCTGGGCCACAAGGGCCTGTCGGTGCTGCTGGTGGAGAAGCCCTCTTTCGAGGGGCACGAGTTCGTCTGCGCGCCCGAGCAGGGCGGCCGCCTCACGGGCCGGGCCATCCCCACCATCGGCTACCGCGGCATGCATTCCTTCGACCTCGCCTTCGAGGACTTCTTCGTGCCCGATTCGCACGTGCTGGGCGGCGAGGCGGGTCTCGGCCGGGGCTTCTATTTCACGATGGCCGGCATGGTGGGCGGGCGCATGCAGACGGCCGCGCGCGCCTGCGGCGTGATGCGCGCGGCGCTCAAGGCGGCCATCCGCTACGGCGGGGACCGCAAGGTGTTCGGCCAGGCGCTCGCGGACTTCCCGCTCACGCGGGCCAAGCTGGCGCGCATGGGCGCGCGGCTGGCCGCCTGCCGGCAGCTCGCCGCCGCGGTGGCGGCGCTGGTGGACCGGGGCGAGGGTCGCATGGAAGCGAGCCTGGTGAAGCTGCTGGCCTGCCGCTCGGCCGAGATGGTCACGCGCGAGGCGCTGCAGCTGCACGGCGGCATGGGCTACGCGGAGGAGTCGGCGGTGAGTCGCTATTTCGTCGATGCACGCGTGCTGTCGATTTTCGAGGGCGCCGAGGAAACGCTGGCGCTCAAGGTGGTGGCGCGCAGCCTGATGGAGCGCGCCCTGGGCCTGGCGGGGAGCGCGGCATGAAGGACGGAACGAAGGGCGGCATCCTCGCCGGCCTGCGCGTGGTGGAGGCCGCCGCCTTCGTGGCCGCGCCGCTGGGCGGCATGACGCTGGCGCAGATGGGCGCGGAGGTGATCCGCATCGACACGCTGGGCGGCGGCCTGGACTGGCGGCGCTGGCCCGTCACCGAGGAGGGCACCAGCCTGTTCTGGTGCGGCCTCAACAAGTCCAAGCGCTCGGTGGCGCTGGACCTGTCGCGGCCCGAAGGCCGCGAGCTCGCGATGGCGCTGGTGTGCGCGCCGGGCGAGGACGCGGGCCTGTTCCTCACCAACTTCCCGCCGCGCGGCTGGCTGGACCACGAGAAGCTGCGCGCCCGCCGCGCCGACCTGATCCAGCTCACCCTGATGGGCGACCGGCACGGCGGCTCGGCCGTCGACTACACGGTCAACGCGCGGGTGGGCGTGCCGCTCTTCACCGGGGAGCCCGGCGCCGAGGGCGCCGTCAATCACGTGCTGCCCGCCTGGGACCTGGTCACGGGCCAGATGGTCGCGGTGGGCCTGCTGGCGGCGGAGCGGCACCGGCGCCTCACGGGCGAGGGCCAGCACGTGAAGCTGGCGCTGCAGGACGTGGGCCTGGCGGTGATGAACCACCTGGGCTTCCTCGAGGAAGCCCGCCGCGGCCAGCCGCGCCAGCGCCACGGCAACGAGCTGTTCGGCGCCTTCGGGCGCGACTTCGTCAGCGCCGACGGCGTGCGCGTGATGGTGGTGGGGCTGACGCTGAAGCAATGGCGCTCGCTGTGCGAGGCGCTGGCGATCGAGGCGGAGGTCGCCGCGCTCGGCGCCCGCCTGGGCCTGGACCTGGACCTGGAAGGCAACCGCTTCCTCGCCCGGCGCGAGCTGGCGGCGATCGTCGGCCCGCGCATTGCCGCACGCCGGTACGAGGACCTCGCGGCCGCCTTCGAGCGGCAGGGCGTCTGCTTCGGCCGCTACCAGGACGTCGCCCAGCTGGTGGCCGGGGACCCCGAGTGCTCGCCGGCCAACCCGATGTTCTCCAGCATCCGGCAGCCGGGCGTGGGCGAGATGCTGGCGGCCGGCCTGCCGCTGGATTTCTCGGCGCACGAGCGCCTGCCGGCCGCGCCGGCGCCGCGCCTGGGCGAGCACACGGAGCAGGTCCTGCAGGAACTGCTGGGCGTGAATTCTTCCGAGTTCGGGCGCCTGCACGACGCGCGCATCGCCGTGCAGGCGCCGCCCGTCGGGGGTGGGGGGGGCGGGCTGTAAGCCGGGTGTTACAACCGCCGCTCCTCTAGGAGCCCGTTTCTGTGAAGCAGCTGTTTGCACCGGTGGTCGCGCTCATGGCGCGCCTGCGTTTCCGTTCCAAGTTCGCCCTCGCGGGCGGCATCACCGCCATCGTCCTGGTCTGGCTGGGCAGCACCCAGGTCGCGCGCCTGAACGAGCGGGTGCGCATGATCTCCTCCGAGCGCGAGGCCGTCGCCCTGATGGCCACCCTGGTCGAGTGGAACAAGGTCCTGATCGAGAACCGCCGCATCGTGATCACCACCCCGCCGGCCGAGGTGCGCGAGCGCCTGGGGCAGCAGGCGGCCGTGATCGACAAGGTGCTGGCGCGGGTGGAGGAGCAGGTTGCCGCGGACCGGCCCGACTTCGACATGAGCGCCGAGACGCGCGACCTGCGCCAGGGCTGGGAGGCGCTGCAGAAGAACATCGCGGCGCTGCCGCTCGACGCCGACTTCCCGGCCAAGGCCTTCGCCGCGCATGGCCCCGAGTGGAACCGGCTGTACGGCTACATGCGCGTGCTGGGCAACAAGTCGCGCATGGCGCTGGACCCCGACCTGGACCTGTTCTACCTGGGCTTCCCGCTGGCCAACAACACGCCCAGCACCGCCGGCATCATCGTGCGCATCGCCGCCTACGCCACCCTCAACGTGCCGCGCGGCGTCATCACGCCCCAGGACAAGGTGTTCTACGAGGTGACGGATGCGCGCCTGAGCGACACCTTCAGCGGCGTGGAGAGCATGCTCAAGCAGTCCATGGACGCCAATCCCGCGGTGAAGGCCCGCCTGGAGCCCGATTTCGAGAAGCTCAAGGCCACCGCCAAGCCGATGCTCGCGTTCATCCGCAAGAACTTCATCGAGGCTCCGGAGGTCGCCGTCACGCAGCAGCAGGTGGCGGACGCCACGCGCCCGGCGATGGACGCCGCCTGGCAGCTGGTGGAGAACAACCGCTCGCTGATGGACCAGATGCTGGTGCAGCGCGCCGATACGGCGACGATGATGCGCAACGCGCTGATCGCCCTGATCGTCGCCGCCGTGCTGCTGTCCTTCTACTTCTTCGTGGGCATGTACTTCGCGCTGGACGCCGGCATCGCCCGGGCCACCCAGGCGGCGCGCGCGCTGGCCCGCGGCGAGCTGGGGCGCATGCCCGAGGCGCCCTCGCGCGACGAGATCGGCGACCTGGTCACCGAGCTGCGCCACGCGGACGCCGCGCTGGTGGCCATGATCGCCCAGGTGCGATCGGCCTCGGCCGCGATGCGGGGCGCCACCGACGAGATCTCGCTGGGCAACGCCGACCTGTCGCAGCGCACCGAGGAGCAGGCCAGCTCGCTGGAGGAGACCGCCGCCTCCATGGAGGAACTCACCAGCACCGTCAAGCAGAACGCCGAGAACGCCGCGCAGGCCAACAAGCTGGCGCAGTCGGCCTCCGAGGTCGCCGGCCGCGGCGGCGCGGTGGTGGGCGAGGTGGTGCAGACCATGGACGCCATCCACGATGCCTCTCGCAAGATCGTGGACATCATCGGCGTGATCGACGGCATCGCCTTCCAGACCAACATCCTGGCGCTCAATGCGGCCGTCGAGGCGGCCCGCGCGGGCGAGCAGGGCCGCGGCTTCGCGGTGGTGGCGGCGGAGGTGCGCACGCTGGCGCAGCGCAGCGCCGCGGCGGCCAAGGAGATCAAGGGCCTGATCTCCGACTCCGTGGGCAAGGTGGAGCAGGGCAGCGCCCTGGTGGATCGCGCCGGCGCGACCATGCAGGAGGTGGTCGCGGGCATCCAGCGCGTGACCGGGCTGATGGGCGAGATCGCCGCCGCCAGCCGCGAGCAGACCGCGGGCATCGAGCAGGTGAACCAGGCGATCGTGCAGATGGAGCACGTCACCCAGCAGAACGCGGCGCTGGTGGAGGAGGCCTCGGCCTCCGCCCAGTCCATGCGCGAGCAGGCGAGCCGGCTGGTGGAAGCGGTGGGCGCGTTCAAGCTGGAAGGCGAGCACGAGGCGCGGCCGGTGTTCGCGAGCGCGGCGCCGGCGCCGCAGCCCACTTTCGCGCCGATCCAGGTGAAGTCCGCGGCCGCGGGCCGGGAGCGGCAGTTGCCGCGCCCGAAGCCGGCACCGGGGGAATCGTCGGAGTGGCAGTCGTTCTGAGCTGACGCGCCGGAGTCTTCCCGGCGCAGGCTTGCCTGCGCGCGCAGCGCGCAGCTTCAACGCTTTGGATTCCCGCCTGCGCGCACTGGTGTCCGGAATAATTTCGTCAAGTGAACAGGCCCGGCTGAGCCGCATGGAATGAGGCTTCCCGCTCGCGCCGTCGTCGCGAGCGGTCTTCTTCCTCCTGCACCCGCAGGAACAAGCCAGTTGTGAGCTTGGCCAAG
>JAGWTH010000062.1 GCA_028868995.1 Burkholderiales bacterium | reverse complement strand
CCTCGGCTCACGGTTTACGCTCCACGCTTCCTCTCCACGCTCGGTCGCCCTCACGCAGTTGCGTTTCACTTGCCTCGCTGTGGCCAGCTCGGCCGGGGACTTGCACCCCGAAGATCGCGCCCATGCTGGGCGCACATGAAAAAGGCCGGCGGATGGCCGGCCTCGATGGCGAAGCGATCCGGCCTCAACCCATGTGCAGCCCGCCGTTGACCGAGAAGTCGGCGCCGGTCGTGTAGCCGCTTTCCTCCCCCGCCAGCCAGGCGATGATCGACGCGATCTCGCTCGGCTCGCCCAGGCGCTTGACCGGGATGGTGCCGACGATCTTGTCCAGCACGTCCTGGCGGATCGCCTTGACCATGTCGGTGCCGATGTAGCCCGGGCTCACGGTGTTGACCGTCACGCCCTTGTTCGCCAGTTCCTGCGCCAGCGCCATCGAGAAGCCGTGCATGCCGGCCTTGGCGGCGGAGTAGTTGGTCTGGCCCGCCTGGCCCTTCTCGCCGTTGACCGACGAGATGTTGATGATGCGGCCCCAGCCCTTTTCCACCATGTCGCCCACGACCTGCTTGGTCACGTTGAACATGGAGTTGAGGTTGGTCTCGATCACCGCGTCCCAGTCCTCGCGGGTCATCTTGAGGAACATGCGGTCGCGGGTGATGCCGGCGTTGTTCACCAGCACGTCGATTGGGCCGTGCTCGGCCTTCGCCTTGCCGAACGCGGCGACCGTGGAATCCCACTCGGCGACGTTGCCCACCGAGGCGTGGAAGGTGTAGCCCAGCGCCTTCTGCTCGTCGAGCCACTTCTTGAAGTCGCGCGAGGGACCGCAGCCGGCGATCACCTTGAAGCCTTCCTTGTGCAGGCGCTGGCAGATCGCGGTGCCGATGCCGCCCATGCCTCCGGTCACGTATGCCACTTTCTGGACCATGTTGCCTCTCCTTGTCAGTTCGATTCAGGTCGCTGGAAAATCATTCTGCGCGCTCAGGCCCGCTCCACGGCGAGGGAAACCCCCATGCCGCCGCCGATGCACAGCGCCGCGAGGCCCTTGCGCGCTTCCCGGCGCTGCATCTCGTGCAGCAGCGTCACCAGGATGCGGGCGCCGGACGCACCGATCGGGTGCCCGATCGCGATGGCGCCGCCGTTGACGTTGACCTTCGCGGGATCGAGGCCCAGTTCCTTGTTGACCGCGCAGGCCTGCGCGGCGAAGGCTTCGTTCAGCTCGAACAGGTTCACGTCCTGCGCATTCCAGCCGGCGCGCTGCAGCGCCTTGCGCGAGGCGGGCACCGGGCCCATGCCCATGGTGGCCGGATCCAGCCCCGAGGTGGCGAAGGCGGCGATGCGCGCCAGCGGCTTGAGCCCCAGCTGCGCCGCCTTCTTCGCGCTCATCACCACCACCGCGGCGGCGCCGTCGTTGATGCCGGAGGCATTGCCCGCGGTCACGCTGCCCGCCTTGTCGAAGGCGGGGCGCAGGCCGGCCAGGGCCTCGGCGCTGGTCTTCTTGTTGATGAACTCGTCGGCGTCGAACAGGACCGGGTCGCCCTTGCGCTGCGGGATCGCCACCGGGACGATCTCGTCCTTGAACTTGCCGGCTTCCTGGGCGGCCGCGGCCTTGTGCTGGCTGGCCAGGGCCAGGGCGTCCTGCGCCTCGCGCTGGATGCCGTACTGCTTCGCGACGTTCTCCGCCGTGATGCCCATGTGGTACTGGTTGTAGACGTCCCACAGGCCGTCGACGATCATCGAGTCGATCATCTTCCAGTCGCCCATGCGCTGGCCGTCGCGCGATCCCATCAGGACGTGCGGCGCGGCGCTCATGTTCTCCTGGCCGCCGGCCACCACGATCTCGCTGTCGCCCCAGGCGACGGCCTGGGCGGCGAGCATCACCGCCTTCAGGCCGGAGCCGCACACGGCGTTGATCGTCAGGCCCGGCACTTCCTTGGGCAGGCCCGCCTTCAGCAGCGCCTGGCGCGCCGGGTTCTGGCCGGCGCCGGCCGCCAGCACCTGGCCCATGATGACCTCGCCCACCTGGGCGGGATCGAGCTTCGCGCGCTCGAGCGCCGCCTGGATGGCGATGGCGCCGAGCTCGGTGGCGGGGATCTTGGCGAGCGAGCCGCCGAACTTGCCGACCGGGGTGCGGGCGGCCGAAACGATGACGATGTCTTCCATGGGGGGCTCCTTGAGGGGTGGGGGCGCTCAGGCCTTCGCCTTGACGTAGCGGCCGGGCGCGGGCTCGATCGCCTTGTACCTGCCCGCCTTTCCGTAGGCCTTGGGCGCGGGGATGAGCTTGCCGGCCTGCGGCTTGAGCCAGGCGGACCAGTCGGGCCACCAGCTGCCGGGAATCTCCCTGGCGCCCGCCAGCCAGGCGTCGAAGCCGGCCGGCAGCTTGTCGTTGGTCCAGTAGGAACGCTTGTTCTTGGCGGGCGGGTTGATCACGCCGGCGATGTGGCCGGAGGCACCCATCACGAAACGCTTCCTGCCGGGCAGGTGCTTCACCGAGGCATAGGCACCCTGGATCGGCACGATGTGGTCCTCGCGCGAGCCGTAGATGTAGGCCGGAATGTCCACCTGGCCCAGGTCCAGCTTCTCGCCGCAGACCGTGAGTTTGCCCGGCTTGACCAGGTTGTTCTCCAGGTAGGTGTTGCGCAGGTACCAGGCGTACATGGGGCCCGGCAGGTTGGTGGAGTCGCTGTTCCAGTAAAGCAGGTCGAACGGCGGCGGCGTCTCGCCCTTGAGGTAATTGCCCACCACGTAGTTCCACACCAGGTCGTTGGGGCGCAGGAAGCTGAAGGTGGAGGCGAGGTCCTGGCCCTTGAGCAGGCCCTTGGCACCCAGCTGCATCTCGCGGAATTTCACGGACGCCTCGTCGACGAACACGTCGAGGATGCCGGTGTCGCTGAAGTCCAGGAAGGTGGTGAGGAAGGTGACGCAAGCGACGGGCTTCTTCTTGCGCGCGGCCAGCACGGCGAGCGCGGTGCCGAGGATGGTGCCGCCCACGCAGAAGCCCAGCGCGTTGATCTGCCTGGCGCCGGTGATGTCCTGCACCACGTCGATCGCCTTGATCGCCGCGTCCTCGATGTAGTCGTCCCAGGTCTTGTCCTCCAGCGACGCGTCGGGGTTGCGCCAGCTGACCACGAAGGTGCGGTGGCCCTGCTCCACCAGGAAGCGGATCAGCGAGTTGTCCGGCTGCAGGTCGAGGATGTAGAACTTGTTGATGCAGGGCGGCACCACCAGGAAGGGGCGCTCGTACACCTGCTTCGTCAGCGGCTTGTATTCGATCAGCTGGAACAGCTCGTTCTCGAACACCACCGCGCCCTCGCTCGTGGCCACGTTGCGGCCCACCTCGAAGGCGCTTTCGTCGGTCATCGAGACGCGGCCCGCCTGCAGGTCGGCCAGCAGGTTCTGCACGCCGCGGGCGATGCTCTCGCCCTGGGTTTCCAGCGCCTTCTGCTGCGCCTCGGCGTTCAGCGCCATGAAGTTGCTGGGGGCGGAGGCCGCCATCCACTGCTCCACGGCGAAGCGCAGGCGGGCCTTGCTCTTGGCGTCGGTGTCGGCCGCGTCGGCCAGGCCCAGCAGCGTGCGGGCGTTCAGCAGGTAGACCGCGGCGGAGAAAGCGGCCACCGGGTTGCGCGCCCAGGCATCGCTGGCGAAGCGCTTGTCGCCACCGACCGGGCTTTCGCCCAGGCCCTGGTTCCACAGCTGCGCGGCCTCGCGCAGGTAGGCCTGTTGCAGTTCCATGAGCCGGTCCGGCTGGAAGCGCACGCTGGGCAGGGTCGCCGTGCCCTGCTGGAAGTTCTGCAGGGCCTGCGACCACTGCTTGCCCATGTCCTGCTGGAACTTGCGGGCCTGCTCCGCCCAATCCACGCCAGAATCCATTGCTTGTCTCCTCAGCTCTTATTCGGGATTTCCCGCAGTATCCCATCAACCATGTTGCAGTGCAACATTTTTCCATGCCATCCCTGATCGTCGCGATCGGGTGGCTGTACGTCACGCTCATGATGGCGGTGGCGCAGGCGAACCAGCCCGATGGCACCATCGTGGGTGCGGTCTTCACCTTCGTACTCTACGGAGCCGCTCCCGTGGCGCTCTTGATGTACCTCATGGGGCACGGCGCCCGCCGGGCGGCGCGGCGCCGGCGCGAGGAGGCCGCCTCAGGCGCGCCAGAGGCCGGCGGCGAAGCGCCCGCTGACGCGGTCGCGCCGGTGCGAGAAGAACCTTGAGGGATTGGCGACGGTGCACCAGGGGCGCGTGCCGTCGTTGCCCGCCACGCCGCTGATGCCCAGCGCAGCCAGGCGGCGCCGGGCGAGCGCCGGCAGGTCGGCCAGGAACTTGCCCTCGCCGTGCGGGCGGAAGCACGCGAGCGCGCCTGCGTCCCCGCGCACGAAGGCCTCGCGCACCTCCGGGCCCACCTCGAAGGCCTCGGGGCCGATGCAGGGTCCCAGCCAGGCCCGCGCGGTGCCGGCGCCGGCGCCGGCCATCGCGGCCCACAGCGCCTCGACCACGCCGCCGGCCAGCCCGCGCCAGCCGCAGTGGGCCGCGCCCAGCAGGGCGCCGTCGTCCGCGCACAGCAGCACGGGCAGGCAGTCGGCGACCATCATGGTGCAGGCGATGCCGCGCTCGCTGGTCCAGCAGGCGTCCGCCTCGGTGCCGTCGGGCGTGCCCGATTCCAGCCGCACCACGCCGCGGCCATGCACCTGCTTCAGGAACACGGGGCGGGCGTGCAGCTGCGCGGCCAGCCGGCGCCGGTTCTCGGCCACGGCCAGGGGGTCGTCCCCCACGTGGTCGCCGAGGTTGAGCGTGTCGTAGGGAGCGGCGGAGACGCCGCCGGCGCGCTCGCTGCAGAAAGCGTGCACGCCCGGCGGCAGCTCCCACTGCGGGGTCATGGCCTCAGCCCTCGTTGTCGGGGCAGCTGGAAGGCTGCGCCTTCTGGAAGGCCGGCAGCTTCATGCAGGCGTCGAAGGCGGCCATGGTGCGCGGCAGGCCGCTGAAGTCCACGTCGAAGCGCTTGCCGTTGAAGATCTGCGGCACCAGGCAGCAGTCGGCCAGGGTGGGCGTGTCGCCGTGGCAGTAGGTGCCCGCGGGCAGTCGCTGCAGCTCCTTCTCGAACAGCTCCAGGCCGCTGCGCACCCAGTGGCGGTACCAGGTGTTCTTGGCCTCCTCGTCCACCTTCAGGTCGCGTACCAGGTACTTCAGCACGCGCAGGTTGTTCAGCGGATGGATCTCGCAGGCGATCAGCTGGGCCAGCGCCCGCACCCGGGCGCGGCCCACCGCGTCGCGCGGCAGCAGCGGCGGCTCGGGATGCGTCTCGTCCAGGTATTCGATGATCGCCATGGACTGGCCCAGGAGCTGGCCCTCGTCGGTCACCAGCGTCGGCACCAGGCCGGACGCGGACACGGCCGCGTACTCCCCGGTCTTGTGCTCGCCCCTGACCAGGTGCACCGGCAGGTACTCGTAGGGCAGGCCCTTGAGTTCGAGCGCGATGCGCACGCGGAAGGAGGCGGAAGACCGGAAGTAGTTATAGAGCTTCATGGGAGGCAAGCATAAACAACTCTCCCCTACACTGGGGGCCGAGCAGGAGACGACGAACATGCTGCATCCCCAGGCCCAGGCGCTGCTGCGCCTGATCGAGGAAAAGGGCATTCCGCCCATGCACACGATGACGCCGGAACAGTCGCGGGCCATGTACCGCGAGCGGCGCAACTTCTCGCAGCCCGAGCCGCAGGCGGTCGGCTCGGTCCGGGACCTTCAGGCCCGCGGCCCCGAGGGCCCCATCCCGCTGCGCAGCTACCGGCCCCTGGGCAGCGCCGCCGACGCCGTGCTGCCGGTGCTGGTCTTCTACCACGGCGGCGGCTGGGTGATCGGCGACCTGGACACGCACGACGTGCTGTGCCGGCAGCTCGCCAACCTCGCCGGCTGCGCCGTGATCGCCGTGGACTACCGCATGGGCCCGGAGCACCGCTTCCCCGCCGCGGCCGAGGACTGCATCGCCGCGACCCGCTGGATCCACGCGAACGCTTCCGCGCTGCAGGTGGACCCGAAGCGCCTGGCGGTGGGCGGCGACAGCGCCGGCGGCAACCTCGCCGCCGTGGTGGCGCTGGCCGCGCGCGATGCCGGCGACCTGCCCATCGTCTTCCAGCTCCTGGTCTACCCGGTCACCGACCAGCGCCGCGGCTGGCCCTCGCATACCACCAACGGCCAGGGCTACCTGCTCACCAGCGACACCGTGGCCTGGTTCCACGACCACTACATCGCCGACCCGGCGGACGACCTCGACTGGCGCGCCTCGCCGCTGCTGCATCCCAGCCACGCCGGGCTGCCGCCCGCCTTCGTGCTGACCGCCGGCTACGACCCGCTGCGCGACGAGGGCCTGCAGTACGCCCAGAAGCTCTCGGAAGCCGGCACCCGCGCCACCCTCGTCTGCTTCGAGCGCCAGATCCACGGCTTCGTCCTGATGGGCCGCGTGATCGAGGAAGCCAACGTCGCCGTGCAGCTGTGCGCCGACCAGCTCCGCCGGGCGCTCGCCGGGCAATGACGCGACCTACCGGAACACCGAGCGAGGCACCATGAAAGCGGAACAGAACGAACTCATCACGCGCATCGGCCCCGGCACCCCCTGCGGCGCGGTGCTGCGCAGCTACTGGCAGCCGGTGGCCCTGGTCGACGAATTCGACCCGCGGCTGGATGCGCGCATGGCGCAGCGGCCGGTCAAGGCGGTGCGCGTCCTCGGCCAGGACCTGGTCCTGTTCCGCGATGGCGCGGGCCGCTGGGGCCTGCTGGACCGCGACTGCCCCCACCGCAACGCGGACCTCGCCTTCGGCCGGCACGAGGGCGACGGCCTGCGCTGTCCCTTCCACGGCTGGAAGTTCGACGCCACCGGCCGCTGCCTGGAAACCCCGGCGGAGCCCGCGGGCAGCAAGCTGTGCGAGCGGGTGCGCCAGCGCAGCTACCCGGTGCTGGAGAAAAGCGGCGTGCTGTTCGCCTGGTTCGGCGAGGAGGGCCAGGCCCCACCCTTCCCTGCCTTCGACTGCTTCGAGGCCCCGGCCAGCCACACCTTCGCGTTCAAGGGCCTGTGGCACTGCAACTGGCTGCAGGCCTTCGAGGTCGGCATCGACCCGGCGCACCCGTCCTTCCTGCACCGCTTCCTGAACGACGCCGCGCTGGAGGCGATCGGCGACAACCCCGCCGGCAAGCAGTTCCGCAGCGCCAGCGCCGGCGAGTTCGCGGGCGAGAAGTGGCCCATGAGCCGCATCATGCGCGAGTTCCACCAGCCGGAGATCGCCGCCGAGAACCAGCCCTGGGGCCTGCGGATCACGGCGCTGCGGCCCATGACGCAGGAGCTCACCCACGTGCGGGTCACCCAGGCGGTGTTCCCCCACACCTTCGTGATCCCGCTGTCGGAGACGCTCACCATCACGCAGATGCACGTGCCGGTGGACGACGAGCACACCTACTGGTATTCCTTCTTCACCAGCTTCGCCGGCCCCGTGGACAAGGAGGCGATGCGCGACCAGCGGCTGCAATTCATCTCCCTGCCGGACTACCTCCCGAAGTCGGGACGCCACAACAACTGGGGCTTCAACCCGGACGAGCAACGCACGCAGACCTTCCTGGGCATGGGCGAGGAGGACATCAACGTCCACGACCAGTGGGCCGTGGAGAGCATGGGCCCCATCCAGGACCGCACGCGCGAGCACCTGGGCACCAGCGACAAGGTGATCATGGCCAACCGCCGCCTGCTGCTGAAGGCGATCGAGACGGTGCAGGCCGGCGGCACCGCGCCCGGCGCGGCGGACCCGGCGCTGGCGCCGCAGATGCGCGGGCCCGACACGGTCGACGGCATCGCGCCGGCCGGCACCTGGGGCACCTGGTGGCAGGAACGCGCGCAGGCCAAGCGTGCCGGCGCGCCCTGGCTGCCGGACGCCCAGGCCGCGGTGGAGACCCAGGCCTCGTGAGCTCGTTCGCGCAACGCTGCGGCATCCACGATGCCGCGCGCGAGCAGGCCGTGCAGCGGCTCGGCCGCCTGATCTCCGAACAGGGACTGGAGCTGGTGCGCTTCGCCTGGTGCGACCTGCACGGCGTGCTGCGCGGCAAGACCCTGGTCGCCTCGGCGGCGGAACGCGCCCTGCGCGAAGGCGTGGGGCTGGTCAGCACGCTGATGCTCAAGGACAGCTCCGACCGCACGGCCTTCAAGGTGTTCGAGCCGGGTGGCACCGCCACCCTCCCCGGCTTCGGCCAGGCCAACAACCTGATGCTGCTGGCCGACCCGGGGAGCTTCCGCCAGCTGCCCTGGACGCCCGGCACCGGCTGGCTGCGCGCGCAGCCCTGGTTCCAGGACGGCACGCCGGTGGAACTGGACACGCGCCGCGTGCTGCAGCGGGCGCTGGAGCGCCTCGCCCAGGCCGGCTTCACGATGCAGTGCGGCCTCGAGGTCGAGTTCCACATCTACAAGCTGCAGGACGCGCAGCCGGGGCTCGACCCCATGCAGGCCGCCTGGCCCGGCCCGGCGCCCGCGGTCAGCCTGGTGCATCCCGGCTACAACCTGCTGGCCGAGGGCTGGTTCGACCTGGCCGAGGAGCCGTTGCGCATCGTGCAGCGCACGGCCCAGGCCCTGGGCCTGCCGCTGCTGTCGCTGGAGGTGGAGCTCGGCCCCAGCCAGGTGGAGGCCGTGTTCGATGCGACCGACGCGCTCACCGCGGCCGACAACATGGTCCTGTTCCGCAACGCGGTGAGGATGGCGCTGCGGCGCGCCGGCTACCACGCCACCTTCATGTGCCGGCCGCCCTTCCCGAACATCATGTCCAGCGGCTGGCACCTGCACCAGTCGCTCCTCGACGCGCGCAGCGGCCGCAACGCCTTCATGCGCGAGGCGCCCGAGCCGGGGACGGACGCCACCCACGCGGCGCACACGCTCTCGGCCGCCGGCGAGCACTACCTGGCCGGACTGCTGCACCATGCGCGCGCCATGACCGTCTTCTGCACGCCCACCGCCAACGGCTTCGGCCGCTTCCGCCCGAATGCGCTGGCGCCGCAGTCGGTGCTGTGGGGCCGCGACAACCGGGGGGCCATGCTGCGCGTGGTCGGCGGCTGCGGCGACCCCGCCACGCGCATCGAGAACCGCATCGGCGAGCCCGCGGCCAACCCCTACCTGTACTTCGCTTCGCAGATCCACGCCGGACTGGACGGGATCGCGCGGCGGCTGCAGGCGCCGCCGGCCACCGACGCGCCCTACGCGGGCGGCGGCGAGCACCTGCCGACCAGCCTGGGCGAGGCGCTGGCCGCGCTGCGCGAGGACGCCGTGCTCGGCGAGGCCTTCGGCCGCGACTTCATCGCCTACTTCACCCGCATCAAGGAGTCCGAGCAGCAGCGCGTCGCCGCCGCCGAGGACCCCGACGAATTCCAGCGCCGCGAATACTTCGGCCGCATCTGACGACGATGATCAAGATCCACCTGGTGGCCCCGGACGGAGCCGAAACCACCCTCGAGGCGAAGCCCGGCGAGAGCCTCATGCAGGCCGCCGTCGCCGCCAACGTCCAGGGCATCGAGGCCGACTGCGGCGGCCTGCTGACCTGCGCGACCTGCCACGTCTACGTGCGCGAGCCCTTCGCCGGCCGGCTGCCGCCGCCGCGGGACGACGAGCTGGCGATGCTGGAGTTCACCGCCGCGCCCCGGCGGCCCCACAGCCGCCTGAGCTGCCAGATCGAGCTCACCCCGGCGCTCGACGGCCTCGTCGTCGACCTGCCGCCAACGCAGCACTGAACAGGCGGCGCTACTGCCCCGCGACAGTCGACCGGTCGCCCAGGAAGATCTCCACCCGCCGGTTGCGGGCGCGCCCGGCCTCGGTGGCGTTGTCCGCGATCGGCTCGCGCGAACCGCGGCCGCTCACGACGATGCGCTGCGCGTTCACCCCGCGGTTCACCAGGTAGTTGCGAACCGATTCGGCGCGCTCGATCGACAGCCGGTCGTTCAGCGCGTCGGACCCCGTGCTGTCGGTATGGCCCACGACCCGCACCTCGGTGTTCGGCTGGCTGCCCAGGCCCTGGGCGAACTGGTCGAGGATGGGCCGCATGTTCGGCTTGATGTCGGCGCGGCCGACGTCGAAGGAGAAGTCGCCGGGCACCTCCATCTTCAGCTGGTTGTCGGAGGTCTGCGTGACCTGCACGCCGCTGCCCGCCGTGGCCCGCTGCATCTCGGCCTTCTTGTTCTCCATGTACTTGGACCAGGCGTAGCCGCCCACCGCCCCCACGCCGGCGCCGATCGCCGCGCCGCGGGTGTTGCCGCCGATCACGGCGCCGGCCAGCGCGCCGACACCCGCACCGATCAGGGTGCCCTTGCCGGTGTCGCTCATGCCCGTTCCCGTTCCGGTTTCGGCGCAACCCGACAGCAGCGTCACGGCGGCGACGATGGCCATGCAAGCATTCTTCTTCATGGATCTCTCCTTGGACGACGAAAACATTCCAGCTTAGGCCCGGGGCGCGGCCGCAGGCGACCTTTCCCACGGAACGTCGACGGATTTTCCTTCCCTTACGGCTAGACTGCGCACATTCCCGAGGAGAACCGTTGCCATGATCCTGGAGATCGCCGACATCCGCATCCGCCCCGGCCAGCAGGCCGCCTTCGACGAGGCCATCCAGCGCGGCCTCACCACGGTCGCCGCCCGCGCCCAGGGCATGCGCGGCTTCAAGGTCAACAAGGGCATCGAGTCGCCCGAGCGCTACGTGCTGCAGATCTTCTGGGACACGCTGGAGGCGCACACGGTCGGCTTCCGCGAGAGCCCCCTGTTCGCCGAGTGGCGCGCCATCGTGGGGCCGTTCTTCGCGCAGCCGCCGGTGGTGGAGCATTTCACGCTGCTCGCCAAGAGCGACTGAGGGGCGTGACGGGGGCGCTAGACGTCCGGCGCCGCCTCGCCCTCGTGCCCCGCGACCAGCCGGTCCAGCAGCCGCACCAGTTCCTCGCGCTCCCCGGGCCCGAGCGGCTCCAGGATGCGCCGCTGCACCCGGTCCACCGCGCGCTTCATCTTCTGCGCCGCCTCCGCACCCTGCGGCGTCACCCACAGCAGCTTGCGCCGCCGGTCGGCCGCGTCGGGCTCGCGCCGCACCCAGCCGCGCCCTTCCAGGCGCGCGATCACCGAGCCGAAGGTGGCCGGGTCGAAGGCCACGTTGCGCGCCAGCGTGACCTGGTCCTCGCCCGGGGCCTGCAGCAGCGCGTTCAGGATGGCGTACTGCACGGGCGTGACGTCGAAGCCCGCGGTCTCCTCCATGAAGAGCGCCCAGGAGACCTGGTGCGCGCGCCGGATCAGGTGGCCGGGCGCATGCCGGAAATCGAAGCCTTTCGCCATGCGCGGCAGTGTAGCCGTGCCGCCCGCCCGCCGCGCCCTTAAGATATGTACTCTTATCATTGCCGCGCCCGATGACCCGCACCGTCGCCGAACCCGCCCGCCGCACGCCCGTCTGGGGTGAATACGACGTCGTCGTGCTGGGCGGCGGCCCGGCCGGCATGGCCGCCGCCGTGGCCGCCGCGCGGGCCGGCCGCAAGACCCTGCTGGTGGAACGCTACGGCTTCCTCGGCGGCATGGGCACGGCCGCCGGCGTGACCAATTTCTGCGGCCTGCATGCCAACGTGCACGGCGACATCCGCCAGGTGGTGCACGGCGTGGCCGACGACCTGCTGCAGCGCATAGCCCGCCTGGGCGGGCTGAACGAGCCGCATGCGCTGTTCGGCAAGACCGTCGCCCAGGCCTACGACACGGCCGCCTACAAGATCGCCGCCGACGACCTGCTGCTGTCCGCCGGCGTGGAGATCCTGTTCCATGCGCTGGCCGCCGGGGTGGTGATGGAGGGCGAACGACGCGTGCAGGCGCTGCTGGTGGAGACCAAGTCGGGCCGCCGTGCCGTGCTGGGCCGCGCCTTCGTCGATGCCTCCGGCGACGGCGACCTGGCCGCCTGGGCCGGCGCGCCCTACGCGCTGGGCGATGGCGCGGGCGACATGCTCTACCCGTCGACCATGTTCCGCATCAACGGCGTCGAGCCGCAGCGCGCGGGCAAGGCCTGGGAGGCGATCCCCGGGCTGATGGCGCAGGCCGAGGCCGAGGGGCGGTACCGGTTCCCCCGCAAGGGCGCGATCGTGCGGCCGCAGAAGAGCGGCATCGAATGGCGCGTCAACCTGACCCAGCTGGCCAACCGCGAAGGCAAGGCCATGAACGGCACGGATGCCGCCGAACTGTCCGAGGCCGAGGTGCTGGGCCGGCGGCAGATCGCCGGCGTGGCCGGCTTCCTGCGCGAGGTGCCCGGATTCGAGAGCTGCTACATCTCGGACATCGCGCCGCAGGTGGGCATCCGCGAGACCCGGCGCGTGCGCGGCCTCTACGAGCTCACCGAGGCGGACGTGCTGGATTGCACCAGCTTCGACGACACCATCGGCGTCAACGGCTGGCCGCTGGAGCTGCACCTGAAGGGCGACGTGGAGTTCCGCTGGCCGAAGATCCCGCAAAGCCGCGGCTTCAACCACCTGCCGTACCGGATGATCGTGCCCCTGGCCGGCGCCGAGCCGCCCCAGGCCGGCGAAGCCCCCTCGGGGGGCAGCGCGAAGCGCACGGGGGCTCCTTTCACCCTCGACAACGTCTGGGTCGCGGGCCGCTGCGCCTCGATGAGCCACGAGGCGCAGTCGGCCGCGCGGGTGACCGGCGCCTGCTTCGTCATGGGCCAGGCGGCGGGAACCGCCGCCGACCTGGCGCTGCGCTCCGGTGCGACGAACGCGCAGGTCGACGTCGCCGCCCTGCAATCCGCCCTGGAACACAATGGCGCCTGGCTGGGCCGCCGCTGGTAAAGGAGACCGTCATGAACGCCCCCGTCCCCACCGCGCAGATCCGCGAGCAGCTGTACCGCGACATGGACAAGCACCACCTCACCCCGCTTTGGGAGGTGCTCCATGCGCTGGTGCCGCCCCGGCCCCAGTCGCCCTGCGTGCCCGCCCTCTGGAAGTACGACGAGGTGAGGCCCTTCCTGATGCGCGCCGGCGACGCCATCACCGCGGAGGAGGCGGTGCGGCGCGTGCTGATCCTGGAAAACCCGAACCTGCGCGGCCAGTCCTGCATCACGCAGTCGCTGTACGCGGGCCTGCAGCTGATCCTGCCCGGCGAGGTGGCCCCCAGCCACCGCCACACCCAGAGCGCGCTGCGCTTCATCGTCGAAGGCTCGGGCGCCTACACCGCCGTGGACGGCGAGCGCACCACCATGCACCCGGG
>JAGWTH010000026.1 GCA_028868995.1 Burkholderiales bacterium | reverse complement strand
CACAACTGGCTTGTTCCTGCGGGTGCAGGAGGAAGAAGACCGCTCGCGACGACGGCGCGAGCGGGAAGCCTCATTCCATGCGGCTCAGCCGGGCCTGTTCACTTGACGAAATTATTCCGGACACCAGTGCGCGCAGGCGGGGATGACGAGGCCCGGGCCTCAAGGCCGCAGCAGGTCCAGCGCCAGCTGGTGCAGCCGGTGGCTCGGCTCCACCAGCGCGTCCAGCACGCTGAAGTGGTTCAGGCCCGGCAGGAGTTCGCACACCGGCACCTTCCGCGGCCCCCAGGCCTCCTGGATCAGCCGGTTCTGGCGATGGAACTCGGCGCTTTCGGCGCCGCCCGCCACGGTGTAGAGCACGCCGTGCTTCGGCTCGGGCAGCCGCGCCGGGCTGGCCTTCGCGACCTGGTCGGGGGTCAGGCGCAGCGCGGGCTGCAGGAAGGGCGTGCGCATGATCGGGTCGAGGTCGTGCAGCCCCGAGATCGCCAGCGCCCCGCGCAGGGTGGCGCGCGGCAGCGCCGGGTCCAGTTGCGGCCACTGGCAGGCCAGCATCATGGCGGCCAGCTGCCCGCCCGCGGAATGGCCGGCCACGACGATGCGCCGTCGGTCGCCGCCGAAGCGGCCGATGTGGTGCCAGGTCCAGGCCACGGCCCGGGCCACCTGCAGGGTGATGTCCGGGATGGTGACGGCGGGGCACAGGTCGTAGTTCGGCACGACCACGCAGGCGCCGTCGCGGGTGAAGGCGGGGGCAATGAAGGAATGGTCGCTCTTGTCCAGGGAGCGCCAGTAGCCGCCGTGGACGAACACGAGCACCGGCGCATCCGCGTTGGGCGCCGGGAACACGTCCAGGCGCTCGCCGGGGCTGCTGCCGTAGGGAATGTCCAGTTCGCAGGGACCCTCGGCCCGGGCCCGGGCCGACTCAGCGGCCCACCGGGCGAAGAAAGCCGGATGTTCCGGCACCAGCTCCCGGTTGTTGTACATGGCGTCGTACCAGTGCCCGTCCCTTGCTTCCATCGTTACCTCTGCTGTCACCCCAACTTCTGCAACATCTTGACACAACTTACGGGGAAACCCGGTGATGTTTTTCGCGGTTTCGGGGATTTCAAACCCGAAGCTCTGTATACAGTGTACAGATCATGGCCGCGCAACTGCTCCAACTGGCGTCGACACCGGACCTGGTGGACCGCGTGTACCGCAGCCTGCTCGATGCCATCAGCGACGGCTCCCTGGCCCCCGGGCAGCGCCTGACCCAGGAAGATATCGCGCAGCAGCTCGCCGTGTCGCGCCAGCCGGTGCTGCAGGCGCTGCGCCTGCTCAAGAAGGACGGCTTCGTCCAGGACGCGCCGGGCCGCGGCCTGCAGGTGGCGCCGCTGGACCCGGCCGCCATCCACCAGATCTACGAAGTCCGCGGGGCGCTCGACGCCCTGGCCGCCCGGCTGGCCGCGCAACGGCGCTGGCGCATCGATCCGGCCCTGCTGGAAGCGGGCCGCGCCGCCGCCCGCGGCGACAACGTGATGGCCATGATCGACGCCGACCTGGCCTTCCACAAGGCGCTCTACGAGGCCGCGGGCAACCCCCTGATCGGCGAAAGCGCCCAGCTGCACTGGCGGCACCTGCGGCGCGTGATGGGCGCGGTGCTGCAGCAGATGGGCCAGCGCCAGGCCATCTGGGACGAACACCAGGCGATCGCCGACGCCATCGCCGCCGGCGACGCCGGGCGCGCCGCGCGCCTCGTCGAGGAACACAGCCGGCACGCCAGCCGCACGCTCGCCGAGCGGCTGCAGGCCGTGCTCGCCAACGCAACCGCCACACCCACCAACGACCCCAGGAGACAACCGTGAGACTGACCCCGCAGCAGATCGCGCAGTTCGACCGCGAAGGCTACCTGTTCTTCCCCAGCCTGTTTTCCCCCGAGGAGACGAAAGTCCTGACGGACGCCGTGCCGGCCCTGTACGCCCGGCGCGAGGCCTACAACGTGCGCGAGAAGGGCGGCGAGGCGGTGCGCACCAATTTCGCGGCGCACCTTTACAGCGAGCCGTTCGCGAAGCTGGCGCGCCACCCGCGCATGGTGGAGCCGGTGATGGACCTGTTCGACGAGGCGGTCTACATGCACCAGTTCAAGATCAACGGCAAGATGGCGTTCGAGGGCGACGTCTGGCAGTGGCACCAGGACTACGGCACCTGGCTCAACGACGACATGATGCCCACCGAGCGGGCGATGAACGTCGCGATCTTCCTGGACGACGTCAACGAGTTCAACGGCCCGCTGATGTTCATCCCGGGCAGCCACAAGAAAGGCGTGGTCGAGGCGAAGCACGACCTCACCACCACCAGCTACCCGCTGTGGACCGTCGACAACGACCTGATCACGCAGCTGGTGGAGCGCGCCGGCGGGAAGGACGGTGGCATCGTGAGCCCCAAGGGCCCGGCCGGCTCCATGATCCTGTTCCACAGCTGCCTGGTGCACGCCTCCACCAGCAACCTGTCGCCCTGGAACCGGGTGAGCGTGTACCTGAGCCTGTGCGCGGTCTCCAACCACATCCGCCGCTTCAAGCGGCCGGAGTACATCGCGCACCGCGACTTCACGCCCATCGCATGCCTGCCGGACGACTGCCTGCGCCGGGACTACCCGGTCGACCTGCCGTGGAAGCAAGGCATGCCGGCCAGCGCACTCGTGACCTCGCCCGAGCCGATCGACCAGATCAGGAAAGCGGCCTGACATGTCCCTGCACGCCAAACTGCAGCAGCGCGCCGCCGAAGGCAAGCCGATCCGCGTGGCGCTGATCGGCGCCGGCAAGTTCGGCTCCATGTACCTGGCCCAGGTGCCCCGCACGCCCGGCGTGCACCTGGCCGGGATCGCCGACCTGTCGCCCGACAACGCGCGGGCCAACCTGGCGCGCGTGGGCTGGCCGGACGAGCGCACCCGGGCCGCCTCGCTCGAAGAGGCGCTGAAGACCGGCGCCACGCACATCGGCGAGGACTGGCGGGCGCTGGTGCGCCACCCGGCCATCGACGTGGTGGTGGAGTGCACCGGCCACCCGATCGCCGCGGTGGACCACTGCCTGGAGGCGTTCGCGCACGGCAAGCACGTGGTGAACGTCACGGTGGAGGCCGACGCGTTCTGCGGGCCGCTGCTGGCGCGCAAGGCGGCCGAGGCCGGCGTGGTGTACTCGCTCGCCTTCGGCGACCAGCCCGCGCTGATCTGCGACCTGGTGGACTGGGCGCGCACCTGCGGCTTTCCGGTGGTGGCCGCCGGCCGCGGCCACAAGTGGCTGCCGCACTTCTGCGAATCCACGCCCGAGACCGTGTGGGGCAACTACGGCCTGACACCGGAGCAGGCCAGGCGCGGCGGGCTGAACCCGAAGATGTTCAACAGCTTCCTCGATGGCTCCAAGCCTTCCATCGAGTGCACGGCGGTGGCCAACGCCACCGGCCTCACGGTGCCGGGCAACGGCCTGCTCTACCCGCCCGCCAGCGTCGCCGACATCCCCTTCGTCACCCGGCCGAGGGGCGAGGGCGGCGTGCTGGAACGCAAGGGCATGGTGGAGGTCATCTCCTCGCTGGAGGCCGACGGCCGCGTGATCCCCTACGACATCCGCATGGGCGTGTGGGTCACCGTGGAGGCGGAGACCGAATACATCAAGAACTGCTTCGAGGAGTACAACGCCCACACCGACCCGAGCGGGCGCTACTTCACGCTGTACAAGCGCTGGCACCTGATCGGCCTGGAGGTGGGCCTGTCGGTGGCCAGCGTCGCCCTGCGCGGCGAGGCCACGGGCGTGGCCACCTGCTGGAACGCCGACGTGGTGGCCACCGCCAAGCGCGACCTGCAGCCCGGCGAAGTCCTCGACGGCGAGGGCGGCTACACCGTCTGGGGCAAGCTGCTGCCGGCTGCCGCCTCGCTGCGCCAGGGCGGGCTGCCGCTGGGCCTGGCGCACGACGTCAAGGTGGTGCGGCCGGTGAAGAAGGGGCAGAGCCTGACCTGGGCCGACGTGGCGATGGACACCACGACCCGCGCCTACGCCATCCGCCGCGAGCTGGAGGCGCAGTTCGCCGCGCCGCTGCTGAAAGCCGCGTGACAGGCAGGGGAGAGGCGGTGCCGCCATGATGACGGCACCGACCCCATTCCACCAGGAGACCTCCATGCAGATCGCCGTGCTGGGCATCGGCCTCATGGGCTTGCCCATGGCGCGCCGCCTGTGCGAGGGGGGCCACCAGGTGCAGGCCTGGAACCGCAGCCGCGAGAAGGCCGAGCGCCTGCGGCCGTTCGGCGCCACCGTCCACGACACGCCGGCCGCGGCCGTGCGCGACGCGGAGATGGTGGTGTGCCTGCTGGAAAACGGCCCCGTGATCGAGGACGTGCTGTTCCGCCAGGGCGCGGCCGACGCCATGCGCCCCGGCACCCTCTTCATCGATATGGCCTCGATCCAGCCGCGCGAGGCGCGCGACCACGCGGCACGGCTGGCCGAGCGCGGCGTGCAGCAGCTCGACGCGCCCGTCTCCGGCGGCACGGTGGGCGCGGAGAACGGCACGCTGGCCATCATGGTGGGCGGCAAGCCGGCCGACTTCGAGCGCGCGCGTCCCCTCTTCCAGGTGCTCGGCCGGGCCACCCACGTGGGTCCCAGCGGCGCCGGCGAGCTGGCGAAGCTGGCCAACCAGATGATCGTGGGCATCACCATCGGCGCCGTGGCCGAGGCGCTGCTGCTGTGCGCCAAGGGCGGCGCCGACATGGCCAAGGTGCGCGAGGCGATCACCGGCGGCTTCGCCGACAGCCGCATCCTGCAGCTGCACGGCCAGCGCATGGTGGAGCGCGACTTCGCCCCGCGCGCCAAGATCGCCGTGCAGCTCAAGGACATGCGCAATGCCCTGGCGACGGCCGACGAAATCGGCTTCGACGCGCCGGTCACCGCCCTGTTCGAGCGGCTGTACGCCGAGGCGGCGGAACACGGACTGACCGACCTGGACCACTCCGGCCTGTTCGTGGAACTGGCCTCGCGCAACGGGCTGCGGTGATTCGCCGCGGGCCGCGGAAGGGGCTCCGCGGCTTTGCTACAATATCGCTCGTTGTGGGGGGGTAGCTCAGCTGGGAGAGCGTCGCGTTCGCAATGCGAAGGTCGGGAGTTCGATCCTCCTCCTCTCCACCACAACCGGTTTCGACAGTGGGTTCTTAGCTCAGTTGGTAGAGCAGCGGACTCTTAATCCGTAGGTCGTAGGTTCGAATCCTACAGGACCCACCACTCCATTGAGGGCTTGGCCGAAAGGCCAGGCCCTTCCTCTTTGGGCCTCCGCCCGGAGCTCCCTGCTCACTTGGGCGGCGAGATCTCGCCCAGGAGAGAGAGCGCCTGGCGCTGGTAGGGGCGCAGCGCCTCCAGGGCCTGCCTCAGGTCGTCGTCCGACAGGGCATCGAACTGCGTGTCGGGCGACAGCCACTGCGATGCGGCTTCCTCCAGCATGGAACAGCATCGGTCGATGACCGCATCGGACGATCCCAGGATCCTCGTCGCGCGTTCGCGGGTGCAGGACGCCACCGTGGCGACTTCCGCGGCCAGCCCCACCAGGTCCAGGCGGGTCTGCTCCCTGAGGGTTCGTACAAAAGGCCGGCGGCGACCGAAAGCGCTCCTCATGCTTTTCCTCGTCGGATTCGGGCACATGCCCGAATCCAACTCTAGGAAAGCGAGGAGGATCGCGCCTGATCGGAGGCTCCCTTTCGCATGGGAGATTCCTCCTTTCCTTCAGGTGCCGCGAGCCGCGGCAGGGGGCACAGGAAGGCCCAGCGTGATTGCGATCGCGGAATGCGCTTCGCGCACCGTCTCGATCGCCAACTGCACTTTCCCGGCATCCGGCGCGTCGGCTTCCTGCCGCAGCAGGGCCTCCAGTTCCCCAGCGGCGCGCATGAGGCGCGCCGCTCCCAGCACCGCCGCATCCCCACGCAGCGCGTGCGCCAGTTTCCGCGCCTCGGCGGCATCGCCCGCCTCCAGGTGCACGGCCACCTGCGCCATGTCTTGCGCGTGGCGGAACACGAGGCTGCGCAACAGGTCCAGGTACTTCGCGGCCCGGTGGCGGAAGGAGAGCACCTGTTCTCTATCCATGTCGGGACGGCCGGCGATGCGTTCCAGTTCCGCCTGGGCATCGGCGGGCTCGAGCGGAGCCGAGGCCGTTGAAGGGGCCGCCACGTCCGTCGGCGATGCGCTTGCATCCGGCCCCAACCATCGCCACAGCAGGCGGTAGAGGCTGTCGGGCTTGAGCGGCTTGCCCAGGAAGTCGTTCATGCCTGCTTCCAGGCACTGGCGCCGGTCGCCGGCCAGCACGTTGGCCGTCAAGGCGATGATGGGGCGGCCCTCCCAACCGGGCAGCGACCGGATCGCCCGGGTGGCCTGCAGCCCGTCCATGCGCGGCATCTGCATGTCCATCAGGACCAGGTCGTAGAGCGTCATTCCCGCCTTGGCCACGACCTCCACGCCGTCGCTGGCCAGGTCGACCACCAGCCCCGCATCCCGCAGCAGGTCGGCCGCGACTTCCGCGCTGATGGCGTTGTCCTCGGCCAGCATCACGCGCGCGCCGGGGCGCTCACGACGCAGCAGCGCCAGCGCGTCCGCGGCGCTGGGCGAGGCCGATGGCGGTGCAATGCGCCGGGAGCGCCTCAGCCAGGCGGTCAGCCAGAAGGTGCTGCCTCGACCCAGGGCGCTGCTCACGCCGACTTCGCCGCCCATCATCCGAGCCAGGTGGCTGTTGATGGCCAGGCCCAGCCCGGTGCCGCCGAAGTGGCGGGAGGTGGAGGAATCGCCCTGCTCGAACGACTGGAACAGTGCCGCAAGCTTGTCGGCCGGAATGCCGATGCCGGTGTCGGTCACCTCGAAGCGCACCAGCACCGCATCATCGCGCTCCTGGGCGAGGTGGCAGCGCAGCGCCACGAAGCCCGTCTGGGTGAACTTGACCGCATTGCCCAGGTAGTTGATCAGCGCCTGGCGCAGCCGCGTAGGGTCACCGCACACCCAGGCAGGCAAGCCGGCGCAGTCGCATTCCAGGCGCAATCCCTTGGCCTCGGCCTGCGGGCGGATCAGTGCGACGGCGTCCTCCACCAGTTCGAGCAGCAGGAAGTCGGCGTCTTCCAGTTCCATGCGGCCGGCCTCGATCTTCGACAGGTCCAGGATGTCGCTGAGCACCGACAGCAGGTGCTGGCCCGAGCTTTCGATCTGCCGCAGGCGCTGGTCCTGGCTCGGGGTGACGCCGTCGCGGCGCAGCATGTAGGCCAACCCGACGATCGCATTCATCGGCGTGCGGATCTCGTGGCTCATGTTGGCCAGGAACCGGGTCTTCGCCACGTTGGCCGCGTCGGCCTGCCTGCGGGCCTCCAGCAACTCGCCGGTGCGCGTCTCCACCAGCTCCTCCAGGTGGTGGCGATGCTGTTCCAGCTCGAGCGACATGCGCCGTACCTCGCTGACGTTCTCGGTCACCGTCACGATGTGCGAGATCGACCCGTCCGGCCGCCGCAAGGGGGTGACGACGGAAAAGGCGGGAAACTCCGAGCCGTCCTTGCGCAGGCGCATGGATTCGCCCTTCCAGGCCTGCCCGCGCGCCAGGTTGTCCCACATCTGCGCATACGGCCCGGCCGCCATGCCCGCGGGGCGCAACATGCGAATGTTCTGGCCGACCAGTTCCTCGCGCTCGTACCCCTTCATCCGCGCGAAGGCCTCGTTGACGTATTCGATGCTCCCGGACGTGTCGGTGATCATGATGCCGGCCACGCTCTGCTCGACGGCCAGGGACAGCTTCTGCAGCTGCTCCTCGGCCGCCTTGCGCTCGCTGATGTCGCGGCTGATCGACAGCAGGTAGTGCTGTCCCTCGACCTCGATTCGGTGGGCCGACACCAGTGCGGTGATGGCGCTGCCATCCTTGCAGGCGAAACGTGCCTCGAAGCCGGTGCAGTAGCCGTCGCGAGCGATCTTGTCGAACATGAGCTGCCGCTGCGCCGGATCGCACCAGATCCCCAGGTCCCGGGAGGTGCGGTCGATCGCTTCCTGGGCCGTCCAACCCAGCATGTGCTCGAAGCCGGCGCTGACCTTCATGTAGCGCCCGTCGTCCAGACGGGTGAAGGTGACGGCATCCGGACTGGTCTCGAAGGCCATCCGGTAGCGCTCCTCGCTGGCGCGCAGATCCGCATCCCGGCGCATCAGCGTCTCCACCAGGCGGTTGAAGCTTGCGATCAGCTGCCCGGTCTCCTGGCTCGGCGGCACCGGCAACGGCTGCAGCGGTGCCTCGCCGCGGGACAGCTCGGAGATCCGGCGCGTGGCGTCCGCCAGTGGCGCAAGCTGCCTGCGCAGCAGCGCCCAGGTCGCCATGCCCATGGCCACGGTCAGCAGGACGGCCGCCACGAGCACGTGGCGCTGCAGCACCGCAATGTCCGCGTAGGCCACGGCGGTGGGCAAGCTCAGGTAGGCGATCCACCCCGTGGACGGCACACGCTGCGACGACACCAGCTCCTCGACACCGTCGGGATCGACGGAAACGCTGCTGCCCGGGTCGCCGGCGGCGAAGCCTTCGACTGCCGATACGGGGCCCGGCGCCCCCGATAGCACCAGGCTGTGCGAGCCTCCCGAGAAGGCGACGACCTGGCGCGACACCGGATCCAGGATGTGGAACCTGGCCGACCAGCCGGCGCCTTCCTCGCCCAGCTGCCGCAGGAAGTTGGGCGTTCCCAGGTCGACGACCCCTACCAGGGCGGCAGCCACCTTGCCCTGGCCGTTGCGCACCGGCACCGCCATGTGGAAGGCCGGCGTATTCTTCAGCTTGTCCACGTATGGGCTGCTGATCCCGGCCACCCCTTGGGTGAGCGCGGCCCGCACCCGACCCGGGTCCGGGTCGTTCGTTCCGATCCCTGCCAGCCCCCTGGGCAGGGCAGCCAGCGTGCCGCCGTCGGGGCCGACGATCCGCAAGCCGCCGTTGAACAGGATTTGCAGTGCCGGTCTGGCATCCAGGTAGTGCTGCAATTCCGCCGCTCCCGCCGGGATGTCCTGCGAGAGAGCGCCTGCCGCGACTTGCAGCGACACCATGCGCAGCTGCAGGTTGGATTCGATGTTCGACGCCAGCACCCTCACCGTCGCCCGCTGCTGCTCGGCGAGCCGCCGCTGCAGTGTCTCGCGCATGGTGGAGTTCGCATAGCCGGCCAGCGACCACAGGCCGGCCACCAGGAAGAGCAACGCGCCGAGCGTGACCTGCACCTTGAGCGACCGCCAGTTCATGCGATCGCCCCTTGGCGCGCCCACTGGTTCGGCGAGGGCACCGCGAGGTCCTGGAAAAGGCGGCCCCCCGCACCCTGCCGCAGGGGACCCGCGATGCCATGAATGCCATGCCACTGCAGGCTGCGGTCGGACCGGACCGACTTCAGGAACTGCACCTTGCCACCTCCTCGCTTTCCCCGTTCGACCGGGAATCACCGGGCACGCGCGATGCCGATGCCCCACGAACATCGATGCACCGGCGAGTCCGACCCGTCAAGGCACCGGATCCTCGGTGCCCGAGGGCGGGGATATTTGCATGCGATGCTTACTGCAGCATAAGCAAAATACCTAAACCCCTCCGGGGCAGTTCAGGCAGCAGATTCGCACGCGGAAGCGATCCCGCGGTGGCTAGTCGGGGGACAGCGCCTGCATCCGGACCGGATCCCGGGAATCCGGAACGCCGGGGACGGTCTCCAGAGGGCCCGGCACGGACCACAGGCCTTCGCCGGCCGGCTCGGCCTGCAGCACGGCAGCTTGCTGCACCTGCTCGCCCTCCAGGCGCACCAGCATCTCGCGCAACTGCGACAGCACCTGAGGATCGCGCGCCGGGGCCGAGGGATGCAGCCACAGCCCGGCGAAATGGCTGACATCGACCAGCCAGTGGTTGCGCAGGCAGCGCCGGATCTTCGCCTCGAACAGGGGTAGACCCAGCAGCAGCCGGATGGTGGCTCGTTCGCTCCAGGCGGAAAGTTTCAGCATCGCGGTCAGCGCCGGCCGTCCGTCGCCCGTGCGCCCGACCACCACCACGTCCATCGCAACCGCATTCCCCGGGATACCGGCGGCCTCGACCTGCTGCCGCACGATGTCCAGGTAGGCGGCGACGATCTCCGCCGTGTCCGGACGCTCCCAGCGGGAGTCCTCGGCACCGGGGGCGCCGGAGGCCGCGGCGACCTTGGCCGCATTCAGGAATTTCTGCCAGTGCTTCATTGCTTTCTCCTGCCTCTAAGTTATCCGGCAGGGCGAATCCGCGCATAGGCACTTGACGCGGGTGATCCGGTCTTTTTCCGCACGCTCATACTTCTTGTCTCTCGCCTAGACAGGGATAAGCATGTACCCTAGGGCGACAAATCAAAGAAAAAGGAGTCATGCAGGTGCCCGGTCTCTCTCCGCAAGACCCCATCCGCATCGTCCTCGCCGACGACCACACGATCGTGCGGGAAGCGCTCGCCACACTGCTCGAATCCGTCCCCGGGTTCGAGGTGGTCGCCCAGGCCTCCAGCGGCGAAGAACTCCTGCGGGTGATCGATTTCCAGCGCCCCGACATCGTCCTGACGGACGTCTCGATGCCGGGCCTCGACGGCATCGAGGCCCTCGCCCGCCTGCGCGAACGCCATCCTGGGCTGCCGGTGGTGGTGCTGTCCATGCTGGATGGCGTCGACGTGATCAAGCGGGCGGTGGCCAGCGGGGCCCGGGGCTACCTGCTGAAGAACGCCTCGCGGCAGGAGCTGGAGCACGCCGTGCGCACCGTGACGGCGAGCGGCCAGTACTTCAGCCCCGCGATCGCCGCCATCCTGCTGCGCAAGGACTCCGACGGCCCGAGCCAGCTCCTCACGGAACGCCAGATCGAGATCCTCAGGCTCATCGCCACGGGCCACAGCTCCAAGGAGATCGGCTTCCAGCTGGGCCTGAGCTCGAAGACCGTGGACGTGCACCGGGCCCACATCATGCAGCGCCTGGACATCCACGACATCGCCAGCCTGACCCGCTACGCGCTGAAGAACGGGGTGGTGCGGGACTCCTCCGACTAGGATCGGCGGCCAAGGCGGCCGCGCTGCGCCAAGGCCCGCCTGGCACGCTGCCGGGCGGGCCGTCAGTGGATGGCCGCGTACATGATGGATTCCTGCGTGGCCTCGCTCGCGGAGAACTCCACCACCACCTTCCCCTGCTTGGCCACCAGGATGCGGTCCGACAGCGCCATGATCTCCGGCAGGTAGGAGGAGATGACCACCACTGCCTTGCCCGCGTCGGCCAGCCGCCCGATCTCGGCATGGATTTCGGTGATCGCGCCGACGTCCACGCCGCGGGTCGGCTCGTCGAAGATGATCACGTCCGGATCCTGCACCAGCGACTTGGCGATCACCACCTTCTGCTGGTTGCCCCCGGACAGTTCGATCACCTTGACGTCCCGGTTGATCGCCCGCACGTTCAGCAGGCGGATCCAGCGCTCGCCCAGGTCCCCGGCCAGCTTGCGCCGCACCAGGCCCCACACCGAACCCGCCTTGGCCATCGCCCCCATGTAGATGTTCTGGGAGATGGACATGGTCTCGAAGAAGCCCTCGACCTTGCGGTCCTCCGTGATGTAGGCAATGCCATCCGCCACCGCCTGCCTTGGCACGCGGTAGCGCACGGGCCGCCCGCGCAGCAGGACTTCCCCGCCGTGGAAGAAGTCCCGCTTGATCAGGCCCGAGACCACCTTGAAGGTCTCCGTGCGTCCCGCACCGACCAGGCCGAACACGCCCGTGACCTGGCCCGCGAAGACCGACAGCGAGTTGTTCTTCACCATGGAGGCCATGCGCAGGTTGCGCACCTGCAGCACGCATTCCCCCTGGGCGCGCACGTTCGACTTCTTCTGCCCGTACAGGGTCTGAGACAGGTCTCGCCCCACCATCGCCTGCACGATGCGGGCGCGGTCGAAGTTCTGCTTCCGGTCGGTGACCACGTGCTTGCCGTCGCGCATGACCGTGATGCGGTCCGCCAGCAGCAGGGCTTCCTCCAGCGCGTGGGAGATGAAGATCACCGAGACCCCGCGGCGCTTGAGGTTGAACACCAGGTCGAAGAAGTACTTCTTCTCCTCCGGCGTCAGGCTGGCGGTAGGCTCGTCGAAGATGATGATGCGCGCCTTGTGCAGCACGGCCCGGGCGATCTCGACCATCTGCTTCTTGGCCGCGCCGAGCGCGCTGACCGTGACGGTGGGATCGACGTCGAAATTGAGCGACTGCAGGAACTGCTGGGCCGCGATGTAGATGCCGCGCAGGCGGTTGAAGAACTTCTCCTGCCCCAGGAACAGGTTCTGGGCCACGGTCATGGTGGGCACCAAGCTGGTCTCCTGGAACACCATCGCGATGCCGCGGTCGCGCGCGTCCAGCGGCGTCTCCAGATCGACCTCCTGGCCCTCCACCAGCATGCGGCCCGAACTCAGGCGCACCACGCCCGCCATGATCTTGGTGAGCGTGGACTTGCCCGCGCCGTTCTCGCCCAGCAGGGCGTGGATCTCCCCTCGCTGCAACTGGAAATCGACGGCGTCCACCGCCGGCACGCCCGCGTATTTCTTGGTAGCCTCCCGCAACTCGAGGATGACCTCGCCCGTGGCCTGGTTCGCCTCCATCACGCAACCTCCTTGCCTTCGGGATCGAGCCGCAGCAGGCGGCCGGCCCCCTGGGATGCGACATACAGGGCGGGCCCGGCCTGCGCGACCGCGGTCACGCCGTGGTGGTGCCCGTCGACCTGGCTGTGCAGCGACCGCGTGATGCGGCCATCCGGTTCCAGCCGCAGCACCAGCCCGTACGAACGCGGCGGCGCCCAGGGCTTGAGCACCCCCATCTGCTTGACGCCCGCGCCCTGCAGCGGCTCCAGGAAACTCTTGCCGGAGGACAGCGCCGGCGCGATCCAGTAACGCGGATCGACCTCGGCCAGCATGCGGCGCCGGTAGCCGTGCTCGCGCAGCACGAACTCCACCAGTTGCGAGCGGCAGACGAAACAGCTCACCCAGGCGCCCCCGCCATCGGCCGCGGCCATGCGCGACGGATATCCCACCAGCTCGCCGCTGACGGCCTCCGCGCGGGCCGGCCCCCCGGCGCGCCGCACCCGGTGCGCCCACGATTCGCTCACCCAGGTCTGGTCGCCCACCTCCAGCGCCCCGAAGGCATGAGACAGACCCTCGGCCAGTCGCTCGGCGTCCGCCTCGCCCGGGGTCCAGCGCAGCAGGCGGCCGGTCCGCCCCAGGGTCATGAGGTCGTGGCACCATTCCTGCGGAGGCCGCTGGCGGGAGCCCTCCGTGACCAGCAGCCGGCCCCGGCTGTCCCAGGACAGCGCATTGACGCCCACCAGGGGGGCGCCAGCCACCCGCTCCAGCCGCGCCGCGGCCGACCAGGCTCCCCCCTGCTCGCGCATCACCCGCACTTCGCGGCCGGCCAGCGCCACGGCGACCTCCCCCGCGCCATTGAGCGCGATGGCGCTCAGCGGGGCCTCCACGTCGAACAGCGGGCGCAGTTGCCTGCCGTCCCACTCCAGCACCGCGGACCCGGCGGCCACCAGCACGCGCCGGCCATCGGTGGCCAGGTCGCACAGCCCGGGGACCTCGGCCAGCACCTGCGCCTCGTCCAGCGCCCGGTTCGGCTTCATGGCGCCGTCCATCACCGGCACGGTGATCGCGGCGTGGCCGCGACCGAGCACCTGGTCGGTCCATTGTCGGAAGAGGCTGAGCATCAGGCAGTCCTCCAGCGCTGTTCGTATTGGGAGAAGTCGGGATCGGCGTCGGGCAGCTTGTAGCGGCCGATCCTGTTGTTGGAGATGCCTCCCAGGTACAGGTAGCCGCGGTGCTCCCGCATCGAAGTGATCATCGGATGGTTCTCGCCGCCCAGGTCCCAGAGCGTCTCCATCACCTGGCCCGCCTCGTTGAACTTCAGCACGCAGCCGGTGTTGATGTTCGGGAACAGCCACTCGTCCACGGGCACCCGCTTGGCCATGCGACGGCGGAAACCCGGCATGCGCATGGCGAGGTCGTAGGCGGGCGCCCGCATGCCCACCAGGGCGAGCCAGTAATTGCCGTCGGAGGCCAGGTTGATGTTGTCCGGGTAGCCGGGCAGGTTGTCGATCACCATCGCCACCTCCCCCTTGCGCGGACCGTCGAACCAGTAGCGCTTGACGCAGCAGCCCCAGGTTTCGGCGAACAGGATCGACTGGCGGTCGCTGGCCACGCAGATGCCGTTGGGGAACCGCAGTCCGCGCAGCACGGTTCGCGTCGTGTTGTCCCGCGGGTCCCAGCAGACGATGCGCCCGTTGCCCCGCGCCTCGAGCCCGTCGACCGGCCACTCGTGCATCTCGTAGCGCACCGTGGCCTCGCTGAAGAAGACCCGGCCGTCGTCCGCGATGTCCAGGTCGTCCGCCAGCCGCAGGCGGCTGTCGTCGTTGATCGACGACCAGCTGCGGTTGGTTTCGTCGGTCGCGAGGCTGACCTCACCGGCGGGGTCGACCTTGTACAGCCCCATGCCCCCGACGCACACCAGGAGGTTCCACTGCCGGTCGAAGGCCATGCCCAGCGGCTGGCCGCCGATGTGCGCGAACACCTCCATGCGCTCGTAGTCCGGAGCGAAGAAGCGGATGACATCGCCGTGGCGCGATCCCGCGTACAGGTTGTTGTCGCGATCCAGGATCACGTCCTCCGGCGCCTCGATGCGGCCCAGGCCGATCAGGCTCACGTCGCGCAGCCGGTTGTTCACCGCCCACGGCCCCGCCGCCCCTTCGCTGCAGTCGGGCGCCGGCGGCAGGCGGTGATAGGTCGGGCTGACGTAGACCTTGCTGATGATGCGGCTGCGGTTCTTCAGCCAGCGCACGTCGATCGCCGCGGCGACGATCAGGATCGCTGCCAGCACCATCCGGATCACGCCGCCGGACGCCGACATCGAGGTCAGGCCGTTGGTGACCAGCAGCACCAGCAGGGTTCCCACCGTGGCCTTGGCCACCGAACCCCGGCCTCCGCCCAGGCTGATCCCCCCCAGCACGGCGGCGGTCAGCACCAGGACTTCCATCCCCACGCCGATGTCGGCGCCGGCCGTCGCCAGGCGCGAGGCGAAGAAGCAGCCGCCGACCGCCGTGAGGACACCGCTGGCCACATAGCTCAGGGCCACCGTGCGGCGCACCGCGATGCCGCTGTTGTAGGCCGAGCGGCGCGAGCCGCCGATGGCCAGGATGTGCCAGCCCACGCGCAGGCGCGTGAGCACCAGGTGGCCCGCGATCGCGGCCACCGCGTACACCCAGGCCACCGTCGGCAACCCCAGGAAGCCGCCGTTGCCCAGGAAGTCCCACACCTGCGAGTCCGGCACATTGCCGGCGATGGTGGTGGACCAGGTGAGGCCCAGGATCTCGTAGGCCGAGCGGAAGATGATCAGCGTGATGAGTGTCGTGAGGAAGGCGCGCAGCCGCAGGTAGCCGATCAGGATGCCGTTGACCGCCCCGAGCAAGGCGCCGCACAGGAGCGTGCACGCCACGGCGGCCGCCACCGGCCAGTGGAGCACGTGCATCATCATGAGCGCGCAGAAATTGGTCAGCGCGAACATCGAGCCCACCGACAGGTCGATGCCGCCCACGATCATCACCAGCCCCAGCCCCAGCACCACGAAGCCGATTTCGCCGGCCTGGCGCAGGGTGTCGGACAACACCACCTCGCTGTAGAAATTGGGGACCACCCGGCCGGAGGCCAGCACCACCAGCACCAGCAGCAGCACCGGAACGGCGGTCTCGGTCCATCGCTTGGACAGGATCTCGCCGACCCAGTGGTCGGGCCACCAGCGGTAGCGCAACCGGGTCAGCGTTTCGCCCGGGCCGACCGCGGGCCGCGGCGAGTGCGTCGCGGCTGCGCCCGCTGCGGGACCCGGGCTGTCGAAGCGCATCGCGGCAAGGGGGTCACTCATGTCTGTCCCTTCCAACCAGGGGTGAACCAGATCCGCCCGGGTCCGCGCTCGGCTCCCGGGCGGCATGTGCAGTCGCCTACTTGGACGCCGTCAGCTTCCAGCAGGTCCCTTCGGCCGAGGCATTGGCCTTGGTGATCGGGATCAGATTGGTGTAGATGTTCTGCTTGGCCGCACCCGCCTTGACGCCACCTTGCAGCAGCCACTTGATCATGGCGGCCATGTTGCTGGCCTGGGTGGGCACGTCGTAGCTCAGGTCCAGGTCGAAGGCGCCGGACTTGACCTGGTCGCACGCCCCCCTCTGTTCGCCGCCCCCCGAGGTCGCCAGGAACACCTTGCCGGTCAGGCCGGCTTCCTTGATCGCCGCGGCGGTGCCGATGTCCATGCCGTCCCAGAAGCCGACGATGCCGCACAGGTCAGGGTGCTGCTTCAGCACGGTCTGGGTCAGCGCCTTGGCCTTGGCCGCATCCCAGTCGGCGGCCTGGTTGCTCACGACCTTGACGTCGGGGTGCTTGGCCAGCACGTTCTCGACCCCCTTGAGCGTGTAGGCACTGGCCGCCGCGGTGGGTGCGCCCTGCACGATGGCGATCTTGTTGCTCTTGCCCTTGCAGGCATCGACCACGGCCTGCGTGTCGCGCTCGCCGATGTCCACCCAGTCGGCGCCGACGAACACGGTGGACGGCTGGGCCGAGCGCATGTTGATCTGCACCACGTAGATGCCCTCGTCCTCCGCCTTCTTGATCAGCTTGGCATAGGTCTGGACGTCGGGGTTGTGGATCACGATGACCGCCGGCTTCTCCGCGATCAGCGAGGTGAAGGCCTGCGCACCGGCGTTGGTGTTCCAGTTCGGGTCGCGCGCGACGACCTTGATGCCGTTGGGCTCCAGCTCCTTCTTCAGCCCCTGGTACCAGCCCTGGGCCAGGTCGAAGCCCATGGCCACCGGGATGTAGCCGACGACCTTGCCCGCCAGGGCCTTCTTGTAGCCGGCCCGGAACGGCTCGTCGAGCCCCTTGTTCTGGGCCAGGGCCGACGCGGCCACCAGGCCGACGGCGAGGCCGGCGACGACGGCCTTCCAGGTTCTTGCGATGCGCATGCTTGTCTCCTTCACATTGACATGGGACGGGTCACGCCGGGAAGCCGGGCGTTTCGGCACTGCGGGGTCTGGCGCTGTGCGGGAACATCAGATGTCCCCCTGCTGCGCGGTTTCCTCGTTGCGGGGATTGAGGAGGGAATCGACCAGGATCGCCACCAGCAGCACCGACCCCTTGATGATGTTCTGCACCGAGTACGAGATGTCCAGGATGGTCATGCCATTGAGCATGGTGCCGATCAGCAGCGTGCCGATGATCACGTTGGTCACGCCGCCACGCCCCCCGGTCAGTCCGATGCCGCCCAGCACCACCACCAGCACCACGTCGTAGATCATGGTGGAGTTGTAGACCCGGGTGGGCATGCTGCTGACCGAGGCGGCCATCACCACGCCGGCGAACAGGCCGATCAGGGACGCCAGCACGTACTCGAAGACGACCAGGGGCCGGGTCGGCAGTCCGGTGGCACGGGCCCCGAGGGGGTTGTCGCCGATGGCGTAGATGGCGGCGCCCGCGCGGACACGGCGCAGCAGGAACGCCATCACGATGGAGGCGAGCGCGAACATCACCACGGGCATCGGGATGCCGGCGATGCCGCCGCGCCCGAACCAGGCCAGCGAGTCCAGGGCGGAGGGCCACTGCACGACCTCGAGCTGGAAGATGAAGGCCTGGCCGAGACCGGCGAGGAACAGACCCGAGGCCAGGGTGGCGAACAGCGAAGGAACCTCGGCGTAGGCGATCAGCCAGCCGTTGAACAGGCCGAACGCGAGGGCCAGCCCCACGCTCAGGAGCGCGGCCGAACCCACAGTGTGCCCGTTCTGCACCATCTGCAGGAGGAAGCCCGAGGGCACGGCCAGCGACGCGATCATGGAGATGTCGATGCCGCGGCCGATCACCACCACCGCCATGCCCAGGCCCAGGATGCCGAGGATCGCCACGTTCTGCACCATCGTCAGCAGGTTGTCCGCCTTGGCGAAGCCGGGCAGGAACAGCGCGAAGCCCAGGAACAGCAGCAGGAACAGGCCGAAGACGATGGTCTGCTGGGTGGCGCGGATCTTGGGAAGCCGGGGCATGGTTGCCTCCTCGTGGGTTCAGATGAGCGCCGCGTGCAGCGACTGGCGCAGGTCACGCTTGACGATCTTTCCGTTCAGGTTGCGCGGCAGGGGCGTGGTGTCGATGGTCCACGTCTCCGGCACCGCGTAGTCGGCCACCCGGCCGGCGCAGAAGGCCTGCAGCGCGGCCGCCTGCGTCGCCTCGCCGAGGCTGCGCACGGTGACGAAGGCATGGACCCGCTCGCCCAGCACCGAGCACGGCACGCCCACCAGCGCGACCTCCAGGACGTCCGAGTGCTCGCTCAGCACGTTCTCCACGGTGGCGCAGAACACCTTGTATCCACCCCGGTTGATGACATCCTTCTTCCGGTCGAGGATGCGCACGTAGCCCTGGGCGTCGCACGTGCCGATGTCGCCCGAACGCCAGAAGCCGCCGCGGAACTCGCTGGCGGTCGCCTCCTCGTTCTTCCAGTAGCCCGGCACCACCATCGGCCCGGCGATCCAGATCTCCCCCACCTCGCCGCGCGGCAGCTCGCGCCCCGATTCGTCGACGACCGAAATCTCGCCGCACGGCACCGGCTGGCCGACGCTGTCGCGGTGGGCCTCGGTCTGGCCCGGCGGCATGATGGTGGCCGGCGAGCACGTCTCGGTGGCGCCGTAGGCATTCATCAGCACCAGGCCCGGCAGGCGCTCGGCGATGCCTTCGATGGTGGCCGTGGGCATGGGCGCGCCGCCGTACGCCCCGATGCGCCAGTGCTGCAGGTCGTAGGACGCGAAGTCCGGGCACAGCAGGCACAGGTTGTACATGGCCGGCACCATGATGGTGTGCGTCACCTTCTCGTCCTGCGCGAGGCGCAGGAACTCGGCCGCCTTGAACGCCGGCATCAGCACCACGCAGGCGCGGCAGTGCAGCGCCAGGTACAGCTGCGCGACCAGACCGGTCACGTGGCTCAGGGGCACGGCCACGAGCGTTCGCTCCCCTTCCCCCAGTGCCATGAGCTGCTGGTAGTGCATCACCGAGTGCACCACGTTCAGGTGGCAGATCATCGCGCCCTTGGGACGGCCGGTGGTGCCGGAGGTGTAGAGCAGGACGGCCAGGTCCTCCTCCTGCGCATCGTGCGGCTGGGCCAGCGGCTCGGCCTGCATCAGCTGCGACAGCAGCGTGAAGCCGGACGGCGCCTGGTTGCCCGTCACCAGCCGCAGCCGCACGCTCGCGAAGGCCGGGTCGTCGTCCACCAGCGAAGCGAGTTCGGCCGAACTGGCCAGCGCCACCGCGCCGGAGTTCTCGATCGCATGGGTGAGCTCCACGCCGCGGGCACGGGCGCTCACCGGCACCAGCACCGCCCCCATCCAGGCGCAGGCCAGGGCCAGGACGACGAATTCGGGGCAATTGCCCATGTGCAGCGCCACGCGGTCGCCGGGGCGGACGCCCGCGGCGGTGAGTCCCCCCGCGCAGCGGGCGGCGGCGTGATGCAGCTCGCGCCACGACAGGCGCAGGTCGCCGAAGACCAGGGCCGGGGCCAGCGGGCTGCGGTCCACCGCCTCGGACAGCATGCGGGCCAGGTTCTGCGGCCGCTCGCTGTAGCAGCGGACGAAGCGGTTGCCGAAGTGCGTTTCCCGGCGGATGGCGGGCATCGGGGACTCCTGGAAGGGCGGCGCCGCGAGGGGCCGCGGCGCGGGAGGGCTGAGGACGCTGCGCGAGAGCATGTCCACGCAGTGGCGGATCGCGTCGCCCAGGGCTTCGGGGCTGTGCTGGCCGGGCCGGTACCAGCGGCCGATGCCGCTGATCGCGCCGACCACGGTGAAGGCGGCAACGGCGGCATCGCCCGGTGCGATCCAGCCTTCGCCCATGCCTTCGGCGATCATGTCGCGGAAGGCGCCGTCCACCTGCTTCTTCAAGGCGCGCAGCTCGCGCCTGCGCTCGTCGGGCAAGGGATCCTCGCCCACGCGGATCACGCACTGCCCGAAGTCGCCGGTCACCACCTCGGCATAGAGCCGCATCGCGGCCAGCAGGCGCTCCCGCCCGGTCACGCCCTGCGACGACAGCGCGGCCAGGCCTTGCTGGAACGCCGCCAGGCCGCGCTCCAGGCAGCCGAACAGGATGTCTTCCTTGCCCTCGATGTAGTAGTAGAGCGTGGGCTTGGTCACGCCCAGGCTGCGGGCGATGTCGTCCACGGAAGTGCCCTGGAAGCCGCGGGCCGTGAACAGGCGCGCCGCCGCCAGCAGCACCGCATCCCTCTTGGCCTGCCGGGAACCGCTGCGCTCACGCGCCGCAGCCCACGGGGCGGCGGCGGCAGACTCGGGCGGACTCCAGGGCTCCTGCTTGCTCAAGACGGCCTCCAGGTGCGTGTTACCCATGGGTAACCTTGATTACCGGCGCACGATAGACCAAGCTCCGGCCCTGCGGGTCAGGACAAACCCTTCGCTGCAGTGCAGGATGAAATCACCCGGAGCGCGCTGCTTCAGCGCGCCGGTAGGTTTGTCGACCGCGTAGTGGAAGGTCGAGATGCAGCGTCGGCCCGCGACCTCCGCAGGAAGCGGCCACGCCCTGGGCCGGCCCCGCGCGGGCCGGCCTCACGATCCGGCTCAGCCCGCCAGGATCCTGGCGAGCTCGGGCACCAGCGCCCCCGGCTCGCGGGCCAGCGCGGACTCCAGCGTGGCGAGCACCGCGCCCGCGATCTCCCGCGGCGAGCCCGCGTCGCCGGCCATGGCGTTGTAGTAGTCCAGGTCCTTGCGGGCGTTGGCGACGGAGAAGCGCAGCCCGGAGCTGTCGCCCGCGAGCAGGAAGGGCTTGATGCGCTCCAGCGCGATGCCGCCGCCGCCGCCCTTGGCCAGCACGTCGACGAAGGCGTCCGGCGCCACACCGTTGCGCCCCGCGCAGGCGGCGGCCTCGGCGATCAGCGACACCATGCCCAGCGACACGTAGTTGTGCAGCAGCTTCATGCTGTGGCCCGCGCCCACCGGTCCCATGTGGGTGATGTTCTCGGCGAAGCACTGCAGCAGCGGCCGGCATTCCTCCAGCAGCCCGGTGTCGCCGCCGATCAGCAGGTTCAGCCGGCCCTCGGCCGCCTCCTTGGGCGTGCGCGTCATCGGCGAGTCGAGCAGGCGGCCGCCGGCGGCGCGCACCGCGCCGGCCATGCGCACGGTGGTCGAAGGGATCGAGGTGGAGCAGTCGATGACCACCGCGCCGGGGCGCAGCCCCTCCAGGATGCCCCCCGCACCCGTGAGAACCCCCTCCACTTGGGGCGCGCCGGTCAGCACCAGGATGACGACGTCCGACCGCGCGGCGAGCTCCTTCAGGCTCTTGTAGGTGGTGACGCCGGCGGCGACGAGGCCGTCCAGCGGCTGGTTGCCCGGGTGCTCGAACACCGCGAGCTCGTGGCCGTGCTTGACGAGGTTGCTGGCGATGCCGTGGCCCATCATGCCGATGCCCACCATCCCGATCTTCTTCTTCATGAATGTCCTTGCAGGTCTGCGTTGATCATGGTCGAGCGGCCCGCCGCCGCGCACCGCGGCGAAGGCACCGGCCTCCTTGCAGAGCCTGATGGTAATGCCCGCGTGCCCGCGCTTGCTTTCCATCAACTCCCGGCGCGGGGGGAGCGCCTAGAGTGGCCGCATCCCCACGCAGCACCAGGAGCCCACCATGCTCAAGGACAAGGTCAGCCTCGTCACCGGCGCGTCGTCCGGCATCGGCCGCGCCATCGCCCTCGCCTATGCGGGCGCGGGCGCGAAGGTGGTTGTCTCGGACCTGAACGCGGGCGGCGGCGAGGAGACGGTGGCGCTGGTGCGCAAGGCCGGCGGCGACGCGACCTTCGCCGTGGGCTTCGCCAACGCGCCGGCCTACACGGCCGCCAAGCACGGCGTGGTGGGCCTGACCAGGACGGCGGCGCTGGAGTACGGCGCCCAGGGCGTGCGCATCAATGCCGTGGGCCCCGGCTTCATCCACACGCCCATGATCGCTGGGCTGGAGAGCGACCCGGCGACGGAACAGCAGCTGGTGGGCCTGCACCCCATCGGCCGCCTGGGCGCACCGGAGGAGGTGGCGCCGCTGGTGTTGTGGCTGAGCAGCCCGGCCGCGTCGTTCATCACCGGGGGCTACTACCCGGTGGATGGCGGCTACCTGGCGCGCTGAGGCGGGCTAGGGGCGCCGGCGAGGGGCGCCGTCCGCCCCCGGGCCCGGCGGGCGCGCCTCGAAGAACCACTGCTGCCGCAGGCGCGGGCGCAGCACCCGCTGGTCGCAGCGCAGGCACAGGTACTGGCCGAAGCCCGGCAGCAGGCGCATCCACCACGCGCGATGGATGCGCCGCAGGAACTGGGGGCCGCAGCCGCAGGAGAAAAGGCGCAGGGGGCGCGGGCCGTTGGCGCCGGCACGGGCAGGCCGCACAGACTCCAGAGCCGGGGCGGACTCGGCGAAGTCTGGCGGCGGAGCGGGCGGGTGGTCGGCGGTCGGAACCATGGCGGGACTCCTGGCGCGAAGGGATCTCGCGATTTATAGACGCCGGCGCGAGACCCGGCTTAAGGATGTTCGCAGTCCGCCAGAGGCTGCCTCCGGCCAGGGAAGACCGTTGGAGTTTGGTCCTGGTTCCAGGGCTTGGGGGTGTGCGCTCCAGGCGAGATCTTTGGACCGTGGTGAGTCCGAGGATGCCTGCTTCCAAGGCGGTCGTTCGCCTCGAGGTCCGAATCCCTGGACGGCTTGCGGATCTGGCTGTGGAGCGCGTCGGAATCTCGCCCGGCTCCTTGAATTCCTCAGCCCCGCCCCGCCTCCGCCTTCATCGCGCTCAACCTCGCCTGCGCCCCCTTCAGCACCGCATCCACGTACGCGGGCGGCAGGTCCGCCACCGGCATGGCCTGCACGCGCAGCGGGGCGCGGTCGCTCTGCGGGGGCTGCGCCGGCTCCGGCTGGCGCGGCACATCGATGACCAGGTCCTCGGCGTCCGCCTCGCGGCGCAGCAGCCAGTAGGTGACGGTGCCGGCCACCAGCCCGGCCAGTCCGGCCGTGGCCACCACCGCGGCCAGCCAGTGCTGGCCCGAGGCCAGCAGGTTGACCACGGCGCATCCCACCAGCACCAGGAAGGCGGCGATGAGCAGCAGGAACGCGGCGAGCAGGCGGGTGGCGGCTTGCATGGCGGTGTCCGGACGGGGCTGCCATCCTAGCGGCTGGGCCTCCGCCCGGGGAGGGGTCGGGCCCCGCCCTTCGTCCGGTCGCGGGTTTGTCCTACGTCAACGTTGATGCGGGCACGGCCCTGCCGCGCCCGTGCGCTTCGCGGATGGCGGCGGCGTCCTACACGGGCCGCCGCGCTCCTGTCCCACATTGGTTGGCCGGGAGGCAGCAGACGGGGCCATGAAGGAGAGACTGGGCATCCTCGACGCCGTGGGCGGCGAGGCCGGGCGCACCGCCACCGAGCGGCTGATGCTCGCGCGCGAGCTCCCCCGGCGCACCTTCGCCCTGGTGCTGGCCGGCGGCCGCGGCTCGCGCCTGATGGAGCTGACCGACCTCCGCTGCAAGCCCGCCGTCTACTTCGGCGGCAAGTTCCGCATCATCGACTTCGCCCTGTCCAACTGCATCAACTCGGGCATCCGCCGCATCGGCGTGGCCACGCAGTACAAGTCGCACTCGCTGCTGCGCCACCTGCAGCGCGGCTGGAGCTTCCTGCGCGGCGAGCAGAACGAGTTCATCGACCTGCTGCCGGCGCAGCAGCGCGTGAACGAGGCCTTCTGGTACCGCGGCACGGCCGACGCCATCGCGCAGAACATCGACATCCTGCGCGCCTACGGGCCCGAGTACATCCTGGTGCTGGCGGGCGACCACGTCTACAAGCAGGACTACTCGCTGATGCTCCTGGACCACGTGGAAAGCGGCGCCCGGGTCACGGTGGGCTGTATCGAGGTGCCGCGCGCCGAGGCCACGGCGCTGGGCGTGATGCACGTGGACGCCGACCGCCGCATCACCGCCTTCCTGGAGAAGCCGGCCGACCCGCCGGCCATCCCCGGCAAGCCGGACAGGGCGCTGGGCAGCATGGGCATCTACGTGTTCGGCGCGGAATACCTCTACCAGCTGCTGCAGGCGGATTCGGGCGACGCGCAGTCCGAGCACGACTTCGGCAAGAACGTGATCCCGCGCATCGTGGTCGACGGCGGCGCGGTGGCGCACCCGCTGAACCTCTCGGCGGTGCCGGTCAGCACGCGGCACCGCCCCTACTGGCGAGATGTCGGCACGGTGGACGCCTTCTGGGCGGCCAACCTCGACCTCGCCTCGGACCTGCCGGAGCTGAACCTGTACGACCGCGACTGGCCGGTGTGGACCTACCAGGAGCAGCTGCCGCCGGCCAAGTTCGTGCCGGACGAGCGCGGCCTGAACGGCGAGACCGCGAACGTGCTGATCTCCGGCGGCTGCATCGTGGTGGGCTCCAACATCCGCCGCACGGTGCTGTTCTCCAGCGTGAGGGTGGAGTCTTGCTGCACCATCCACGAGGCGGTGATCATGCCGGACTGCGTCATCGGCCACGGCGCGCGCCTGTACAAGGCGGTCGTCGACCGCGGCTGCCACATCCCCGAAGGCCTGGTGGTGGGCGAGGACGCCAGCGCCGATGCGCGGCGCTTCCACCGCACGCCGGGCGGGGTGGTGCTGATCACGCGCGAGATGCTGGAGAGGCTGGCAGCGCCGGACTGACGCTCGCGCGCCAGCGGGCGGCGGCGAGGTTTGGTACAACCTCACGTTCGCCTCCTGCCCTCCCCCATGAATCCCGACGCCGGCCAGATCTGGACTGCCCCCCGCTGGGCGCTCGCCGCCCTGCTCGCCCTGCTGGGCATGCTGGGGCCGTTCTCCATCGACACCTACATCCCCGCCTTCTCCGGCATCGGGCAGGCGCTGGGCGCAACGCCGGTGCAGATGCAGCAGACGCTGTCGGCCTACCTGTTCGGCTTCGCCTTCATGAACCTGTTCCACGGCGCGCTGTCGGACAGCTTCGGCCGCCGGCCGGTGGTGCTGTCGGGCATCGCGGTGTTCACGCTCGCCTCGGCCGGCTGCGCGCTGTCGCAGAACGTCGGCCACCTGGTGTTCTTCCGGGCGCTGCAGGGCCTGTCGACGGGCGCCGGCATCGTGGTGTCGCGCGCGGTCATCCGCGACATGTTCCCGCCCGACCAGGCGCAGAAGGTGATGAGCCAGGTCACCATCTACTTCGGCGTGGCGCCCGCGGTGGCGCCCATCGTGGGCGGCTGGCTGCTGGTGCACGCGGGCTGGCACGCCATCTTCTGGTTCCTCACCGGCGTGGGCGTGCTGCTGTGGCTGGCCAACTGGAAGCTGCTGCCCGAGACGCTGCACGTCACCCACCGGCAGTCGTTCAACGTCCGCAACCTGATGCGCGGCTACTGGCAGCTGGGTGCCAGCCCGCGCTTCGTGCTGCTGGCGCTCGCCAGCGGCGTGCCCTTCAACGGCATGTTCCTCTACGTGCTGGCCGCGCCCGCCTTCCTGGGCGTGCACCTGGGCCTGGCGCCCACCGAGTTCTTCTGGTTCTTCCTGCTCACCATCAGCGGCATCATGGCCGGCTCCTTCGCCTCGGGGCGGCTGGCCGGGCGCATCCAGCCCAAGCGGCAGATCCGCTACGGCTTCACGGTGATGGTGCTGGTGTCCCTGGCCAACGTGACGGCCAACTTCCTGTTCACGCCGCATGCGGGCTGGGCGCTGATCCCGATCGCGGTGTTCGCCTTCGGCTGGGCGCTGATGGTGCCGGTGGTCACGCTGCTGGTGCTGGACCTGCACCCCGAGCGCCGCGGCATGGCCTCCTCGCTGCAGGCCTGCATCGGCTCCGCGGCCAACGGCATCGTGGCCGGCGTGATCGCGCCGCTGGTGATGGACTCCACGCGCGCGCTGGCGGTGTCCTCGCTGCTGATGATGAGCGTGGGCTTCGTCGCCTGGCTGTATCTGAAGTGGCGGTGGCCGGAGACGGGACGCCGGGCGATCGGGTGAACAGGGATGGCCGGGTTTCAGCCAGCCAGGATCGCCTCGACACCCTTCTTCTCGATCACCTGAAGCAGCCGCGCCGCGGCGCCGGTGGGATGCGTGCTCGATTCCGGCGGCTCGCACTGCGCCCGCACCTGCAGCATGTCCTCCCGGGAAAGCAGTCCATGCCGGCTCAGGTCGGCCGCCGCGTGCAGCAGCTCGCCCAGCACGCGGTCACTTCCTGCCCTTGCGCTCGGCTTGTGGTTCATTGCAAATCTCCTTGATCGATCCATCGGCGAGCAGGTCCTCGAGCCTCCCGTCGGCAGCCGCCTGCAGGCCCTTCGCCACCAGCCTGGCCACCGCGACCTGCCGGCGGCAGGTTATCGATCTATAGCACCAGGTGCAAAAGTTGCAGTCACGCTGACCCCATGTGTCCGAGGAGTCTGACTGCCGCAATCAACTCTGGGGACAAAGAAAAAGCGGCCGAATGGCCGCTTTTCTTTACTCGCCGGGAGGGTGCCGGCGCGGTTCGGGGAGAAGGCCTCAGCGGCCCGGCCGGCCGCGGCCGCCGTCGCGCGCAACGAAGCCCCGGTCCCGCGAGCCGAAGCCGCGATCGCGGTCGCCGCCGATGCCGCGCGGATCGCGCTCGCCGCCGAAGCCGCGGCCGTCACGCTGCTGGCCGACGGACTGGGCGCCGAAGCCCGAGTGCTTGCCGTAGCCGTTGCGGTCGCCGAAGCCGCCGCCGCGGCGCTCGCCCGGGCGGGCCGGCTTGCCGCCGAAGCCCTGGCGCGGCGGGCGCTGCTCGAAGCGCGTCTTGGGCTCCAGGCCCGGGATGGTCTCGGCCTGGAAGCGCTGCTTGCTGTAGTGCTCGATGTCGCCGATCTTGCGCCGGTCGCGGAACTCGGCGAAGGTGATCGCCAGGCCGTCGCGGCCCGCGCGGCCGGTGCGGCCGATGCGGTGCGTGTAGTCCTCGCTCTTCATCGGCAGGCCGAAGTTGAAGACGTGGGTGATGGTGCGCACGTCGATGCCGCGCGCGGCGACGTCGGTGGCCACCAGGAACTGCACCTGGCCGTTGCGCAGCGCCATCAGGCGGCGGTTGCGCAGGCCCTGCGGCAGGTCGCCGTGCAGCGACACGGCGGCGAAGCCGGCCTGCTGCAGGTCTTCGGCCAGGCCGTCGCATTCCACCTTGGTGCTGGCGAACACGATCGCCTGGTCGATGGCGGTGTCACGCAGCCAGTGATCCAGCAGCTGGCGCTTGTGCTGGGCGTTGTCGGCCCAGAACAGCTTCTGCTCGATGTTGGCGTGCTTCTCGTGCTGCGAGTCGACCTGGATGCGCTGGGGCTCGCGCATCACTCGCACGGCCAGCTGCTGGATGCGCGGCGCGAAGGTGGCGCTGAACATCATGGTCTGGTGGCGGTTGGCGGTGAGCTGGTGCACTTCGGCCAGGTCCTCGGCGAAACCCAGGTCCAGCATGCGGTCGGCCTCGTCGACCACCAGGAACTGCACCTTGTCCAGCTTGATCTGCGAGGAACGCTGCAGGTCCAGCAGGCGACCCGGGGTGGCGACCACGAGGTCGGCGTTCTGCAGGCGGGCGATCTGCATCTGGTAGGGCATGCCGCCCACCACGGTGGCGATGCGCAGGCCCTTGCAGTGCTTCACCAGGTCGATGGCGTCGTGGGCCACCTGCTGCGCCAGCTCGCGCGTGGGGCACAGCACCAGCGCGCCGGGCACGGCGGCCTTGAAGCTGCGCGGGCTCGCCGGATTGAAGCGCTTCTTCTTCGCGGGAGCCTCGCCGCGGGCGATGGCTTCCTCGTGGGACTTGCGCTCGGCTTCGACCTCGGCGGCCTTCTGCCGGATCAGCGTGTCGAGCACGGGCAGCAGGAAGGCCGCGGTCTTGCCGCTGCCGGTCTGGCTGGAGACCATCAGGTCGTTGAAGCCGTCGCCCTGGTCCATCGCCCGGCCGATGGCCTGCTGCTGCACGGGGGTGGGCTGGGTGAAGCCGAGGTCGGCGACCGCGGCCAGGAGTTCGGGAGCGAGGCCGAGCGTGGCAAAGCCGTTGGCCACGGGGGTGTCTTGATTTTCCGTCATGAAGAGTCCACGCGGCGCCACCCGGGGCGGGTGCGCCGTCATCGAAATGGTTGGAGAACATCAACCATTCCAACGACTACGCGGGCCGGGAAGGCCCGTGTGCCTCTTCGTGAGGCGGTGCAAGAAGGCAGATGCGCGAAAACGCCGCTGGATGCGGCGACGGGCGGATTATGACAGGTTTCGGGTTTTCCCGCAGGACATGCGCGTCAGGACAGCTGCAGGAAGGACCCGCGGTAGTGCACCAGCTCGTCGATCGACTCGTGCACGTCGGCCAGCGCGGTATGCAGCTGGCGCTTCTTGAATGCGTTGTAGACCTCGGGCTTCCAGCGCCGGGCCAGCTCCTTGAGCGTGCTCACGTCCAGGTTGCGGTAGTGGAACCAGCCTTCCAGCTTCGGCATGTACTTCACCAGGAAGCGCCGGTCCTGGCCGATGCTGTTGCCGCACATGGGCGAGGCCTGCTTGGGCACGTAGCTGGAGACGAACTCCAGGATCAGCCGCTCGGCCTCGGCTTCCGTCACGGTGGAGGCGCGCACGCGCTCGGTCAGGCCGCTCTTGCCGTGCGTGCCGCGGTTCCAGGCGTCCATCAGGTCCAGCTGGGCGTCGCTCTGGTGGATGGCGATCACCGGGCCCTCGACGCGCGGCTCCAGGTTCGGGCCGGTGACCACGACCGCGATCTCGATCAGGCGGTCGCGCTCCGGGTCCAGCCCGGTCATTTCACAGTCGATCCAGACGAGGTTCTGGTCGCTCTTCGCGAGGGGGACGGGGACGGCGGACGCGGCTTCGGTCATCCTTGAATTGTCGCCGATGGCCGTAAGATCCAGCCAATGGATCCCTCTCTCGCCCTCACGCTGGCCTTCGCGGCTTTCCTGGTCGCCGGCCTGGCCGTGAAATTCTGGCTCGCGAGCCGCCAGGTGCGCCACGTCGCCCGGCACCGCGACGCGGTGCCCGCCCCCTTCGCCGGCACGGTCTCGCTGGCGGCCCACCGCAAGGCGGCCGATTACACCCTCGCCAAGTCGCGCGTCGGCCTGCTCGAGACGGCCTTCGACGCCGCCGTGCTCCTGGGGTGGACGCTGCTGGGTGGGCTCGACCTGCTCAATCGCTCCCTGGCCGAATGGCTGGGCACCGGCATGGTCCAGCAGCTGGCACTGCTGGCCGCCTTCGCCGTGATCAGCGGCCTGCTGGAGACGCCGTTCTCCCTCTACACCACCTTCGTGGTGGAGGAGCGCTTCGGCTTCAACAAGCTCACCTGGAAGCTGTGGTTCACCGACCTGGCGAAGTCCACCCTGCTGGGCGCGGCCATCGGCCTGCCGATCGCCGCGCTGATCCTGTGGCTCATGGGGGCGGCCGGTCCCGGGTGGTGGCTGTGGGCCTGGGGCGTCTGGATGGGCCTCAACCTGCTGCTGCTGGTGGTCTACCCCACCTTCATCGCGCCGCTGTTCAACAAGTTCCAGCCGCTGGAGGACGAGACGCTCAAGGCCCGGGTCACCGCGCTGATGCAGCGCTGCGGCTTCGCCGCCAAGGGCCTGTTCGTCATGGACGGCAGCAAGCGCAGCGCCCACGCCAACGCCTACTTCACCGGCTTCGGCGCCGCCAAGCGCGTGGTCTTCTACGACACCCTGCTGGCCAAGCTCTCCCCCGGCGAGGTGGACGCGGTGCTGGCCCACGAGCTGGGGCACTTCAAGCACAAGCACATCGTCAAGCGTGTGGCGGCGCTGTTCGCGCTGAGCCTGGTGGGATTTGCCCTCCTCGGCTGGCTGGCCACCCGCGTGTGGTTCTACACCGGCCTGGGCGTGCGGCCCAACGCGGCGGGCGCGAACGACGCGCTGGCGCTGCTGCTGTTCCTGCTGGCCGTGCCGGTGTTCACCTATTTCGTCTCTCCGCTCATGGCGCAGCTGTCGCGCAAGCACGAGTTCGAGGCCGACGCCTTCGCCGCCGACCAGACCAGCGGCCGCGAACTGGGCAGCGCCCTGCTGAAGCTGTACGAGGACAACGCCTCCACGCTCACGCCCGATCCGGTGTTCGTGAAGTTCTACTACTCGCACCCGCCCGCGTCCGAGCGGCTGGCGCGCCTGGGAGCGGTGGGATGAGCGGATCCATGATCACGCGCAAGGACTGGTCGCGCATGCCGCGCCGGGCGCTCACGCCCACCGAGATCGTCACCCGGCTGGCCGAGCTCCCGGGCTGGAAGCTCGCCGGCGACGGGCCGGACGTTGCCATCGAGAAGACCTACTCCTTCGCGAACTACGACGAGACCCTGGGTTTCGTCAACGCCCTGGCCTTCGTCGCCAACCGGATGGACCACCACCCGGACCTGTCGGTGCACTACGGCCGCTGCGTGGTGCGCTTCAGCACCCACACCCTGCGGGGCCTTTCGGAGACCGACTTCGAGTGCGCGCGGGCGGCCGACGCCCTGCTCGCATGAGGAGGCCCGCGCTTGGCTGACCCCGCGGACGCCCGCGACGGCCTGGTGGTGGCCAGCCATGGCCGCCACTGCCTGGTGGAGATGGCCGACGGGCAGCGCATGCTGTGCCACGCCAAGGGCAAGAAGAACGAGGCCGTGGTCGGCGACCGCGTGCTGTGGCGCCCCACCGGCGACGAGGGCGTGATCGCCGGCGTGCAGGAGCGGCGCAACCTGTTCTACCGCCAGGACGAGGTGCGCACCAAGTCCTTCGCGGCCAACCTGGACCAGGTGCTGGTGCTGATCGCCGCCGAGCCCGAGTTTTCCGAGATGCAGCTGGCGCGGGCGCTGATCGCCGCCGAGGCCGAGCACATCGCGCCGCTGATCGCCCTGAACAAGAGCGACCTGGTGGAGCCCTTCGAACGGGCCTGGGCGCGGCTGCTGCCCTACCAGCACATGGGTTACGGCGTGCTGCCGCTGTCGCTGCGGCTGTCGAAGGACACCGACCGCGAGCACCTGCTGCGCCACCTGGAGGGCAGGACCACGCTGGTGCTGGGCCCCTCGGGGACTGGCAAGAGCACGCTGATCAACCTGCTGGTGCCGCAGGCGCAGGCGCTCACCGGCGAGATCTCGCAGGCGCTCAACTCCGGCAAGCACACGACCACCACCACCACCTGGTACTGGGTGGACGCCGAGCGCCGCACCGCGCTGATCGACTCGCCCGGCTTCCAGGAGTTCGGGCTGCACCACATCGACCCGATGCAGCTGGCCGCGCTGATGCCCGACCTGAAGCCGCACGTGGCCGAGTGCCGGTTCTACAACTGCACCCACCTGCACGAGCCGGGCTGCGGCGTGATGGCGGCGGTGGCACCGGAGCCCGGGGCGCCGCCCGGGAAGATCGAGCCCAGCCGTTACCGCATCTACCGCACGCTGTTCGAGGAGCTTTCGCAGCGGAGGTACTAGGCCCTTGCACTGGCGGAGCCTGCCCCCATGTCCGGGGTCAAGGAGGCGCTGTCCCAGCCATGAACCCGTTGCACGTCGTCTGTCCGCATTGCCACACCACCAACCGTGTCCAGTCGGCGGACCTGTCCAAGGCCCCCGATTGCGGCAGCTGCCACCAGCCCCTGTTCACTGGGCATCCGGTCAACCTCGGCGCCACGGAGTTCGAGCGGCACGTCACCCGCAGCCAGCTGCCGGTGCTGGTGGACTTCTGGGCTCCCTGGTGCGGCCCCTGCCGCATGATGGCCCCCGCCTACGAGCAGGCGGCGGCGCAGCTGGAGCCCCGGGTGCGGGTGGCGAAGGTCAACACCGAAGAGGCCCAGGGCCTGGGCGCGCAGCTGAACATCCGCAGCATCCCGACGCTGGCGCTGTTCGTCAACGGCCGCGAGGTCGCGCGCCAGGCCGGCGCCATGGGCGCGGCCGACATCGTGCGCTGGACCCAGGCGCAGCTGGCCCGGGCGGGCGCCACGGCCTGAGGCCGCTACCCCAGCAAGCGCGCCAGCGTCAGCAGCGCCAGCAGCACCATCCACAGCACCACCGAGCGCCACACCAGGCCGACGATGGTGCGCAGGTGGCCCACCGTCGCCTCGCGCCCGGGGGTGCTGTCGGTGCCGGCGGGCGGCTCGGCGCCCAGGCCGGCGGCCTGGAAGCTGCCCGAGGCGTTGGGCGCGTAGACCGGCTTGAGCGCCTCGCCGCCCAGGCGCACGTTCACGGCGCCGGAGGTGGCCGCGAGGATCACGCCGTCGTTGTCGCTGGGGAAGCGCTGCGCGTAGTTGCGCCAGCAGTCGATCGCATCCTCGAAGCTGCCCACCACCGCGAAGGCGATGGCCGTCAGGCGCGCCGGCAGCCAGTCCACCGCCGTCCAGGCGCGCGCGGCCGCCGACTGCAGCGCCTCGCTGGCGGGCTGCGCCTGCGTGCGGCTGCGGTAGCGCCAGTAGCGCGCCACGAATTCGGCCATGCGGTACAGCACCGCGCCGGCCGGCCCGAAGCCGAAGGCGGCCAGGATGGAGAACCAGGCGAGCACGCCGAACACGTGCCGGTGAGCGGCCAGCACCGAATATTCGATCACGTGCCGCACGATCTCGCTGCGGGGCAGCTCGCTCGCGTCGACCCGCTGCCAGGCCGCGAGGAGCTGGCGCGCGCGGGTCTCGTCGCCGGCCTCCAGCGCGTCGCGGATGTCGGTGAAATGGTGGCTGAACTGGCGGAAGCCCAGGGTCACGTATAGGATCACCACGCTCCAGGCCACGCCCGCGGGCCAGCCGACGAACATGTTGAGCAGCCAGTACACCGCGAGCGACGCCAGCGCGGGGACCACCACCGCCAGCACCCACGCCACCCACCCGTGCTGCGGCCGGCCGGCGTCGAAGTTGCGGCTCACCCAGCGCGCCCACACGCGCAGGCCGGAGTGGACGGGGTTGTGCGGTCCCAGCGGACGCACCTGCTCGATCAGCAGGGCGAACAGGATCGCGAAGAAGCTCATGGCGCGATGATAGCCGCGTGCCCCCGGGATCAGGCCGCCAGGAAGCGGTAGAAGTTGCGCAGCATGGCCGCCGTCGCGCCCCAGATGAAGCGCTCCTTCACCGCGTCGACGTAGGGCATGGAGTACCACTCGCGGCGCGCGCCGCCCAGGTCCAGCGCGTGGCGATGGTGGTGCGCCGGGTCCATCAGGAAGGCCAGCGGCACCTCGAAGGCGTCGGCCACCTCGTGCTCGTTCAGGGTGAGCCGGTAGTCCGGCCGCACCAGCGCCACCACCGGCGTGACGACGAACAGGCTGACGGTGGTGTAGGTGGGCATCAGGCCGATCACGTCCACCAGGGAGCGGTCCAGCCCGACCTCCTCCTCGGCCTCCCGCAGGGCGGTGTCGGCGGCGTCCACGTCCGTGTCGTCGCGCCTGCCGCCGGGGAAGGCCACCTGGCCCTTATGCGTGCTCAGGTGCGCCGTGCGCTCGGTGAGCAGCACGGTGGGCTGCTCGCGCATCACGATGGGCACCAGCACCGACGCCGGCGCCGAGGGGCGGTGCGTGGCGATGCGCTCGGTGCGCAGCTCCGGCTGCCAGGCGGGCGGATGCGCGAAGCGCTCGCGCAGCGCCTCGGGCGCGAGCCGCGCGGGCTCCACCGCCGGCAGGTCGCGGTCCACGCGCACGACGGGCACCTTGCGCGGGTCGAAGTCGGGGATCTTCGACAGCGGCGTGTCCGGCGGCAGGGAATCGGTGGGATCGGTGGACATGGCGCGGAAATGAAAAACCGCCGCGAGCACGAGGCCGGCGGCGGTCGGTCGCGGGGCGCTGCCCCTTACTCGGCGGCCTTCTGCGTGTAGGCCAGCTTTTCCTTGATGCGGGCCGACTTGCCGGAACGATCGCGCAGGTAGTACAGCTTGGCGCGGCGCACGTCGCCGCGGCGCTTGACCTCGATGCCGGCGATCAGCGGGCTGTAGGTCTGGAAGGTCCGCTCCACACCTTCGCCGCTGGAGATCTTGCGCACCGTGAAGGCGCTGTTCAGGCCGCGGTTGCGCTTGGCGATCACCACGCCTTCGTAGGCCTGCACGCGCTTGCGGTTGCCTTCGACGACGTTGACGGAAACGATCACCGTGTCGCCGGGGGCGAACGCGGGGATGTTCTTGCCCAGGCGGGCGATTTCCTCTTGCTCGAGGGTCTGGATCAGGTTCATGTTCACCTCTGGGATCGTGCCCGCGCTACGCATGAAAGGTCCTGGCTTCGCGGAAGGCCGCCCGGGGCGGCTGCGGCTCGGACGGCCGGGCAGAGGATCGGAAAGCCAGTGATTATAGCCCGGACAGGAATTGCTCGTCCGAGGGGCTCAGCCGGCCGGCCTGGCGGGCGGCGGCGATCAGGTCCGGCCGGTGCCGCGCCGTCAGCGCCAGCCGCTGCTGGCGGCGCCAGGCCTCGATGCGGGCATGGTGGCCGGACAGCAGCTCCGGGGGGACCTTGCGGCCCTCCCACTCCTCCGGCCGGGTGTAGTGCGGACAGTCCAGCAGGCCGTCCAGGGCGGGGTTGAAGCTGTCCTCCTGGTGGCTGCCGGCGTCGTTCAGCACGCCCGGCTGCAGCCGCGCCACGGCGTCCAGCAAGGCCATCGCCGCGATTTCGCCGCCCGAGAGGACGAAGTCGCCCAGGCTCATCTGCACGTCCACATGGGCGTCAATGAAGCGCTGGTCGACGCCCTCGTAGCGTCCGCACAGCAGGATGGCGCCGGCGCCGGCCGACCAGCGCTCCACCTGGGCGTGGTCCAGGCGCTCGCCGATCGGCGAAAACAGGACGACCGGGCCGGGTTCGGCCCGGTCCGCCTTCACGGCCGCCAGGCAGCGCGCCAGTGGCTCGGCCAGCATCACCATGCCGGGGCCGCCGCCGAAGGGGCGGTCGTCGACGCGGCGATAGTTGCCCTCGGCAAAGTCGCGCAGGTTCCACAGGCGCACGTCCACCTGGCCCGTCTCGTAGGCACGGCGGGTCACGCCCGCGCTCAGGAAGGGCGCGAACAGCTCGGGAAACAGGGTGATGACGTCGAAGCGCATGGCTTCTTCAATAGTCGGCCTGCCAGTCGACGTCGATGCGGCGGCCGGGCACGTCGACCTTGTCGACGTAGGCGGACACGAAGGGGATCATGCGCTCGAACGCCTTGCCTCCCTCCTCGTACGCCACCACCAGCACGGTCTGCGGCCCGGTGGCCATCAGGTCCTTGACCTGGCCCAGGCGCACGCCTTCGCGGTTGACCACCTCCAGGCCGATCAGGTCGACCCAGTAGTACTCGTCATCCGAGGCGGTGGGGAAGGAGGAACGGGGGATGAAGACCCGGGCGCCCTTGAGCGCCTCGGCCGCGTCGCGCCCCTCGACGCCGTCGGCGCGGGCGACCACGGAGTCCGAATGGTCCTTGGCCTCGCGCACGCGCAGCAGCACCGTCCCGCGGAAGGCTTGCGGACCTTTCTCGGGCGGCTGCAGGAACCAGCGCTTGGAGGAGAACAGCGCCTGCGGGTCGGCGCTGTGGGGGAGGACCTTGAACCAGCCCTTGATCCCCCAGGCATCGGCGATGCGCCCGACCTCGATGGCGTCCGCGGGTAGTTCCGCGGGCTCGATCTCCGGCGGCAGCGTGGCCGCCGGACGGCCGGGCGCGGCCATCGCGGGGTCAGGCCGCGGCGGCCGGGGCCTGCTTCAGCAGGCGTTCCACGGTCGGGGAAGCCTGCGCGCCGACCCCCTTCCAGTAGGTCAGGCGGTCCTGGGCGACGCGCATCTTCTCTTCGCCTTCCTTGGCGGCCGGGTTGTAGAAGCCCAGGCGCTCGATGAAGCGGCCGTCGCGACGCACGCGCTTGTCGGCGACGACGATGTTGTAGAACGGGCGGTGCTTGGAGCCGCCGCGGGAGAGTCGGATCACGACCATGATTTATCCTTCGGGTGGACGAGGCGGCTCCATCCTGGAACCGCCCTCGGATTTCCCCGGCGTTGAGACACGCGACTGGCCACCCGGCCAGCGACACGCCGAAAAGCCCGCGATTATATCTTTTTCCTTCGATGATCACCCTGCGTCCCAGCACCGACGCCGACCTGCCCGCGATCACGGCCATCTACGGCCACCACGTGAGCCACGGCACCGGCACCTTCGAGACCACCCCGCCCACGCAGGAGGACATGGCGGCCCGCCGGGCCGACGTGCTGGCCAAGGGCCTGCCCTACCTCGTGGCCGAGAGGGACGGCAAGGTCCTGGGCTTCGCCTATTGCCAGTGGTTCAAGCCCCGCCCGGCCTACCGCTACTCCGCCGAGGACTCCATCTACCTCGACCCGGAGGCCGCCGGCCAGCGCATCGGCAACCGCCTGCTGACCGAACTGGCCAGGCAGGCCGAGGCCGCCGGCGTGCGCAAGCTGATCGCCGTGATCGGCGACTCCGAGAACGTGCGCTCGATCGGCGTGCACCGCGCCGTGGGCTTCCGCCACGTGGGCACCATCGAGTCCTGCGGCTGGAAGTTCGGCCGCTGGCTGGACATCGTGCTGATGGAGAAATCCATCGGCCAGGGCAGCCGCACCCCGCCGGAAGGGGCCGCCGCATGAAGAGCAAGACCCTCACCGTGTGGCTCGCGTTCCTGGGCGGCCCCTTCGGCCTGCACCGCTTCTACCTGCGCGGCCTGCGTGACGCGCTCGGCTGGGCCCTCCTCGTGCCCACCGCGCTGGGCGCCTACGGCGTCTGGCGCATGTGGAACCTGGGCCAGGACGACGTCGCGAGCTGGATCCTGATCCCGCTGGTGGGCTTCACGGTCTCGGCCTGCTGCCTCTCCGGCATCTACTACGGGCTGATGACACCCCAGGCCTGGAACGCCCGCTTCAATCCCGGGGCCGACCCGGAAAGCCCCGCGGGGCGGACCCGCTGGGCGACGATCTGGGCGATCGGTCTGTCGCTGGCCTTCGGCGCCGTGGTGCTCATGGCCAGCATCGCCATCAGCTTCCAGGCCTATTTCAACAACCAGGTCGAGGCAGGCCGCCAGATCAGCGAGTGAACGGTCGCCATCGCGGGGCCGGGGCAGCCCCCCGGCGGCAGCTCACTCCACCATCCTGCGGGCCACGAATTCCCGCAGGATGGACATGACAGGCGCCTCGCTGCGGCCCGCCAGGGTCACGTAGGCGAAGCGAGCGGTCGCGCGCATCCTGGGCTGAACCGGCAGGATCCTCAGCGCACCCGCGGCGATGCGTTCGCGCGCCGTGGCCAGGACGGTCAGGAGCACGGCGTCGGTGCGCTCGACCACGTCGATCAGGCTTTCGATGTCCTCGCACTCGACGGTGACGAGCTGGGCCGGGTTGGCCATCGCGCCGTATTGCGCGACGAGCTGACGGGCGACCTCCGCCGAAAGCGGGATCGACGCAACGGGATACTGCCGCAGGTCGGAGAGGGAAACCGCGCGGCGGGCGCGAAGCGGATGGTCGCGCCGCACGATCCACCCCCCCGCCATTTCCGCGACCGGCTCGATGCTGAGGTCCTCATCGGGCGGCACCGCGCGCATGTCCACGACCAGGGCGTCCAGCTGGCGGCTTCGCAGTTGCATCAGCTGCAGCTCGGTGGCGCCCCGCACCACGCGCAGGTGAACGCGGGGATGGTGCTGCGCGAAGTGGCACATCAGCGGCGTCATGAGGATGGCTCCGGGGCCCGACCCCAGGCCCACGCGCATCGCTCCGGCATCGGACCGGCGCATCAGCTCCGCCCCGCGCTTCAGGTCGGACGCGTCGAGCACGATGCGTCGGGCACGATCCACGACGTGCCGCCCCAGCGGGGAGAGTTCGTTGCGCTTGCCGATGCGGTCGAGGAGCTTCCCGTTCACCTCGGCCTCGAGGGCCTGGATGCTGCGACTGAGGGCCGACTGGGTGAGGTGCAGTTTCTCCGCCGCACGGCTGAACGAGCCGGTCTCGACGACGGCCAGGAAGTGCTCGAGGTGCCGGATGTTCATGGGACGGGACGCCGAAAGAATGAGGTAATCGAATGATTATCAAGAAAATAATGCATTGGACACATCATTTTCGTCAACCTAGCATCCGTCGGACATCGAGCCGAACGTTCCTCCCTGCCCGGGACACCATCGGCCGCCAGCCCCACCCCCGAGGAGACCCGTCCATGACTGCCTGCAAACGAAACTTCCTGTGCCGCGTCGCGGCGGCCCTGGCCGGCCTCACCCTGGCCGGCGCCGCCTTCGCCCAGCACTTCCCATCCAAGCCGGTGACGATCATGGTCCCCTATCCGGCCGGCGGCCTGTCGGACGTGATTGCGCGCATCGTGAGTCCGAGCCTCTCGAAGCAGCTCGGCCAGACGGTGATCGTGGAGAACCTGGGAGGCGCCAGCGGCGGCATCGCTGCCCAGAAGGCCCTCAACAGCCCGGCGGACGGCCTGGTGATCTTCCAGGGATCTCCCAACGAGCTGGTCCTGGCCCCGCTGTCCAACTCGGCCATCCGCTACAAGAGCGAGGACTTCCGGCTGGTGCAGATGATCTCCATCAACGACATGGCGGTGTTCGCCCGCAAGGACCTGCCGGCCAACAATGGGGACGAGCTGCTGGCCTATGCGAAGAAGCGGGCCGCCGAGGGCAAGCCCCTCACTTACGCCAGCGTGGGCATCGGGTCGATGTACCACCTGCTGGGCGAACACCTGTCCAAGCTCTCCGGCATCCCGATGACGCACGTGCCCTACAAGGGCGCCGCGCCCGCCCTGCAGGACCTGATGGCGGGCAACGTGGACATCTTCATCACGCCCTACGGGACGGGCCAGGTGGACATGGTGAACCAGGGCAAGCTCAAGGCCGTGGCCGTCCTGTCCGCCAAGCCGCAGCCCCTGCTGAAGAACGCGCCCCCGCTGAGCGACAGCCCGGCGCTCAAGGGCTTCGTCTTCGACACCTGGTCCGGCTATTTCGTGCGCAAGGACACACCCGAGCCGATCGTGCAGGCGCTCAACAAGGCCTTGGCGGAAGTGTCCAACGATCCTGCCGTGCGCTCTGCGCTCGAGGCGCAGTCGATGGTGGTGCCGCACCCGCTGCCCCTGGCTGCCGCCGCGAAGGCCTACTCGGACAACACGGACCGCTACCGCGCCATCGCCAGGTCGATGAACCTGCAGCCCCAGTGATGGCCGCGGTGCCGCCCTCCGGCTACCTGGGCCGATCGCTGGCCCCGCGCATCGGGGAATTCATCCAGCTGCGACGCGATATCCACTCGCATCCCGAGCTCGGATTCCGGGAATTCCGGACTTCGGAGCTCGTAGCCGCGAAGCTCAGGGACTGGGGCTTCGACGTCACCACCGGATTGGGCGGGACCGGCGTGGTCGGACAGCTTCGGCGCGGCAGCGGCAGCCGGACCCTGGGCCTGCGGGCTGACATGGACGCCCTGCCCATCGTGGAGCAATCCGGGCAGGCCTGGGCCAGCCGGCAGGAAGGGGTGATGCATGCCTGCGGCCACGACGGGCACACCGCCGTCCTGCTCGCGGCGGCACGCCTGATCTCGCAGGAACTGCAGTTCGACGGCACGCTCAACCTCATCTTCCAGCCCGCCGAGGAAGGCGGCGGCGGCGCTCTGCGCATGATGGCCGACGGGCTGTTCGATCGCTTTCCCTGCGACGCGGTCTTCGCGCTGCACAACATGCCCGGCCTGGCCGAGGGCAGCTTCCATTTTCGCGGCGGCGCCTTCATGGCCTCCAGCGACTACGCGACCGTCACCTTGCACGGGGTGGGTGGCCATGGCGCCATGCCGCACACCACGGCCGATCCGCTGGTGGCTGCCGCAGCCCTGGTCACCGCGCTGCAGACCGTGGTCTCGCGCAACGTCGACCCGATGCAGCCCGCGGTGGTCACCGTGGGTGCCTTGCACGCGGGCGTCGCCAACAACGTCATCCCCCAGGAAGCGACCCTGGAGTTGAGCGTCCGCGCGCTGGACCCCGGGGTCCGGCGCTTGCTCAAGGAGCGCATCTTCGAGCTGGTGGAGATGCAGGCCGCCAGTTTCCGCGTGCGGCCCGAAGTGGCGTGGCGGGACGGGTACACCGTCCTGGTCAACCATCCAGCCGAAACCCGGTTGGCCGCCCAGGTGGCGGTCGACCTGTTCGGCGCCGGGCGCGTGAACACCGAAGCCGCGCCGCTGCCGGGCAGCGAAGACTTCGCGTTCATGCTGGAGAAGGTGCCCGGATGCTATTTCCTGGTGGGCAACGGCGGTCCCGGAACCCCGGGGGCGTGCATGGTCCACAACCCGGGCTACGACTTCAACGACGCCATCATCGAGCCGGGCGCCCGCTTCTGGGCGGCCCTGGCGGACCGCTTCCTGCGAAGCGGCGGCGGCTGGAACCCGGAACCCGCGAAGGCCTAGAAGAGCCCCAGGCTCGCCCAGTAGGCGATCGCCGAGACGACGGCGCTGGCGGGGATCGTGAAGATCCAGGCCCAGACGATGTTGCCCGCCACGCCCCAGCGCACGGCGCTCATGCGCTGGGTGGAGCCCACGCCGACGATGGCGCCGGTGATGGTGTGGGTGGTGGACACGGGGATGCCCAGCGCGGTGGCGAGGAACAGCGTCATGGCGCCCCCCGCCTCGGCGCAGAACCCGTCCACGGGCTTGAGCTTGGTGATCCTCTGGCCCATGGTCCTGACGATGCGCCAGCCGCCGAACAGCGTGCCCAGGCCCATGGCGCTGTAGCAGCCGACGATCACCCAGGCAGGCGGCTCCTTGTCGCCGGCCGCGACGTAGCCGGTGGCGATGAGGAGCATCCAGATGATGCCGATGGTCTTCTGCGAGTCGTTGCCGCCGTGGCCCAGGCTGTAGGCCCCCGCGGACAGCAGCTGCAGCCGGCGGAACCAGTGGTCCACGCGCCCGGGCCGGGTGCTGCGGAAGATGTTGGCGACGATCGCCAGCATCAGCGAGCCCAGCACGAAGCCCAGCAGCGGCGAGACGAAGATGAAGACCACCGTCTTCCAGATGCCCTCGGCGATCAGCGCCTGGGCGCCGGACTTGGCAATCACCGCGCCGCAGATGCCGCCGATCAGCGCGTGCGAGGAGCTGCTGGGGATGCCGTACCACCAGGTGATGAGGTTCCAGGCGATCGCCCCGACCAGCGCGCCGAAGACGACATGCACGTTCACGATGCCCGGCTCGACGATCCCCTTGCCCACGGTGGCCGCGACGCTCAGGTGGAAGATGAACAGCGCCACCACGTTGAACAAGGCGGCGAAGGCGACTGCGGTGGTCGGCTTGAGCACGCCGGTGGAGACGACGGTGGCGATGGAGTTGGCCGCGTCGTGGAAGCCGTTCATGAAGTCGAACAGCAGGGCGACGACGACCAGCATGATCACGACCCACAGGGCCGCTTGGGCGGTGGCCATGGCGCGGGCCTCAGGAGTTCTCGAGGACGATGCCCTCGACGAAGTTGGCCACGTCCTCGCACTTGTCGGTGATCGTCTCCAGCAGCTCGTAGATGGCCTTGAGCTTGATCACCTCGCGCACGTCGGGCTCCTCCCGGAACAGCTTGCTGAGCGCCGAGCGCATCACGCGGTCGGCGTCGGACTCCAGCCTGTCGATCTCCTCGCAGGTCTTGAGCGCCGCGGTCGCCGTGCTCTGGTCGGACAGCTTGTTCAGGTAGCCCACGGCGTCCTGCACGCGCTCGCAGCAGCGCACCGACAGGTCCGTCAGCCGCACGATCTCCTCGGTCATGTGCCGCACGTCGTACAGCGCCATGGTCTCGGCCGAGTCCTGGATCAGGTCGGCCACATCGTCCATGGTGTTGATCAGCGTGTGGATCTGCTCGCGGTCGATCGGCGTGATGAAGGTGGAGTGGATCAGCCGGTTGACCTCCTGCGTCACCTTGTCGGCGGCGCGCTCGGCGCTGTCCACCTCGCGGTTGTACTGCTCCCGCAGGTTCGCGTCGGCGTAGTTCTCCACCAGCCTGGCGAAGGAGTGCGCCCCTTCCACGATGCGCTGCGCGTGCTGGTTGAACAGTTCGAAGAAGTTGCCTTCCTTTGGCAGCAGTTTCTTGAAGAGCATGGCGCGGCTGACAGTTGGATGACGGTGCGCGCGAGTTTAGCCGCCGGAATGCCGGCTCATCCGTTGCGGAAGATGAAATAGACCGCCCCCAGCATGCACAGGCCGGCCCACAGGTAGTCCAGCTTCAGGGGCTGCTTCAGGAAGAACACCGAGAAGGGCACGAAGACCGACAGGGTGATCACTTCCTGCATGATCTTGAGCTCGCCGACGCTCAGCCGGGCCTGCTGGAAGCCGATGCGGTTGCCCGGAACCTGCAGCAGGTACTCGAACAGCGCGATGCCCCAGCTGGCAACGGCCGCGACATACCAGGGGGAGGCGGCCAGGTCCTTCAGGTGCCCATACCAGGCGAAGGTCATGAATACATTGGAGCCGATGAGCAGCAGCACCGTGAGCGCCGCCGGCGGAACGGAGGAGAGGATTGCGGGCATGCCCCGATTATCCGAAGGCCTCCATTTTGTGGATGAACACCTGCTGGTGCTGGACAAGCCGGCAGGGCTGCTCGCCGTGCCCGGCCGCGGCGCGGACAAGCAGGACTGCCTGGCCGCCCGCGCCCAGGCCCTGTGGCCGGACGCGCTGGTGGTGCACCGGCTGGACATGGCGACCTCCGGCCTGTTCCTGATGGGGCGCGGCATCCACATGCAGCGGGTGCTGAGCCGCATGTTCGCCGAGCGGCAGGTGGACAAGCGGTACGAGGCCGTCGTGGCGGGCGACCTGGGCCCGCTGGGGACCCGTGGCGAGATCGACCTGCCCCTGGCCGCCGACTGGCCGAACCGGCCCCGCCAGCAGGTGGACCCCGTGCACGGCCGACCCAGCCTCACCCGCTGGGAAGTGCTGGCCCGCCAGGACGGCACCACCCGACTGGCCCTGGAGCCGGTGACCGGCCGCTCGCACCAGTTGCGAGTCCACCTGCTGGCGATCGGCCACCCCATCCTGGGCGACGCGCTCTATGCGCCGCCCGGGGTGCTGGCGCGGGCGCCGCGGTTGCTGCTGCACGCCTGCGCCCTGCGCCTGTCGCATCCGGTCACGGGCGAGGCGCTCATCTTCGAGAGCCGGGTGCCCTTCTAGGCCTGGGCCCGCTGTGGACCGAAGGCCACGGGTCGCCGTCCGTCGTCGACGGACGGTCCCACCCGCATCCGCCTTCGCCAGGACAGATTCAAGTCTTTGATTTTCAAGGAGAAATTTCCACGAGTGGGCGAATGCCGGCACCCGGGCGGGTCCAGTCCGCCACCGCGAACCGGGCCAAGTGCTGCACGACGGAAGCATTTTCCGACATGTCGGCACGAAATGTGCATTTCGTACATTTAAACTCCGCCCCACATCAGAAGACCCGCGTACCCCACCATGACCGCCCCCGACGCCCCCCAGCCCGAACAGCAGGCCCTGCTGCGCGCGGCGGCGCAGGTCCTGGAGCCGCTGGCCAGGCTTTGCGTGGTGCGCGGCGTCCCGATCCAGGCCGTCGAGGAACTGCTGCGCCGGGCCTACGTCCAGTCGGCACGGGAGGCTTGCGCGGGCTCCGCCGCCTCCCAGCCGGACCGGCTGACCAGCCGCGTCAGCACCATGACCGGGCTCACCCGGCGCGAAGTGCGCCGCATCGATGCGCTCGCCGGCCCCGACCTGCCGGCGGCGCGCTCGCTGGCCAGCGATGTCCTGACCCGCTGGATCGTCGACCCCGAATTCCGCGATGAAACCGGCCCGCTGACCAGCCTGCGGCGCCAGGGGCTCGCGCCGAGCTTCCAGGCCCTGGCCGAGCGGGTGACCCGCGACGTCCACCCGCGCTCCCTGCTGGCCGAGATGGAACGCCTCCAGATGGTCTCGGTGGACGCCGAGGCCGACACCGTGACGCTGATGCGCGATGCCTTCGTTCCGCGCAACGACTGGGCGCAGATGATGGGCTTCCTGGGCGCCAACGTCGGCGACCACCTGCGCGCCGCCACGGCCAACGTGCTGGGCAGCGGCAACGAGCACTTCGAACAGTCGCTGCTGGCCGACGAGCTCTCCGCCGAATCCGTGGCCCAGGCGCGCCCCCTGATCGCCGAGCAGTGGCGAACCCTGATGACCCGCCTGGGACCGCAGCTGCAGGCGCTCATGGACGCGGACCAGGCCGCCGGCCGGCCGCGCGACCAGGCCGTGCGCATCGGCCTCTATTCCTGGACCCAGACCATGGATGCCCCGGCCGCGGCGGCACCCACCCCAACAGCCTCCGAACCCAAGCCATGACCCAGCCTGACCGGATTCATCTCATCACCCGCCGTTCGGTCCTTCTCACGATGGCCGGTTCGCTCGCCGCCCTGTCCGGATGCGGTGGCGGCGGCGGCGCCGTCGCGGGCCTGAGCAGCGGCGGCACGGGCTCCTTCACCAGCGGCACCGTGACGGGCCTGGGCTCGATCATCGTCAATGGCATCCGCTACGACGACAGCGCGGCCAGCGTGCTGACCCGCGACGACGGCACCGCGTTCGGCCAGCCCCTGAACGTGGGCATGGTGGTATCGGTCCAGGGATCGGCCGTCACCCCGGCGACGTCGGCGACCGCGCCGGCGACCGCGACGGCGTACCGCATCAGCGTCGGCAGCGAATGGCTGGGGCCCGTCCAGGCGATCGACACCGTCGCCAACAGGCTGACCCTGCTGGGCGCCACGGTGGACGTCCTGGCCACCACGGTGTTCGCCGGATCCGCCGTCCGGCTCGCGGACGTGGTCGCCGGACGCGACTACGTCGAGATCTACGGCTACGTGGACCTGGCCACCGGCCACCTGCAGGCCAGCCGCGTGGAGGTCGGTGCCAAGGCGCCGGCCGCCTATCGCATCAGCGGCAAGGTCAGCGGGCTGGACACGGCGGCACGCACCTTCGCCCTCGGTCCGGTGGCGATCCAGTACACGTCCTCCACCACCCTGCCCGGTAGCGCATGGGGCAACGACAGCTTCGTGCGGGTGACGCTGGCCACCCCGGCAGCGGGCAGCGCCTGGGCCGCGACGGCCGTCCAGCTCGTGTCGGCGCCCTTCCCCGCCCTGGACACCCGCGACGACGATGGCGCCGAACTGCACGGGACGATCACGTCCTTCACTTCCCCCTCCCGGTTCAGCGTCAACGGAATCGTCGTCGATGCCAGCCAGGCCCAGGTCACCGGCACCCCGGCCCTGGGAGCGGACGTGGAGGTCCAGGGCCACGTGAGCGCCGGCGTGATCGTCGCCAGCAGCGTCAAGACGCAAAGCGAAGCTGCACTGCAGGCCCAGCCCTTCGAGTTCATCGGCCCGGTCAGCGCGCTCGACACGACCGCGCGCACCTTCAGCCTGAAGGGCCAGGCCTTCCGCTACACGGGCAGCACTTCCATTTCAGCGACCCCCTGGACCACGGGGGCGACGCCGACGGTCCAGGTCGAAGCCAGCCTGGTCGACGGCGAATGGATCGCCACAGAAATCCAGAACGCCGACTGATACGCAAATGGCGACATCCCGGCGCGGCGCCGCGCAAGGCACCCGCCGGATTTTCGGAACCTGAGCCAAGGAGCATCGATGACCATCCGTTTCAAACCACTCTCCGGCGCGGCCTGGCTTGCGCTGTCCGCCAGCCTGCTGGTGAGCGCCTGCGGCGGGGGCGGCGGCAGCTCCGGCACCACCGCCTCGAGCGCCGCGCAGACCAGCGTCTACTCCGGCCCGATCACGGGCTTCGGTTCCGTCATCGTCAACGGCGTGCGCTTCGACACCGTGGGCGCGCCCCTGACGGACGACGACGGCAACGCCGTCCACCTGTCCGACCTGGCGCTGGGCATGACCGTGACGGTCAGCGGCGAGGCCGACGACGGCACGGGGCGCGGCACGGCGCATCAGCTGTCCCTGGTGCACGGCACCACGGGACCGATCTCCGCGATCGACGTACCCAATGGGCAGCTCACGCTGCTGGGCCAGACGGTGAAGACCAATGCCGCCACCGCCTACGACGGCGTGACCGGCCTGGCGGCGCTGCTGGTCGGTGACGTGGTCGAGGTCTACGGCGTGGTGCAGGCCGACGGCTCGCTGCTGGCGACCCTGATCGAGAAGTACACCGCGCCCGTGGCCACCCTGCGCGTGATGGGCCTGGTGGGCACGGTGGACGCCACCCACCACACTTTCCAGCTCGGCAATCTCACGGTCGACTACGGCAGCGCCACCGTCTCCGGCACGCTGGCCACGGGCAAGCTGGTCAAGGTCAAGGCCGCTGCGTCGGCCCTGGCGAACAACGTGCTGAAGGCTAGCTCGGTCAAGGTGAGCGAGGGTGCGGCCTATGGCGTGTCCGTGGCGGCCGGTTCCTACCTCAAACTCAAGGGCGTGGCCGATGCGGCGCCGGTCAACGGCCAGCTCACCGTCTCCGGCGTGCCCGTGGATGTGAGCCAAGCGACGATCAGCGGCGGCAGCGCCATCACTGCCGGTGCCTACCTGAGCGTCAGGGGCACATGGAGCGGCACGGTCCTCAATGCGACGAAGGTGGAACTGGAAGACTTCCAGGGCAATGCGGACGAGGTCTTCGGCGCCGTCTCCAGCATCAACGGCAGCCAGGTGGTGGTGAACGGGGTGACCGTGGACCTGAGCACGGCAAGCTTCGAACACGGCACCCTGGGACAGGTCGCGGTGGGCAGCTACATCGAGATCAAGGGCCACGTCCAGGGCAACCTGCTGGTCGCGACCCAGGCTACGCTGCAGACGCCGGCCGGCGCCCAGGGCCTGTCCTACGAGCAGCACGGCAGGATCACGGACTTCGTATCGGCGTCCAGCTTCAAGATCAACGGCCTGCCCGTGGATGCATCCGGCGCGAAGTTCGAGGGCGGCACCGCGGCCAGCCTGGCCAACGGCGTCTACGTCGAGGTCAAGGGTGCCCAGAACGGCAGCGGCGTCTACGTCGCGACCCAGGTGGACATCTCGACCGGGAACTGATCTCGGCCCTTCGGGCAGGAAGCGGCTCGCCAACGGCGGGCCGCTTTTTTTCGTCCGCATCCCGCGTCCCTGGCGAGCGCCGCAGCCGACGGGGCTCCAGCGCCTTACCATCCGGCCATGAACCAGAAACACCTCACCATCCTCACCGGAGCCTCGCGCGGCATGGGCCTCGCGATGGCGCAGCAGCGCATCGCCGCCGGCCACGACCTCGTCTGCCTGTCCCGCAAGACCAGCGAGTCGCTCGCGGCCCAGGCCGCGGCGGCCGGTGTGCGCTGCGAGCAGTGGCCGCAGGACCTGGCCCAGGCCGAGGCCGCGGCCGCGCGGCTGGAAGCCTGGCTGCGCGCGCAGGACCGCTCGGCGATCGCCTCCGTCACCCTGATCAACAACGCCGGCCTGATCCCGCACATCGCGCCCCTGGACGCCATCCCGGCGGCGCAGCTGGCCGAGGCCATGCGCGTGGACCTGGAGGCGCCGATGCTGCTGACCGGCGCCTTCCTGCGCGCCACGGCCGACTGGACGCAGCCGCGCAAGGTGCTGAACATCTCCTCCGGCCTGGGCCGGCGCGCGATGGCGGCACAGGCCGCCTATTGCGCGGCCAAGGCCGGCATGGACCACTTCAGCCGCTGCGTCGCCCTGGAGCAGGCTGCCCTGCCCCATGGCGCACGCATCTGCTCGCTGGCGCCGGGCGTGATCGACACCGACATGCAGGTGCAGCTGCGCGGCGCCGACGCCGCCAGCTTCCCGGACCGCGGCAACTTCGTGGGCCTGAAGGAAAAGGGCGTGCTCGCCTCGCCTGCGGACGCCGCGGCGCGGGTGCTCGCCTGGCTGGACCGCCCCGACTTCGGCAGCAACCCGGTGGCGGACGTGCGGGATTAGTCTCCCTGGAACCCGCCGGCGCGCACCGTGAGCACCAGGGTGTCGCGGTGCCCCGGCCCTGCCACCGGCTGGATCGGCGTGGTCTCGTGGATCACGCGCTCGTCGTCCAGCAGCAGCAGGCTCCAGGGTTCGGTGAGCGTGAAGCGCTGGCCGGCCGGGCCGCCGGCCTCGAACACGCGCGTCTCGCCGCCCTTGATGCCCGCGCGCGCCAGCAGGAAGACCGCCACCAGGTCGACGCCGTCGCGGTGCGCGCCCTCGGGCGTGGGCCGGCCGATGCCGCCCTCGGTGTCGATGCGGAACTGGTGCGCCTCGATCGCCCAGGGCCGCGGCCCCTTCAGGCCGGAAGCGACGCGCGCCATCGCCTGCAGCAGGCGCGGCCAGGCCGGCTGCGCCACCACCTGCGCCTCCATGGGCTCGAACCAGCGCTGCATGCCGCCGTGCAGGGCGTTGTATTCCACCGGCTGCCAGTGGGCGCGGTGCGGCACCTGCGTGATCCACTCGTCGTCCACCACGAAGCAGGAGTGGCGGCGGCGCCGGTAGCGGCCGCCGTCCTTCAGGTAGTTGTCGGGCGGCAGGTCGTCCCAGGAGGGCAGCAGCGCCTGCAGCTGCGCCGGGGTGCAGCCCGCCAGCTCGCACACGCCCTGCGGGCTGAGGACGGCGTAGCCCTGCTGGCGCAGCAGCGTGGGAACCTGGTCGGGATAGGTATAGGCGGGACTCAGCAACATCGTGCGAGCTTACCCAAAGCGGCCGCCACCGGAACCATGACCTGGGTCAAGACCCCGCCCGCGCGATGCCGCGAGACTCCCGGCAAGGAGTACCGCATGCCCTCACTGACCTGGTCCGACGGACTCGCCCTCGGCCTCCACTTCATGGACGACACCCACCGCGAATTCGTCGACCTGCTGGCGCAGGCCGAGGCGAGCGACGACGCCGGGCTGCCGGCGCGCTGGGACGCGCTGATCGCGCACACCGACGAACATTTCGGGCGCGAGGACGAATGGATGAAGGCCACCGGCTTCGCCTCCGGCAACTGCCACAGCGTGCAGCACAAGGTGGTGCTGCAGGTGCTGCGCGAAGGCGCGGCGCGCGCCGCGGCGGGCGACCTCGCGCCGATCCGGCAGATGATCTCCGAGCTGGCCGTCTGGTTCCCCCAGCACGCCCAGACCATGGACGCCGCGCTGGCCCTGCACCTGCGCGGCGTGGGCTACGACGCGGCCAGCGGCGAGGTCCGCATGCCGCAGGCCCTGCCGGCCGAGGCCATCCACGGCTGCGGCGGCGCGACCTGCTCCTGAGGGCGGCTCAGTCCGTCACCCTCACGCCCTTCCAGAACGCCACGCGGTCCCTGACCATCTGCGCCTCCGGCTTCGGGTCGGGGTAGTACCAGACCGCGTCGGGGTTCAGCTCCCCGTTCACCAGCAGCGAGTAGTAGCTGGCCTCGCCCTTCCACGGGCAGGTGGTGTGGTGGTTGCTGAAGGTGACGTACTCGCGCCTGAGCGCGCTGGCGGGAAAATAATGGTTGCCCTCGACCAGCACCGTGTCTTCGCTCTCGGCGATGACCACGCCGTTCCAGCTTGCCTTCATGCGTTGCCTCCTTCGGGTGCGTGCAGCCAGTGCACGCTGAACAGCCGCGCGGGGTCGGTCCACACCGGCCCCGGCCGGAAGCCGGCGCGCTGCGCCAGCTCGCGCAGGCCGGCCACGGTGAACTTGTACGAGTTCTCGGTATGCAGGCTTTCGCCTTCCTCGAACAGGAAGCGCTCGCCGCCCACGTTCACCTCCTGGCGAACGCGGCTCACCAGGTGCATCTCGATGCGCCTCAGCGGCGCGTTGTAGAAGGCCGAGTGCGCGAACCGCGCCAGCTGGAAGTCCGCGCCGAGCTCGCGGTTGGCGCGCGCCAGCAGGTTGAGGTTGAAGGCCGCGGTCACGCCCTGCGCGTCGTTGTAGGCGGCGTGCAGCACGGCCGGGTCCTTGACCAGGTCCGCACCCAGCAGCAGGGCGCCGCCGCGCAGCAGCCCGGCCGCGCGCCGCAGGAACACCAGCGCCTCGTCGGGCGTGAAATTGCCGATGGTGGAGCCGGGGAAGAAGCCGATGCGGCGCCCCGGGCCCGCCGGCGGCGGCGGCTCGAAAGCCTGGCTGTAGTCGGCCACCACCGGCCGCACCTCCAGCCCCGCGAACTCGCCGCGCAGGAGGGCGGCGGCGTCGCGCAGGTGCTCGCCCGAGATGTCGATCGGCACGTAGCGCGCCGGAGCATCGAAGGCCCGCAGCAGCAGCCGCGCCTTGCGCAGCGAGCCCGCGCCGAACTCGACGATCTCGGCGCCGCGGCCGGCCAGCGCCGCCATCTCGCCCACGTGCCGCTCCAGCACGGACTGCTCGGTGCGGGTCGGGTAGTACTCGGGCAGGTCGCAGATGCGGTCGAACAGCCGCGAGCCCTCCGCATCGTAGAAGTACTTGGGCGACACGCCGCGCGGCGTCGCCGACAGCCCCGCCACCAGGTCGCGCCCGAAGGGGCTCAGCATGCGCCGTCCTTCGCCAGCCGCATGCCGCTGAACTGCCAGCGCGCCGCCGGGGGGAAGAAATTGCGGTAGCTCGCGCGCGCATGCCCCGGCGGCGTCGCCACGCTGCCCCCGCGCAGCACCATCTGGCCCACCATGAACTTGCCGTTGTACTCGCCGATGGCCCCCGGCCACGGCCGGTAGCCCGGGTAGGGGTCGTAGGAGGAGCGGGTCCACTGCCACACGTGCGTGTCCACCTGGCGCATGCCGGGCAGCGCGCACGCCGCCTCCCATTCGGCCTCGGTGGGCAGCCGCGCGCCGGCCCATTCGGCGAAGGCGGCGGCCTCGTAGAAACTGAGCTGGCTCACCGGCGCCTGCGGGTCCAGCGGCCGCACGCCCTCCAGCCCGAACACCTGCCAGTGCGAGGCGGGCGCGCGCGGGTCGTCCGGGAGGATCCAGTACGGCGGCGCCTGCCACTGCTGGGACTGCACGAGCGCCCAGCCGTCGGACAGCCAGAGCGAGGCCGTCCGGTAGCCGCCGTCGGCGATGAAGTCGGCGTATTCGCCGCAGTTCACCGGCCGGTCGGCGATGCGATAGGGCTGCAGCCACACGGTGTGGCGCGGCGTCTCGTTGTCGAAGGAGAAGCCTTCCCCTTCATGGCCCACGCGCACCGGGCCGGTCGGCCCCGGCAGCCACGCGACGGGCGGCGGCGCGCCCCCGGCCAGCCGCAGGGCGGGCGGGTCGGCGGGCGCGTAGGCGGGCAGCAGGGGGTTGCAAGACAGCACGTGCAGGATGTCGGTGAGCATCAGCTCCTGGTGCTGCTCCTCGTGCTGAACGCCCAGCTCCAGCAGCGGCTGCACGAGCTCCCAGGTGGCGTCGTCCGCCGTGGCGAGCAGCCTTTCCACCGCCTGCTCGACGTGGGCGCGGTAACGGTGGACCGAAGCCAGCGACGGCCGCGTGAGCAGCCCGCGCTGCGGGCGCGGATGCCGCGACCCCAGCGACTCGTAATAGGAGTTGAAGAGGTGGTGCCAGCGCGGCTCGAAGGCCGCGTAGCCTGCCGCATGCGGGCCCAGCACCACGGCCTCGAAGAACCAGCTGGTGTGCGCGAGGTGCCACTTGGTCGGGCTCGCATCGGGCATGGACTGCACGCACTGGTCCTCGGGCGACAGCGGGGAGGCCAGGGCCAGGCTGCGCTCGCGCACCCGGGCGAAGCGCGCGGCCAGCGCGGCGCGGCTTCCATCGGGTGCGGGCCGCGCGTCGGCCGCGTGCGGGTTCAGGGACATGGGTCAGCGGCCGTACTTCTCTCGCGCCAGCGCCGCCCCCCGGGCCAGCGCCTCCAGCTTCTTCAGCGCCACCTCGCGGTCCATCGGCGCCATGCCGCAGTTGGTGCAGGCGAACAGCCGCTCGCGGGGCACGAACTGCAGGGCGCGACCGATCGTGTCGGCCACTTCCTGCGGCGTCTCCACCACGTCGCTGGCCACGTCGATCACGCCCACCAGCACGTCCTTTCCCTTCAGCAGCGCCATCAGCTCGGGCGGCACGTGCGAATGGATGCACTCCAGGCTGACCTGCCGGATGCTGCTGGCGGCCAGCGCGGGAAACACCTGCTCGTACTGGCGCCACTGCTCGCCCAGGCTCTTCTTCCAGTCGTTGTTGGCCTGGATGCCGTAGCCGTAGCAGATGTGGACCGCGGTGGTGCAGGTGAGGCCCTGGACGGCACGCTCCAGCGCCTGAACGCCCCACTCGGCCGCTTCCTTCATGTAGACGTTGAAGGCCGGCTCGTCGAACTGGATGACGTCCACGCCGTCGGCCTCCAGCGCCCTCGCCTCCTGGTTCAGCAGCTCGGCGAAGGCATGGGCCAGCTTCACCCGGTCGCCGTAGAAGCGGTCGGCCACGGTGTCGACGATCGTCATGGGCCCGGGCAGCGTGAACTTCAGTTTGCGTTGGGTGTGCGCGCGGGCCAGCCGCGCCTCGGCGGCGTGGACCCGGCCTTTCAGGCGCAGCGGCCCGACCACCTGCGGCACCATCGCCTTGTACCGGTCGTTGCGGATGCCCATCTCGACCTTGTGCGCGAAGTCGATCCCCTCCACCTGCTCCAGGAAGCCGTGCACGAAATGCTGGCGCGACTGCTCGCCGTCGGTCAGGACGTCCAGCCCGGCGTCCTCCTGCATCTTGATCCACAGAAGCGTGGCGTCGGCCTTGGCCTCCTGCAGGGCCTCGCCCTCGGCCTTCCAGCGCGGCCACAGCTTGTGGGTCTCCGCCAGCCAGCCCGGCTTGGGCAGGCTGCCGGCGATCGTCGTGGGGAACATCTCTGTCGTCTCCTTGCTTGTCGATGGTCGGGACATGCCTATCATGGCACCTTACACCAGAAGGCCGTTTTCTTGATGCGCAGTCTGCCCGACCCCGAACAAGCCAAGCCCTGCGTGCTGGTCATCGACGACGACGAGGCGGTGGCCTGGGCCATCGCCGGGCGCCTGGGCAAGGACTTCCGGGTCGTGGGCCTGAGCGACCCGTCGGCGGCGGTGGAGCGCACGCGCGAGGAGAAGCCCGGCCTGATCCTGTGCGACATCCACATGCCCGGCATGCAGGGCGACGAGGTGGCCTTCGCGCTGTCGCAGGACCCGCGCACGGCCAGCGTCCCGCTGATCTACCTCACGGCGCTGGTCGGGCCAGAGGAGCAGCCGGAGCTGGAAGGCGTGTTCGGCGACTACCCCACCATCTCCAAGGGCGCCTCCACCGAGGAGCTGCGCGGCGTGGTCGCCTCGGCGCTGGGCCTGCCCGACGGGGCCTGATTCAGGCGGGCGGCAGCGTCAACGCCTGCGCCAGAAGCTCGTACGAGCGGCGCTGCGCGGCCGGGTTCCAGGTCCAGGTGATCACCACCAGCTCGCCGACTTCCAGCTCCTCGGCCAGCGCCCGCAGCTGCTGCGCGACCTGCGCGCCCGTGCCCACCATGGCCTTGCGCCGCAACTGCTGGCGATAGGACTCCTCGGCCGGGCTGTAGAGGCGCAACGCCTGCTCGGGCGGCAGCAGCGGGCCGAAGCGGCCCGTCTGCCGGTCGACGCGGGCCCGCTCGCGGCTGGCGAACAGGCGCCAGGCCTCCTCCTCGGTGTCGGCCGCGAGCGCCCAGACGCACACGTTGGCCTCGGGCCGCGCCAGCACGCCCGGCTGGAACAGGCGCCGGTACAGGTCCAGCGCCTCGGCGCAGCCCTCGCCGTCGGTGATGAAGTGCGCGAAGGAATAAGGCAGGCCGAAATGCGCGGCCAGCTGCGCGCCGTAGCTGGAGCTGCCCAGCATCCAGACCTGCGGCGCGGTGGCCGAGCGCGGCAGCGCCTGGATGCCGCGGCCGGGATGGCCCTCGGGCATGTCCTCGCCGCTCACCCAGGCCTGCAGCTCGCGCACCTGCTGCGGGAACATCTCGGACGCGCGCGGGTCCGGGTTGAGCAGCATGGCCGTGCGGTGGTCGCTGCCCGGCGCGCGGCCCACCCCGAGGTCGATGCGGCCGGGCGCCAGCGCATCCAGCACGCGGAACTGCTCGGCGACCTTGAAGGGCGAGTAGTGGGGCAGCATGACGCCGGCGCTGCCGATGCGGATGCGCTGCGTGCGCGCGGCCACGGCGGCCATCAGCACCTCGGGCGCGGTGCCGACGATGGCCGGCAGGCTGTGGTGCTCGCTCAGCCAGAAGCGGTGGTAGCCCAGGCGCTCGCAGTGCTCGGCCAGGGTGACGGTGTGGCGGATGGACTCGTCCTGCGGCCGGCCGACGCAGGCCACCGACTGGTCCAGGACCGAAAGGCGCAATTCACGGGACATGGCGCGATTCTGCGCGCCCTGTCCGGGGGCCGTCGGAGCGGCCGGCCAAGCCCCCACGCCCGCTCAGGCGAGGTCCTCGTTCCACTCGTGGAAGGTGCAGCGGCCCACCACGCCATTGAGCATGAAGGGATCGTCGCGGGCGAACTCCTCGGCCGCCGCGCGCGAGGTGAACACGCCCAGGGCGCCCACCGGCGGCGCGCCGTAGGGCCCCGCCATCAGCAGCACCCCTCGGCCGTGGAACTCGCGCAGCCGCGCCTGGTGGCTCGCCAGGTGGGCCGGCACCTTGTCCAGGCCGTCTTCCGCCAGCTCGTAGAACATGAGGACTTTCATCCTGGCGCAGCATAGCGCCAAGCTGCTAACCTGAAAACATGACCATCTTCATCGTTCGTCTGGGCACGCCTCGCGCCCCCGGCGAGGGTTTGCGCCTGGGCACTGTGCGCCGGCCGCCGCGTGGCGTGCCGAAGAAAGATTTCGCGCGGCGCGACTTCTACGACATCTGGCTGCCCAACCTCGCTCCCAGCGCGGAACTGATGGCTCAGGCCCACGCAGCGACGACCGACGGGGAATGGGCCGCGTTCAAGCGCCGGTTCGAGGCTGAGATGAAGCAGCCTCAGGCAAGCCACCTGCTGGACGCGCTGGCGGCGCTGTCGCACCAGACCTCGTTCGTCCTGGGTTGCTATTGCGAGGTGGAGGATCGCTGCCACCGTTCGGTGCTGCGCCGGCTGCTGCAGGCGCGAGGGGCAGACGTCGTATAGGGTGGGGTGAGCGGCGCAGCCC
>JAGWTH010000025.1 GCA_028868995.1 Burkholderiales bacterium | reverse complement strand
GCGCATGGAACGCTCCACCTCGATGGTGAAGTCCACGTGGCCGGGGGTGTCGATGATGTTGAAGCGGTGCTCCGGGTAGGACAGGTCCATGCCCTTCCAGAAGCAGGTGGTGGCGGCGGAGGTGATCGTGATGCCACGCTCCTGCTCCTGCTCCATCCAGTCCATGGTGGCGGCGCCGTCGTGCACTTCGCCGATCTTGTGGTTCACGCCGGTGTAGAACAGGATGCGCTCGGTCGTGGTGGTCTTGCCGGCGTCGATGTGCGCGGAGATACCGATGTTGCGGTAGCGCTCGATGGGCGTTTTGCGGGCCATGATGGGTCTTTCTGTAAAAGGGCACAGGCCCGCTCGTGGCGGGCCCGCACCCTAGATGGGGACGATCCTTAGAAGCGGAAGTGGCTGAAGGCCTTGTTGGCCTCGGCCATGCGGTGCACTTCGTCGCGCTTCTTCATGGCGCCGCCGCGGCCTTCCGTGGCTTCCATGAGTTCGTTGGCCAGGCGCAGGGCCATGGACTTCTCGCCGCGCTTCTTGGCGGCTTCCTTGATCCAGCGCATGGACAGGGCCAGGCGGCGGACCGGACGCACCTCGACGGGCACCTGGTAGTTGGCGCCGCCGACGCGGCGGGACTTCACTTCCACCATGGGCTTCACGTTGTTGATGGCCATGGTGAAGGCTTCCAGGGGATCGCGCCCCGGGTTCTTCTTCTCGATCTGCTCGAGGGCACCGTAGACGATGCGCTCGGCGACCGCCTTCTTGCCGCCTTGCATGATCACGTTCATGAACTTGGCGAGCTCGACGTTGCCGTACTTGGGATCCGGCAGGATTTCACGCTTGGGGACTTCGCGACGACGTGGCATTTCTAACCTCTCTACTTGCTTCAGCTGGTCCTCGAGGGACCCAGGGCGCCATCCGGCCTGCCCGCTTACTCGACCCGACAGTGGGTCACTACGCTGGATCAGCCTGCCAGGGCTGAACGAGCACCGACAAACTACGACTGGCTGCTTAGGCCTTCTTCGGGCGCTTGGCGCCGTACTTGGAGCGGGACTGCTTGCGATCCTTCACGCCTTGCAGGTCCAGCGAACCGCGGACGATGTGGTAGCGCACGCCCGGCAGGTCCTTCACGCGGCCGCCGCGCACCAGCACGACGGAGTGTTCCTGCAGGTTGTGGCCTTCGCCGCCGATGTAGGAGATGACCTCGAAGCCGTTGGTCAGGCGGACCTTGGCGACCTTCCGCAGGGCGGAGTTCGGCTTCTTCGGCGTCGTGGTGTACACGCGGGTGCACACGCCGCGGCGCTGCGGGCTGTTCTGCATCGCGGGGGACTTGGATTTGGTCTTTTCGACCTCCCGCCCGTGACGCACGAGTTGGTTGATGGTTGGCATTGAAAAACGTCCCGTTAAACGTGAAATCTCGTTCGAAAAATGAGAATAGCTTCCCCATCCCAAATTGCAGGGAAGCCCGCGAGTATATCCCGGCTGGTGAAAACCCTCAACCGGCCGCCCGGAACGGGCCGCCATCCGCCCGGGCCGGGATCATTTGATCCAGAGGCGGATGGCGTCCCAGGCCCGGCCGAAGACCCCGGCCTGGTCGACCGGCTCCAGGGCCACCAGGGGCACCTCCCGCAGGACCTGGTCGCCGGCCAGCACCTTCAGGGTGGCGACCTGCTGGCCCTTGCGGAACGGGGCGACCAGGGGGTCCGGGCGGACCACCTGGGTCCTGATCCGGGAGGAACTGCCCGCCGGCACGGCCAGCACGATCGGCCGGGGCTGGCCCAGTTTGACCGTCCGCTCCGTGCCCTTCCACACCTCGGGCTGCACCACCGGCTGGTTGGCGTCGAACAGCTTCAGGCCCTCGTAGGCGGTGAAGCCCCAGTTGAGCAGTTTCTGGGCCTCGTTGGCGCGGGCCTGCTCGCTGGAGGCCCCCAGCACGATGGCCAGCAGGCGCCGCCCCTGCAGGTTGGGGAAATCGCGCCTGGCGGTGGCGACCAGGCAGTAGCCGGCCGCCTCGGTGTGGCCGGTCTTCAGGCCGTCGACGGTCGGGTCGCGGAACAGCAGCGTGTTGCGGTTGGTGTCGTTGGACACCGGGGTGCCCGGATAGCGGTACTTCTGGATCTTGTAGTAGCCCACGTACTCCGGGAAGTCCTGCAGCAGCCGCGTGGCTAGGATGGCCAGGTCGCGCGCCGTCGTCGTGTGGCCGGGCTCGGTCAGGCCGTCCGGGTTCTTGTAGCTGGTGTGGTTCATGCCCAGGGCCTTGGCCTGCTGGTTCATGAGCTCCACGAAGTGTTCGGCCGTGCCGCCCACGCCCTCGGCCAGGGCCATGGTGGCGTCGTTGCCCGACTGCACGATCATGCCCTTGATCAGGTCCTCCACCGGCACCTGCATCTTGGGGTCGATGAACATGCGCGAGCCGGGCATACGCCAGGCGCGCTCGCTCACCGGCAGCTTCTGGTCGAGCGTGATCTTCTTCGCCCGCAGGGCGTCGAAGACGACGTAGGCGGTCATCAGCTTGGTCAGCGAGGCCGGCTCCACCGGGGAGTCGATGTCGCGCGAGGCCAGGATCTGGTTGGCGCTGACGTCCATCAGCAGGTAGTTGCGGGCGGCGACTTCGGGAGGCTGCGGGACCTGGGCGGCGGCGGCCAGGCAGAAAAAGGCCAGCAGCGGCGCCATCAGCGCCTGCATCAGACGGATTCTCATTCTTGTGCGCGGAGGTGGCGGACCACCAGGTTCTTCAGGAGGGGCAGTTGCCCGTGGAAGAAATGCTCGACCCCGGGCACCACGGTCACCGGCAGCGTCTGCGGCCGCGCCCAGTCGAGCGCCGCGGCCAGGGGCACGGTGTCGTCGACTTCGCCATGGATCACCAGCGTGCGATCCCGGGACGCGGCGGCGAGTTCCGGCACCTGGAAGCGGCTGGCGGCGATGCCCACCAGCACGACCGCGCGCACGTCGCGCTCGTCCCCAAGCGCCTGCAGCGCCCGCGCCGTGACATAGGCGCCGAAGGAGAACCCGGCCAGCGCCAGCGGCCCCTCGGGCGCGTAGGCACGCACGATCGCCTGGAGGTCCTCGGCCTCGCCGCGGCCCTCGTCGTAGGCGCCTTCGCTGGCGCCCACGCCGCGGAAATTGAAGCGCACCGCCGTCCAGCCGCATTGCACGAAGGCTCGCGCCAGCGTCTGCACCACCTTGTTGTCCATGGTGCCGCCGAACAGGGGGTGGGGATGCGCGATCACCGCGACGCCGCGCGGCGTACCCTCGGGCCGGTCGCGCAGCACCTGGATGCGCCCGGCCGGTCCGGCGGCCTCCAGGCGTTCTGTCTGCGCGTTCATCAGCGTCCGAGGTTCGGGGGCGTCCGCAGGCGCTCCACCACCTTGCCGTTCTTCAGGTGCGATTCGACGATCTCGTCGATGTCGTGGGCGTCCACGTAGGTGTACCAGACGCCCTCGGGGTAGACGACCGCGATCGGCCCGCCCTGGCAGCGGTCCAGGCAGCCGGCCTTGTTCACTCGCACCTTGCCGGGGCCCGCGAGCCCCTGGGCCTTCACCTGCGCCTTGCAGCGGTCGAAGGCCGCCTGCGCGTCGTGATCGGCGCAGCAGGCCTCCCCGTTGTCGCGCTTGTTCAGGCAGAAGAAGATGTGGTGGCGGTAGTACGGAGACTCGGGGGGCGCGCTCATGCGGGAATTGTAGGAGTGCGCTCGGGCCGCGACAGCCGCAGCACCACATACACCAGCACCGCATAAGGCCAGAGCCATCCCAGCCACTGCGCCAGCCCGTTGAAGCGGATGAAGCGGCCCTGCTCCCAGGCCTGCAGGGTGTCGGTGAAATAGGCGCTGGCCGGCGCCTGGTTCAGCAGGGCCAGGTGCACGACCAGGGCCAGCAGCAGCAACGCCGCGCAGCCGCGCCGAGGCACCGGCAGCGTGACCAGGGCCAGCAGCATCCCGAACAGGAACCCCATGCGCACCGGCAGGCTCAGCCACGACCAGGCATGGGCCGGACCCCAGCTGAGGGCCGCCGACAAGGCCGTCACGGCCGCGCCGACGCCGACGGCGGCCAGCGCGAACGCGGCGCGGCGTCCGGTCGTGCGCAGGATCGTGTAGCCCAGCAGGCAGGGGATGGTCACGCCCAGCGCCACGCACAGCAGCTCCGCGGCGGGCACCAGCGGCTGCAGTTCCACCTCGCGCATCGGCAGCCATTCGAGGAAGGGCGTGTCCTGCAGCCATTCGGCGATGCCGTTCTCCAGGCGCTCCATCACCTGGCCCAGCCCCAGCGGCACGGCCGCCGGGAACAGCAGGGCGAAGGGCCAAAGCGCCAGCAGCACCAGGGCGCCGCGCGCCTGCGGGATGAACCAGCGCTCGCGGAACCGGCTCCAGTGCGCGATCGCCCCCACGGCCTCCAGCCCGCTGGCGACGACGGCGCCCGCCAGGGTGCCCGCGACGTTGAGGCCGAAGTCCACGTTGGAGGCCACGCGCGAGGGCAGGTAGTTCTGGGTCGCCTCCATGGCGAAGGACAGCAGCGCCCCCGCGAGCACCGCCACGCCGACCGCCGCGAGCTTGGGCCGCTGCGCGAAGTGGCGCACCTCGCCTCGCCGCAGGAAACCCAGCGCCAGCAGGAAGCCGAGCGGCACGTAGCCCGCCACGTTGGCGACCAGGTCGAAGGCCGTCCAGTACTTGGGCCAGGGGGCGAACAGGAACTCCCAGAACGCGAGCTCCTGGTCGCGCCAGCCGGTGAAGGGGTACAGGCTGGCGTAGACGATCAGCACGACGTAGGCGCCGGCGAGCGGCCAGGCCGAGGTCTTGTGCATGGTCAGAAGGGCTTCACCACCACGAGGATCACGACCGCCACCAGCATCAGCACCGGCAGTTCGTTGAACCAGCGGAACCAGCGGTGGCTGCGCCGGCTGGTGCCCGCCGCGAGCTGGCGCAGCAGCACGGCGCAGGCATGGTGGTAGCCGATGACCAGGACGACCAGGGCCAGCTTGGCATGCATCCAGCCGGCGCCGCGGCCGATGCCGTAACCGAGGTACAGCCACAGGCCCAGCGCCACGGCCGGCACCGCCAGCAGGGTGGTGAAGCGCAGGAGCTTGCGCGCCATGAGCAGCAGGCGCTCGCGTTCGGCGGTGGAGCCGGGCGGGACCATCGCCAGGTTGACGTAGATCCGCGGCAGGTAGAACAGGCCCGCGAACCAGCTGGCGACGAACACGATGTGGAAAGCCTTGACCCAGAGCATGCGCCAGAGTGTAAGGACCGGCCCGCAAAAAAAAGCCCCGGCTCTCGCGAGCCGGGGTGGGAAGCCTTTTTGCTGTCACACATCAAGGCGCCCGCTCAGGGAGGAAAAGCGGGGGGCGGCAAGCCGCCCACGCGTAATTTAACAGTGCCCCCCATCGGTTTCAAGCATAAAGTCCTAAACACTCTGACCCGGGACTGACCGCGGCCTTGCGGCACAATTTTCACCATGACCTTCTACGCACCCTACCCGCACGGGCGGCCGCGCCGCCTGCGGCGCGATGCCTTCACGCGTGACCTGGTACGTGAGCATGCGCTTGCGCCGGACGACTTCATCTATCCCGTGTTCGTGCTGGATGGCCGCAACCAGCGGCAGGCCGTCGCCTCCATGCCGGGGGTGGAACGCCTGAGTCTGGACCTGCTGCTGCCGGTGGCCGAGGAGTGCCTCAAGCTGGGGGTGCCGGCGCTGGCGCTGTTCCCGGTGATCGACCCGGCGCTCAAGGCGCCCGACGGGCGGGAGGCCTGGAATCCCGAGGGCCTGGTGCCGCGGGTGGTGCAGGGCCTGAAGAAGGAGTTCCCGGAGCTGGGCGTGATGACGGACGTCGCGCTCGACCCCTACACCAGCCACGGCCAGGACGGCCTGCTGGACGAAACCGGCTACATCCTGAACGACGAGACGGTGGAAGTGCTGGTGAAGCAGGCGCTGGCGCAGGCCGCCGCCGGCGTCGACATCGTGGCGCCCTCGGACATGATGGACGGGCGCATCGGCGCCATCCGCTCGGCGCTGGAGTCGGCCGGGCACATCCACACGCGGATCATGGCCTACAGCGCGAAGTACGCGAGCGCCTTCTACGGGCCGTTCCGCGACGCGGTGGGCTCCTCCGCCAGCCTGGGCAGGAGCAACAAGAAGGTCTACCAGATGGACCCGGGCAACACCGACGAGGCCTTGCGCGAGGTGGCGATGGACCTCGCGGAAGGCGCCGACATGGTGATGGTGAAGCCCGGCATGCCCTACCTGGACATCGTCCGCCGCGTGAAGGACGAATTCCGGGTGCCCACCTTCGCCTACCAGGTCTCCGGGGAGTACGCGATGCTCAAGGCGGCGGCGGCCAACGGCTGGCTGGACCACGACCTGGTGATGATGGAGAGCCTGCTGGCGTTCCGGCGCGCCGGCGCCGACGGCGTGCTCACCTACTTCGCCCTCGACGCCGCGCGCAGGCTGCGCGCCTGAAGGAAGGCCGCGCGTGCAGATCGTCGAATTCGGTGCCGGCACGCTGCGCTTCCTCGACCACCTGCCGCCCCAGGCGCCGGAAGGCGGGTTCCTCTGGATCTTCCTGGAGCGCGCCCAGCTGGAGCAGCACCTGCCGCAGCTGCAGCGCGCGGCCGCGCACATCGGCGGGTCGCAGCTGCTGGACCTGCACGTCAAGGACCTGGGCAACCCGGGCCACCCTTCCGACTACGACTACACGTCGGTCTACGACCTGGTGATCTTCCGCCGGCTGGCCTCGGAAGCCGAGGCCGACGCGGAGCTGGGGCCCCGCGGGCCGCGCAAGGATGCGCCGCTGGCGCCGTTCGCCCGCGTGCGTACCCGTGCGGTCGGTTTCGTGGTGTTCGACCGGCTGCTGATCACCGTGCATCCGGAAGGCTGCATGGCCGCGCGCACGTTCGTCGAGCGCTACCTCCAGGACGCGCTGCAGTCCGAAGGCCTCAGCGCCGCGGCCCGCAACCGGCTGCCGGCCAGCGCGCCCGACCTGATGCTGCGCATGCTGAACATGATGGTGGACAGCTACCTCGACCTGCGCCGCACGCTCAGCGCGGAGCTGGACCGCTGGCAGCACATGCTGCTCGCCCCCAGCCGCCAGGCCGGCGACGGCGACTGGGCCGCGCTGATGACGGCTCGCAACGCCCTGCACACGCTGCAGGACCTGTGCGAGGAGCAGAACGACGCCGTGCAGGAGTGGCTGGACGCGCAGCGCGAGCAGCCGGCGCCCTGGATGCCGCAGGCCGAGCGCGACTCGTTGCTCGCGCGCGGGCGCGACGTGGTGGAGCACATCCAGCGCGTCACCCACCACGTGCACCGCATGGAGCAGAGCGCGGAGACGGCGGTGCAGATCCACTTCTCCGCCGTGGGCAACCGCACCAACGACATCATGCGCACGCTCACGGCGCTGACGGCGATCTTCCTGCCGCTGAACCTCATCGTGGGCTTCTTCGGCATGAACTTCGAGTTCATGCCGGCGATCCACCACCAGTCCGGCTTCTGGTGGACCGTGGCCGTGATGGTCACGATCGCGCTGGTCACCGGCGTGGTGTTCTGGCGCAAGCGCTACCTCACGCGCATGCGCTAGCCCTCACCCGAGGTGCTTGCGGAAAAAGTCCAGCGTGCGCTCGCGCGCGGTGGCCGCGGCGCCGGCGTTGTAGGAGCCGCGCTGGTCGCAGTTGAAGCCGTGGTCGGCCGCGTACAGGTGCACCTCCACCTCGGGGTGCGCCTGCTCGAAGGCCTTCACGCTGTCCACGGAGATGTGCTTGTCCTTGTCGCCGTAATGCGCCATCACCGGCACCTTCGGCTTGCGGGCGGCCTCCTCGGGGGTCGTGGTGCCGCCGCCGTAGTAGGGCACAGCGGCGCTCAGGCCGTCGAGCCCGGCGGCGGCGCGCCAGGCCAGCAGGCCGCCGTAGCAGTAGCCGACGATACCGACCTTGCCCGCCTGGGACGCGTAGCGGATGGCCGCCTGGATGTCCTGCATCACGCCGGGCGCGGGCAGCGCCTCGGTGGCGGCCTTCAGGGCGACGCCGGCGCTCATGTCGTCGGGCCCGTAGCCCAGGTCCACGTCGGGCTTGACGCGGTGGAAGATCGCCGGCGCCACTGCCAGGTAGCCGGCCGCCGCGTAGCCCTCGGCCACCGACTGGATGTGCGAGTTGACGCCGAAGATCTCCTGGATCACCACGACGCCGCCCTTGGGCTGGCCCTGCGGCCGGGCGACGTAAGCGGGGATGCCCTGGCCGTCGGCGGCCTTGAGTTCGGTGAATTGGCCCATGTCGTTCTCCTGTTTGTCTGCCAAGGCGCGGAGCATCTACCAAGCGCCGCGTCGGCGTCAATCCATCGCTTTTGATCTAATGAGGGCATCGCACAGCGGGAGACGACGAGTGAGCGAAGTTCTGCTAGTGACCGGCGGCAGCCGGGGCATCGGTGCCGCGACGGCGCTGCTGGCCGCCCGGCGCGGCTACGCCGTGGCGGTGAACTACACCCACAACCAGGCCGCGGCGGAGCAGGTGGTGCGCGCCATCCGCGACGCCGGCGGCCAGGCCGTGGCGATCCAGGCCGACGTGGCCGACGAGGACCAGGTCCTGCACCTGTTCGCCCAGGTCGACGCCCGCCTGGGACGGCTGACGGCGCTGGTGAACAACGCCGGCATCGTCGACCGCTCGGCGCGGGTCGAGGAGATGAGCCTGGCGCGCCTGAAGCGCATGTTCGACATCAACGTGATCGGCAGCTTCCTGTGCGCCCGCGAGGCGGTCAAGCGCATGAGCACCCGCCATGGCGGCAGCGGCGGCGCCATCGTCAACGTGTCCAGCGCGGCGTCGCGCCTGGGCGCGCCGGGCCAGTACGTGGACTACGCGGCGTCCAAGGGCGCGATCGACAGCTTCACCATCGGCCTGGCCAAGGAGGTCGCCGCCGAGGGCATCCGCGTGAACGCCGTGCGGCCCGGCCTGATCGAGACCGAGATCCACGCCTCCGGCGGCCTGCCCGATCGCGTGCGCGACCTGGCGCACCAGGTGCCCATGCAGCGCGGCGGCACGGCCGACGAGGTGGCGCAGGCGATCGTCTGGCTGCTGTCGCCCGAGGCCAGCTACACCACCATGTCCCTGGTCGAAGTGTCGGGGGGCCGCTGATGGCCGGGCGGGTGTACTGGGAGGACCTGAAGCCCGGGTCGGTGCGGGAGCTGGGCACCACCTCCGTCACGGCGGAGGAGATCAAGGAGTTCGCCGGCCGCTACGACCCGCAGCCCTTCCACCTCGACGAGGAGGCGGGCCGGCACTCGCTGTTCGGCGGCCTGTGCGCGAGCGGCTGGCAGACCTGCGCGCTCGCCATGCGGCTGACCGTGGACAACCTGCTGCGCGACTCCTCCAGCCTCGGCTCGCCGGGACTGGAAAGCCTCAAGTGGCTCAAGCCGGTGTATCCGGGCGACCGGCTGTCCCTGCGCCACACGATCACGGAATCGCGGGCGCTGAGCAAGCGCCCCGAAACAGGCCTGGTGCGCTCGCGCTGGGAGCTGTTCAACCAGGACGGCGACAAGGTGATGGAGATGGACGGCTACGGCTTCTTCGGCCGGCGCGAGCCCGCCACGCAGGAGGAACTCGCGCAGCTGCAGTCCCGGCGCGCGGGCGGCTGATGGAGATCAAGCCCCTCATCACCCTGCTGGCCATCGTCAACCCGCTGGCCATCGTTCCCTTCTTCATCCACTACACGCAGGGGCTGGCCAGGGAGCAGCGCCAGCGCACGGTGTGGGTGTCGTCGCTCACCGCCTTCATCGTGATCGCGGCCAGCGCGCTGTTCGGCGTCGGCATCCTGGAATTCTTCGGCATCTCGCTGGCCAGTTTCCAGGTGGGCGGCGGCCTGCTGCTGCTCATGAGCTCGCTGAACATGCTCAATGCCAAGCCGGCGGAGGTGAAGCCGGCGACCACGGACCTGAGCGACGGCGACGAGCGCGCCGCGATGGGCGCCAGCATCGCCGTCGTGCCGCTGACCATCCCGCTGCTCACCGGGCCGGCCACCATGTCCGCGGTGGTGATCTATTCGGAGCGGGCGAAGACCTTCTGGCAGATGGCCACCCTCCTGGGCTACGGCGTCGTGGTCGGCCTGGTGACCGCACTGTGCTTCTCGCTCGCCAACCCGATCGCGCGCGTGCTCGGGCGCACGGGCATCAACGTCATGACCCGGCTCATGGGCCTGATCCTCGCGGCGCTGGCGGTGGAGGTGATGACCAGCGGGCTGGGCAAGCTGTTCCCCATCCTGGGACGCGCCGGCCTGGGCTAGGCGCCTTCGCTTAACATCCCGGGAGAAACAGGCCGGCGCCCCGCCCGACGGGCGGCCCCGGCCGGACAACAGCAACATCAGGAGAGGCGGCGCCGCTGCCCGGAGGAACGGTTCTTGGATCGTTGGCAGACCTGGACGCCGCTGGCCCTGTCCGGCGCGCTCGTGCTGTGGACCTGGCATGCCTACCCGCCGCTCTCGGTGGCGCTGGTGATCGCCTCGCTGGCGCTGGCGGGCTGCAGCCTGTGGTCCTGCGCGGCGCTCCTGGGGCGCCGGGCCGCGTGGGCCTTCCTGGGCATCGGGGCGATCCTCGGCTGGATGGCGGAGCAGGCGGGCAGCACGCTGGGCTGGCTGTTCGGGCATTACACCTACACCGACGTGCTGGGGCCCCGCCTGGGCGCGGTGCCCGTCGTCATCCCGCTCATGTGGTTCGGGCTGTGCTACACCGGCCTGCTCATGGCCAGCCTCGCGCTGTGGCGCCAGCCGGCGCCGGCCGCCGCGGGCTGGCGGCCGCTGGCGGCGGCCTCCCTGCTGGCGGCGATGATCGTCACCGCCTTCGACCTCGGCGCCGACCCCTACTTCGTGTACGTGCTCAAGGCCTGGATCATGGCGGAGAAGGACGGCCAGTGGTTCGGCGAGACGGTGCGCGGCTTCCAGGGCTGGCTGGCGGTGAGCTTCGCGATCGTCGCCGCTTTCCTGGCCGTCGCGCGGCCGGTCCCGGCGCCGGCGGCGGCCCCGACCGTGCGCGCTCGATACGCTGCACTGCTGCCCCTCCTGGTCTACGCGGGGCTGGTCGTCTTCCAGATGGCGTTCACCGAGCCCCTCGCGCTGCGAGTGGTCGCCTTCTTCGCCATGGGCATCCCGACGCTGGTCGCCGCCGGCGCGTGGTTCCAATGGGCCGGCCGGGTCCGGGAGGGCGCGGCATGACGGCCCCGGCACCGGATTGGGACGCCATGGCGCGCGAGGCCGACCCGCTGGCCGACCGCACCATCGCCGCCCTCGTCGGCCCCTGGACCGGCGCCGCCGGGGCCACCGGCCCGGGGTTGGCCCGGCTCGCCCAGGCCACTCGCCTGATGGCCGGCTGGACGACGAATGCCAGCCTGCGGGACTGGGCGCCCGCGCCGTCCGGGGCCGACCCGGAGGTCATCGCGATCCTGCGCGCCTATCTCGAAGAGGGCCGGCGCCTGCCGCCATGGGCCCGGCCCGAGGCCATCGCCCAGGCCGAGGCGCTGTTCATGGACTGCGGCCCGCTGTCCTGCACCCTGCTGTTCTGTGCCAGCCTGCCCGAGTGCTACGTGCTGCCGCACCTGGCGCAGGTGCTGCACGTGGCGGGCCAGCTGGAGGCCCACACGGAGCACCGCATCCGCCAGACCGCGGCCATGGTGTTCCCGGTGATGATGAAAGGCGGCCTCACCGCCGAGGGCGGCGGCGGCATCGCCCAGGTCCTCAAGGTGCGGCTGATCCACGCGACGATCCGCCACCTGATCCTGCGCGGGTCGCCGCAGCAGGCCGGCGGCCGCGTCGAGCCGCTGGCGCCGGCGGGCCCCGATGCCAGCCTGCACGAGGCGCTCGTCGCCTGCGGCTGGGACGTGCCGCGCCTGGGCCTGCCGTGCAACCAGCTCGAACTGGCCTACACCCTGCTGACTTTCCATTACGTGTTCCTCAAGGGAATGCGCACGCTCCGCCAGCGACTGTCGCCGTCGCAGGAGGAGGCCTACCTGCACGCCTGGAATGTCGTGGGCCACGTGCTGGGCATCCGGGACGACCTGATGCCCCGGACCGTGGAGGAGGCCGCTGCGATGTTCGGGCAGCTGCAGGCGGCGGCGCAGGCCCGGCCGGCCACGCCCGACGTGCGGCCCGGCCTCGGCCGGGCGCTGATCGACGCCATGGCCGGCTCGATCCGCCTGCCCGTGGTCCGCGGGCTGCCGGTCCCGATGACCCGGTGGCTCGTCGGCCGCGAGACGGCGCGCGCGATCGGCGTGGACGAACACGTCGGCCCGGCGACGCGGCTGGCCTTCTTCGCCGCGCGCGTGGGCGTCGGCGCCGTCGACGGCGTCGTGCGGCTGGTGTTGCCGAGGTTCTCGCTCACGCGCATGTTCACTCGCGTCGTGGGCTATCACCTGCTGACCCGCTTCCTGCTGGACCAGACCCGCCCGCTCGCGCTGCCGGACGAGGTGCTGCGGCCGATGCGCGACACGGTGGCGGCATGGCATCACGACCCGCATTCGCCCGCCTGGGTGAACCGGCTGGAGGACCGGCTGACGGCCGGCGGCGAATGGAGGACCTGACCGTGCCGACTCGAACCACGCCCGCCGCTTTCCTGCGCTGCCTGCTGCGCGTCGCCGCCTTCGCCCTGCTCCTGCTGGCGGCGGGGCGTCCCGCCTGGGCCGTCGAGGGCGAGGGCGACATCACCCTGCAGGGCCGCTACTGGATCGACCCGTCCGGCCAGGCGACCATCGCCCAGGTGGCCGGCGGCACCGCGAAGCTGGAGTCCACGCCTTCGCGGCACGACTTCCATCTCGGGGACTCGGCCTTGTGGGTCCACCTCGACCTGCCGCGGCTGGATCCGTCCCACGACTGGTTCCTGATGCTCACGGGCGCGGCCTTCGTGGACCACGCCAGCCTGTTCGTGCGGGGCGCCGACGGCCTCTGGCAGGAACAGAAGGCCGGCGACCACGTGCCTGTCGCGCAGTGGTCGCATCCCAATTTCACGCCCCTGTTCCAGGTCCCCGCCGGCACCGCCGAGCCGGTCTGGTTGCGGCTGCAGAACCAGCCGGCGCCCACCAGCGCCTATGTGCGGCTGCTGACCGGCGAGAGCCTGCAGCAGGATCGCCAATGGACCTACCTGCTGATCGGCGGCTACCTGGGCTTCGGCCTTCTGGTGTTCGTCGTGGGCCTGATCCACGCGCGCCTTTATCGCGACAGCGTGTTCGTGGCGTACTGCGTTTACGTCGCCTGCATGCTGCTGTTCCAGCTGGCATTCACCGGGCTGGGCGGACTGTTCTTCTGGCCGCATTCCGCCGCCATCAACGACGCCGGGCCGGCGACGTCCATGCTGCTCATGACGGCTTCAGGCATCTGGTTCACGCGCCAGGCCTGCGCGCTCGAGCGCCACGGCCGGCTCGCGGATCGCGCGGTCCGGGTGTTCTCGGTCCTCGGCGCGCTGTTCCCGCTGGTCTACATCCCCTACGACGGGCCGCAGGTCTTCGCCGTCCTGAACGTGTACGGCTTGCTGGCCGTGCTCATGAGCCTCTCGATGTGCGCCTGGACCTGGTACCGGGGTGAGAGGTACTCGGGCTGGCTGCTCCTGGGCTTCCTGCCGGTCCACCTGGGCTACATCTTCCCCGCGCTGCGGGCCGCGGGGAAGCTGCCGGACAGCTGGGCCACGCAGTACGCGGTGCTGATCGGGTCCGCGATCGAGATCCCCGTGCTGCTGTACATCCTGCATGCGCGCGCCCGGGACTTCACCGAGAACCGGGTGCGACTGCGGGCGCTGGACAGCACCGACGCCCTCACCGGCCTGCCCATCCTGCCGGTGTTCCAGCTGCGGCTGCGCGACGCCCTGCGCCGCGCGCGCCGCTGGGATCACCGCTGCTCGCTGCTGCTGGTGGAGCTGGCGAACCACGCCGACATCGTGGCCCGCGACGGGCGCGAAGCAGGCGACCGGGCGCTCGTGGTGGCGGCCTCCCGGCTGAGCGCCGTGGTGCGCGAGGTCGACACCGTATGCCGGGTGGCGAACACGCGCTTCGCCATCCTGTTCGAGGGGCCGCACCTGGACGCGATGCGCCGGCTGCTGGCCCAGCACATCGTGGCGCGGGGGCTCGAGCCGCTGCCCAGGATGCCGCAGAACACGAACCTGCGCTTCCGCGTCCTGACCGCGTCGGTCCCGGACGGCGCCATCGAGCTCTCGAGCGGTGGCCGCGTCGACGACCAGCGCCTGATGGAGCGGCTGGACCACCTCCTCGACCGCATGCTCGGGGACTCGCAGCGGGTGGTGCACCACCTCGAGCCGCACTCCGAGGCGGAACCGGCCCCGGCATGAGGCCGCCGCGGCCGGTCAGTCCAGCAGGAACACGGAGATCTGGACTTCCTCGGGGCGGCGCACGCCGGTGCCCACGAAGATCCGCTCGTTGATCCAGGCGAGCGCCGGCGACGAGGTCTCGAAGCTCGGCACGCAGCGGAAATAGACCTGGGACGGGTCCACGGGCTCGCCGCGGATCAGCTTGCGGGTCGTCTCCGGCGAGGCGGAGCGGATCGCGCGATTGGCGACGTACACCAGGTCGCCCGCATCGGTCTCGATCACGTAGCGCGCGTCCAGCTGGGCGAGCGTGGGCGACACGATGGCCTGGAAGTCGGCGCCGCCCGGGATCACGCGCGCCGTCCAGCCGTCCCCCCGGACCTGGCCGCCCAGGATGGGGATGACCCGCCGGTTGCCTGCCGGCGTGGCGCCGATCTCGTGCGCGGGGCCGACCTGGATCGAGAGGTCGGCGAAGAAGGCGAGCTGGGGGGCCTGCAAGGACGTCATGGGACGCTATCGTACCGATGGCTGTCCTTCCCAGCCCATGCCTGCCCGTGGCGGGACTCCAGGCGTGGCCGCCACAGGCCTTTGCGGGGAGGCGACGGCGAGCCGGCGAAGCGCGCCATGCAGGGTTCGCAAGAGGCGCCGTCAGGCAGCTCCAGCGGCGTCCTTGCCGAGGATCCTCCGGCGAATCCGCTCGCGCCGCCTCGGATCGATGTTGACGCGGTCCGGGTCGCCCTGAACCTGCGGCAGCGCGAGCAGGCGCGGGTCCATGACCCGGAACCACAGCGGAGGCAGGTAGGCGAGGGGGAACATGCCGAAGTAGCCGCTGGGCAGCTGCGGAAGATCCGGGAAGTGGCGCAGGCACTGGTAGCGACGCGACGGGTGCGCGTGGTGGTCGCTGTGGCGCTGCAGGTGGAAGGTGACGAGGTTGGTCACCAGATGGTTCGTGTTCCACGAATGGTGCGGCTGCGGAGCCTCGTAGCCGCCGCCGGGCAGCCGGCGCCGAAGCAGACCGTAGTGCTCGACGTAGTTCGCCGAGGTGAGCTGCCACCACGCAACCAGGTTGTGAATCGCCAGGAACGGCAGCATCTTCCAACCGAACGCCGCCACGAGCCCCCCTTGCAACACCAGCGTCACCGCGTACGACTGCAGCATCGTGTTGTGCCACGACCAGCCGGCGCGGCCCAGTGCCGCCAGGCGCTCGCGCTCCAGGGACCACGCGCGTCGGATTCCGCCCGGCAGCTCGCGCAGCGCGAAGCGGTAGATCGACTCGCCCATGCGGGCACTGGCGTGATCCTCGGGCGTGGCGACCCACCGATGGTGGCCGCGGCCGTGCTCCACCGTGAAGTGGCCGTACGCCGGTACCGCCAGCGCCAGCCGTGCCAGCCACTGCTCCAGGCGGTCGCGCTTGTGGCCGAGTTCGTGCGCCGTGTTCAGCCCGAGGCCCGAGTCGGCGCCGGCAGCGTAGGCGAGGATGCCGAACGCCCACCACGGCAGTTGCTGCGTACCGGCCCACCACGCACATCCGATCAGTGCGACGAAATGGAGGGGCACGGTGACCCACGTCAGCCAGCGGTAGTAGCGGTCGGCGTCGAGCTGGGGGACGACGGCCTCGGGCGGGTTGTTCTCGTCCTCGCCGACCAGCGCATCGAGCAGGGGCATCAGTCCGTAGCTGATGACGAGCGGCAGCGCCAGCCAGCCCGGATGGCCGCTCAGGTGGTGTGCCGCGATCCCGGCGAAAGGCAGCAGTGGCCAGATCACCGACAGGGACCACCCCCAGCGCTTGCGGTCGCGGTAGCTGAGGACGCGGCCTTCGGGGTCGATCGCGGTGTAGGTGACGGACATCGAAGGTGCCGGACGTCATTGCCCGTGCTTCGATGATGATCCCACCGCGGTCCGGTGCCGGCAAGGTCTGCCGATCGACAACGACATCCGCAGCCGCCGCGCATCGCCCCGCTTGAATCCGCCCCAAAACCCCTTATGATTAGCACTCGTTGGAGTTGAGTGCTAACAGCTTGGCATGTCGCACCCTCCACGTCAGTTAATCAGCGCTAACTTTTGTTGGCGCTTTTTGATGTCCCCCTGCTTCCGATGAAGGAGATGCAATGAAACTTCGCCCCCTGCACGATCGCGTGATCGTCAAGCGCCTCGAACAAGAAACCAAGACGGCCTCGGGCATCGTGATCCCCGACAACGCCGCCGAGAAGCCCGACCAGGGTGAGGTGATGGCCGTCGGCCCGGGTCGCAAGAACGAGAAGGGCGACCTGGTCGCCATGAACGTGAAGGTCGGCGACCGCGTCCTGTTCGGCAAGTACAGCGGCCAGACCGTCAAGGTCGACGGCGACGAGCTGCTCGTCATGAAGGAAGACGACCTGTTCGCGGTCGTCGAGCGCTGATCCGCTTCCTCCTCACCGAATCAACTGAACATCCGGAGTACAGAACATGGCTGCTAAAGACGTGGTTTTCGGCGCTGACGCGCGCCACCGCATGGTCGAAGGCGTGAACATCCTGGCCAACGCGGTCAAGGTGACCCTGGGCCCCAAGGGCCGCAACGTGGTGCTCGAGCGCTCCTTCGGCGCCCCCACCGTGACCAAGGACGGCGTGTCCGTGGCCAAGGAAATCGAGCTGAAGGACAAGCTGCAGAACATGGGCGCGCAGATGGTCAAGGAAGTCGCTTCCAAGACCAGCGACAACGCCGGTGACGGCACCACCACCGCCACCGTGCTGGCCCAGGCCATCGTGCGCGAAGGCATGAAGTACGTGGCCGCCGGCATGAACCCGATGGACCTCAAGCGCGGCATCGACAAGGCCGTCGTGGCCCTGACGGAGCAGCTGAAGAAGGCCTCCAAGCCGACCACCACCTCCAAGGAAATCGCCCAGGTCGGCTCCATCTCCGCCAACAGCGACAGCTCCATCGGCCAGATCATCGCCGACGCGATGGACAAGGTCGGCAAGGAAGGCGTGATCACGGTGGAAGACGGCAAGTCCCTGCAGAACGAGCTGGATGTCGTGGAAGGCATGCAGTTCGACCGCGGCTACCTGTCGCCCTACTTCATCAACAACCCCGAGAAGCAGGCCGCGCTGCTGGACAACCCCTTCGTCCTGCTGTTCGACAAGAAGATCGCCAACATCCGTGACCTGCTGCCCACGCTGGAGCAGGTCGCCAAGGCCTCCCGCCCGCTGCTGATCATCGCCGAGGAAGTCGAAGGCGAGGCGCTGGCCACCCTGGTGGTCAACACCATCCGCGGCATCCTGAAGGTCGTGGCCGTCAAGGCCCCCGGCTTCGGCGACCGCCGCAAGGCCATGCTGGAAGACATCGCCATCCTGACGGGCGGCAAGGTGATCTCCGAAGAGACCGGCATGTCCCTGGAGAAGGTGACGCTGGCCGACCTGGGCCAGGCCAAGCGCATCGAGGTGGGCAAGGAAAACACCACCATCATCGACGGCGCCGGTGCCGCTGCCGACATCGAAGCCCGCGTGAAGCAGATCCGCGTGCAGATCGAGGAAGCCACCTCCGACTACGACCGCGAGAAGCTGCAGGAGCGCGTGGCCAAGCTGGCCGGCGGCGTGGCGGTGATCAAGGTCGGTGCCGCCACCGAAGTCGAGATGAAGGAGAAGAAGGCCCGCGTGGAAGACGCGCTGCACGCTACCCGCGCTGCCGTGGAAGAAGGCATCGTGGCCGGCGGCGGTGTCGCCCTGCTGCGTGCCCGCCAGGCCGCCGGCGAAATCAAGGGCGACAACGCCGACCAGGACGCCGGCATCAAGCTGGTGCTCAAGGCGATCGAGTCCCCGCTGCGCGAGATCGTGGCCAACGCCGGTGGCGAGCCGTCCGTGGTGGTCAACGCCGTGCTGAACGGCAAGGGCAACTACGGCTTCAACGCCGCCAACGACACCTACGGCGACATGATCGAGATGGGCATCCTGGACCCGACCAAGGTGACCCGCACCGCGCTGCAGAACGCCGCGTCGGTCGCCTCCCTGATGCTGACCACCGAGTGCATGGTCGCGGAAGCCCCGAAGGAAGAGGCTCCCGCGATGCCCGGCGGCGGCATGGGCGGCATGGGTGGCATGGGCGGCATGGACATGTGATGTCCGCCTGATCCAGGCAAACCAGGAAGCCGGGCCTCGCGCCCGGCTTTTTTTCGCCCGGCCGCCGTCAGCGGCATCGGGCCCACCGACCCGGACCGCCGGCGCAAGGCCGTGCGCATCGTGCTGGAGGCGGAGCGGGCGCAGGCCTAGAGCCAGATCGCCCAGTCGACCGGCTTGCCCGTCGGGCCGGTGGGCAGCTGCGGCCCGAAGCGGAAGGACTTCGGCCGCTCGGCCGGCGTGAGTTCGCGCGTGACCCAGTCGTCGAGCGCGGCGAGCAGCTCGGGCTCCTCCGGGGCGTCCGCGGTCGGCACCACGAAGGCCTTCAGGCGAATGCCTTCCTCCGGGCGCATCGGCCGGACGGCGGCGTCCTGGACGGCGGGATGCCGGCACAGCACTTCGCGCACGCGCCCCGGAAAGACGTTGATCCCGCCGACCTGCACCGCCGCGTCCAGGCGTGCACCGAGCTCGAAATGCCGCTCGCCGCGCGGGTGCAGTTGGTCCTGGGCCTGGAAAGGCTGGACGACGCCGTCGGGCAGCTCCCGCAGCAACCGGCCGGCGTCGGTCGGGTCGAACCTCCAGTGCGGAAAGAGGAGGTAGGGCTCATCGGGCCGGGTCCGCTGGGCGATGCCGCCGGTCTCGGAGGAGCCGTAGACCTGCACCAGCCGCTGCAGCCCGGCGCGCACGACGCCTTGCGCCACATCGGGAGGACAAGGCGCGGTGGACGTCACCCCCTCCACGCGGGGTGGAAGCGCGGGGACGGTGTGCGCCAGCGCGGCCCAGAAGTCCGGGTGGCCGATCACCAGGTCCCCCGGCTGGGCATGGCGCGCCAGCCAGGCGGGCGTACTCGCGCGCAGGTCGACGAAGCAGTTCTCTTCCAGGCCCAGCTCCTTCGGCAGCAGGACGCAGAACAGGAAACCGTAGATGTGGTGGCTGGGCACCGCGCCGAGCACCCGCCGGCGCCCGGAAAACAGCGTGGCGAGATGCCGCGTCTCCTGCCGCAGTCCGGCGAGGGTGTGCTGGCAGGGCTTGGGCGCGCCGCTGCTGCCCGAGGTGCGGAAGGTCAGGCGCTGGTCGAATCGCGCGAGCCCTGCCTGCGCCACGTCCAGCCACTCGCCGAACGTGCGCCTGGCCAGCAGGTGGTCTTCAATGCCCGACTCGTGCAGGTGCAGCACCTCGGCCAGGGCGGCGGCCAGGGACAGCCGTTCGAGCGAGTCGACGCCCAGGTCGGCGTCCAGCCGCAGGCGGTCGCCCCAGGGCTGCGGCCGCGGCACGGCGCGGCGGCGCAGGCGCCCCAGTTCGTCGGCCACCAGGTCGCCGACGAACCGCCGCAGCGTGCCTCGCGGCTGCCACCAGGCGGGGTTCACAGGCGCTTGACGAAGATCCAGAACGTGCCGTCGCTGATCGCCTTCTTCATGTGGATCTTCACCTTGGTGGGCGCCATCTTGTAGTCGAACACGTATTCGAACATCGTGTTCAGGTTGTCGGCCCGCACGCCGGCGTCGAACACGCCCTTGAACTGGGGCGAATTGGTGCAGGGCGCGACGTCACGGAAGAAGTTCTTGCCGATCACGTCCTTGCCCTCACGCCCGGTGATGCTGGACTCGGTCGCGTTGTACTTGAGGATGGTTCCCTTGCCATCGAGCTGGATCGCCCCGAAGGCCAGCTGGTCGATCTCACGGGCGGAGAGCTTGGCCAGGACGTTGTCGATGTCGTCCTTGCCGAAGCCGACGATGTTCAGGTTGGTCATTCGAGTTCCTTGTCGTAGGACAAAATGGTTGTGTCCAAATGTAGAGGGGGCGCGCCCGCCAGTCCAGCCGCCGGTCGGCCGGATGACGCCGTTCACCCTGTGCGCTTGCTGGGGGAGGGGGAACCCCTGAGCCCCCTAGAAGCGCTCGCCCGGCGCCAGGTAGCGCCACTGCCCCAGCGGCAGCTGGCCCAGCGTGACCCGTCCGATGCGCACCCGCTTGAGGCCCACGACCTTCAGCCCCACCAGCTCGCACATGCGCCGGATCTGCCGCTTCTTCCCCTCGGTCAGCACGAAGCGCAGCTGCTCCGGGTTCTGCCAGTCCACCTTCGCGGGCTTGAGCGGCTGGCCGTCCAGGGAGAGGCCGTGGCGAAGGCGCGCGAGCTGCGAGGGCGGGAAGGCCGCCTGCACGTTGGCCGTCACCTGTCCGAAGGCCACGCGCACCAGGTATTCCTTCTCCACGCTGGAGTCCTCGCCGATCAGCTGGCGGGCGATGCGGCCGTCCTGGGTCAGCACCAGCAGCCCGGTGGAGTCGATGTCCAGCCGGCCCGCGGGCGCCAGGCCCCTGAGCTGCGACGGCGCGAAGCGCTGCGGCGCCCGGTCGCCCTGCCAGCGGTTGCGGCCCTGCACCAGCACCACCGCCGGCTCGTAGCCCTCCTCGGCCTGGCCACTCACGTAGCCCACGGGCTTGTGCAGCAGGATGGTGACCTGCTCGCGCTGCTGCCCGCGCGCCTTGGGGTCGACCTCGATGCGGGCTTGCGGCCCCACCTGCAGCCCCATGGGGGCGACCTGCCCGTCGACCTTGACCCAGCCGCGGGCGATCCATTCGTCCGCCTCGCGGCGCGAGCACAGGCCCAGTTCGGCCATGCGCTTGTTCAATCGGGTGGTGCCGCCCGGGGCGGCGGAGGGTTCAGGCATCGGTGCGCAGGGGGAAGGGACTGGAACGCAGGGACGGCAGGTCGAGGATGCGCAGGCCGCCGTATTCGACCCGGATGATGCCCTGTTCCTGCAGGGAGGCCAGCGCCTCGTTCACGCGCTGGCGTGACAGGCCCACCAGGTAGGCGAGCTCCTGCTGCGTGATGCGCAGCACCTCGCCCACGCCCGGGAACAGGGTGGGGTTGAACAGCGCGGCGAGGTTGCGGGCCACGCGCAGGTCGGGGTTGTTCATGCGGTCGATCTCGCGCGCCGCGATGAACTGCGCGAGCCGCTCGTTCAGCTGGTTCATCACGAAACGGTTGAAGCCGATCGAGTGATCCAGCAGCCAGTGGAAGGTGTCGGCGGGCAGCCCGGCGACCGTGCTTCGGCGCAGGGCCTGCACGTTGTAGCGGTAGCTCTCGCGCTTGAGCACCGTGCCCTCGCCGAACCAGCCGCCCGGCGGCAGGCCGCTGAAGGTGATGGTCTGGCCCTGCGCGTTCTCGTTGCTCATTTTCAGCAGGCCCTCGACCACGCCGAACCAGTAGGTCACGGGCCGGCCGATGCGGCAGACGTAGTCGCCGGGCTGGGCGTCGCCCACCTTGATGTCGGCGACGGCCCGCTCGCGCTCGGCCGGGCCCAGGACCGCCAGCCAGGGGATGCCCGCGAGCTCCTGCGGGCCCGGGTCGCGGCGGCGCTGGTGCAGGGTGAGTTCGGAAGCCATGTCTGTGACGGATTTGCGCTGCGCCCTCGGCATCCGATTGTCGGGGGAAATCCCTCCCTGTCCGGGACGCGGGGACCGAGGCACAGTGGAGTATCGTCGCCGGAACGACAAGACCCGGCAGTCCAGCGACACGCTCCATGTTCTTCGCCAGCGACGCCCCGCCGCGCGGCCCCGCCCCGCATGCCTTCGCCCGGCATGCCCGGATCGCGCTGCACCTCTCTGCCTTTGCCGCCGTGGCGCTCGCCCTCACCATCGCCTCCGACGACATCTACCCGTCCTCGATGCAACTGCAGGTGTCGGCGCTGGTGCTCAAGAAGGTGTGGATGCGCACCGAGTCCGCGCCCGGCGTGCTGATGGTGACGGACGGCGACGTGGCCCGCGGCTACATCGACACGCCGGCAGCCACCGTGCTGTCGCTGCGGAACAACTCGGAGGACGGGTTCCGCCTCGACTTCCACCTGGACCCGGAGGTGGCGTCCTCGGCCACCGTGTCCGGCCTGCCGCAGCCGGTGCGCATCGGCAGTGAAGGAGCGACCGTGACCTTGCCGGGGCGCTACCGCATCGCCCGGCGCTTCGAGCTGCACTGGCGCGTGTGGCTCGCCTCCGGCATCGTCCCCGGCACCTACCCCTGGCCGGTGCAGATCGAGATCGAGCCGAACTGACCCGCCACGGGTTTCCTCGCGCCCCCTCGCCGCCCGCAGGACTAGGGAACAGCCCTATTAGGAGCTTCCCGAGGAAAGTCGTCGGAAAGACAGATCGGCGTCAAAGCCATGACTACATTGGTTCTCGTACCCACGAGGCGAGGACCGGCATGGAGACCACTTTCCCGCGATTGCTGCTGCAGCACGCCGCCCAGCGGCCGGCGGCGGCAGCCATGCGCGAGAAGGAATACGGCATCTGGCAGACGCTCACCTGGGCCGACCTGGCGCGGATGGTGGAGCACCTCGCCTGCGGCCTGCACGAGGCGGGCCTGGTGCGCGGCGAGCACATGGTGGTCATCGGCGCCAACCGGCCACGGCTGTACGCCACGATGCTCGCGGCCCAGGCGCTGGGCGCGATCCCGGTGCCGCTGTACCAGGACGCCGCGGCCGCCGAGTGCGCCTTCCCGATCAACAACGCCGAGGTGCGCTTCGCGCTGGCCGAGGACCAGGAGCAGGTCGACAAGCTGCTGGAGATCCGGGCCCAGTGCCCGCAGCTGCGCACCATCTACTACGACGACCCGCGCGGGCTGCGCAACTACAGCGAGCCCGGCCTGGCCGCGATGGACGCCTTGCTGGAAAGCGGCGCGCGCTTCGCCCAGGCGCATCCCGAGTTCGTGCACAGCGAGATCGCCGCCGGCGAGCCCGACGACGACGCGGCCATGTTCTTCACCTCGGGCACCACCGGCCAGCCCAAGGGCGTGGTGCACACCCACCGCACGCTGCTCGATCGCGCCCGCGCCGGCGCCGAATTCGACCACCTCACCGAGCGCGAGGAGGTGCTGGCCTACCTGCCGCCGGCCTGGATCGGCCAGAACATCTTCAGCTACGCGCAGTGGCTCGCCTGCGGCTACGTGGTGAACTGCCCCGAGTCCGCCGGCACGGTGATGATCGACCTCAAGGAGATCGGCCCCACCTACTACTTCGCGCCGCCGCGCATCTTCGAGGGGCTGCTCACCAGCGTGATGATCCGCATGGAGGACGCCGGCGCGCTCAAGCGCGCGATGTTCCGCCGCTGCATGGACCTGGCCCGGCGCGTGGGTCCCGCGCTGCGCGACGGCAAGCCGGTTCCGTTTTTCGACCGCTTGAAGTACGCCGTCGGCAACCTGCTGGTGTACGGGCCCCTGCGCAACAACCTGGGGATGTCGCGCGTGCGGGTGGCCTACACGGCGGGCGAGGCGATCGGGCCGGACCTGTTCAGCTTCTACCGCGCCATCGGCATCAACCTGAAGCAGCTCTATGGCAGCACGGAGACCGCGGTGTTCGTCTGCATGCAGCCGGACCACGAGGTGCATGCCGACACCGTGGGCGTGCCCTGCCGCGACGTCGAGATCCGGCTCGCCGACAACGGCGAGATCCTGGTGCGCTCGCCCGGCCTGCTCAAGGAGTACTACAAGAACCCCGAGGCCACGGCCGAAGTGAAGGATGCGGACGGCTGGTACCACACCGGCGACGCCGGCTTCCTCGACGCGCACGGGCAGCTGAAGATCATCGACCGCGCCAAGGACGTGGGCCGGCTGGCCGACGGCTCCCTGTTCGCGCCGAAGTACATCGAGAACAAGCTCAAGTTCTTCCCGCACATCAAGGAGGCGGTGGCCGTGGGCGACCGGCGCGACCGGGTGTGCGCGCTGGTAAACATCGACTTCGACGCCGTGGGCAACTGGGCCGAGCGGCGCAACCTGCCCTATGCCGGCTACACCGACCTCGCCGGCAAGCCGGAGGTGTACGCGCTGGTGAAGGAGTGCATCGAGAAGGTCAACGCCGACCTCGCGGCCGACGAGAAGCTCGCGGGCAGCCAGGTCCACCGCTTCCTCATCCTGCACAAGGAGCTCGATGCCGACGACGGCGAACTCACCCGCACCAACAAGGTCCGCCGCGGCTTCATCGCCGACAAATACCGGGTGCTGGTGGACGCGCTGTACGGCGGCCAGTCCGAGCAGTACATCGAGACCCAGGTGAAGTTCGAGGACGGGCGCACCGGGGCGGTCAGCGCCACGCTGAGGATCATGGACGCCCGCACCTTCGCGCCCCTGAGGGCCGCGGCATGAAGATCATGAACGACGCCTCCGGATTCCACGCCGCGCCGTCCCCCGCCAGCCCGGGCACCGGCCGCCGCTTCGGCGACGTGATCCTGGACGTGCGCAACATCTCGCTCGCCTTCGGCGGCGTGAAGGCGCTGACCGACATCTCCTTCGACGTGCGCGAGCACGAGGTGCGCGCCATCATCGGCCCCAACGGCGCCGGCAAGAGCTCGATGCTCAACTGCATCAACGGCGTGTACCAGCCGCAGGAGGGCACGATCACCTTCCGCGGCAGGCACTTCCACCACATGAAGAGCCGGCAGGTCGCCGAGATGGGCATCGCCCGCACCTTCCAGAACCTGGCGCTGTTCAAGGGCATGAGCGTCCTGGACAACATCATGACCGGCCGCAACCTGCGCATCCGCAGCAACCTCCTGCTGCAGGCGCTGCGCATCGGGCCGGCCGAGCGCGAGGAGATCCGCCACCGCGAGGTGGTGGAGCGCATCATCGACTTCCTGGAGATCCAGGCCTGGCGCAAGACCCCGGTCGGCCAGCTGCCCTACGGCCTGCAGAAGCGCGTCGACCTCGGGCGCGCCCTGGCCATGGAGCCGCAGGTGCTGCTGCTGGACGAGCCGATGGCGGGCATGAACCTGGAGGAGAAGCAGGACATGTGCCGCTTCATCCTCGACGTCAACGACGAATTCGGCACGACGGTGGTCCTGATCGAGCACGACATGGGCGTGGTGATGGACATCTCCGACCGCGTGGTGGTGCTCGATTACGGCAGGAAGATCGGCGACGGCCCGCCCGACGAGGTGCGCAACAACCCCGACGTGATCCGCGCCTACCTCGGCAGCTCGCACTAGGACGACGACATGGGCTTCTTCCTGGAAACACTGCTGGGCGGCCTGATGGCCGGCATGCTCTATTCGCTGGTGGCGCTGGGCTTCGTGCTGATCTTCAAGGCCTCGGGCGTCTTCAACTTCGCGCAGGGCGCCATGGTGCTGTTCGCGGCGCTGGCGATGGCGCGCTTTGCCGAATGGATCCCGCGCTGGACCGGCATCGCCAGCCCCATCTTCGCCAACGTGGCGGCCTTCGTCATCGCCGGCGCGATCATGTTCGCGGTGGCCTGGGTGATCGAGCGCCTGGTGCTGCGCCACCTGGTGAACCAGGAAGGCGCGACCCTGCTGATGGCCACGCTGGGCATCACCTACTTCCTGGAGGGCCTGGGCCAGAGCCTGTTCGGCAACAGCATCTACAAGATCGACATCGGCATGCCCAAGGACCCGGTGATCGCCTTCGACCAGGTGTTCGAGGGGGGCATCCTGATCAACCGGGAGGACCTGATCGCCGCGCTGATCTCCGCGGCGCTGGTGCTGGCGCTGAGCCTGTTCTTCCAGAAGACCTCCACCGGCCGGGCGCTGCGCGCCGTGGCCGACGACCACCAGGCCGCCCAGTCCATCGGCATCCCGCTGGCGCGCATCTGGGTGATCGTCTGGTGCGTGGCCGGGGTCGTGGCGCTGGTGGCCGGGATGATCTGGGGCAGCAAGCTGGGCGTGCAGTTCTCGCTGACCACCGTGGCGCTGCGCGCGCTGCCGGTGGTGATCCTCGGCGGCCTCACCTCGGTGCCGGGCGCCATCCTCGGCGGGCTGATCATCGGCGTGGGCGAGAAGCTGTCGGAGGTGTACATCGGCCCGCTGGTGGGCGGCGGCATCGAGATCTGGTTCGCCTACGTGCTGGCGCTCGCCGTCCTGCTCGTTCGTCCCCAGGGCCTGTTCGGCGAAAAAATCATAGATCGCGTATGAAAGAAGCGAGCGCGATTTTTCGGCGGAGACTTACTTTGCAGAGCAAAGTTAGTCGGAGCCACAAGATCATCGACCGCGTCTGAGGAAGCATCACCATGATCTACCGCGAGAACGGCCAGTTCAAGACCAGCTACCGCGCCGACCAGCAGATCTTCCCCATCGTGCAGGACCGCTGGGCGATGCTCGCCCTGCTGGTGGCCGCCTATGTCGTCGTGCCCATGGTGGCCAGCCCCTACCTGTTCCCCGCCGTGCTGATCCCCTTCCTGATCATGGCGCTGGCGGCGCTGGGCGTGAACATCCTGGTCGGCTACTGCGGCCAGATCTCGCTGGGCTCGGGGGCCTTCATGGCGGTGGGCGCCTACGGCGCCTACAACTTCTTCGTGCGCGTCCCGGGCATGCCCTTGATCCCGGCCATCCTCCTGGGCGGCGTGTGCGCCATGCTGTTCGGCATCCTGTTCGGCCTGCCCAGCCTGCGGGTCAAGGGCCTGTACCTCGCGGTCGCGACGCTGGCCGCGCAGTTCTTCGCCGACTGGATGTTCCTGCGCATCAAGTGGTTCACCGACGACTCGCCCTCCGGCTCGGTGTCGGTGAACGGGCTGCAGGTGTTCGGGCTGTCGCTGGACGGCGATGCCGCCAAGTACTGGTTCTGCCTCAGCTTCCTGGTCGTCACCGCCCTGCTGGCCAAGAACCTGGTGCGCAGCGCCATCGGCCGCGAGTGGATGGCCATCCGCGACATGGACGTGGCCGCCGCCGTGATCGGCATCCGCCCGATGTACGCCAAGCTCACCGCTTTCGCCGTGAGCTCCTTCATCGTGGGCATGGCGGGCGCGCTGTGGGCCTTCATCTACCTGGGCGCCTGGGAGCCGGCGGCCTTCTCGGTGGAGCAGTCCTTCCGCCTGCTGTTCATGGTGATCATCGGCGGCCTGGGCTCGATCATGGGGGGCTTCTTCGGCGCCGCCTTCATCGTGGTGCTGCCCATCGTCCTGAGCAACTTCCTGCCCTCGCTCGCGGCGCTCGCCGGGCTGAGCATCGGCACCGCCGGCGTCGAGCATGCGCAGGTGATGATCTTCGGCGCGCTGATCGTCTGGTTCCTGGTGGTCGAGCCGCACGGCCTGGCCCGCCTGTGGTCCACGGGCAAGCAGAAGCTGCGCCTGTGGCCCTTCCCGCACTGAGTCCCAACCCAACCACGAGAGGAGACATCCGATGAGGCTTCGTTCCGTTGTCACCGCCGCCCTGCTGGGCCTGGCCGCCGCGGGCGCGTTCGCCCAGGCGAAAGAGCAGTTCTTCCCGCTGCTGTCCTATCGCACGGGTCCCTACGCGCCCAACGGCACGCCCTGGGCGAACGGCAAGCAGGACTACCTGAATATGATCAACGCCCGGGACGGCGGCATCAACGGCGTCAAGCTCACCTGGGAGGAATGCGAGACCGGCTACGCCACCGACAAGGGCGTGGAGTGCTACGAGCGGCTGAAGACCCACCCGGGCGTGACGCTGTTCGACCCGCAATCCACCGGCATCACCTTCGCGCTGACCGAGAAGGTGGCCGGCGACAAGATCCCGCTGATCACCCTGGGCTACGGCCTGTCGATCTCCCAGGACGGCACCGCCTTCAAGTGGAACTTCCCCTTCATGGGCAGCTACTGGACCGGCGCCGACATCCTGATCCAGCACATCGCGAAGAAGGAAGGCGGCTTCGACAAGCTCAAGGGCAAGAAGATCGCGCTGGTCTACCACGACTCGCCCTTCGGCAAGGAACCGATCCCGCTGCTGCAGGAGCGCGCGAAGATGCACGGCTTCCAGCTGGAACTGATCCCGGTGACGGCGCCGGGCGTGGAGCAGAAGGCCGCCTGGCTGCAGGTGCGCCAGCAGCGCCCCGACTACGTGCTGCTGTGGGGCTGGGGCGTGATGAATTCCACCGCCCTGAAGGAGGCCCAGGCCACGGGCTATCCGCGCGACAAGATGTACGGTGTCTGGTGGGCCGGCGCCGAGCCGGACGTGAAGGACGTGGGCGAAGGCGCCAAGGGCTACAACGCCCTGGCCCTCAACACCTCGGGCACGCAGCCCAAGGTGATCCAGGACATCCTCAAGTACGTGCACGCCAAGGGCCAGGGCACCGGCCCGAAGGACGAGGTCGGCTCGGTCCTCTACACCCGCGGCGTGATCATCCAGATGCTGGGCGTGGAAGCGGTGCGGCGGGCGCAGGAGCGCTTCGGCAAGGGCAAGGTCATGACCCCCGACCAGGTGCGCTGGGGCCTGGAGAACCTGGCGCTGGACCAGAAGAAGCTGGACGCGCTGGGCTTCGGCGGCGTGCTGCGCCCGATCAGCACCTCCTGCCAGGACCACATGGGCTCCACCTGGGCGCGCATCCACACCTGGGACGGCAAGAAGTGGAACTTCTCCAGCGACTGGTACCAGGCCGACGAGCAGATCATCAAGCCGATGGTCCAGGCGGGTTCGGACAAGTACCTCGCGGACAAGAAGCTCCAGCGGCGGACTCCGGCGGACTGCCAGTCCTGAGGACTGGCAGCCCGCCTCGCCGCCGCCTTGCGGCGCGACTTACGGCACCCTCCCCTGCCCCTCCCGCCAGGCGGGAGGGGGCGCGGCTCCGAGGAGCCGCCAATCGAAAGGCCCGGGCCTTTCGATTGGTGAAGACAAGACCATGGATCCACAGAACACTGTTCTCAACGTCAACGGCATCGAGGTCATCTACAACCACGTGATCCTGGTGCTCAAGGGCGTCTCGCTGCAGGTGCCCGAGGGCGGCATCGTCGCCCTGCTGGGCGGCAACGGCGCGGGCAAGACCACGACCCTGCGCGCCGTGTCCAACCTGCTGAAGGGCGAGCGCGGCGAGGTGACCAAGGGCTCGATCGAGCTGCGCGGCGAGCGCATCGAGAACCTGACCCCGGCGGAACTGGTGCGCCGCGGCGTGGTGCAGGTGATGGAGGGCCGCCACTGCTTCGCCCACCTCACCATCGAGGAGAACCTGCTGACCGGCGCCTACACGCGCGCGAGCCGGGCCGACATTGCCGCCGGCCTGGAGAAGGTCTACGCCTATTTTCCCCGCCTGAAGCAGCGCCGCGCCTCGCAGGCAGCCTACACCTCGGGCGGCGAGCAGCAGATGTGCGCCATCGGCCGCGCGCTGATGGCCCATCCCAGCCTGGTGCTGCTGGACGAGCCGTCCATGGGGCTGGCGCCGCAGATCGTGGAGGAGGTCTTCGAGATCGTGAAGGACCTCAACACGCGCGAGCGGGTGACCTTCCTGCTGGCCGAGCAGAACACCGGCATGGCACTGAAGTACGCCGGCTACGGCTACATCATGGAAAGCGGCCGCATCGTCATGGACGGGCCGGCCTCCGAGCTGGCCGGCAACGAGGACGTGAAGGAGTTCTACCTCGGCGTGGGCGGCGGCGAGCGCAAGAGCTTCCGCGACGTCAAGAGCTACAAGCGGCGCAAACGTTGGCTGGCGTGACCCCCCCCCGAAGCGCCTGCGGCGCCTCCCCCTCGAGGGGGCGCCACCAGCGGCCCGGCAAAGCCGGTTCCGCGGTGGCCCGCGAACGATCCATGGGAGCCTGAGATGACGGAGTTCTACGACACCCTAGAGACGCGCAGCCCCGCCGAGCGCGCGGCGCAACTGTTCGCCGCGCTGCCGGCCCAGGTCGCGCACGCCCAGCGCGCCAGCACGGCCTTCGCCGCGATCCTCGCCGGCGTGGACGGCGCGCGGGTCGACTCGCGCGCGGCGCTGGCCCGGCTGCCGGTCACGCGCAAGGGGGAGCTGATGCAGCGGCAGCAGGCGCAGGTCGCCAGCGACCCCTTCGGCGGCTTCAGCACGCTGGTGCGCGGGCCGGCCATGCCGCACGTGTTCGCCTCGCCGGGCCCGATCTACGAACCCGACGGCGCCGCGCGCGACTACTGGCGCGTCGGCCGCGCCATGTTCGCCGCGGGCTTCCGCGCCGGCGACCTGGTGCACAACGCCTTCAGCTACCACATGACGCCCGGCGCCTTCATCATGGAGTCGGGGGCGCACGCGGTCGGCTGCACGGTCTTCCCCGCCGGCGTCGGCCAGACCGAGCAGCAGCTGCAGGCCATCGCCGAACTGCGGCCGGTGGCCTACGCCGGCACGCCCAGCTTCCTGCGCATCCTGGTGGAAAAGGCGCAGGAGGCCGGCAGCGACATCGCCAGCCTGCGCAAGGGCCTGGTGGGCGGCGAGGCCTTCCCGCCCAGCCTGCGCGACTGGTTCCAGGAGCGCGGGATGGCCGTCTACCAGAGCTACGCGACCGCGGACCTGGGCCTGATCGCCTACGAGACCAGCTCGCGCGAGGGCATGGTCGTCGACGAGGGCGTCATCGTGGAGATCGTCCGACCCGGCACCGGCGACCCGGTCGCGCCCGGCGAGGTCGGCGAGGTGGTCGTCACCACGCTCAATCCCGCCTATCCCCTGGTGCGCTTCGGCACCGGCGACCTCTCGGCCGTGCTGCCCGGCGAGGACCCGACCGGCCGCACCAACATGCGCATCCGCGGCTGGCTGGGCCGCGCCGACCAGACCACGAAGATCCGCGGCATGTTCGTCCATCCCGGCCAGGTGGCCGAGATCGCGCGGCGCTTCCCGGAAATCGCCCGGGCCCGCCTGGTGGTCAGCGGCGAGATGGCCAACGACGTGATGACACTGATGGTGGAGGCGGCCGGCGCGGCCGAGGGCCTGGCCGCGCGCATCGGCGAGGCGGTGCGCGACGTCACCAAGCTGCGTGCCGAGGTCCGGCTGGTGGCCCCAGGCTCCCTGCCCAACGACGGCAAGGTGATCGAGGACGCGCGCAGCTACAAATGAGGGCTTCCCGTCAGGTTCGCGTGGCGTACGTGGTTGCGCGTACGTAGTTCCGGCGATCCGGCCCCCCTCGGGCGCTCCCTATGATCGCGCGGTTTCCCACGGAGTCTCCATGAAGAAGCTGATCCAGTCGTTCGTCCCGGCCGCCCTCCTCGCCGCCGGCACCCTGGCCGCCGCGGCCCAGGACTTCCCCTCCAAGCCCATCACGATCGTCGTGCCGTTCGCGGCCGGCGGCCCGACCGACAAGGTCGCGCGCGACCTCGCCGAGGCCCTGCGCAAGCCCCTGGGCACCACGGTGATCGTCGACAACGCCGCCGGCGCCGGCGGCTCGATCGGCGCGAACAAGGTCGCCAAGGCGCCCGCCGACGGCTACACGCTGCTGCTGCACCACATCGGCATGGCCACCATGCCCACCCTCGTGCGCAACATCCCCTTCAAGGTGGAGAGCGACTTCGAGTACCTGGGCCTGGTCAACGACGTGCCGATGACCATCATCGGCAAGCCCGGCCTGCCCGCCAACAACCTCAAGGAACTGAGGGAGTGGCTGCAGAAGAACAAGGGCCGCGTGAACCTGGGCAACGCCGGCGTCGGCTCGGCCTCGCACCTGTGCGGCATGCTGTTCCAGCACGCCATGGGGGTGGAGATGACCGCCGTCCCCTACAAGGGCACGGGCCCGGCCATGACCGACCTGATGGGCGGCCAGATCGACCTGATGTGCGACCAGACCACCAACACCACCGGGGCGATCGAAGCCAAGAAGGTCAAGGTCTTCGCCGTGACGACGCCCCACCGCCTCACCGTGCCGGCGCTGAAGGACGTGCCGACGATGCAGGAGCTGGGCGTGAAGGACTTCAACGTCACGATCTTCCACGGCCTGTACGCGCCCAAGGGCACGCCGGCGCCGGTGCTCAAGAAGCTCAACGACGCCCTGAAGGCGGCGCTGAAGGACCCCGACTTCATCAAGCGCGAGGAGGCCCTGGGCGCCGTGGTGGTGAACGACAAGCGCGTCGAGCCCGCGGAGCACAAGAAGTTCGTGCTGTCCGAGATCAACAAGTGGACGCCGCTGATCAAGGCCGCGAACATCTACGTGGAATGAGAACCGGGCGCTGCGCGCCGGAACGAAGCCGCCCGCCCGGGCGGCTTTTTTCTTCTGATGCGCCTTCGGGTAGCGACGCAAGCCGCGGGAATCCAGGGGGCGCGCTACACGCCCCAGACGATCTCTTTTTTCGCCTTCCCGCAGCGCTTGAGCATGTCGATGAAGGGCACGGCGCGCTGGTGCAGCGAGACGGTCTCCGTCTCCGGCAACTGGCGGCCGCGGGCCTTGGCTTCCGCGGCGGCGGCCTCGCGTTCGGCGTCGTCGCGCACGATGGCCGCCTCCAGCGCGAGGATGGCCCCGGGCATCTCCTCGGGCAGGATGATGCCTTGCGGGGCCGGATCCTTGCCGATGATCTTCAGGACCTGCCGGCCGTTCGGCTCCAGCATGATCAGGTCACCGGCGGCCTTGGACTTGAACTTGTAAAGCATCCGGCCAGTATCAGCGATACATGTAATCGCGGTTGAAGGGGTAGGCCGACTGCGCGCCGCGCAGGCTGCCGGTGTGCATGTCGTCGTCGGGCCGGGTGGCCAGCACCTGGTGCAGGGCGATCCAGCCGCGCTCGAAGCTCATGGCGCTGCCGGCGAGATAGAGGCGGTAGGCCCGCAGCACGCGGCCGGCGCCCGCCTGCCCGTGGGTCTGCACCAGCACGGCGTGCGCCTCCTCCAGCCGGGCTTCCAGCGCGTCGGACCAGGCCCAGAGCGTGCGCGCGTAATGCGGCCGCAGGTTCTCGGTGTCCACCATCTCCAGCCCGCCGACGGCCAGGTCGTGCAGCACCAGGCTGGCGTGCAGCAGTTCGCCGCCGGGGAAGATGTACTTGGAGATGAAGTCGCCCATGCCGGCGCCCAGCTGGTCCGACGCGACGCTGCCGGCGGTGATGCCGTGGTTCAGCGCCAGGCCGCCCGGAACCAGCAGCCGCCGCATCTTGGCGAAGTAGGCGGGCATGTTGGCGTGCCCCACGTGCTCGAACATGCCCACCGAGGCGATCTTGTCGAAGGGCGCGTCCTCCGGCAGGTCGCGGTAGTCCAGCAGCAGCATCTTCACGCGCGACTGCAGGCCTTTCTGCTCGATCAGCCGGTTCACGTGGGCGTGCTGGTTCTTCGACAGGGTGATGCCGGTGCCGGTGACGCCGCAGTGTTCCGCGGCCCACAGCAGCAGGCCGCCCCAGCCGGCGCCGATGTCGAGGAAGCGCTCGCCGGGCCGCAGCATCAGCTTGCGGCAGATGTGGTCCAGCTTGGCCTCCTGCGCCTCGTCCAGCGCCATGGCCGGGTCGCGGTAGTAGGCGCAGGAGTAGACGCGCCGCGGATCCAGCCACAGGGCGTAGAAGTCGTCCGAGACGTCGTAATGGAAGCGGATCTGCTCGGCGTCCTTCTGGTGGGTGTGCGAGGCGAGCGACCGGGCCCGGCGCAGCATCTGGGTCCACCAGCTGGTGTCGCTGGCCACCGGGGAGCCCGGCAGCATGGCGGCGGCGGCGGTCATCAGGTCGCGCATGCTGCCCTCGAAGCGCACCCGCTCCTCGACGTAATCCTCGCCGACCTTGCCGATCTGGCCGGCCGCCAGCGTCGCCAGACCCGACCAGTCCTGGAATTCCAGCCGGAGGGCGGCGTCGGCCGGGCCGAGGCGGCGCCCCCCCGGCAGGACCAGCGCCACCGGGACCGGCAGCGCTGCGAGTTGGGATTCGAGCTTGCGGAGGAGGGGTTCCGTGGCCATGGGCAAATTCTTGCCAGCCGGCCGGCCCTCGTCAACCGTGGGGCTGCGGGCCGGAGTCCGGGGAGGGGCCCGCCCCATTGCCCCGGAATTTATTTAGGCCTAAACTATTTATATTCAAGCAAAGGGGGTCCCATGGACATCGAGGCACGCGCCCACAGCGAGCACCCGGAGGCCTTGCGCCTGTGGCTGCGGCTGCTCACCTGCACCCAGCTGGTGGAAAAGCAGGTGCGCACCCAGCTGCGCGAGCGCTTCGACACCACCCTGCCCCGGTTCGACCTGATGGCGCAGCTGGAGCGCGCCCCCGAAGGGCTCAAGATGAACGAGCTCTCGCGCCGCATGATGGTCACCGGCGGCAACGTCACCGGCATCACCGACCAGCTCGTCTCCGAAGGCCTCGTGGAGCGCATCGACGTGGAAGGCGACCGCCGCGCCTACCGCGTGCGCCTCACCCCCAAGGGCCGCAAGCTGTTCAACGAGATGGCGCGGCAGCACGAGGACTGGATCGTGGAAGCCTTCTCCGCGCTGAACGAGAGGGACATCGCCGTGCTCCACAAGCTGCTGGGCAAGGTGAAGGACCACGTCACCCAGGACCGCCAGGAGACCTCTGCATGAAAGCACCGATCGCCTCCGCCCAGACCGACCGTTTCGTGCACGACCGGCTGCCGCCGCGCGCGCAGTGGCCGCAGCTGCGCTACGACCTGCCGGAGCTGCAGCTGGCGCCGCAGCTGAACCTGGTCGCCGAACTGCTGGACCGCGCCCCCGAGAAGGGCTGGGGCCGGCGGCCCATGCTGCGCTCGCCCGCGGGCACCCTCAGCTACGAACAGGCGCGCGAACAGGTGGACCGCCTGTGCCGCGTGCTGGTGGACGACCTCGGCCTGGAGCCGGGCAACCGCGTGCTGCTGCGCGGGGGCAACTCCGTCGCGATGGCGCTCGCCTGGCTGGCCGTGGTCAAGGCCGGCGGCATCGCGGTGGCCACGATGCCGCTGCTGCGCGCGCGCGAGCTGGGCGACATCATCGACAAGGCGCAGCCGAAGCTGGCGCTGTGCGACGCGCGCCTGCTGCAGGAACTGGAACTGGCGCGCGCCGGGCGGCCGGTGCTGGCGGCGGTGGTTCCCTTCCATGCCCCGGGCGCGCCGGATGCGCTGGAAGCGCGCGCCGCCGGCAAGCCGGCGCAGTTCATGGCCTGTCCCACGGCGGCCGACGACATCGCCTTGCTGGCCTTCACCTCCGGCACCACCGGCAAGCCCAAGGCGGCGGTGCACACCCACCGCGACGTGCTGGCCGCCTGCGAGGCCTGGCCGAGGCACGTGCTGCGCGCCACGCCCGAGGACGTGGTGGTCGGCAGCCCGCCGCTGGCCTTCACCTTCGGCCTGGGCGGCCTGCTCCTGTTCCCGATGTGGTCGGGCTCCTGCGTCTGGTTCCCCGACGGCGCCTACACGCCGGAGTCGCTGGTGCGCACCCTCCACGAGGTGGGCGCCACCATCTGCTACACCGCCCCCACCTTCTACCGGCAGACAGCGCCCTTCGCGCGCTCGCTGGGCATCGCCCGCCTGCGCATCTGCGTGAGCGCCGGCGAGGGCCTGCCCGACGCCACCCGCCAGCTGTGGAAGGAGGCGACCGGCATCGAGATGCTGGACGGCATCGGCGCCACCGAGATGTTCCACATCTTCATCTCCGCGGCCGGCGCCGACGTGCGGCGCGGCGCCATCGGCAAGGTGGTGCCGGGCTACCAGGCGAAGGTGGTGGACGACGAGGGGCGCGAGCTGCCGCGCGGCACCGTCGGCAAGCTGGCGGTGATCGGCCCCACGGGCTGCCGCTACCTGGAGGACGAGCGCCAGGCGAACTACGTTCGCGAGGGCTGGAACTACCCCGGCGACGCCTTCGTGCAGGACGCCGACGGCTACTTCTTCTACCAGGCACGGGCCGACGACATGATCATCACCGCCGGCTACAACGTCGGCGGCCCCGAGGTCGAGGACGCGCTGATGCGGCATCCGGCGGTGGCCGAATGCGGCGTGATCGGCAAGCCGGACGAGGAGCGCGGGATGATCGTCAAGGCCTTCTGCGTGCTCAAGCCGGGCCACGCCGGCGACTCCGCCATGGTCAAGGCGCTGCAGGAACACGTGAAGGCGAGCATCGCGCCCTACAAGTACCCGCGCGAGATCCAGTTCGTGGCGGCCCTGCCGCGCACCGAGACCGGCAAGCTGCAGCGGTTCCGCCTGCGCGAAATGTAGCGGTGGCGAGGCGTTGGGGTTCGGGCATCGCCGCTCAATGCGGCACGTCCCCCGACGCCTGGGCCACCCGGCGCCGCGGCGGCCGGATCAGCGCCAGGAACGGGATCGCCAGCGCCGTCACGACCATCATGATCCGGAAGTCGTGCACGTAGGCCAGCAGCGCCGCCTGCCTCGTCACCTCCGCATTCAGCAGCGCGAGCCCCGTGGCCGAATCCGGGCTCAGCATCCCGGGCAGCGTCGCCAGCCCCTGGTTGGCCCGGTTCACCAGCGCCGCCAGGTCGGCGTGCGACTGGCCGGCGTTGCGTGACAGCAGGGTCTGGACCACGGCGATGCCCACGCTGCCGCCGATGTTGCGCAGCAGGCTGTACAGCGGCGTGCCCTCGTTGCGCAGCCGCGGCGCCAGCGTGGCGAACGAGGCGGCCGACAGCGGCACGAAGGTGAAGCCGATGCCCAGGCCCTGGATGAAGCCGGAGGTGACGATCAGGCTGCTGTCCATCTGCAGGGTGACGTGCGTCATCTGCCAGAGGGCCACCGCCGTGAGGGTGAAACCGGTGGCCATGATCAGCCGCAGGTCCACCCGCTGCACCAGCCGGCCGACGGCGATCATCGCGATCATGGTGCCCACGCCGCGCGGCGCGGTCACCATGCCGGTGTAGACGACCGGGTAGTCCATCAGGCCCTGCAGGAACAGCGGCAGCAGCGCCATCGTCCCGTACAGCACGACGCCGACGATGAAGCCGAAGGTGCAGCCGGTGACGAAGTTGCGGTCCTTCAGCAGCTCCCGGTCGACGAAGGACGCGCCGCGGACCGTCCAGGTGTGCACCGCCAGGAAGGCAAAGGCCACCAGCGCCCCCGCGGCCTCCAGCCGGATCTCCCAGGAGTCGAACCAGTCCTGCAGCTCGCCGCGGTCCAGGAACAGCTGCAGCAGGCCCAGGCCCAGACTGAGCGTGACGAAGCCGAACAGGTCCAGGGGGCTCGATGGCGGCCGGTTTTCCGGCAGGTAGCGCCAGATGCCGTACAGGGCGAACACGCCCACCGGCAGGTTGATGAAGAACACCCAGCGCCAGTCCAGGTTCTCGGTCAGCCAGCCGCCCAGCATGGGACCCAGGATCGGCCCCACCATGATGCCGGCACCCCAGATCGCCATCGCCTGGCCGACCCTGTGCGGCGGGTTGATGTCCAGCAGCACCGCCTGCGACAGCGGCACCAGCGCGGCGCCGAAGATGCCCTGCAGCAGCCGCGCCAGCACGATGCCGCCCAGCGAGGTGGCCAGGCCGCACATCATCGAGGCCGCGGTGAAGCCGATGACGGAGATCATGAACACCTGCCGGCGGCCCCAGCGCGCGCACAGCCAGCCGGTCAGCGGCAGCGCGATCGCCGCCGACACGATGTAGGAGGTGAGCACCCAGGTGATCTGGTCCTGCGAGGCCTGCAGGCTGCCCTGCATGTGCGGCAGCGCCACGTTGGCGATGGTGGTGTCCAGCGCCTGCATGATGGTCGCGAGCATGATCGAGATCGTGATCATCCCGTGGTGCCGCACGGCCTCTTCCCGGGCGGGCGCGCTCACGGCTGCGCCCCCCCTGCGGCGTCCAGCGCCAGCAGGCCCTCGCGCGCCCTCGCGAGCAAGGCCAGCAGCTGGGCGCGCTCGGCGGCGCCGAGGCCGGCCAGCGCGCGGCCGGTCAGCTCGTCGCCGATCGCCAGCGCGCGCTCCAGCGCCTTGCGCGCGCTCGGCTTGATGTGCAGGCGGTTGACCCGGCGGTCCTCGGGATGGGCGCGCCGCTCGATCCAGCCGGCGGCGGCCAGCCGGTCGCACATGGTGGCCACCGCCATCGCCGTGAGTCCCAGCTTCTGCGCCAGCTCCGCCTGCGACAGCGGCTCCTCGCCCTCGTGCCAGGCGAGCGCGGCCAGCAGGCGGCACTGCGCCTGCGACAGGCCCAGCCGCTCGCGGGCGAGGCGGTCGAACTGCTGCGAATACTGGCGGCTCACGTCGTTGACGAGGAAGCCGAAGCGGGCGGCGAGGGCGGGTTTCATCAGCCGATTGATTATAAACAGGCTTACTATTTTGCCGTGGCCCGGCCCCGGAGCCGCTCCGGCCGCCCCCGCCGGGCCGCCGTCGCCCACTTATGATCGCCCCATGCCTGCCTATGCATTCGAGGCGCTGGACGCGCAGGGCACCACCCAGAAGGGCGTGATCGAGGCCGACACGGCCAAGGTCGCGCGCGGCATGCTGCGCAGCCGCGCCCTGGTGCCGCTGGACGTGCGGCCGGTCGCTGCGGAGGCCGGCAGCGGCCCGGCCGCCTCGGCCGCTTTCCGCCGCAACGTCTTCAACGCCACCGCCCTGGCGATCTGGACGCGGCAGCTCGCCGGCCTCGTGGGTTCCGGCCTGACCCTGGAGCGGGCCCTCACCGCGCTGGCCGAGGAGGCCGACAACGAGCGCCAGCACCACCTGGTGGCCGCCCTGCGCGCCGAGGTGAACGCGGGCTCCTCCTTCGCCAAGGCGCTGGGCCGCTTCCCGCGCGAGTTCCCCGAGATCTACGTCGCCGTGGTCGGCGCCGGCGAGCAGAGCGGCCACCTGGGCGCGGTGCTGGAGCGGCTGGCCGACGACCTGGAGGCGCGCCAGGCGCTCAACGCCCGCCTGGTCGCGGCCACGCTCTACCCGGCCATCGTCACCGTCGCGGCGATCGTGATCGTGCTGCTGCTCATGACCTACGTGGTGCCGCAGGTGGCCAACGTGTTCGTCGGCACCAAGCATGCGCTGCCGCTGCTGACCACCATCATGCTGGCGGTGAGCGCCTTCGTGCGCCACTGGGGCCTGCTCGTGATCGGGGCCGGGGTGCTGGGATTCATCGGCCTGGGGGTCGCCCTGCGCAACCCCGCCTTCCGCGAGCGCTACGACGCCGCCTGGCTCACGCTGCCCGTGGTCGGACGGCTGGCGCGCGGCTACAACGCGGCGCGCTTCGCCGGCACGCTGGCCATGCTGGCCGGCGCCGGGGTCCCCATCCTCAAGGCCTTGCAGGCCGCCGCCGAGACGCTGGGCAACCGTGCGATGCGCGCCGACGCGCTCGACGCCCTGGTGCTGGTGCGCGAAGGCGCGCCCCTGGCCACCGCCCTGGCGCAGAAGAAGCGCTTCCCGGGCCTGCTGGGCATGTTCGCGCGGCTGGGCGAGCAGACCGGGCAGCTGCCCGCCATGCTGCAGCGCGCGGCCAACCAGCTCTCGGCCGAGGTGCAGCGCCGCGCCCTGCAGCTGGCCACGCTGCTGGAGCCGGTGCTGATCGTCGGCATGGGCCTGGTCGTGATGCTGATCGTGCTGGCGGTGCTGCTGCCGATCATCCAGCTGAACCAGTGGGTACGATAGGACCATGGCTTCCCTGGACGACCAGCTGGTGGTGGCGATTGCCTCGCGGGCGCTGTTCGACTTCGAGGAGGAGAACCGCGTGTTCGAGAGCGGCGACGCCGCCGGCTACATGCGCCTGCAGCTGGAGCGGCTGGACCGCCCGGCCGCGCCGGGGATCGCCTTCTCGCTGGTGAAGAAGCTGCTGGCCTTCAACGACGAGGGCGCGCAGCGGGTGGAGGTGGTCGTGCTCTCGCGCAACGACCCGGTGTCTGGCATGCGGGTGTTCCGCTCGGCCCGGCACAACGCCATCCAGCTGCAGCGCGGCGTGTTCACGCAGGGCCGCTCGCCCTTCGGCTACCTGCGGCCCCTGAAGGCCACGCTGTTCCTGTCGGCCAATGCCGACGACGTGCGGGGCGCGCTGGCCGCGGGCTTCCCGGCCGCGCGCGTTCTGACCGAGTCGGTGCTGGCCAGCGCCAACTATCCGAACGAGGTGCGCATCGCCTTCGACGGCGACGCCGTGCTGTTCTCCGACGAGGCCGAGCAGGTGTTCCAGGAACGCGGGCTCGAGGCCTTCCAGGAGCACGAGTCGGCCAAGGCCACGCAGCCCCTGCCCGGGGGCCCGTTCAAGCCGCTGCTGGCGGCGCTGCACCGGCTGCAGCAGGCGGGCAACGCGCGCATGCGCATCCGCACCGCCCTGGTCACCGCGCGCAGCGCCCCGGCGCACGAGCGGGCCATCCGCACGCTGATGGACTGGAACATCCAGGTCGACGAGGCGATGTTCCTCGGCGGCCTGCCCAAGGGCGAGTTCCTGCGCGAGTTCGAGCCGGACTTCTTCTTCGACGACCAGACGCGGCACGTGACGCACGCGGCGCAGCACGTTCCCTCGGGGCACGTGGCCGCGGGGATCGCGAACGCCGCGAAATGACGGCGGGTCAGGCGACCCGTCCCCGCGCCTCCCGGCGCGCGATCCACAGCGTCGAACCGGAGATCACCAGGCCGCCCACCAGCGTCGAGCGGCTGGGCACGTCGCCGAAGGTGAGCCAGCCGATGGCGCTGGCCCACACCAGGTCCAGGAACTTCACCGACTGCGTCGCCGAGATGTCCGCCGCCGCATAGGAGCGCGTGAGGCAGTAGTGCCCGCCGCTCCCGAGCAGGCCGCACAGCACGAACAGCAGCATCTGCCCCCCGCTGGGCGTCTGCCAGTGCAGCAGCGCGAACGGCAGGCTGAACAGCGTCACCGAGATCGCCTGCCAGACCACGATCACCTCGGCGCGATCGTGGCGCGTGAGCGCCTTGGTCATCAGGTAGGACGCCGCGTACACCGGTGACGAGGCGAGCATCACCAGGGTATAGATGCCGCTGCCGCCGCTCAGCTGGGGCGCCACCACGGTCAGCACGCCGCCGAAGCCGATCGCCGCGGCCAGCCAGCGCTCCCAGCGCATGGGCTCGCGGAAGACGAGCACCGCGCCCAGCATGATGAAGATCGGCGTGCTGAAGCCGATCGCGGTGGTCTGGGCGAGGCTGATGTGGGACAGCGCGGTGAACCAGATCAGCAGGCCGACGGTGTGCACGCCGCCGCGGGTGAACTGCCCCACCAGGTTGTGCGGCTTGAAGGTCCCGATGCCGCTGCGCGCCATCAGGGGCAGCATCACGCAGATGCCCATCAGGTAGCGCAGGAACTGCGTCATGAAGGGGTCCAGCGCGATCGACAGCCCCCGCATCAGCGTGTTGAGCAGCACGAACAGCAGGCCGGAAGTGCCCGACCAGAGCAGGCCGCGCACGGTGGGGTCGAGCCGGCCCGCGCGCCATTGCGCGACGGCGGCCCGGCGCACCAGCCGGTGCCGCTTGCCGGGGTGCGCGGCGCTCACCCGCCGGTCTTCACGACGATGCGCCCGCGCACCTGGCCGGCCATCAGCTTCTGCGCGGCCTCCACGGCCTCGCCCAGGCCGACCTCGGTGGTGATGCGCTCCAGCAGCTGCGGGTCGAGGTCGCGCGCCAGCCGCGACCACGCTTCCTCGCGCCGGGCCATCGGCGCCATCACGCTGTCCACCCCCAGCAGCGCGACGCCGCGCAGGATGAAGGGCGCCACCGTCGCGGGGAAGTCCATGCCCTGGGCCAGGCCGCAGGCCGCGACCGCGCCGCCGTAGCGCGTCTGCGCGCAGGCGTTGGCCAGGGTGTGGCTGCCCACGGCATCGACCACGCCCGCCCAGCGCTCCTTCTGCAGCGGCTTGCCCGGCGCGGACAGCTCGTTGCGGTCGATCACCGCGGTGGCGCCCAGCGCCTTCAGGTAGTCCGCCTCGGCCGCCTTGCCGGTGGCGGCCACCACCTGGTGGCCCAGCTTCGCCAGCAGCGCCACCGCCACCGACCCGACACCGCCGGTGGCGCCCGTCACCAGCACCTCGCCCGCGCCCGGGCGCAGGCCCTGCCGCTCCAGGGCCAGCACGCACAGCATCGCCGTGTAGCCCGCGGTGCCGATCGCCATCGCCTGGCGCGCCGTGAAGGCCGCGGGACGCCGCACCAGCCACTGCGACTTCAGCCGCGCCTTGCCCGCGAGGCAGCCCTTGTGCGTCTCGCCGACGCCGAAGCCGTTCAGCACGAACGGGTCGCCCGGCTTCCACTGCGGCGCGCTGCTTTCCAGCACCGTGCCGGCGCCGTCGATGCCGGCCACCATGGGCCAGCTGCGCACCACCGGCGAGCGGTTGGTGATCGCCAGGGCGTCCTTGTAGTTGAGGGTCGAGTACTCCACGGCGACCGTCACGTCGCCTTCGGGCAGGAAGCTCTCGTCCACCGCGCGCACCTCGGCGCGGAAGGCGGGCTCCTTCTCGAGGACCAGGGCCTGGAACATGGGGTGTCTCCTTTTCGGGGGTTCAGGAAGGGGCGCGCCCGCGCAGCAGCTTCACCAGCTGGCCGCTGGTGTTGCGCAGCCTCTGCGCCAGCAATTGGGTGAGCTTGACCAGCAGCTTGGCGCCGACGTCGGGGCGGGCCTGGATCAGGCGGGCCACGGCCGCGCGGTCGATCACCGCGGCCTCCACCTCCGACAGCGCCCAGCAGCTCGCGTAGCGCGGCTCGCCGTCGAACATGGACATCTCGCCCAGCACAGTGCCGGGGCGCAGCACGGCCACGCGCGTGCTGTCGCCGTGCGTGTCGTGCGGCGCCTGAGGGCCGACGCGCTTGCCCACGTCGACCGTGCCGCGCAGCAGCAGCATCATCCAGTCGTCGACGTCGCCCTCGCGGATCATCCGCTGCCCGGGCCGCGCGCGCACGTGCAGCATCAGCGAGCCCAGCACGTCGGCCTCCTCCGGGCTGAATTCCTCCAGCAGCGCGCCGTGCTCCAGCAACTCGGGACAGGCGGACAGCTTCTCGCAGCAGCCGGTGATCTCCAGTCCCGCGGCCCGGATCGCTTCCTCGAGCGATGCGCCGGTCATGGCCTTGCGTGCTGCCGCAGCCAGAGCGCGATGTCCTGCGCCGCGCCGTCGGTGGCGGAGGCCAGCGCACGTACGCCGCCGGCCGCGTCCGCGGTGGGCGCCGGCCGCTCGGCCTGGAAGGTGAGCTGCGCCAGGCGCTGGCTCGCGCCCGCCTCCAGCAGCGTGCAGCGCAGCCGCAGCAGCCCGCGGCTCGAAGACGGCGAGTCGAACAGCTGGCTGAATTCCTCCAGCTCCACCCGCAGCACCGGCGGACGCTCGCCGCCGCGCCGCACCAGGGCCGCCGCCGCCGCGTCGTCGAGCACGGTGCGCTCGCGCCCCAGCAGCTCGCGCAGGCGCTGGAACAGCAGCTGCGGCGGCGATGCGCTCCAGCGGGCGTAGGCGTAGGGGCGCACCTGGTGCGGATCCTCGTAGCCCAGGCGATAGAGCAGCGCCGGCGTCTCCAGGAGGCCATCGGCTTCCACGGGCGCCAGCACCAGGGCCGGCCGGCCGGCGGCGGCGGACGCTCCGGGCGGCGACGGCGGGCCGAAGTCGTACAGGGTCGGGCGCACCGGCTTCTCGGGCAGGGCGGCGCAGGCGGCCAGCGCGCCGGGCAGCAGCAGGGCGAAGGCGCGGCGCTTCATTTCCGCGCTCCCGGCGCCGTGAACCCCGGCTCGCCCGGCCCGGGGCGCGGCGGCCCTTCGCCGTAAATGAGCATCTGCGGGTTGCTCCCCAGGTCGTCGACGGCGCGACGCAGCGTGCGCACCGTGTGCGTGGTCTCGTCGGCCACGCGGTCCAGCCGCGGCAAGGTGTCGGTCGAGAAGCTGTCCATGGTCCGGGTGAGCGCATCGGTGCCGCCGGTGACCCGGTCGATGGTCCCGCCCGGCGCGTTCAGGCGCTGCGCCGCCTGGCCGAATTCCGCCGCCGCGGCGCCGATCTGGTCCACCGTGCGCTGGGCGCCGCGCGTGGCGGCGGTGAGCTGCTCCAGCGCCGGGTCCAGCCGCTGCGTCAGCGTGGCGTCCACGTGCGTCACCAGCTGCTGCGTGCCGGCGGCGGTGCGGCTGATGCCCTCCAGGGCGTCGGCGATGCGCTTCTGGTTCGCGTCGCCCAGCAGCGTGTTGACGCGCTGCGTCGCCTCGTCCAGCCGCGTGATCAGCCCCTCGCCCTGGTCCTCCAGCCGCGTCAGCAGGTCGGGATGCAGCGGGATGCGCGGCGGGTTGGCGTCGTCGGGCTCCAGGCGCGGCGCCGGCCGTCCCTGGTCGGAAAGCTGGACGAAGGCCAGCCCGGTCACGCCCTGGTAGCCGAGGGTGGCGAAGGTCTCGCGCGTGAGCGGCGTGTCGCGGTCGATCTCCATGCGCACCAGCACGCTGCCGGTGGCCTTCGGGTCGAAGCCGATCTTCGTGACCTTGCCGACGTCGACCCCGCGGAAGCGCACCGGCGCCTGCTCCTGCAGCCCGGTCACCGTGGCCCGGGTGGAGATCTCGTAGGGGTCGCGCACGCCGGTCTCGCGCGTCAGCCAGGCGGCCAGCCCCAGGACCAGCGCACTGAGCAGCGCGACGAAGACGCCGGCGGCGATCGCGTGAGCCTTGTTTTCCATGGTGCGTTCCAACCTTTCCGGCGTTGAATCCTATATCGCGAACGGAAACTCGCGCAGCAGCTCCATCGCACGCTGGCCGCGTTCGCCCAGGAAGAAGCTTTCGACGAAGGGGTGGCGGAAGGCGATCACCTGGCGCGGCGGCGCCGCCACGATCACCTTCTGGTCGGCGATCACCGCGATGCGCGTGGACAGCTCGAACAGGGTGTCGAGGTCGTGCGTCACCATCACCACGGTCAGCGCCAGGTCGCGGTGCAGCGAGCGCAGCAGCCGCACGAAGCCGTCGGAGCTCTCGGGGTCCAGCCCCGCCGTGGGCTCGTCCAGCAGCAGCAGCGGCGGGTCCATGACGAGGGCGCGCGCCAGCGCCGCGCGCTTGATCATGCCGCCCGACAGCTCGGAGGGCATCTTCTTGGCATCGGCCGGCTTCAGGCCCACGAGCTGCAGCTTCACCATGGCCGCCTCCTCGACCAGGCGGTCGGGCAGGGTCTTCAGTTCGCGCAGGGGAAAGGCGATGTTCTCCAGCACGGTGAAGGCGGAGAACAGCGCGCCGTGCTGGAACAGCATGCCGATGCGGCTGGCGGCGCCGATCCTGGACAGGGCCGCCACCGGCTGGCCCAGGATGCGCACCTCGCCCGCCGCCGGCTGCTCGAGCCCGAGGATCTGCCGCAGCAGCACGGTCTTGCCCGAGCCGGACCCGCCCACGATGGACAGGACCTCGCCGCGGTTCACGGTGAGGTCCAGGTCCTTGTGGATCACCAGCCTGCGGCCCGGCAGGTCGAACGCCGAGGTGAGCTTGCGGATCTCCACCAGGGGAGCCCCGGCCGGCGCGGTGGAAGGGACGGCCTGTGCCATCAGAATCCGACGCCGTTGAACAGCACCGCGAACAGGGCGTCGACCAGGATCACCATGGTGATCGCGGCGACGACCGACGCGGTCGTCCCCTGGCCCAGGCTTTCGGTGTTGGGCTGTACGCGCAGGCCGAAGTGGCAGCCGATCAGGGCGATCAGGATGCCGAACACCACGGACTTCGACATGCCCAGGACCAGGTTGGGCAGGCTCACCGCGGCCGGCAGGGCATTGACGAAGTAGATCGGGCTGATGCCCAGGGCCAGGTCCGCCGCCACCATGCCGCCCGCGAGGCCCGCGACCGTGGTCCAGCCGCTGATCAGCGGCATGGCGATGGACAGCGCCATGGCCCGCGGCATCACCAGCCGGTAGGTGTGGGAGATGCCCATCACCCGCATCGCGTCGAGTTCGTCGGTCACGCGCATGACGCCGATCTGCGCCGTGATGGCGGAGCCGGAGCGGCCGGCGATCAGGATGGCCGCCAGCATGGGGCCCAGCTCGCGGATCAGCGCGATGCCCAGGATGTCGACGATGTAGGCATTGGCGCCGACCTGGCGCAGTTGCAGCGAGGTGAGGTAGGCCAGCACCACGCCGATCAGGCCGCCCACCAGGGCGGTGATGGGCAGGGCGGTGGCGCCGATGTGGTACAGGTGGCCCGAGAAGTCGCGCCAGGGCGCGCGGTGCGGACGCCGGACCAGCTCGCGCAGGTCCAGGGCCAGCTGGCCGACCAGCCGGAGGAAGTCCTGGACATGGCCCAGGCCGTGCAGCACGGCGGCGCCGAGGGCCAGGTACGCCTCCCGCAGCCCGAGGCGGCGCGCCGGCTCGGGCGGGCGGGTCAGCTGGGCCACCCGCTCCAGGATCGCCCGCTGCGCGGGCAGCAGCTCCAGCTGCTCCGGCCAGCGCTGGCCCCAGTGGTCCCACAGGACCTGGGCGCCGACGTGGTCCAGCTGGGTGGCCTGGCGCAGGTCCCAGGCCTGCTGCGCGCCTGCAGGCGGCAGGGCCAGGAGCAGGTTGCGCAACACGCGGGGCCGGGCGAACTGCGCGGCCGTCCAGGCGCCCAGCAGCCGCGCGGCCTGCCCTTGCAGGGCAGGCGCTGATTCGATGCGGGGCGTGGCGTCGGCGGTCATGGCGGTCGCGAAGCGGCCTCATCGTAACGGCTGGACCCGGGCCTGTCCTGTACCCGACGGGACGATGGCGCGGTCGCGGGTATAACGGCGGCGGAAGGAGACCGGCCCATGACGACAAGCCCAGAACTGGGGGTGGAGCGCCGCGCGGGCGTGCTGTGGCTCACCATCCGGCGCGAGGAACGGCGCAACGCCCTGAGCCCCGCGGTGCTCGCCGGGCTCACCGAGGCCCTGGCCGAGGCGCAAGGCGAGCGCGGCCTGCGCGCGATCGTGCTCACCGGCGCCGGCGACCAGGCCTTCTGCGCCGGCGCCGACCTGCAGTCGGGCCAGTCCTTCGCCTTCGACTTCTCCGAGCCCACCGGCGCCTTCGCCCGGCTGCTGCGGCAGGCGCGGGCCAGCCACCTGCCGCTGGTCGCGCGCGTCAACGGGGCCTGCATGGCCGGCGGCATGGGCCTGCTGGCCATGTGCGACCTGGCTGTGGCCGCGCCCCATGCCCGCTTCGGCCTGCCGGAAGTCAAGGTGGGCCTGTTCCCGGCGCAGGTGCTCGCCGCGCTGCAGCACCTCGTCCCGCGCCGCCGGCTGGTGGAGCTGTGCATCACGGGCGAGGCGATCGGCAGCGCCGAGGCGCTGGAGATGGGCCTGGTGAACCACGTGGACGCGGACCTCGACGGCCGGCTGGACTGGCTGCTGGCGCGCATCGCCGACAAGTCGCCCGCGGCCATCCGGCGCGGCCTCTACACGCTCAAGGCGATCGAGACCATGGACTTCGAGCAGTCCATGGCCTTCACCGAAAGCCAGATCGCCCTGTTCGCCCAGACCGAGGACGCGAAGGAAGGCCAGGCAGCCTTCCGCGAGAAGCGCAAGCCCGAGTGGACAGGACACTGACCATGGACCGCACCGTGCGCATCGGGGGCGCCTCCGGCTTCTGGGGCGACAGCAGCGTGGGCGCGCCCCAGCTGGTGGCCGGCGGCGACGTCGACTACCTGGTGTTCGACTACCTGGCCGAACTGACCATGTCGATCCTGGCGGCGGCGCGCGGCAAGGACCCGTCGCTGGGCTACGCCACCGACTTCGTGCAGGTGACGATGAAGTCCATCCTGGGCGAAGTGGCGCGGCGCGGCATCCGCGTGATCAGCAATGCCGGCGGGGTGAACCCGCAGGCCTGCGCCCGGGCGCTGCAGGCCCTGGCCGCCGAACAGGGCGTGCCGCTGAAGGTGGCGGTGGTCACGGGCGACGACGTGCAGGTGCTGGTGCCGCGACTGCGCGAACAGGGCGTGCGCGAGCTGCAAAGCGGCGCGACCCTGCCCGAGCGCCTGCTGACCGCCAACGCCTACCTCGGGGCATTGCCCATCCGCGACGCGCTCGCGGCCGGCGCACAGGTGGTGATCACCGGCCGCTGCGTGGACAGCGCCGTGACCCTGGGCGCCCTGATGCATGCCTTCGGCTGGCGCGAGGACGACTGGGACCGGCTGGCCTCGGGCAGCCTGGCCGGCCACGTCATCGAATGCGGCTGCCAGGCCACCGGCGGCCTGCACACCGACTGGGAGCAGGTGCCCGACTGGCCGCACATCGGCTACCCGGTGATCGAGTGCCACGCCGACGGCAGCTTCGTCGTCACCAAGCCGAACGGCACCGGCGGGCTGGTGAACACCGCGGTGGTCGCCGAGCAGATGCTCTACGAGATCGGCGACCCGCGCCGGTACCTGCTGCCCGACGTCACCTGCGACTTCACCGGCGTGCGGCTGGAGCAGGCGGGCGAGCAGCGGGTGCGGGTGAGCGGCGCGCGCGGCCTGCCGCCCGGGCCGGACTACAAGGTCTCGGCCACCTTCATGGACGGCTGGCGCTGCACCGGCCAGCTCACCATCGTCGGCTTCGACGCCGCGCGCAAGGCGCAGCGCACCGGCGAGGCGATCCTCGCGCGCACGCGCGAGCTGTTCGCCCAGCGGCGCTGGCTGCCCTACACACGCACCCGCATCGAGGTGCTGGGCTCGGAGCTCGCCAATTACGGCCCGCATGCCCGCACGCAGGACGTGCGCGAGGCGGTGCTGCAGGTGGCGGTGATGCATCCGCAGAAGGAGGCGCTCGAGCTGTTCGCGCGCGAGATCGCGCCCGCGGGCACCAGCTGGTCGCCCGGCACCACCGGCGCCGGCGGCCGACCCAGTCCCGCGCCCACCATCCGCCAGTTCGCCTTCCTGGTCGACAAGGGGCTCGTGCAGCCGCAGGTGCACCTGGACGGCGAGGTGCTCGAGGTGCGCGTGCCCACCGGCCAGGCGCCGGTGCCGCCGCCCGGGGCCACGCCGGCGGTCGACCCCGTGCTGCCCCACCCCGACTGGCCCCAGGTGCCGCTGGTGCAGCTGGCCTGGGCGCGCAGCGGCGACAAGGGCAACCATTCCAACATCGGCGTGATCGCCCGCCGGCCCGAATGGCTGCCCTGGCTGCGCGGGCAGCTCACGCCGGAGCAGGTGAAGGAATGGCTGGCCCACCTGGTGCAGGACGAGGTGTGGCGCTACGACGTCCCGGGCATCCACGCGCTGAACTTCCTGTGCACCGAGGCGCTGGACGGCGGGGGGATGGCTTCGCTGCGCAACGATCCGCTGGGCAAGGGGATGGCGCAGATCCTGCTGGCGATGCCGGTGGCGGTGCCGCCGGGGTGGCGCTGAGCGCGCGCGGCGCCGAGCCCCGCAGCCCCGTCACGCGATCGGGAACCCCTTCGCGAACAGTCCCTTGAGGTGGTCGACGAAGCACTGCACCGCCCGCGGCACCTGGGGCGCCCAGGGGCGGATCGCGTAGATGCCGTCGCCGAAGAAGCCCAGCGGCCGCCACTCGGGCAGCACCGGGACCAGCAGGCCCGGCCCCAGGTGGGCCGCCGCGCTGAAGTCCGGCAGCAGCCCGATCCCCAGCCCGCCCAGCACCGCCTCGCGCAGCACCTCGCTGTTGTTGGCGCGCAGGGGCCCGTCCACCGCCACCACCACCCGTTCCGCCCGCCGGCCGCTGCCGCGCTCGAAGGACCAGCTCTGCCCCGCCGTGTCGCGCAGGTACAGCAGGCAGTCGCGCTCGGCGAGTTCGGAGGGATGCTTCGGCGCGCCGTGGCGGCGCAGGTAGTCCGGGCTCGCCACCAGCAGCGAGCGCGAGGGGCACAGCTGCCAGGCCACGTGCGTCTCCGGCGGTGCCTGCGTGTGGCGGATCGCGAGGTCGAAGCCTTCCTGCGGCAGGTTGGCCAGGCGGTCGCCGAGATCCAGCTCCAGGCGGATCTCCGGGTACTTTTGCAGGAAGGCCGGCAGCGACGGGGCGACGATCTGGCGGCCCAGCGCCACCGGCGCCGTCACGCGCAGGCGCCCGCGCGGCGTGCCGGCGAGGTCGCGCACGCCGGCGAAGCTCTGCGCGATGCGCTCGAAGGGGCCGCGGGTCTCGTCGACCAGCTGCTGGCCGGCCTGGGTGAGCCCGACCGAGCGGGTCGTGCGGCGCACCAGCGGCACGCCGGCCGCGCGCTCCAGCTCCGCGATGCGGCCGCTGACCGAGGCCTTGGAGATGCCCAGGCGGCGCGCCGCCTGGGTGTAGCTGCGGGTTTCGGCCAGCACGGTCAGCAGGTGCAGGTCGGCAAAGGCGGGGATCGTGGCCATTGTTCATTTTCGCAAACAATCTGGTCAGCGGCAGCGCCTTTGCAAAGAGCCCCCGCGGGCCTAGACTGCCCCATCCCCGCACGGAAGGCCCCCCATGAACGCACCCGACAAGTCCCGCCCCGCCGCCGCCCTCGCCTCCATCGAGCACTGGATCGGCGGCCGCGTCGTCCCCGGCCAGAGCGGCCGCCGCAGCGACGTCTTCAACCCCGCCACCGGCCAGGTGAGCGGCCAGGTGGCGCTGGCCAATGCCGCCGAGGTGGCGCAGGCCGTGGCCGCCGCCCAGGCGGCCTTCCCCGCCTGGGCCGACACGCCGCCGATCCGGCGCGCCCGCGTGATGTTCAAGTTCCTGGAACTGCTGAACAGGCATCGCGACGAGCTGGCCCGCATGATCACCGCCGAACACGGCAAGGTGTTCACCGACGCCCAGGGCGAGGTGACACGCGGCATCGACATCGTGGAGTTCGCCTGCGGCATCCCGCAGCTGCTCAAGGGCGACTACACCGACCAGGTCTCCACCGGCATCGACAACTGGACGCTGCGCCAGCCCCTGGGCGTGGTGGCGGGCATCACGCCCTTCAACTTCCCGGTGATGGTGCCGATGTGGATGTTCCCGGTGGCCATCGCCGCGGGCAACACCTTCATCCTCAAGCCCAGCCCGCTGGACCCGACCCCCTCCATCCGCATGGCTGAACTGCTGAAGGAAGCCGGCCTGCCGGACGGCGTGTTCAACGTGGTGCAGGGCGACAAGGACGCGGTCGACGCGCTGCTGGAGCACCCCGACGTGAAGGCGCTGTCCTTCGTCGGCTCCACCCCGATCGCGCAGAAGATCTACGAGACGGGCGCGCGGCACGGCAAGCGCGTGCAGGCCCTGGGCGGCGCCAAGAACCACATGGTGGTGATGCCCGACGCCGACATGGACCAGGCGGTCGACGCGCTGATCGGCTCGGCCTTCGGCTCCGCCGGCGAGCGCTGCATGGCGATCTCGGTCGGCGTGCTGGTGGGCGACGCGGCCGACAAGATCATGGACAAGCTGGCCGAGCGCACCCGGACCCTGAAGGTCAAGAACGGCACCGAACTCGACGCCGAGATGGGCCCGATCGTCACCAGCGTGGCGCACCAGCGCATCACGGGCTACATCGCCCAGGGCGAGGCCGAAGGCGCGAAGCTGGTCGTGGACGGCCGCAAGTTCCAGGGCGCGAAGGCGGGCGCCGGCTGCGACAACGGCTTCTGGATCGGCGGCACGCTGTTCGACAACGTGCAGCCGGACATGAAGATCTACAAGGAAGAGATCTTCGGCCCGGTGCTGGGCTGCGTGCGCGCCAAGGACCTGAAGGAAGCCGTGGAACTGATCAACGCCCACGAGTACGGCAACGGCGTGTCGCTGTTCACCCGCGACGGCAACACCGCGCGCGAGTTCAGCCGCCGGGTGCAGGTGGGCATGGTGGGCGTCAACGTGCCGATCCCGGTGCCCATGGCCTGGCACGGCTTCGGCGGCTGGAAGAAGAGCCTCTTCGGCGACATGCACGCCTACGGCGAGGAAGGCGTGCGCTTCTACACCAAGCAGAAGTCGATCATGCAGCGCTGGCCCGAGAGCATCGGCAAGGGCGCCGAATTTGCCATGCCCACGGCAAAATAAGCCCACCCCCGAAGCGGCCTGCGGCCGCCGCCCCCTCGAGGGGGCGCCACCAGCGGACCGGCCAAGCCGGTCCGCGGTGGCACTGGATGGGAGACGAGGAGACCACAGGGGCATGAGCGACACCAGCTTCGATTACGTCATCATTGGCGCGGGCACCGCGGGCAGCCTGCTCGCCAACCGCCTCTCGGCCGATTCCACGAAGAGGGTCCTGCTGATCGAGGCGGGGCGCAAGGACGACTACCACTGGATCCACATCCCGGTGGGCTACCTCTATTGCATCGGCAACCCGCGCACCGACTGGCTGTACTCCACCGAGCCGGACGTGGGCCTCAACGGCCGCAAGCTGCGCTACCCGCGCGGCAAGACGCTGGGCGGCTGCTCCAGCATCAACGGCATGATCTACATGCGCGGGCAGAAGCGCGACTACGACGGCTGGGCCCGCCACCTGGGCGACGCCAGCTGGGCCTGGGACGAGTGCCTGCCCTACTTCAGGAAGCACGAGGACTACCACCGGGGCGCGGACGACCTGCACGGGGCCGGCGGCGAATGGCGCGTGGACAGGCAGCGGCTGAAATGGGACGTGCTGGATGCGTTCGCACAGGCGGCACAGCAGGCCGGCATCCCGCGCAACGACGACTTCAACCGCGGCGACAACGAGGGCGTCGGCTACTTCGAGGTCAACCAGAAGAACGGCTGGCGCTGGAACACGGCCAAGGCCTTCCTGCGCCCGACCTGCTACGGCCGGCCCAACTTCGAGCTGTGGACCGGCGCGCAGGTCTCGCGCCTGGCCATCGAGACCGGGCCCGACGGCCAGCGCCGCTGCACCGGCGCGGAAGTGTGGACCGGCAAGCAGCTGGTGCGCGTGCACGCCGCGCGCGAGGTGCTGCTCTGCGCGGGCAGCATCGGCTCGCCGCAGATCCTGCAGCTGTCGGGCGTCGGCCCGGCGGCGCTGTTGCGGGAGCACGGCATCCCGGTGGTGCAGGACCTGCCCGGCGTCGGGGCCAACCTGCAGGACCACCTGCAGATCCGCGCGGTGTTCAAGGTGGAGGGCGTGGCCACGCTCAACACGCTGGCCGGCAGCTGGTGGGGCAAGGCGAAGATCGGCCTGGAGTACGCGCTCAAGCGCAGCGGCCCCATGAGCATGGCGCCCTCGCAGCTGGGCGCCTTCACCCGCAGCACGCCGGACCAGCCCTACCCGAACATCGAGTACCACGTGCAGCCGCTGAGCCTGGATGCCTTCGGCGAGCCGCTGCACGGCTTCGACGCGTTCACGGCCAGCGTCTGCAACCTCAACCCCACCAGCCGCGGCTGGGTGCGCATCCGCAGCCAGCGCTTCGAGGACGCGCCGGCCATCACCATGAACTACCTCAGCACGCCGGAGGACCGCAAGGTCGCGGCCGACTCGCTGCGGGTGACGCGCCGCATCGCCGCCCAGCCGGCGCTGGCGAAATACAAGCCGCAGGAATGGCGGCCGGGCCCGCAGTACCAGAGCGACGAGGACCTGGCCCGGCTGGCGGGCGACATCGCCACCACCATCTTCCATCCCGTGGGCACGACGGCCATGGGCCCCGACGGCGACCCGATGGCGGTGCTCGACGCGCGGCTGCGGGTGCGCGGCATCGCGGGCCTGCGGGTGGTGGATGCCGGCGCCATGCCCACCATCACCAGCGGCAACACCAACTCGCCGACGCTGATGATGGCGGAGAAGGCGGCGGAGTGGATCCTGCGGGACCCCGCCTGAGCCAGCCGCCCGGCGCACTGCCTATATCACAAACTGCTGCCGGGAAATCCCGGATGCCTCAAGGAGGTGCGCGCCGCTACAGTGCGTGCACTCGCGCCGCGCCCCCGGGCTAGGCAGGACGAGGGACCGAGGAGACTAGAAAACCCCGCACAGAATTCCAACTCGATGCGCGGCACCGTACAACGGGCCGAACCCCTCCAAGCGCCGCACCTGCGGCGCTTTTTATTTGCGCCGGCCCCGCGGGGACGCGCGGCCCCAGCTGCGACAATCCCCGCGATGGAGTTGCTGCTGGTATCGCTGGCCTCGGTGCTGGCCGGGTTCGTGGACGCGATCGTGGGGGGCGGCGGCCTGATCCTGGTGCCCGCGCTGTTCGCGGTCTTCCCCACGACGCCGCCCGCCACCCTGTTCGGCACCAACAAGAGCGCCTCGATCTGGGGCACCGCCTTCGCCGCGCGCCAGTTCAGCCGGCGGGTGGAGATGCACTGGCCGTCCATGCTGCCCGCCCTGGGCACCGCCCTGGCCGGCGGCTTCCTCGGCGCCCTGGCCGTGACGGTGCTGCCCTCGGCCTTCCTGCGCAAGCTGCTGCCCGTCGTGCTGCTGGGCGTGCTGCTCTACACCCTGGCCAAGAAGGACCTGGGGCGCGACCACGCCCCCCGGCTCGCGGGCCGCGCCCGGACGCTCGCGGCCTGCGCGATCGGCCTGGCGCTGGGTTTCTACGACGGCTTCTTCGGGCCGGGCACCGGCAGCTTCTTCGTGTTCCTGTTCGTGCGGGTGCTGGGCTACGACTTCCTCAACGCCTCGGCCGCCGCCAAGCTGCTGAACACCGCCACCAACCTGGCGGCGCTGGTGCTGTTCGCGCTCAAGGGCTACGTGTGGTGGCAGTACGCGGCCGCGCTGGCCGTCGCCAACGTGGCCGGCAGCCTCATGGGGACGCACCTGGCGCTCAAGCACGGCGCGGCCTTCGTGCGCGTCGTGTTCATCCTGGTCGTCGGTGCGCTGATCCTGAAGACGGGCTACGACGCGTTCCTGCGCTGACGGCGCGCGCCCATAATCGCCCGCATGGACGACATCGTTCGCCAGGCCATGGCCAAGTGGCCGCACGTGCCCGACTGCTATGGCTGGCTCGGGCTGGACGAACGCGGCAACTGGTACATGCGCGACGACCGCGTGCAGGCCGCCGGCCCCTTCCCGCAGGCCAAGGGCTCGCTGCTGCGCCACGACAAGCTCATCGCCTTCATCCACCGCAACTACGAGCGCGACGACGCCGGCCGCTGGTACTTCCAGAACGGCCCGCAGCGCGTGTACGTGGAGCTGCAGGCGACGCCCTGGATCTGGCGGATACAGACCGATGGCAGCGTCGCCAGCCACACCGGGGTGCCGGCGCAGGTGCGGGCCTGCCTGGTCGACGAGAGCGGCCGCGTCTACCTGGACACCGACCGCGGCGTCGGGCTGGTCCATACGCAGGACATCGTGCAGGCCTCCGAGGCCATCGAGGCCGGCCGCTGGCCGCCGCCGCAGGAGGTGCGCGCGGCCGACCTGCCGGCGCGCTACGGCTTCGTGCGCAGCCCCGCCGAGGGGCGCCCCATCAGCCGCGGCGAGCCATGAAAAAAGCCGGCGCGAGGCCGGCTTCCTGGCGTGCGGCGCGGGCCGCTTACTTGGCGGCACCCACCATGTAGTCCACCGCCGCCTTCACGTCGGCGTCGGAGGCGCTGCTGCCGCCCTTGGGGGGCATGGCATTGAGGCCGTGCAGCGCCGCGTTGTACAGCGTGGGCATGCCCTGGGCGATGCGCGGGGCCCAGGCGGCCTTGTCGCCGAACTTGGGCGCACCGGCCACGCCGGCGGCGTGGCAGGCCACGCAGACCTGCTGGTACAGCGCCTGGCCGGCGCCGCCGGCGGCCGCGGTCTTCGTGGCGGCGGGGGCGGGGGCGGCGGCAGGGGCAGCCGCGGGCGCCGGAGCGGGTGCGGGGGC
>JAGWTH010000061.1 GCA_028868995.1 Burkholderiales bacterium | reverse complement strand
GTGTACCTCGGCTCACGGTTTACGCTCCACGCTTCCTCTCCACGCTCGGTCGCCCTCACGCAGTTGCGTTTCACTTGCCTCGCTGTGGCCAGCTCGGCCGGGGACTTGCACCCCGAAGATCGCGCCCATGCTGGGCGCACAAGAAAAAAGGCCTCCGACGAGGCCTTTCGCTGCGGGGAGGAAGGCCTCTTGGGGCCTTCCCGCTCACTGCTGGTGGAAGCGCGACTCCGGGATGGTCTGCAGCTCGCCGTCCAGCGAGCCGACGTAGTCGGCCAGCGCCTTCAGCTCCGGCACCGAGAACTGCTTGGCGATCGCGCCCATCACGCCGTTGTTGCGGCCGATGCTCTGGTTGTCGCTGGCCTTGTAGGACTTCAGCGCCACGAACACGTAGTCGGGGTACTGGCCGGCGATCTTCGGGTAGTTGGGGGCGATCGGCTTGGACAGGTTGGAGCCGTGGCAGGAGAAGCAGGCCGCCTTCTGGATCAGGCCCGCCACCTGGGCGTCCGGCTCGCGGTTGGGCTTGTCGCCCAGGGTGGGACGGGTGCCGGCGCCCAGCTTCTCGTAGTAGGCGGCGATGTCCTTCATGTCCTGGTCGCTCAGCCCCTCGGCGATGCCGCGCATCGTCGGGTGCTTGCGCTCACCGGTCTTGTAGGCATTCAATGCCGCGACGATGTAGCCTGCGCTCTGGCCCGCCAGCTTGGGGACGCGGTAGACCTCCGGGAAGCTCGCCTTGTAGCCGATGATCCCGTGGCAGCCCACGCACATCGCGATCTTGGCCTGGAGCGACTGGGGGCTGGCGGCAGCCGGGGCGGCGGGCGCGGTCTGCGCCTGGGCCAGGGTGGTCGCGCAAGCGACAAGCAGGGCGAAAAGCGTGTTCAACAAGTTGTTCATTTTGCGAGCACAATCTGACGCAGGTCAGTTCCATCGGATCGGCCGGCGATTATAGGGGCCCCACTCCGGCCCCCACTCCCAGGCAAACCCACCTTCCCATCCATGAAGTTTCAAGGTTCCCAGAATTACGTCGCCACGCAGGACCTGATGCTGGCCGTGAACGCCGCCATCACCCTCAAGCGCCCGCTGCTGGTCAAGGGAGAGCCGGGCACGGGCAAGACGATGCTGGCCGAGGAAGTGGCGCAGGCCCTGGACATGCCCCTGTTGCAGTGGCACGTCAAGTCCACCACCAAGGCGCAGCAGGGCCTGTACGAATACGACGCCGTGAGCCGCCTGCGCGACTCGCAGCTGGGCGACCAGCGCGTCAAGGACATCCACAACTACATCGTCAAGGGCGTGCTGTGGCAGGCCTTCACCGCCGACCAGCCGGTGGCGCTGCTGATCGACGAGATCGACAAGGCCGACATCGAATTCCCCAACGACCTGCTGCGCGAGCTGGACCGGATGGAGTTCTATGTCTACGAGACGCGCGAGCTGGTGAAGGCGCGGCACCGGCCGCTGGTGTTCATCACCTCCAACAACGAGAAGGAGCTGCCCGACGCCTTCCTGCGCCGCTGCTTCTTCCATTACATCAAGTTCCCTGACGCGGACACGATGAAGCAGATCGTCGACGTCCACTTCCCGGGCCTGAAGAAGGAGCTGCTGGCCGCGGCGCTGAAGACTTTCTACGACGTGCGCAACCTGCCGGGCCTGAAGAAGAAGCCCAGCACCTCCGAGCTGCTGGACTGGCTCAAGCTGCTGGTGGCCGAGGACATCCCGGTGGAGTCGCTGCAAAGCCGGGACGAGAAGGTCGCCGTGCCGCCGCTGGTGGGCGCGCTGCTGAAGAACGAGCAGGACGTGACCCTGTTCGAGAAGCTCGTGTTCATGCAGCGGCACAACCGCTGACCCCCATGCGAGCCGCCCGCGTCCTCGCCCTCGCCTGCCTGTCGCTGCTGTGCGCCGCGGCCCGCGCCCAGGCGCCGGCCGCCCCGCCTCGCCCGACGCCCCAGGAGGACTTCCGGCGCCTGTGCGCCACCGTCTCCATGAACCCGATCGACGGGCGCGAGATGGCCAGGCGGTCGGAATGCGTGCTCGCCGGCGTCCTGCCCAGCCCCAACCGCCTGGCCGAGGCGCGCGGCCTGGCCCGCGCGGCGCTGCAGGCGGGCGAGCCCTCCGGCGGGCTGATGCTTTACCTGGTGTTCCAGGCCGATCCGGCCAACCAGTTCCTGAAGGACGGCAAGGTCGACCCCGCGGCCTACCAGAGGCTGGCCGCGCGCCCGATCGCCGAGCGCAAGGACCAGGTCGAGGCCATCGAGGCCCTGGGTTTCGCCGCCGGCCGCAGCCAGCTGCCCGCGGCCGTGCTGCTGGCCGGGTACTTCCACGACACCGTGGCGCCCGGCAACTTCCATCGCGTGGGCGCGCTGGCGGCGCTGGTGATCCGCAACGGGGAGCACGGCCCGGTGGTGGAACGGCTGGCGCGCGAGGCCGACGCCGTCGCCCAGGCCGCCCCCCAGACCAAGGCCTCCATCCGCGGCTTCTTCGAGACCTACGGCCAGGCCCTGGCGATCGTGAAGGCCACCTATCAGCAGCGCTCGGGCGGCAACAGCTGCCAGCAGCCGCAGCTGAAGTCCGTGACTTCCGGCGACATCCGGGGCGCCGAGTACCTGCCCCTGACCGGCAACATGGTGAAGGACAGCTACCTGGTCCACGGCCAGTGGACCGAGGTCTGGACTTTCGACGCCTGCGGCCAGGACGTGCCGCTGAAGGTGGGCTTCGCCGCCGACGGCTGGGGCGGCGCCGTGTCCACCGTCAGCTACGACAAGGGCGACTGAGGCCAGCCATGCGCAAGCCCGAACCCGTCACACTCGCCGCGTCGCAGGTGCGCCTGGAACCCATGGCCGCGGACCACGTCGCCGCGCTGGAGGCGGCCGCGCGCGACGGCGAGCTGTGGAACCTGCGTGTCACCTCCGTGCCCGCGCCCGGCGAGGCCGCGGCCTACGTCGCCGCGGCCCTGAAGGGCTGCGACGATGGCCACATGCTGCCTTTCGTGGTGGTCGACACGGCCTCGGGCCGGGTGATCGGCACCACGCGCTACCACGACATCGTGCCCGCGGTGGAGCGGCTGGAGATCGGCTACACCTGGTACGGCAAGTCCTGGCAGCGCACCCACGTCAACACCACCTGCAAGCTGCTGCTGCTGCAGCACGCCTTCGAGACGCTCGGGGCGAGGCTGGTGGGCTGGCGCACCGACAACTACAACTTCGCCAGCCAGCGCGCCATCGAGCGTCTGGGCGCGAAGAGGGATGGCGTGCTGCGCCACCATGCCCTGCGCCGCGACGGCACCGTCCGCGACACCGTGATGTACAGCCTCGCCGCCGGCGAATGGCCGGAGGTCAAGGCGCACCTGGGCTACCAGCTCGCCCGCCCCCGGGAGGCCCGAGCATGCTGATCGACTTCTTCTACACCCTGCGCAGCGCCAGGTTGCCGGTCTCGGTCAAGGAGTACCTCACGCTGATCGAGGCGCTCAAGGAAGGCGTGGTCGGCCCCGAGAGCGACGGCAACTACAGCCTCGACGACTTCTACTACCTGGCGCGCACCGCACTGGTGAAGGACGAGAAGCACTACGACAAGTTCGACCGCGCCTTCGCGGCCTACTTCAAGGGCGTGGAGCTGCTCGCGGATTTCACCAAGGACGTGCCGCTGGAGTGGCTGCGCAAGAACCTGGAGCTCGAGCTCTCGCCGGAGGAGAAGGCGAAGATCGAGAAGATGGGCTGGGACGAGCTCATGGAGACGCTGAAGAAGCGCTTCGAGGAGCAGAAGGAACGCCACGAGGGCGGCAGCAGGATGATCGGCACCGGCGGCACCTCGCCCTTCGGCGCCTACGGCTTCAACCCGCAGGGCATCCGCATCGGCCAGGACAAGTCGCGCAACAAGAGCGCCGTGAAGGTGTGGGACCAGCGGGCGTACAAGGACTACGACGACAGCCAGGAACTCGGCACGCGCAACATCAAGGTGGCGCTGCGGCGGCTGCGCAAGTTCGCGCGCGAGGGCGCCGAGGAGGAGCTGGACCTCGACGACACCATCCGCTCCACCGCCGCCAACGCCGGCTGGCTGGACATCAGGATGGTGCCCGAGCGGCACAACAACGTGAAGGTGCTGCTGCTCATGGACGTCGGCGGCACGATGGACGAACACATCCACCGCGTCGAGGAGATGTTCTCCGCGGCCAAGGCGGAGTTCAAGCACCTGGAGTTCTACTACTTCCACAACTGCGTCTACGACTTCATGTGGAAGAACAACCGCCGCCGCTTCAGCGAGAAGTTCGCGACCTGGGACATCCTGCGCAAGTACAACAAGGACTACAAGCTGGTGTTCGTGGGCGACGCGACCATGAGCCCCTACGAGATCCTGCAGCCCGGCGGCAGCGTCGAATACAACAACGAGGAAGCCGGCGCCGAATGGCTGCAGCGCCTGACCAACGCCTTCCCCAAGTTCGTGTGGATCAACCCCGAACCCCAGGGCGTCTGGCAGTACCGCCAGAGCATCGCCGTCATCCAGCAGCTGATGAACCAGCGCATGTACCCCCTGACCCTCAAGGGCCTGGAAGAAGCCATGCGGCTCCTGAGCAAGTAGGGCTGCAGCGGACGGCGGCGGCGCACCGCATCCAGCCGGACCCCGCATGCGAGAGTTCAGCCGCTTCCACCGTCGCCTGAGCCGCGGCGTGCCGTCGCCCCGGGTGCGCTGGACGATCGCGCTGGAGTTCGGGCGCGGCGTGGTGATCGCCATGGGCAAGACGGCAGCCGCCGTCCTCACCGGCTCGGTGGCCCTGCTGGCCGAAGCCGTGCATTCGTGGGTGGCCGCGGTGTCCGACGTGTTCCTCGTCGCCGGCTACCTGGCTGCGCGAAGGCCCGCCGATTCGGCGCATCCCCTCGGCTATGGCCGCGAATCCTTCGTCTGGTCCCTGTTCGCCTCGATCGGCATGTTCGTGGTCGGCGCCCAGGTGGCGGTCTGGCGCGGGCTGGCCGAACTCGACTCGAATGACCTGCCGGCACACTACGGCGTCGGCTATGCCGTGCTCGGGATCTCGCTGGCCTCGCAGGCCACCTCGTTCGTGCGGGCGCTGCGCTTCGTGCGCGCGCGGGCCGTCCAGCGCGAGTCGAGCGTCCTGGCGCATGTGCTGGACACCTCCGACGCGCAGCTGCGCGCGGTGGTGACCGGCGACCTCATCGCCTTGCTGGCGCTGGTCGCGGCCACGCTCGGCATGGCGGCGCACCAGCTCACCGGCGACGCGGTCTACGATGCCCTCGGCTCGCTCGCCATCGGCGCGCTGATGGTGGTGGCGGGCGCGTTCCTGATCAACCAGAACCGCCGCTACCTGGTCGGCGTGCCGCTGTCCGCGGAACGCAGCGCCCTGGCCATCCAGGCGATCGAGCGCGACCCGCGGGTGGAACGCGTGAGCTTCTTCTTCGCCGAATACGTCGGGCCGGACCAGGTGGTCATCGTCGCGCGGGTGGTGGTCGCGGGGGAGCACGACCAGGCGGGGCTCGCCCGCATCCTGCACGAGCTGGAACAGCGCGTGATGGAGCACGAGGCGGTGGAGCGGGCGATCTTCTCGCTGGCCGCCCCCGAGGACCGCGGGCCGGACTGAGCGAGCGGCGTCCCTGAAATGGCGCTCGCGACCTTTCCGGGTGAACGCCTTGGCGCCCCCGGCGGGAATCGAACCCACATCTAGCGCTTAGGAGGCGCTCGTTCTATCCATTGAACTACGGCGGCGAAGCGCGCCATTGTAGGGGAGCGGCCCCGGCCCCGTCAGAAGCCGCCTGAGTCCAGGATCCGCACGGCCACGAAGACGCACACGGCGACCAGCAGCAGGGCCCAGGGGCCCGGGCGGGCATCGAGGCGCGGGAACAGCAGCAGCACGGTGGCGCGCCAGGACCGCTCGCTGTCGCGGCCCTCGCGCGACGACGCGCACTCGCCTCCCGGCAGGACGGAATGGGGGGTCGGCAGGGAAATGCGCATGGCGGTGTCCGAATGCTGGGGCTTGCCACGAAAGTAAACAAGAGTCGGGCCGGCTTCTGTAGGCTCAACACTACAACCGGCGCGAACGGGCTGACGGGCGGCGGAGCTTGTGGCCCCGATCGCGGCTCCCTGCGAATCTCCCTGACACGGTGTCCCGCCAGGTTCCTACAGAAGTGGCGCGGCTCTTGCTGCAGGCATTGCGATGCACCATTGCGAAGCGTTACAGGTTTGCCGCGCCCTTTGCAATGCCGTCGCCGCACTGTCACGAAGGGCGCCTAGCATGGAACGCACTGATTCGAGACGAGACGTCGCAGGAGAGATTTCATGACATCAGCCGACTACCGGATCGAAAGCTCGCAGCCCATCGGCGGTCGCTTCTGGCCGGCCACCGGCTCCCGTCAATTCGCGGTGAGCGACCGGGCGCTGGCCGTGAGCATCGCCGCCAAGAGCTTCGTGCGCAGCGGCGAAGTCCGGGTGGTGCACGTGCCGACCGGCGAGATCGTGTTCCGCAAGCCCGCCGAGCGCCCGCTGGCGAACGAAGAGCCCTGATCCGGGCTCAACCCGTCGCATCGTCCGGGCGCGAAGCCCGCAGCTCCTCGACCGCCGCGCGCAGGTCCTGCGCCCACTGGCGCCGGTCGCGCCCGTGGGCCCCCTGCGGCTCGCCGAAGCGCACGTGCACCACGAAGGGCCGGCCGGCGAGGGTGCGCCAGAGCGAGCCGACCAGCGTGTCGTCGCCGATGTACAGCGGCCCCTCGCTGTCGCGGCCGCTGGCGCGGTCGACGAAGCGCAGCGCCACCGGCTGCACCGGCGCCTCGGCCGAGATCGCGGCCTGGATCAGGTTGGCGTGGAAGGGCAGCAGCGCGCTGCCGTCCCCCGTGGTGCCCTCGGGGAACACCGCGACGATGTCGCCGGCGCGCAGGCTCTGCGCCATGTGGTGCACCACGCGCATGGCGTCGCGCCGCTTCTCGCGCTCGATGTAGAGCGTGCCGGCCCCGGTGGCCAGCGTGCCGATCAGGGGCCAGCGCTTCACGTCGGACTTGGACACGAAGCGGCAGTGCCGCGCCGCGTGCAGCACCAGGATGTCCAGCCACGACAGGTGGTTGGAGACCAGGAGCACCGGGCCCAGCGCCGGCGCCCGGCCGTGTACGTGCAGCGGGATGCCCAGCACGCGCAGCATGCGCTGCGCCCAGGCCTGCACGGCCGCCTCGCGCCGGCTCGCGCCCCAGCGCGGGAACAGCAGCACGATGGTCAGCCAGCCGGCCAGCGCGTGCACCAGCGCCCGGGCGATCCTCCAGAGCGCGCGCAGGCTCCTCACGCAGCGGGCTTGCTTTCGTAGGCGAGCTGGCCGCCGACGATGGTGGCCCGCACCACGCCCGGGATCTCGTAGCCGGAGAACGGCGTGTTGCGGCCCTGGCTGCGCAGGCTGTCGGGCGTGACCGTCCAGTGCGCGTGGGGGTCGAAGATGCACACGTCCGCGACGCCCCCGTCGACCAGCTGGCCAGCGCTGGCCTGCAGCGTGCCGAGCGCGGGGCCCAGCACGCGCGCGGGCTCGCAGGTGAGCACCGCCAGCGCCCGGGCGAGGCCGACGCCGCTTTCCTGGCCCCACTTGAGCGCGAGGCTCAGCAGCAGCTCCAGCCCGGTCGCGCCCGGCTCCGCCTCGGCGAAGGGCAGCGTCTTGGCGTCTTCGTCCACCGGGGTGTGGTCCGAGACGAGCGCGTCGATGGTGCCGTCGGCCAGGCCTTCGCGCAGGGCGTCGCGGTCGCGCTGCTGGCGCAGCGGGGGCGTCAGGCGCATGCGGCTGTCGAAGTAGCCGATGTCGGTGTCGGTGAGGTGCAGCGAGTTGATGCTGACGTCGCACGTGACCTGCAGCCCCTCCTGCTTCGCCTGGCGCACCAGCGCGACGCCGGCGGCGCTGCTGATGCGGCACAGGTGCACCCGCGCCCCGGTGGAGCGCATCAGCTCGAAGATGGTGTGCAGCGCGATCGTCTCGGCGGCCACCGGCACGCCCGACAGGCCCAGGCGGGTGGCCAGCGGCCCGCTGGCGGCGACGCCCCGGCCCAGGTGCAGCTCCTGCGGCCGCAGCCACACGGCATAGCCGAAGGTGGAGGCGTACTGCAGCGCGCGCAGCAGCACCTGCGTGTTGGCCAGCGGCACCTCGGCCTGGCTGAAGCCGACGCAGCCGGACTCGGTGAGCTCCGCCATCTCGGTGAGCACCTCGCCGGCCAGGTTGCGCGTGAGCGCGCCCAGCGGGAACACGCGCGCCTGGTGCAGCTTCTCGGCGCGGAACTTGAGCATTTCCACCAGGCCGGGCTCGTCCAGCACCGGGTCGGTGTCGGGCGGGCACACCAGGCTGGTGACGCCGCCCGCCACCGCCGCGGCCATCTCGCTTTCCAGCATGCCCTCGTGCTCGTGCCCCGGCTCGCGCAGGCGCACGGCCAGGTCCACCAGGCCCGGCGCCACGATGCAGCCGTGCGCGTCGATCACGCGGTTGGGCGCGAAACCCTCCGGGATGTGGCGCACGCCGATCACGCGGCCGGCCGCGATGGCGACGTCGCAGATCTCGTCGAAGTTGCGGGCGGGGTCGATCACGCGCCCCTTGCGGACCAGGATCTTCATGCGACGACCTCCCGCGTGTTGGCCGCGACGATGCCCATCACCGCCATCCGCACGGCGATGCCGAAGGTCACCTGCGGCAGGATCACGCTCTGCTTGCCGTCCACGACGGCGGAGTCGATCTCCACGCCGCGGTTGATCGGCCCGGGGTGCATCACGATCGCATCGGGCCTGGCCAGGGCGAGCCGCTCGGGCGTGAGGCCGTAGCGCTTGAAGAATTCCTGCGAGGACGGCAGCAGCGCGCCGCTCATGCGCTCGTTCTGCAGCCGCAGCATGATGATGACGTCGCAGTCCTTGATGCCCTCCTCCAGCGAGTGGCACACGCGCACGCCCATCTGCGCCATGTCGCCGGGCACCAGGGTCTTGGGACCGACCACCCGCACCTCGGCGCAGCCGAGCGTGGTGAGCGCGTGGATGTCGGAGCGGGCCACGCGCGAATGCAGCACGTCGCCCACGATCGCCACCGTGAGGTTGCTGAAGTCCTTCTTGTAGTGGCGGATGGTGTACATGTCCAGCAGCCCCTGCGTCGGGTGCGCGTGGCGGCCGTCGCCGGCGTTGATCACGTGCACGTGCGGCGCGACATGCTGCGCGATCAGGTAGGGCGCGCCGGACTCGCTGTGCCGCACCACGAAGATGTCGGCCGCCATCGCCGACAGGTTGGCGATGGTGTCCAGCAGCGACTCGCCCTTGGCGGTGGAGGAGCGCGCGATGTCCAGGTTGATGACGTCGGCCGACAGCCGCGTGGCCGCGATCTCGAAGGTCGTGCGGGTGCGCGTGCTGTTCTCGAAGAACAGGTTGAACACGCTCTTGCCGCGCAGCAGGGGCACCTTCTTCACCTCGCGGTGGCTCACGCTCACGAAGTTGGAGGCGGTGTCCAGGATGTGCGTGAGGATGTCGCGGGGCAGGCCCTCGATGGAGAGCAGGTGGATCAGTTCCCCGTGGCTGTTCAATTGGGGGTGTCGTCTGTGGAGCATGGGGTCCTTAGCTGACGTGCTCGAGCTGGAAGGTGAACAGGCCGCCGGCATCGCGGGCGAGCGCCAGCGCCTGGTCGGGCGGGAGGCTCACCCTCGCGGCGGCGTAATCGGCCTGGATCGGCAGCTCGCGGCCGCCGCGGTCGACCAGCACCGCCAGCGCCACGGCGGACGGCCGGCCGTAGTCGAACAGCTCGTTGAGCACGGCGCGGATGGTGCGGCCGGTGTAGAGCACGTCGTCCAGCAGCAGGATGTGGGCACCGTTCACGTCGAAGTCCAGCGTCGTCTGGGCCGTGGCGGACAGGCCGCGGCTGGCGTAGTCGTCGCGGTGCATGGCCGAGGAAATGACGCCCGGCGCCCCGGGCAGGCCCAGGTCCTTCTGCAGCCGCTCGGCCAGCCAGGCGCCGCCGGAGGTGATGCCGACCAGGCGCGTGTCGGCGCGCCGCAGGTGCTGCACGCCGCGCAGCAGGTCGCGGTACAGGGCCTCGGCGTCGAGGGTGAGGGCGCCGGTGGTGGATGCGGAGGTCACTTCAAGCTCCTGAGGAACTGTTCCAGGATGATGCAGGCGCTGGCCGCGTCGGCATCGCGGGCGCCGGAAGCCAGCGCCTCGGTGGTGCTGTAGCGCTCGTCCACCTCGAACACCGGCTTGCCGCAGCGGCCGCGCAGCTGGCGCGCGAACCTTCGCGCACGGGCCGTATTGTCGTGGCTGGCGCCGTCCGGGTGGAAGGGCACGCCCACCACCAGCGCGTCCGGCTGCCATTCCCGCACCCGCGCCGCCGCCTCGGCCAGGCGCGCGTCGGCGCCCTCGGCGCGGATGGTCGGCTGCGGGGTGGCCGTGCCCAGCAGGCGGTTGCCCACCGCCACGCCGGTGCGCTTGAGGCCGAAATCGAAAGCGAGAAAGGTCTGGAATTGCGGCGGGACTTCGGGCTCCGGCGCACCGCTCATGCGTGCCCCGCCCCCGGCGAGAGCATCCAGGACTGCAGCCCGAGCAGGGCCAGCGCCTTGTCGTAGCGCTCCTCGATCGGCGTGTCGAAGATGACGCGGGGATCGGCGTCCACCGTCAGCCAGCTGTTCTCGGCCAGCTCCGATTCGAGCTGGCCCTCGCCCCAGGCCGAGTAGCCGAGCGTGACCAGCAGCCGGCGCGGGCCGGCGCCGGTGGCGATGGCCTCGAGCACGTCCTTGGAGGTGGTCATCTCCAGGCCGCCGGGGATCGTCATGGTGGAGGCATAGACCGGTTCGCCGGCGTCCGCGCCTTCGGCGTGCACGGCCTCGTGCAGGACGAAACCGCGCTCGGTCTGCACGGGGCCGCCCTGGAGCACCGGCGTGCGGGCGAGGTCGTCCCGGCCCAGGGGCAGGTCCACCTTCTCGAACAGGTTGCCGAGGTTGATGTCCGTGGGCTTGTTGATCACCAGTCCCAGCGCCCCGCGCGGGCTGTGCTCGCACAGGTACACGACGGAGCGGGCGAACGACGCATCCTGCAGCCCCGGCATGGCGATCAGGAAATGGTGCGTCAGGTTCATGGCAGCGCCTTCGGTCGGCATGAGGTAGATTTTAGTTGGATGGAATGGCCCTATGCGTCCGCACTGATGTGGTTCCGGCGCGACCTGCGCGCGGGGGACAACGTCGCCTTCTCCCAGGCGCTGCGCTCGGCGGGCGCGGTGCACTGCGCCTTCGTGTTCGACCGGGCGATCCTCCAGCCGCTGCCCCGGCAGGACCGCCGGGTGGAATTCATCCGGGACTCGGTCGCGGCCCTGGATGCCGACCTGCGCGCGCTGGCCGGCCCCGGCGCCGGGCTGCTGACGCTGCACGACGACGCCGCCGAAGCCATTCCGCGCCTGGCCGCCCGCCTGGGCGTGCAGGCGGTGTTCGCCAACCACGACGACGAGCCGGCGGCGCTGGCGCGCGATGCGCTGGTGCGCCGGCGCCTGGCCGAGGCCGGGATCGCCCTGCACACCTGCAAGGACAGCGTGGTCTTCGAGCGCGCCGAGGTGCTCACCCAGGGCGGCAAGCCCTATTCCGTCTTCACCCCCTACAGCCGCGCCTGGCTGGCCCGGCTGGACGAGGCGGACCTGCAGGAGCATCCGGTCGAGCCCCATGCGGGCCGCCTGGCGCCGCGCCCGGCCGGCCTGGCCGCCGAAGTGCCTTCCCTGGCGGCGCTGGGCTTCCAGCCGACCAACCTGCGCGAACTGGCGATCACCCCGGGCAGCGCGGGGGCGGAAACGCTGCTGTCCGACTTCGCCCGGCGCATGGACCGCTACGACGTGCAGCGCGACCTGCCGGCGGTCAAGGGCCCGAGCTACCTGGGCGTGCACCTGCGCTTCGGCACGGTGTCGATCCGGCGGCTGGTGCGCGAGGCGCGCCGCCACGCCGGCAGCGGCGCCGCCACCTGGCTCAAGGAACTGGTCTGGCGCGAGTTCTACTTCCAGGTGCTGGCGAATTTCCCGCAGGTGGGCCGCGGCGAAAGCTTCCGGCCGGAATACGACCGCATCGCCTGGGAATCGGGCCCGCGCGCCGAGGAGCGCTTCGCGGCCTGGTGCGAGGGCCGCACGGGCTACCCGCTGGTCGACGCCGCCATGGCCCAGATCCGCCGCACCGGCTACATGCACAACCGCCTGCGCATGGTGGTGGCGAGCTTCCTGTGCAAGGACCTCGGCCTGGACTGGCGCCGGGGCGAGCGGTACTTCGCCGAGCACCTCAACGACTTCGAGCTCGCCTCCAACAACGGCGGCTGGCAATGGGCCAGTTCCTCCGGCTGCGACGCGCAGCCGTATTTCCGCATCTTCAACCCGGTGAGCCAGGGCGAGCGCTTCGACCCCGAAGGGAAGTTCGTGCTGCGCTACCTGCCGCAGCTCGCGGGGCTGCCCAAGGCGGTGCTGCACGCGCCGTGGACGGCGCGGCCAGTGGACCTGGCCGCCGCGGGGATCACGCTGGGCCAGGACTATCCGCTGCCGATCGTGGACCACGCGCAGGCGCGGGAGGAAACGCTGCGCCGGTATGCGGTCGTGAAGGGTGGCTGACCGCCAGCGGCACGCGAAAGAACAGAAGGCGCTCGAAGGCGCCTTCCCGCCGCAGGCCGGAACAGGCTACGCCGCCACCGCCTGCGCGCAGTAGTGCTTCACCAGGCTCAGGAGCTCCTCTTCCGAGTAGGGCTTGCCGAGGTAGTGGTTCACGCCCAGCTCCTTGGCGTGCTCGCGGTGCTTCTCGGCGATCCGCGAGGTGATCATCACGATCGGCAGGTCCGCCAGGCGCGGGTCGCTGCGGATGTTGCGTGCCAGATCGAAGCCGTCCATGCGCGGCATCTCGATGTCGGACAGCACGACCGCGGGCCGCTCCTCGGCCAGCCGCTCCAGCGCCTGCAGGCCGTCGGCGGCGAGCGCCACGCGATAGCCTTCGCGCGCCAGCAGGCGCTGCGTCACGCGGCGCACCGTGATCGAATCGTCCACCACCAGCACCAGCGGCACGGCGGGGGCCGCCCCGACGGCGGCCGGGCTGGCGGGCTGGCCCGCCTGCGCGAGCACCTCCGGCTGGGCGCGGTCGGCACTCATCCGGCGGGCCTGCTCGCCGTACACCTGCGCCAGGGCCACCGGGTTGTAGATCAGCACCACGGCGCCGGAGGCCAGCACGGTCATGCCGGCCAGGCCCGGCAGGCGCGACATCTGCGGCCCGAGGTTCTTCACCACCACTTCCTGGTTGCCCAGGACTTCGTCGACGTGCACGGCCACGCGCTGGGCGGCCGAGCGGAAGATCACCACCGGCAGGGTCTTGCCCTGAGGCTCGTGGCTGCGCGCCGAGGACTGCAGCAGCGCGCCCGACCAGAAGAAGGGCAGCTGCTCGCCGGCAAACTCGAAGGTGCCGGTGTTGTAGCCCTGCTCCACCTCGCGCTGGCTGGCGCGGCGCACCAGCTCCACCAGGTTGGCCGGCACGCCGATGGACAGCTTGCCCGAGCGGATCATCACCACCTGCGTCACCGCGGTGGTCAGCGGCAGCACGAGCTTGAAGCTCGTGCCCCGGCCGGGCTGGGTCGCGGTTTCGATGCGTCCGCCCAGGGCGTTGACCTCGGCCCGCACGACGTCCATGCCGATGCCGCGGCCGGCCAGTTCGGTCACCTGCTGCGCGGTGGAGAACCCGGGCAGGAAGATCAGGTTGGCGGCGTCGGCGTCGGACAGCTGCTGGTCCGCGGTGATCAGGCCGTTCTCGATCGCCTTCTGCCGGATGCGCTCGACGTTCAGGCCGGCGCCGTCGTCCTGGAACTCCACCGAGACGTCGTTGCCTTCCTGGCGCACGTGGATGACGATGTTGCCGCTGGCGTCCTTGCCGGCCGCGGCCCGGTCCTCGGGCAGTTCGATCCCGTGGGCCACGCAGTTGCGCAGCAGGTGCTCGAAGGCGGGCGTCATGCGGTCCAGCACGCCGCGGTCCATCTCGATCGAGCCACCCACGATGTCCAGCTTCACCTGCTTGCCGCTTTCCTTGGCGGCCAGGCGCACCACGCGGTACAGGCGGTCGGAGATGCCCTCGAACTCCACCATGCGGGTGCGCAGCAGGTCGCGCTGCAGTTCGCGCGTCTGGCGGGCCTGGGCGATCAGGTCGTCCTCGGTCGCCTCCACCACCCGGTGGATGTTGCGCTGCACCGTCGCCACGTCGTTGACCGACTCGGCCATCAGGCGCGTCAGTTCCTGCACGCGGGTGAAGCGGTCGAACTCCAGCGGGTCGAAGCC
>JAGWTH010000060.1 GCA_028868995.1 Burkholderiales bacterium | reverse complement strand
TCATGCCCGTCGCCTACTTCAATCGCCTGGGAGTCCCTCGTTTCTCCTGACCTCAACTTCTCGAACCGCCCGGTGCGGACCCGCATGCCGGGTGGTGTGGGAGGGGCCCGATCACCGATCGGCCCCTATCCCGATTCGGGCCGCGGTTGCGCCGACGCGTCGGACGTGCGATCCGACACAAAGCCGCACATGTCAACACTTGCCGCGCCCAGGGGGATTGGGCAGCATCCTCATCCATGCGATTCAAGCTCCTCAGGAGGCGACTGACGATCAGCGCGCCGCGCATGAAGGTGCGCAGCGCCTTGCCCTGGCCCCTGCAGTGGGCCGTGGCGGCGGTCGTGCTGGGCTTCTGCGCGGCCATCGGCCTCTGGGCCTTCGACAAGGGCAAGGAACTGGCCGGCGTCGACCACGGGGACAAGGAGGAACTCGCGCAGCTGCGCGAGGAGGTCGCGCAGCTGCGCTCCGAGCGCGACCGCATCCAGTCCGTCCTCAACACGTCCGGCAGCCAGATCACGGTGGAGCGCGCCGCCCAGGAGCGGCTGGCCGCCCAGGTCCGCGCGCTGGATGCCGAGAACCGCTCGCTGCGCGAGGACCTCGGGTTCTTCCAGAAGCTCACGCCGGTCAGCGGCAACGACACCGTCGCCATCCGCGCCCTGCAGGCCGAGATGCTGGGGCCGACCCAGCTGAAGTGGCAGGTGCTGGTGATCCAGGCGGTGCGCAACGCGCCCGAGTTCCACGGCCGGCTGGAGCTGAGCCTGTCCGGCACCCAGGACGGCAAGCCCTGGACCATGCCGCTGCCCGCCGGCGGCCAGCCCTTGCAGTTCCGCCAGTACCGGCGGCTGGAGGGCATGGTCGACCTGCCGCCCGAGGTGGTGGTGAAGAACGTCTCGGCGCGCTTGCTGGAAGGGACGGTGAGCCGCTCCGTACAAAATGTCACGTTGTAAGCAGGTCGTAGTAGATTGAACATTCGTTGAGGAGAAAACCATGTTCGGCAAGAAAGCCCAGCCCCCCATCAAGAGCCTGATCGCCCAGGGCACGCGCATCGAGGGCAACGTCCGGTTCGTCGACGGCCTGCGGGTCGACGGCGAGGTCTACGGCGACATCCAGACCAGCGCCGAGGACGCCGGCAGCCTGCTGGTCATCTCGGAGGCCTCGGTCGTCCAGGGCGCCATCGAGGCCCACCACGTGATCATCAACGGCACCGTCCGCGGGCCGGTCCATGCCCGCGAGCTGCTGGAGCTGCAGCCCAAGGCCCGGATCGAGGGCGACGTCTCCTACGTGGCGCTTGAGATGCACCAGGGCGCCACCATCTCCGGTCAGCTGCGGCCCCTGGGGACCGCGGCCGGCGCCGAGGAAAAGCCCTTACTCAAACTGGCGGCAAAGAGCGCCTGATGGACGCGGCCGCCGGCGGCCGCGTAACATGCCGAAACCACCGAGGAAAGAGAATCCCATGAGCGCAGTCGCCGAGAACGTTTCCACCGAGATGCCCGCCCCGCTGCTGTTCACCGACAGCGCCGCGGCCAAGGTGGCCGAGCTGATCGCCGAGGAAGGCAATCCCGACCTCAAACTGCGCGTTTTCGTGCAGGGTGGCGGCTGCTCCGGCTTCCAGTACGGATTCACCTTCGACGAGATCGCCAACGACGACGACACCGTCATGGTGAAGAACGGCGTCTCGCTGCTCATCGACGCGATGAGCTTCCAGTACCTCGTGGGCGCCGAGATCGACTACAAGGAAGACCTGCAGGGCGCGCAGTTCGTGATCAAGAACCCGAACGCCACCACCACCTGCGGCTGCGGCTCCTCGTTCTCTGTCTGAGCCGCCTCAGGCGGGCCAGATTCCCCCCAGCACACGGGCGCCTCGAGCGCCCGTGGTGCTTTGCAGCTCCAGCTTTTCGCCGCGCACGCACTTCATCGCCAGCCAGGCGAAGGCGGCGGCCTCCACCTGCAGCGGTGGCAGGCCTTCCTCGGCGCTGGAGACCACCCGTGCCTGCGGCAGCAGGGTCCGCAGGCGCCCCATCAGGTGGCCGTTGAGCGCGCCGCCGCCGCAGACCACCAGCCGGCCCAGCCCGGGCGCGTGCCCGTGCGCATCGCGCGCGCAGGCCTGCGCAGTGAGCTCGGCCAGGGTGGCCTGGACGTCCGCCGGGTCGGCGCCGGGAAAGCGCCGCAGGTGGGCGTCGAGCCAGGGACGGTTGAACAGGTCGCGCCCCGTACTCTTGGGCGGCGACTGGGCGAAATAGGGTTCGGCCAGCAGCGCGGCCAGCAAATCCGTGAGCACGCGCCCACTGGCGGCCCAGAGGCCGCCGGCATCGTAGGGCTGGCCCCGGTGCTCCAGGCACCAGGCATCCATCAGGGCGTTGGCGGGGCCGCAGTCGAAGCCTTGCATCGTGCCGTCCGCCCGCAGCACGGTGAGGTTGGAGATGCCGCCGAGGTTGAGAACGCCGACCGTCTCGCCCGGACGGGCGAACAGGGCCTGGTGGAAGAAGGGCGCCAGCGGCGCCCCCTGGCCGCCGGCGGCGACGTCGCGGCTGCGGAAGTCGGCGGCCACGCGGATGCCGGTGAGCTCCGCCAGCAGCGCCGGCTGGGCCAGCTGGATGGTATAGCCGGTGCCGTCGAATTGCTGCGGCCGGTGCCGCACGGTCTGGCCGTGGGCGCCGATGGCGCTGACCGCGGAGGGCGCCAGCCCGGCGCCGGCCAGCAGCTCCCGCACGACGCCGGCATAGGCACGCATCAGCGCATTGCCCGCCAGCCAGCCGCGATGGAGCTCGTCGGGGCCGGGGGCGTTGAGCGCCATCAGCTCGGAGCGCAGGGTATCTTCGAACGGGGTGGCGGCGTGCCGCAGCACGCGCACGCCCGAGGAGAAGTCGGCCAGGACGCCGTCCACCCCGTCCATGGAGGTGCCCGACATCAGGCCGATGAACAGTTCCGGCATCGGGCGGTCCTGGCGCCCCGCGGGGCTCAGCGCGTGGAGGCGACCTGGTTGGCCGACGCCGCCAGCGCCAGCTGCGTGCGCATGGATTGCGCCAGGCGGTCGAAGTCGGCGCGCGCCTGCGGCGTCAGCTCGCGCAGGGGAGGCTGGCGGCGGGCCACATCGAGCGGGTCCAGCTCCTTGCCGTTCTCGCGGAACTCGAAGTGCAGGTGCGGCCCGGTGGCCCAGCCGGTGGCGCCCACGTTGCCGATGAACTGGCCGCGGGTCACCATCTGGCCCAGCTTCACGTTGATGCGGCTGAGGTGGGCGTAGACGGTCTCGTCACCCTTGCCGTGGTCGATCTCGATGACGTTGCCGTAGCCGGTCTGCTGGCCGGCGAACACCACCCGGCCGTCGCCCACCGTGCGCACGGGCGTGCCCGTGGGCGCGCCGTAGTCGATGCCCTTGTGCCAGATCCACTTGTGCAGAATGGGGTGGAAGCGCATGGCGAACCCGCTGGTGATGCGGGTGACCAGCATCGGCGAGGCCAGGAAGGCGCGCTCCAGGCTGTGGCCCTCGAAGTCGAAATAGCCTCCGGGCTGGCCGGCGGGCTGGAACCACAGCGCGTCCATCTTGCGGCCGGCGTTGACGAACTCGGCCGAGACCACCCGGCCGGTGCGCATCGGCTCGCCGTCGGCCTCCAGGGTCTCGTAGACCACCGAGAAGCGGTCGCCCGCACGCAGGTGGCGGTGGAAGTCGATCTGGCCGCCGTAGATGTCGACCAGCTGGCTGGTGACCGCATCGGGCAGGCCGGCCTGGTCCACCGCCGCGAACAGCGAGCTGCGGATGGTGCCGCTGCCCACGCGCAGCGTGGCGACCAGCGGGGCGGTCTCGATGCGGCTGGTGAAGCCGCCGGACGGCTGGCGCTCGACCACCAGGCGCTGGAAATTCTTGTCGTCGCTGGCCCAGCGCACCTGCAGGCGCAGCAGGTCGTGGTCGTCGCTCGCCTCGACGTTCACCGTGCGTCCGGGAGCGCGCAGCACCTGGGCGCGGGCCAGCGGGTCGGTGCGCAGGAAGGCGGCGGCGGCCGGGTCGTTCACCCCCAGGCGGCCCAGCAGGGACTCGGCGGTGTCGGTCGGTCGAACCCGTTCGTTGGTGTAGAGGCTGAAGTGGTGCGCATCGAGCGCGTCCACCTGCTCGGCCAGGGGCAGCGGCTGCACATCCTGCAGGATTTCGTGCACCGGCAGCGCGGACGGATCCGGCCCCAGGGAGGCGACGGCATAGGCGCCACCGCCGGCGGTCAGCAGCACGGCTGCCACCAGGGCGGTGACCTGGCGGGGATGGTGCTCCAGCGCATGGGCTGCGCGGGAAACGAGCTGCTCCCCGTGGGTCCACCAAGTTTTCTTCACGACTGTCCTTCTTGTACCCGCAGGGAAAGGCAAGATCCATGCCCCTCGGGCGCTGCCCTGCGCGGGCCGGCGGCAGCTGCAGCCGGCGGGCGGGCGGGAATCACTGCCGCAACTAGAATCGGCAGCCACAAAACGAGCCACATTCTATCCAGCCCGGCGGCCCCGTCCTCTGGAAAATCCCTTATGAATCAAGACGCAGTCAGTAACAAATTCCCGGTCACGGACGCCGTGCGGGAGGCCATGGCGGTCAGCCTGCGGGGGGCGGAGGAGCTGATCCCGGCGGAGGACTGGGAGCGCAAGCTGGCTCGCTCGCAGGCCACGGGGGTGCCGCTGCGCATCAAGCTGGGGCTGGACCCGACCGCCCCGGACATCCACATCGGCCACACGGTGGTGCTGAACAAGATGCGCCAGCTGCAGGACCTGGGCCACCAGGTGATCTTCCTGATCGGCGACTTCACCTCCATGATCGGCGACCCCTCGGGGCGCAACACCACCCGGCCGCCGCTCACCGCGGAGCAGATCAAGGCCAACGCCGAGACCTACCGCGCCCAGGCCGACAAGATCCTCGACCCGGCGCGCACGGAGCTGCGCTACAACAGCGAGTGGAGCGACCCGCTGGGCGCGCGCGGCATGATCCAGCTCGCGGCGAAGTACACGGTCGCCCGCATGATGGAGCGCGACGATTTCCACAAGCGCTTCACCGAGGGCCGGCCGATCTCGGTGCACGAGTTCCTCTATCCGCTGATGCAGGGCTACGACTCGGTGGCGCTGCGGGCGGACCTGGAGCTCGGGGGCACCGACCAGAAGTTCAACCTGCTCATGGGCCGGCACCTGCAGCAGGAATACGGCCAGGACCCGCAGTGCATCCTGACCATGCCGCTGCTCGAGGGCCTGGACGGCGTCGAGAAGATGTCCAAGAGCAAGAACAACTACATCGGCGTCACCGAGGAGCCGAACACCATGTTCGCCAAGGTGATGTCAATCTCCGACACGCTGATGTGGCGCTGGTACACGCTCCTGAGCTTCCGCAGCGCCGCCGACATCGCGAAGCTGCGCGCTGAGGTGGAAGGCGGGCGCAATCCGCGCGACGCCAAGGTGCTGCTGGCCCGCGAAATCACGGCGCGCTTCCACAGCGCCGCCGCGGCCGACGCGGCGGAGCAGGACTTCGTCAACCGCAGCAAGGGCGGCGTGCCCGACGAGATCCCGGAAGTGAGCCTGGCGGGCGCCCCACTGGGCATCGCGCAACTGCTCAAGCAGGCCGGCCTGGCGCCTTCGACCAGCGAGGCCAACCGCCTCATCGACGGCGGCGGCGTCCGAGTGGACTCCGCGGCCATCAGCGACAAGGGCCTCAAGCTGGCGGCCGGCAGCTACGTGGTGCAGGTGGGCAAGCGCAAGTTCGCCCGCGTGACGCTCTCTTAAGAAGCCCGCAAGCTTGCCGCCGGACAATCGGGTCATGTCCTTCACCCAGTTCGCCCGCGGCATCCCGCCCCAGGTCCTGCTGCGCTGGTCGGTCGCGGTCGCCGCCGCCACCATCGCCCTGAAATCGCTCGCCTGGTGGCTCACCGGCTCGGTCGGCCTGCTGTCCGACGCCATGGAGTCGGTGGTCAACCTCGCCGGTGCCGCCTTCGCCCTGCTGATGGTGCGGGTCGCGGAGCAGCCGCCGGACGAGGACCATCCCTACGGCCACCACAAGGCCGAATACTTCGCGGCAGGCTTCGAGGGCCTGCTGATCATCGTGGCCGCCGTCGGCATCATCTGGGCGGCCGTCCTGCGCCTGCGCGAGCCGCAGCCGCTGGAGCAGGTCGGCCTGGGCCTGGTGCTGTCGGTGCTCAGTTCGGCCCTCAACGGCGGGCTGGCCTGGCTCATGCTGCAGTCTTCCCGCCAGCACCGTTCGCTGGCCCTGGAAGGCGATGCCCGCCACCTGTTCACGGACGTCTGGACCTCGGCCGGCGTGATCGTGGGCATCGGCCTGGTGGCCTTCACGCACTGGCTGTGGCTCGACCCGGTGGTCGGCATCCTGGTGGCCCTGAACATCCTGCGCGAGGGCGGCCAGCTGGTCTGGCGTTCCTCCCAGGGCCTGATGGACCTGGCGCTGGAGCCGGAGGTGATGGACGAGATCCACCAGACCCTGGCCCAGTTCGAGCACCACACGATCCGCTTCGACCACGTCACCACCCGGCGCTCGGGCCAGCGGCGCTTCGTCGACCTGCACATGCACATGCCGGCCAACTGGACGCTCGGCCGTGCGGCCGCGGTGCGCACCTCGGTGGAACAGGCGCTCATGAGCGCGGTGCCCGGCCTGCGCGCCACCATCCAGCTGCTGCCCAGCAACGTCGAGGCCCACTTCGACGACCCGAAGGACCTGATCTGATGCTGTCCGTGGTGCAGCGCGTGCGCGAGGCGAAAGTGGTGGTGGACGGCCGCACCCTCGGCGCGATCGGCCCCGGCCTGCTGGTGCTGGTGTGCGCGGAACGCGGCGACACCGAGGCCCAGGCGGACAAGCTGCTGGCCAAGCTGCTGAAGCTGCGCATCTTCTCCGACGAGGCCGGCAAGATGAACCGCAGCGTGCAGGACGTGGCCGGCGGGCTGCTGCTGGTCAGCCAGTTCACGCTGGCGGCCGACACCAGCGGCGGCAACCGGCCCAGCTTCACCAACGCGGCGCCGCCGGACGAGGGGCGGCGGCTGTACGACTACCTGGTCGCCCAGGCGCGCCGGGCGCACCCGGCGGTGCAGACCGGCGAGTTCGCCGCCGACATGCAGGTGCACCTGGTGAACGACGGGCCGGTGACGATTCCGCTGACGATTCGTTGAGGGCAGCTTGGTGGGGTTCGCCTGCGGCTCACCGCCACCCTACGAATGCATGGGTCCGGCCGTGGGGTGGGGTGAGCGCCGCAGGCCGAACCCCGCCATCCCAGCTCAGTAGGGGTCGGCGTACCCCAGCGCCCCCATCAGCAGCACCTCCAGCGCCTCCATCTCCAGCGCCTGCCGCTCGTCGCGCTCGTGGTCGTAGCCCTGCGCGTGCAGGGCGCCGTGCACCAGCAGGTGGGCGTAGTGCTCTTCCAGCGTCTTGCCCTGTTCGCGTGCCTCGCGCTCCACCACCGGGGCGCACAGCACCAGGTCGGCGGCCACGACCGGCGCGTGCCCGTACTCGAAGGTGAGCACGTTGGTCGCGTAGTCCTTGCCGCGGTACTGGCGGTTCAGCGCCCGGCCTTCCTCGGCGCCGACGATGCGCACCGCGATCTGGGCCGGCGCCTTCAGCGCGATGCCGATCCACCGGCGCGCGCGCGAGGCGGTGAGCACCGCCTTGTGCGGCGCGGCGCCGGGGAAGGTGCCGAACTGCAGGGAAAGGTCCAGCGCGAGATTCATTTTTCGGGCTTGCGGGCGGCGTCGTAGGCGTCGACGATACGCGCCACCAGCGGGTGGCGCACGACGTCGGCGCTGGTGAAGCGCGTGTGGGCGATGCCCTTGACGCGCTTGAGCACCCGCTCGGCGTCCACCAGGCCCGACAGCGCGCCCTTGGGCAGGTCGATCTGGCTCACGTCGCCCGTCACCACCGCCTTGCTGCCGAAGCCGATGCGGGTGAGGAACATCTTCATCTGTTCGGGCGTCGTGTTCTGGGCCTCGTCCAGGATCACGAAGGCGTTGTTCAGGGTGCGCCCGCGCATGAAGGCGAGGGGCGCGATCTCCAGCGCGTTGCGCTCGAAGGCCTTGGCGACGCGGTCGAAGCCCATGAGCTCGTACAGCGCGTCGTACAGCGGCCGCAGGTAGGGGTCCACCTTCTGGGTCAGGTCGCCGGGCAGGAAACCCAGCTTCTCGCCGGCCTCCACGGCGGGGCGGGTCAGCACGATGCGCTGCACCGCGCTGCGCTCCAGGGCGTCGACGGCGCAGGCCACCGCCAGGTAGGTCTTGCCGGTTCCGGCCGGGCCGATGCCGAAGGTGATGTCGTGGTTGGCGATGTTGTCCAGGTACACGCTCTGGTTGGGCGTGCGCGCCTTGAGGTCCGCGCGGCGGGTGTGCAGCACCAGGGCGCCGTCCTCGTCCTCCTCCATCGCCGCCTCGCCGGCGACCATCAGCTGGATCCGCTCGCGCGGGATGGTGCGCCCGGCCATCTCGTACAGGGACTGCAGCACGTCCAGGGCGCGTTCCGCCCGGGCCTTGGGGCCCTCCACCCGGAAATGCTCCTGGCGGTGCGAGATGCGCACCTGCAGCGCCGTCTCGATGGTGCGCAGGTGTTCGTCCATGGGCCCGCACAGGTGCATCAGGCGGGTGTTGTTCAGGGGGCTGAAGGCGTGGCGGAGAATCAAGCTGATAATCCCGGCAGAGGATCGCAATGATAGGCAGATTGACGGGGACGCTGGCCGAAAAGAACCCGCCGCAGGTGCTGGTGGATTGCCATGGCGTCGGCTACGAGGTCGACGTGCCCATGAGCACCTTCTACAACCTGCCGGCGCTGGGCGAGAAGGTGTCCCTCCTCACCCATTTCGTGGTGCGGGAGGACGCGCAGATCCTGTTCGGCTTCGGCTCGGCGGGCGAGCGCGAGGCCTTCCGGCAGTTGATCCGGATCTCCGGCGTGGGGCCGCGAACGGCCCTGGCGGTGCTCTCCGGCATGAGCGTGGGCGACATCGGCCAGGCCGTGACGCAGCAGGACGCCAGCCGGCTGGTGAAGATCCCGGGCATCGGCAAGAAGACCGCCGAGCGGCTGCTGCTGGAGCTCAAGGGCAAGGTCGGCGCCGACCTGGGCCACCCGGCGGGCCATGTGGTGGACGACAGCCAGGGCGACATCCTGCAGGCGCTGGTGGCCCTGGGCTACAGCGACAAGGAGGCGGCCGCGGCGCTCAAGTCCCTGCCCAGGGAGGTGGGCGTCAGCGAGGGCATCAAGCTGGCGCTGAAGGCCTTGGCGCGATGAGCATCCAGACCGACGACTTCGCCCCGCCGCCGCCCAAGCGGGTGGTGTCGGCCGCCCCGGCCTCGCCGCAGGAGGAGGCGCTGGAGCGCGCCCTGCGGCCCAAGGGCCTGCGCGAATACGTCGGCCAGGCCAAGACCCGCGAACAGCTCGAGATCTTCATCGGCGCGGCGCGCAAGCGCGCCGAGGCGCTGGACCACGTGCTGCTGTTCGGCCCGCCGGGCCTGGGCAAGACCACGCTGTCGCACATCATCGCCAACGAGCTGGGCGTGAACCTGCGCTCGACCTCCGGCCCGGTGCTGGAGAAGCCCAAGGACCTGGCGGCGCTGCTCACGAACCTGGAGCGCAACGACGTCCTGTTCATCGACGAGATCCACCGCCTGTCGCCGGTGGTGGAGGAGATCCTCTACCCGGCGCTGGAGGACTACCAGATCGACATCATGATCGGCGAGGGCCCGGCGGCCCGCTCGATCAAGCTGGACCTGCAGCCCTTCACGCTGGTGGGCGCCACCACCCGCGCGGGCATGCTGACCAACCCGCTGCGCGACCGCTTCGGCATCGTCGCGCGGCTGGAGTTCTACACGGCGGAGGAATTGGCCCGCATCGTGCACCGCAGCGCCGGCCTGCTGACCGCGCCGATCGACGAGGAAGGCGCCAGCGAGATCGCCCGCCGCTCGCGCGGCACGCCCCGCATCGCCAACCGCCTGCTGCGCCGGGTGCGCGACTACGCCGACGTGAAGGGCACGGGCCGGATCGACCAGGGCATCGCGCAGAAGGCGCTGGCCATGCTGGACGTCGACCCGCTGGGCTTCGACATCATGGACCGCAAGCTGCTGGAGGCGGTGATCCACCGCTTCGAGGGCGGGCCGGTGGGGCTGGACAACGTGGCGGCCTCCATCGGCGAGGAGCGCGACACCATCGAGGACGTGATCGAGCCCTACCTGATCCAGCAGGGCTACCTGCAGCGCACGCCGCGCGGGCGGGTCGCGACCATGGCGGCGTACCGCCACCTGGGCGTGGTGCCGCCGCAGCGCGAAGGCGGGCTGTTCGAGGGCTGAGGCGCGCCGGTCAGGCGGCGCCGCGGACGGCGCCGGGGATGCCCGCACCGTCCCGGTCCGCGACGGCGCCCGGCCGCGCGTTGTGCACGATCAGGATCTGCGCCGCGTAATAGGTCGCCAGCACCCAGAACGACGCCATCGGCAGCGGCTGGGCGAAGCGGTTGATCGCCAGCAGCGTGTCGCTCAGCATGAAGAAGCCCGCCCCCACGGCAACCCCCGCCGAGGCCGCGTCGCGCAGCACGGTGGCGCGGCCGATCGCCTGCGCCGCCATCAGCGCGATCACGAGGGCGTAGGCGGGCACCGCGGCCTTCAGAACGGGACCCAGGTGGGGCAGCAGGAACGCGACCATCCCCGCCGCCGCGACCAGCGTGCAGGCCAGGGCGGCCGGGCTCGGGAACCAGCGCTGGCCCTGGCGGAACAGCGCCAGGTTGCACAGGTGCCCCAGCAGGAAGGCCACCAGCCCCGGGATGAACAGGCCCGGCCGCATCAGCAGCACGTCGCCGGCCAGGCACAGCACGAGCGCGGCCAGCAGCTTGCGCGTGAAGGAGCGATCCGTGCCCTGCCGGCCGGCCCGGGCGGCCGCGAAGGCGATCGCCAGCACCAGCGCCAGCGGCTTGAAGACCTGGTGCGCGCCGGTCCAGCCGTCGGCCGCGGTCGCCGTCGCCAGCGCCGCGGCCTGCACCAGCAGCACCTCCAGCATGCCCAGGCGCCCCTGCATCGCCACGCCGACGGCCCAGAGCGAGGCGGTGAGCGCCGCCAGCCAGATGATCGAGCGCTCCAGCGGCATCGAGTCGGAGAACCACAGGAACAGCAGGGACGCGAACAGCAGCGCGACGAACTGGGCGCCGGCGAACCAGCTCAGCCCGCGCGTCATCGGCGGGTGGTAGCGCCGCACGCGGTCCATGGAAAACGCCGGCTTGGGGAAGCGCTCGGCCACGTCGGCCGGCCGCCAGCCGGGCGGCTTGAACCACACGCGCAGCTTGTCGCCCCAGGAGCGCGCATGCCAGCTGTCCCGAGCCAGGGCCCAGTACACCTCCAGGTTGGACCACAGCGGGTCCCAGCTTTCCAGCGGCGCGCGCGTGCCGTACACGCACTTCTCGCCCTCCTCGATGAAGCTGCCGAACATCCGGTCCCACACCACCAGCACGCCGCCGTAGTTGTGGTCCAGGTAGCGGTCGTTCACCGCGTGGTGCACGCGGTGGTTGGACGGCGAGCAGAACCAGCGGTCGAACCAGCCCAGCTTGCCCACCTGCTCGGTGTGCACCCAGAACTGGTACAGCAGGTCGATCAGCGCCACCACGCCGAACACCAGCGGCGGCACGCCCGCCACGGCCATGGGCAGGTAGAAGATCCATCCGAGCAGCGCGCCGGTGCTGGTCTGGCGCAGCGCCGTGGACAGGTTGTAGTCCTGGCTCTGGTGGTGCACCACGTGCGCCGCCCAGAGCACCGCCACCTCGTGGCCGGCGCGGTGCAGCCAGTAGTAGCAGAGGTCGTAGAACAGCAGCGCCAGCAGCCAGCCGGGGATCGAGGTCCAGAAAGCGTCGTTGTGCCACAACGCCACCCACGCGAACACCTCGTTGTAGATGCCGATGCGGAACAGGCGCGTGAGCACCGCACTCACCTGGCTCAGCATGCCCAGCGAGATGCTGTTGACGGCGTCGTTGAGGCGGTAGGTGTCGCGGCCGCGCCAGCGGCCCCAGGCGTATTCCAACCCGATCAGCAGGAAGAAGACCGGAGTCGCGAGAACGATGACCTGGCTCGGGGACAGCTGCATTCCCCGATTCTGGTGCCGCTCAGGTCAAAGCGCCTCTGGCATCAACCCGGATGATCTTGTCGACCCGGCCCTTCTCCAGGCCGCCGGTCACCCCGATCATGAGGTTGTGCAGGTTGACCGTGGGGTCGCAATGGCCCGGGATGAGCCAGATCGTCTCGTCCAGACGCGGTACGCGCCGGTTGCCGCCGGCGGGCTTCAGGATGCCGTGCTCGTCGCCGCCATTGAGGTACTCGAGTTCGCCGGTGGACTCCAGGGCCAGCACCCGGGGCAGGCCGGAGTCGATGGCGTGGCTCTTGTGGCCGGCGTCGCAGACGGCGTGCTGCGCGCCGCTGCTCATGACCTGCGCCTTCACGAACAGGGCGTGCTCGAAGGCCGGCTGCGCCGGGTCGCGCTCGTTGGCGGCGTAGTCGGCGTCCATGAACAGGAAGGAGCCGGCCTGCAGCTCGCCGTACACGCCGCTGGCGGCCTCGCACACCATGCTGCCGGTGCCGGCGCCCGTCACCAGGGGCACCGGCTGCCCGTCCTGCTCGATCATCCTGCGGGTCTCCAGCACGTCCTGCACCGCGCCGGCGATCGCGTCGCGCCGGCCTTGCGGCGTGCGCAGGTGCTGCGCCTTGCCGTGGTAGGCCTGCAGCCCGGCGAAGCGCAGCGCCGCGTGGCGGCGGATCTCCTGCGCCAGTTCCGCCGCCGCGCGGCCGGGGCGCACCCCGCAGCGGCCCTGGCCCACGTCGATCTCCACGAACACGTCGATCATGCCCGCCTCGGCGCCGCGCCGGCGCTCGTTCAGGGCCTGGGCCAGGCGGCGCACGCCTTCCATGCTGTCCACCGCGATCGCCAGCCGCCCCTTGGCGGCCGCGAGCCGGTAGGCCAGGTCCGCCACCCGGGCCAGCTTGGCCGGCGCCACCACCTCGTTGCTGATGAAGATGTCGTGCACGCCGCCGGCCGCCATGGCCTCGGCCTCGCTGGTCTTCTGCACGCACACGCCGACGGCGCCGGCCTGCAGCTGCAGCCGGGCGATCGCCGAGCTCTTGTGCATCTTGGCGTGGGGGCGCCAGCGGATCTCGTGCTTGCGCGCGAATTCGGCCATGCGGCCCAGGTTGCGCAGCATCGCGTCGAGGTCGACGACGAGCGCGGGAGTGTCGATGGCGGAGACCGGCTGGCCGACCAGCCGTTTCAGGTCGTCAGAAAGAGGTGTTTTCGTCGAAGGATGCATGTTCCAGGTGCTGCGTGTCCGACCAGCCCACCAGCGTGAAACCCTCGGGCGTCCACAGCAACCGGTTGATCGCGCCGTTGGGCAGCTGCCAGGTGCGCGGGGAATTGACCTCCTGCCCGGTGGCGATGCGGTAGAGGGTGTCCAGCACGCCGCCGTGCGCCACCACCGCGATCAGCTCGCCGTAGTGGCGCGAGGCCAGGTCGCTGACGGTGCGGTGCACGCGCTCGCGCAGCTCCAGCAGGGATTCGCCGCCCTCGGGCGGTTGCCACTCGGGGATGCGGCGGCGCCAGTTCTGCGCGTGCTCGGGCCAGGTCTGCTGGATCTCGTCGAAGGTGCGGCCCTCGAACATGCCGAAGCGGCGCTCGCGCAGCCCGGGATGGGCCACCACGGCCAGGCCCGCGGCCTCGCCGATCGCGCGCGCCGTCTCGTGGGCCCGCCCCAGGTCGCTGGAGTAGACGGCGCGCAGGGGTTCGCCGGCGAGGGCAAGCCCCACCCTGCGGGCCTGCCACCGCCCGGTGTCGTTCAGCTGGACGTCGAGCTGGCCCTGGATGCGCGAGTCCACGTTCCAGGCCGTCTCGCCATGCCGCACGGCAATGATGCGAGTGGCTTCCATGCGTTCCATTGTAGGGAGCGCCCGGCCGAAGCCAACCGGCCGCGCATCTGGTTACGGTCGGCCCCCGAGCTGGACGTCGACGCGCCGCGGCCCCGGCGGCGGGGTGGGGAAGCCCTGCATGGCCGCCTGGAACATCGCCGGCAACACCACCCGGTTGTCCAGGATCGGGCCGTCGTTGGCGGCGTGGGTTTCGTAGACCAGCTCGTTTCCCGGCAGCTCGCGCACGACGACGCTGACCTCGCGCCGGTACCAGTAGGTGTTCGGGGCCGGCCAGGGTCCGCCGAAGCCCACCGCGCCGCGCGGGCCGCCGTAGCCGATACCCCAGCCGCCCCAGCCCCAGGGACCCCAGTAGGGGTCGGCATAGGGCGACAGCACCTGCTCGGTCCGGGCCGACACCTGCACGGTGAAGTGCGGGTGGGCATCGTCCCGGCGCAGTCCGGCGGCGTACAACGCCGGGTCGGCCAGGGCCTCCAGCGCCGGCTGCGCCGGGTCCATCTGTTGCGACAGCGCCCGCTCGAAGCGGTAGGTCGGCTGGGCCGGCAGGCCGGCCAGCCGCGAGAAGGACTGGACCTCGTTGTCCAGGACGTAGGTGCCGGCGCAGCCGCCGAGCAGCAAGGCGGTCGCGGCCAGGGCCAGGATGCGGATCAGGCGCACGATCGAAGCTCCCGACGCGGCGCCGCGCCTCAGATGCGGATGACCTGGAGCGTCGGCAGGGCGCCCGCCGACGGGAACTCCTCCGGGTCGAAGGCCCGGTCGCCGTCGGGCCGGGCCTCGCCCGTCGCCACCAGCCCCTTGAAGTCGTACAGGGCCGGGTCCGCCAGGTGGGAAGGCACGACGTTCTGCAGGGCGTGCAGCATGTTGTCGAGGCGGCCAGGGAACCGGCGGTCCCACTCCTGCAGCATCGCCCCGACCTGCTTGCG